>NZ_JBHTFN010000012.1:0-122393 GCF_042666195.1 Bradyrhizobium sp. GCM10028915
CTGCGACCCGCACGCGCCGTGGCAAAAGGGCGGCATCGAGAACGCCATCGGCCGCTTGCGCCGCTTCATCCCCCGAAAGACCGACCTCGAAAAGCTCCCAACCAGGCGCTTCCGTCAGTCCATTGCCGCCTACAACAACACCCGCGCAAATGCCTTGACTTCAGAACCCCGGCCGAGGCCTTCTCCTCTCAACTGTTGCACTTCGAGTGTGAATCCACCTCCTGGCTTTCGCCAGGACGACATCATTGCGCCAGCGCCAGAATCCCGCCGGCGAATGAATGCCATGCCGCCGTTTCGCTGATCGGCCAGTTCAGCACTTTCACCGCCAGCAGCGCGAGCGTGCCGGTGATGTAGACTGGATGCACCCGGCCTTCTATTCGCCAGTCGCGTACCATGGCGACGACGAGCAGCAGCGAAGCGACCATCGCGGGCGCGATGGTGACGGGCACCGGCGGCGGCCCTGGCGGTCCCGAAGGCGCGAGGAAAGTGAGAAACCAGCGCGCGATCGCGGCATCGAGGATGGAGACCGCCGCGAGCAGCATCAGGCGTTTGTGAATCTCCGGCTTTCGCGTGTTCATGATCGCGAGCACGAATACACCAGCGAAGAACGCGATCCCGCTCATCGGCACGATCGAGAAGGCGATGCCGGCCTCTTTCTGGCCGAGCGCCGCGGAATGCTGCATCACATGGACGGAGGCGAGGAAGCCGAAGATCGTCATCGCGGTCGCGAGCGAAACGCCGGCGATGCCGAGCGCACGGTGATTGACCATGCGGCCTGAGGCGGCGAGCCACGTCTGGATCACGAAATAGAGAGACCAGGTGAAGAACAACAGGCCGTGGAAATGAATGACGGGGCTTGCGGACAATGTCCGGTTGGCGAGCGGCACAAAATAGGTCGGTGCGAAGCCGAGAAAGGCGGTGGCCGCGCAGGCCAGTGCCATGTGGAGATAGAAATATCGTGCGGGCGACGCATCTCGCGCGCGCACACGACGGTCGTCGATCAGGGTCGTCATGAGGGATGAGTCTGGAGAGGCGGCGTTTGGTTCAAACCCCTAGCCACCTGTGCAGGGTGCTTGTCGGGATGACGAAATCTAACCCCCCGCGCTCAGTTCCGCGCGATCGAGCTCCTCCTCGACCCTGTGAAACGCGTCGTCACCGATCACCTCGGTGGCCCGGAGGTCGAAGATCGATTTTCGCGCGGCTTCGATGGCGCGGCGGCGCAGCGGATCGGCGGGCAATTCGCCGTTGGTGATGCCATCATGGGGATCGTCGTCGGCCTGCATCAGGATGGCACGATATTCGAGCCGCAGGATTTCGGCTTCCTCCGACGGATCGTCCTCGATCGCGTCGAGCGCCGCGCGATAGGCGACGGCGCGGGCGCGCGCGACCTCGATGCCGACGGGATCGTCGTCCTTGAGGCCGAACGCCAGGATCAGCGGCCGCAATGTCAGGCCCTGCACGACCAGCGTGCCGAGCACGACCGCAAACGCCGAGAAGACGATGAAGTCACGATGCGGAAAGTTTTCCGGCAAGGCAAAGGCGGTGGCGAGCGTGACGAGGCCGCGCATGCCGCACCAGGAGATGATGAGGCCGCCCTTGGCGGAGGCGACCTGCTTCGGATCCTTGGGGTGATAGATCCCGTGCGCCACCAGCGTGCGTAGCGTCGTGCGGTAGAACGTGACCCAGGCCAGCCGGACCAGGACTACAGTGAGAAGGATCCAGGCGGCGGCCAGGCAATAGTCCCAGCGCACGTCCGCGTCCAGCCGCGTCCAGATCGGCCGCATCTGCATGCCGATCAGCATGAACGCGAGCACGTTGAGCACGAACACCATCGTATCCCACACCGCGTAGGACGGCACCCGCAACCGCGCCGGCATACGGGCGGGTGCAGCGCGTGCCATCGTGATGGCGTACACGACGATGGTGAGGATGCCGGAGAGGCCGAGATGTTCAGCGCCGATCCAGACCATGAAGGTGGTGGCGAATTGCATGATGATCGAACTGGGAGCCTCCGTGATCCGCACGATCACCAGTGGCATGACTCGCGCGGCGAGATAGCCGGCAACGACGCTGCCGACCAGCGCCAGAGCCATGGTTGGCGCGACCTGGCTCCATGCCAGATGCTCGGTGGCGATCGCTCCGACGGCGATGCGATAGATCAGGAGCGCGGTCGCGTCGTTGAGCAGGCTCTCGCCTTCCAGGACCTTCACCATGCGGTGAGGCAGCTTCACCTGGCTCAGGATCGCGACCGCGGCGGCCGCGTCCGGCGGGGCCACGATGGCGCCGAGCGCAACCGCGGCGGCCCAGGGCATATCAGGCATCAGCCGGTGCGCGACGTAGGCCACAGCGGCCGTGGTCAAGCCGACCGCGGCGACGACGAGGGTGGAGACCGGAACCCAATTGTTGCGGAGATCGCGCAGCGAGGTGTCGAAGGCGGCATCGAGCAGGACCGGTGCGACAAAAAGAGCCAACGCCAGGTCGGGCTCCAGCGTCCAGGACGGGCTCGACGGCACAAAGGCGATCAGTGCGCCCCCGATTGCGAGAAAGGTCGGGTAGGGGACCTTGATCCGCCGCGCCAGCGCCGATAATGCAACGGCGCCGAGCAGAAGCACGATGATCCATTCGAATGTCGACACGTTGATCCCCGAACCCGATTTGAGCGGCGCCACAAGCTAGCACCAATCCGGTCGTATGATGGATGGTGCAGCCCCAAGGCAAGACCTCAAGGCGGACCTTAACTCAAGACTTTCCAACTGTGGCGAGCATGCGTTTTCTCATTCAATGGTCCGGCGCCGGGTTGCTCTTTGCGCTCTCGTTCGTTGCGGCTCATGCTGCGACCGGCGGCGAGCCGGCCGCGGTGCCGCAGGTCGACATCGCGCCGTGCCTCGCGGCCGCCGCAGCCGACGACATTGACAAGGCCGCCACGGCCTGCGCTGCCGTGATCGACAATGAGAAGACGGCGAAAGGCGACCTGATCAGGGCGCTGATCGCGCGCGGCGGGCTTTATGCGCGGCACGACCAAGTCGACCGCGCGATCGCCGACGACAGCCGCGCGCTGGAGCTCGATTCCGGTCTTGCCGATATCTTCAACGCGCGGGGCGAGCTCTGGCTAAGGAAGGGCGACAAGCCCAAGGCGGTGCAGGATTTCGGCGCAGCGTTGAAGATCGATCCGAACCACGAGAAGGCCAAGGTCAACAACAAGGCGATGGCGCGCGAGATCGAGCGGATCGGCGCGCAGATGGCGGTCGCGGGCAAGCCCAGCTTCATTTGCAAGGGTGCGCGCCGTCCCGTCGAGAAGGCGATCTGCGCCAACCGCGAGCTCGCTGATCTCGACCGTGAGGTCTTTGCCGCCAACGCGCGCGTGTTGCGCGAAGCCCGCAATGCAGGCGAAGCGAAGGCGCTTCAGCGCGAGCAGGACGATTTCATCGCCCGCCGCAACGCCGGGTTCGGCCGGCCGGGGTACGATTTGAAAAAGGCGATGCAGGAGCGGCTGCAGCGGCTCAACGGGGTGGACGGGTATTGAGGCTCCTCGTCTCGCTCGTAAGAGCGGGACGAAGGAGGGAAGGGATCGGTGCGCCGCTGGCACGCCTCGATTTGAACCGATTCTTTGGCTGTCGCGACAATGGTGAAAGCCTGATGTCCCGGAGCCCTATGCCATGTGCGGCACGCATCCTTCCGCGCAAATGCTCTCGTTTGCAAAAATCTCGTTTCGCTCGCTCCTGCTCAGCGCGGCAATGAGCGTCGTTCTCGTCGCCTCTGCTTCGGCCGGCGTCGATTGCGTAATCGGGAGCAAGGCCGCTCCGGCTGAGCTGATCCCGGCCTGCAGCGCCATGATCGACCAGGCCTCGAATCCGTCCCTCGATCGCGCCGCGGCATTGCTGGTGCGCGCCGACGCCAATGCGCGAACCTCGGGCGGCCTCACGCAGGCGCTGCGAGATATCGATCGCGCCATCGCACTCGATGGCAAGAACGCAAAAGCCTGGCGCCTGCGTGGCGATCTCCTGCGCGAGGCCGGCGGCGATCTCAACCGCGCCGCGGCGGACCTCAGCAAGGCCATCGAGCTCGATCCGCAGGATTCGGAATCTTACGAGCTGCGCGGCGTCGTCTACACCAACCAGCACCGGCTCGACCGCGCGCTTGCCGATTACGACCAGGCGATCAGGCTGAAGCCTGACAATGCACAGGCCTGGTCCGACCGCGGCGTGACCTATTATCTCGGCGGCGACAACGAGAAGGCGATCCGCGATCTCAGCGAGGCGTTGCGGCTCGATCCGAACCGGCCGCGCAGCTACACCAATCGTGGCGCCGCCTACAAGAAGCTCGGCCAGCTCGACAAGTCGGTTGCCGACGACGGCGAGGCGATCCGGCTCGATCCGAAGGTGCCCGAATATTACGATAATCGCGGGTTGGCGCTGGCCGCGATGGGGGAGTACGACAAGGCGATTGCCGATTACGATCAGGCGCTCCGGCTGGCACCGCGGCCGAATTTCTTCACAAACCGCGGCGATTCCTACCACCTCAAGGGCGAGCTTGGCGCGGCGCTGAGCGATTACGAGGCCGCGCTGAAACTGGATCCGAATTTCGCGCAGACCTACAATAACCGCGCCGTGCTCTACAAGAAGATGGGCGAACGCAGGAAGGCGCTGGCCGACTATGAGACCGCGCTGCGGCTCGATCCCGGCAACGACAACGCCGCCGCCGGCCGCCGTGCCATGATCGCGGAGATTGCGAAATTCGGCGGCGAGCCGCTGCGGCCGCTCGCGGCGAATTCCGGCAATGGCCCGTCGTTCGATTGTGCCACCGCGAAGCGCGAGGTCGAGAAGGTGATTTGTGCCGATCCGCAGCTGGGGGTGCTCGATCGCCAGATCGCCGAGACCTACGAGCGCGTGCTGAAATCGGCCGGGTCCCGCTTCGCCGGCGGCCTCCGTCGCACCCAGCGCGATTTCCTCACCACCCGCAATACGAGCTTCGGCCGCCCCGGCTATGATCTCAGGAAGGTCATGCAGGAGCGGCTGCAGCGGCTGAATGCGATGGATAGCTGAGCATTGTTCTTTTCAGCTTGAACCGCGCCCCGTTCCCGGGAAAATACCTCTCAAACAAGGCTGGTGCTTGATCCCTGTCATGGCGGGACGTCTGTCCTGCCACAAGGTCAAGGCCAGGCGAATAAGGGAACGGGAGCGCGGGAATGAACGTCCGAGGAAACATCGACGGAAAGAGTCTCTATCACGAGGTTTATGCGCGCTCGCTGGCTGACCCCAAGGGCTTTTGGGCCGAGGCGGCCAAGGAGATCGACTGGATCCAGCCACCGAAAAAGATCTTCGATCCCTCGCAAGGCGTCTACGGCCGCTGGTTCAGCGGCGGCGTAGTCAACACCTGCTACAACGCGCTTGACCGTCACGTCGAACGCGGCCGCGCCGACCAGGTCGCGCTGATCCATGATTCGCCGCTGGCAAATAGCGTCACCAAATTCACCTACGCCGAACTGCTGGCCGAAGTGCAGGCGCTCGCCGCCATCATGCAGGATTTTGGTGTCGCCAAGGGCGATCGCGTCATCCTCTATATGCCGATGGTCCCGGAGGCCGTCGTCGCGATGCTCGCCTGCGCGCGCATCGGCGCGGTGCACTCCGTGGTGTTCGGTGGCTTTGCCGCGAAAGAGCTCGCCACCCGCATCGACGATGCGCAGCCAAAGTTGATTCTGTCGGCGAGTTGCGGCATCGAGCCCGGCCGGATCGTGCAGTACAAGCCGCTGCTCGACGAGGCGATCAGGCTTGCGGGGGCAAAGCCGAAGGCCTGCATCGTGCTGCAACGTCCGCAGCTCGTCTGCGCCCTCACGCCCGGCCGCGACTATGATTGGGCGGGCCTGCGCCGCAAGGCGATGAACGACGGCAAGAAGGCGCCTTGTGTGCCCGTCGCCGCTACCGATCCGCTCTACATCCTCTATACGTCAGGCACGACCGGCATTCCCAAGGGCGTCGTGCGCGACAATGGCGGCCATCTCGTCGCGGTGAAATGGTCCATGTTCAACCTCTATGGCGTCAAGCCGGGCGAGGTCTGGTGGTGCGGCTCCGACATCGGCTGGGTGGTCGGCCACAGCTACATCGTCTACGGCCCGCTGCTGCACGGCGCGACCTCGATCATGTATGAGGGCAAGCCGGTCGGCACGCCCGATGCCGGCGCGTTCTGGCGCGTGATCAGCGAGCACAAGGCTGTCGCCTTCTTCACTGCGCCGACCGCGTTCCGCGCGATCCGGAAAGAAGATCCGGAAGGAAGATCCATCCGACAATACGACCTGTCAACCTTCCGCACGCTGTTCCTGGCCGGCGAGCGCGCCGATCCGCCGACGGTGGAGTGGGCGGAGCAGCAATTGAAAGTGCCTGTGATCGACCATTGGTGGCAGACCGAAACCGGCTGGTGCATCGCCGGCAATCCGGTTGGCTTAGGTCAGCTGCCGGTGAAGCACGGGTCGCCGACGGTGCCGATGCCGGGCTATCACGTCGACGTGGTCGACGAAGCGGCAAGGCCGGTCGGTCCGAACACCATGGGTTCGATCGTCATCAAGCTTCCGATGCCGCCGGGCTGTCTGCCGACGCTGTGGAATCAGGACGAACGGTTCAAGGAAGCCTATCTCACCGAATTCCCCGGCTACTACAAAACGTCGGATGCCGGCTACAAGGACGACGACGGCTATGTCTTCGTCATGGGCCGCACCGACGACATTATCAACGTCGCCGGCCATCGGCTCTCCACCGGCGGCATGGAGGAGATCCTGGCTTCGCATCCCGATGTTGCCGAATGCGCCGTGCTCGGCGTCAAGGACGCGATCAAGGGCGAGGTACCCTGCGGCTTCCTGGTGCTCAAGGCGGGTGTGAAGCGGGCCCCCGCCGAGATCGAGAAGGAGATCGTCGCGCTGGTGCGCGACAAGCTCGGTCCAGTTGCCGCGTTCAAGCTCGCCATCACCGTCGGCCGCCTGCCCAAGACGCGCTCCGGAAAGATCTTGCGCGGCACCATCAAGAAGATCGCAGATGGTGAAGCTTGGACCATGCCGGCGACGATCGAGGACCCCAAGGTGCTCGACGAGATCGGCGATGCGCTGAAAGGGCGGGTGTGAGGTTTGCAATGAGGCTTGAATAGGCCGCATTTTTCCGCTCAATCCTCATCCTGAGGAGCGCGCCTGGTGCGCGTCTCGAAGGATGAAAGGCCCCGCTGCTGCAGCTTGGCCTGCATGGTTCGAGACGCCCGCTGCGCGGGCTCCTCACCATGAGGATGAAGGGCCTGCCATGAATTCGAAGCCGTTTCTAGCGATTGCATTTGCGGGCCTCCTTCTCTCCGCCTGCTCCGCGCGCTACCAGACGCCGGTGGCGATGGGCGGCGATGATGACGATGCGGTCTGCCAGAGCCGCGGCTATGCGGCCGGATCGCCCGAATACGTGGCCTGCCGCAAGGACCGCGACGTCCAGCGCAGTTCCGCGACCACCCGCGCCGACCGCCGCCAGCGCGACCTCGGCGAATACATGCTGAACCATCCGGACCGGCCATAAAGGCTGCGCTGCGCCGGTGCGCTCGCAATGACGAGGTTGCTGAAGCTTCTTGCGTCAGACTAAAAAACGCGGCGGGTTTCCCCGCCGCGCTTGCATTCGATGACGACTGAAGAGCGGAAGGATTACTCCTCCTCCTGGTCCTGCTTCTTGCCGCCGAGCGTCTTCAGCTTGGCGAATACGGCATCGACGTTGAGATCGTCGCTGGACCTCTCCGCGGGTTCGTACTCGTCCTTCTTGGTGGTTTCGGAGGCCGGCAGCAAAGTGGCGCCGCCATAGGCCGCGTCGATCGGCTTTTCCTTGGCCGCGCGCGCGACCTCGAAATCAAGCTCGATCTGCGAGCAGAGGCCAAGGGTGACGGGATCAATCGGCGTCAGCTGGGAGGTGTTCCAGTGGGTGCGATCGCGGACACTGGCGATCGTGCTCTTGGTCGTGCCGACCAAGCGCATGATCTGGGCGTCCTTGAGCTCGGCATGGTTGCGCAGCAGCCAGAGGATGGCGCTCGGGCGTTCGTGGCGGCGCGAGACCGGGGTGTAGCGCGGGCCCTTGCGCTTGGGCTGCGGCGGCAGCACCACCTTGCTCTCCTGGAGGCGGAGCCGGTAGTCCGGGTTGTTCTCGCCCTTCTCGATTTCCTCGCGGGTCAGCTGGCCATTGGAAAGGGGATCCATGCCCTTGATGCCCTGGGCGGCGTCGCCATCGGCGATCGCGCGCACCTCGAGGGGGTGCATTTTGGTGAAATCGGCGACCTGATCGAAGGTCAGCGCGGTGTTGTCGAGCAGCCAGACGGCGGTCGCCTTGGGCATCAGAGGTGCGTTGCTCATGGCAAATCTCCTTTGTGCTTCGCCCACCCCTTTGGAGGCGAAACCGGTGGTCATCAGCGATGACTGGGAATTCGCGCTATATAAGCCCGGAGGGGCTAGCCACGCAATGGTTCTGCTATAGATAGTGCCTTGACAGCGCCCGAAAGGGGGCCCAATTCCCTCTGAAGTCTCTGTAAGCCCGTACCCAAGCCCTGTTCATCCATCGACCGCTTCCCGCCCATTTGGCGAGGTGATTCGGTCCCGAGATCGCTCAATGTCAGCCAAACCAGACCTCAAGATCGTGCTTTGTTCTCCCCGTGGCTTCTGCGCCGGGGTGGTCCGGGCGATCGACACCGTGGAACGGGCGCTCGATAAATACGGCGCCCCCGTCTATGTTCGCCACGAGATTGTGCACAATAAGTACGTCGTCGATGGGTTGAAGAAGAAGGGCGCGATCTTTGTCGAGGAACTCGCCGAGATCCCGGAAAACACCACCGCGCCGGTGGTGTTCTCGGCCCATGGCGTACCGAAATCGGTTCCCGCCGACGCCACGTCCCGCAATTTGTTCTCGCTGGATGCGACTTGCCCCCTGGTCACCAAGGTGCACCGCGAGGCCGCGATCCATTTCAAGCGCGGCCGCGAGATCTTCCTGATCGGGCATTCCCATCATCCGGAGGTGGTGGGCACGCTCGGCCAGCTCCCGACCGGCGCCGTGACCCTGATCGAGACTGCCGAGGACGCCAAGACCATCGCCCCGAAGGACCCGAACAACCTCGCCTTCGTGACCCAGACCACGTTGTCGATCGACGACACCGCGGAGATCGTGGCGCTCCTGAAGGAACGCTTCCCGAACATCAACGGGCCGCACAAGGAAGACATCTGCTACGCCACCACCAACCGCCAGCTCGCGGTGAAGAAAGTGGCGCCGGTGGTCGACGCCCTGATCGTGGTCGGTGCGCCGAACTCGTCGAACTCGCAGCGCCTGCGCGAAGTCGCCGAACGCGAGGGTTGCCCGATCGCCGTGCTGGCGCAGCGCGCCACCGAAATCGACTGGAAGCGGTTCGAGAACATCACCAGCCTCGGCATCACCGCGGGTGCCTCGGCACCGGAAGTGATCGTCGAGGAGATCATGGACGCGTTCGCCGAACGCTTCACGCTGCATGTGGAGACGGTCTCGGCCGCGGAAGAGAACGAGTTCTTCCCGCTGCCGCGCCAGGTGCGCCCCGAAGCCGCCGCCGAGTAGACCTTCATGGCGGTCTACACCGACGTTGCCGCCGACGAGCTTGCGGACTTCCTCAATCAATACGATCTCGGTGAACTGCTCTCCTACAAGGGCATCGCCGAGGGCGTCGAAAATTCCAACTTCCTGCTGCATACGACCAAGGGGTCGTTCATCCTCACGCTCTATGAGAAGCGCGTGGCGAAGAACGATCTGCCGTTCTTCCTCGCGCTGATGACGCATCTGGCCGAGCACGGCGTCAACTGCCCGCTGCCGGTGAAGGGAACGGACGGCGAGGCGTTGCGCGAGCTGTCGGGCCGGTCGGCCGCGATCATCACCTTTCTCGAAGGCGTCTGGCCGCGCAAGCCGAACGCGGTCCATTGCGCCGGCGTCGGCGAGGGGCTCGCCAGGATGCATCTGGCCGGCGCGAATTTCGCGATCAGGCGCGCGAACGCGCTGTCGGTCCCGGGCTGGCGGCCGCTGTTCGATGCCGCGTCACAGCGGGCCGACGAGGTGCAGCCCGGCCTGCGCGCGTTCCTGAGCCACGAGCTCGACTACCTCGAGAGCGGGGTCTGGCCGACGCAGCTGCCCGAAGGCGTGATCCACGCCGACCTCTTCAACGACAACGTCTTCTTTCTCGGCGACAAGCTCTCGGGGATCATCGACTTCACTTTCGCCTGCAATGACTGGCTCGCCTATGATGTCGCGATCTGCCTCAACGCCTGGTGCTTCGAGCCGGATCATTCCTTCAACGTGACCAAGGCCCGGGCCTTCCTCAATGCCTATGGCCGGGTGAGAAAGCTGTCCGAGGCGGAAGAGACCGCGCTGCCGCTGCTCGCGCGCGGCGCCGCGATGCGCTTCCTGCTGACGCGGCTGGTCGACTGGCTCAACGTTCCGCCCGGCGCGCTGGTTCGGCCGAAGGATCCGCTGGAATATGTCCGCAAGCTGCGCTTCCACCAGAGCGTTTCCAGCGTGCGCGACTACGGGCTGATGCCGTCGGGGCTGGTGGCGTGAGCGAGCTTCCGATTGTCACGATCTACACCGACGGCGCCTGCTCGGGAAATCCGGGGCCCGGCGGCTGGGGCGCGATCCTGAAGTTCGGCGACAAGGAAAAAGAACTGAACGGTGGTGAGCGCCACACCACCAACAATCAGATGGAATTGATGGCGGCGATCTCCGCGTTGGAAGCGCTGAAGAAGCCGTGCACGGTCGATCTCTATACCGACAGCCAATATGTCCGTCAGGGCATCACCGGCTGGATCCACGGCTGGAAGCGCAACGGCTGGCGCACCGCCGACAAGAAGCCGGTGAAGAATGTCGAGCTATGGCAGCGCCTGGATGCCGCGCTGAAGGCCCATGACGTGCGCTGGCACTGGGTCAAAGGTCACGCAGGCCATCCCGAGAACGAACGCGCCGACCAGCTCGCGCGCGACGGGATCGTGAAGGCGCGGTTACAGGCGCGGGTGGCGGAGTAGCGCGGATCGGCGCTCTTGCTCATGCTCCGCCGTCATCGCCCGGCTTGACCGGGCGATCCAGTACGCAGCGGCCTCTCGATTCAACAACAACTGTCTCTGGAATACTGAATGCCCCGCTTTCGCGGGGCATGACAGTGTCGTTTGTGGCTGAAAGCGGCGTCTAAAGCTTACAGCTGCCCGAGCAGCGTATCGCCGCCGGACACCTCGACCTTGCCGGGCATCGCCTCGAGGTTCAGCTTCTTGACCACGCCGTCCTCGACCAGCATCGAATAGCGCTTGGAGCGGATGCCGAGACCGTTGCCGGAGGCGTCGAGCTCCATGCCGATCGCCTTGGTGAAGTCGGCATTGCCGTCGGCCAGAAAGATGGCCTCGTCGCGCTGGTCAGTGTCGCGCTTCCAGGCGTTCATGACGAAGGCGTCGTTGACGGAGACGATGGCGATGGTGTCGACGCCCTTGTCCTTGAGGGCGTAGGCGTTGAGGAAAATGCTCGGCAGATGCATCTTGTGGCAGGTGCCCGTATAGGCGCCGGGCACCGCGAACAGCGCCACTTTCTTGCCCTTGAAGATGTCGTCGGTGGTCTTCACCTGCGGGCCTTCGGCCGTCATCACGCGGAATTTCGCCTCGGGCAGTTTGTCGCCAGTCTGGATCGCCATCGTCAGTCTCCCTGAAAATCGGTCCCGCTTTTTAGACCGTGCGGCGGCGCTGCACAATATTGCCGGTAGGGCAGGCGGTGAGGGCGGGACCCTTCACCGTTATGTCATCAGCCGGCGAACCCGCCGCCGTCGAGGAAGGCCTGCTCGTCCGGGGTGGTGTCGCGGCCGAGCAGACGGTTGCGGTGGGGGAAGCGGCCAAACCGCCGGATGATGTCGGCGTGCTCACGCGCGTATTTCAGATTTTCGGCATTGTCGGTGTTTTGAAACAGCGCGACGCAGTGCAATTGGTCGGGCAGGTGCTCGGAATGCATGAAGGGTAAATAGAGGAATTCGAGCAGGACCGGATCGACCCTTTGATCTGCGCCCCCCGCAATGGCGCGGCGGGCGACGTCGCGCGCCAGCGCATCGCTGGCAAAGGCCTGCGACGTGCCGCGAAACATGTTACGTGGAAACTGGTCGAGCACGATGACGAGCGCGAGTGCGCCCTCGTCGGTCGCCTCCCATGACGAGAGTTCGCCGGCGACCGCCTTCTGCCACAGCGCGAGAAAGCGGCGCCTGACCTCCGCGTCGAATGCGTCGTTGCGCTCGTACCAGGCATCGCGGCCGGCCTCGCGCCAGAAGGCGAGGATGCCGGCGGGACTGATGTTGCTGTCGTCGGTCATGAACGAAAGAGGCGCTTACGCCGCCTCCGCCTTCTTCTCGTCGCGCAGCTGCCGCCGCAGGATCTTGCCGACATTGGTCTTCGGCAGGTCGGTGCGGAATTCGATGTGCTTGGGCACCTTGTAGCCCGTCAGCTGCTCCTGGCAGAACTTGACCAGGGCCTCCGCCGTGAGGTTCGGGTCCTTCTTGACCACGAACGCCTTCACCGCCTCCCCCGACTTGGAATCGGGAATGCCGATGACGGCGCATTCGAGCACCCCGGGGTTGCTCGCGATCACTTCCTCGATCTCGTTCGGATAGACGTTGAAGCCGGAGACCAGGATCATGTCCTTCTTGCGGTCCACGATCTTGGTGTAGCCCTTCTCGTCCATGATGCCGATGTCGCCGGTGCGGAAATAGCCGTCCGCGGTCATCACCTTGGCCGTCTCCTCCGGCCTGTTCCAGTAGCCCGACATCACCTGCGGGCCCTTGGCGCAGATCTCGCCGGGCTGGCCGAGCGGCATCTCGTTGCCGTCGTCATCGCGGATCGAGATCCAGGTCGAGGGCACGGGGATGCCGATAGTGCCGTTGAACTCCGGATTGGTCGTGGTGTTGCAGGTCAGCGTCGGAGATGTCTCCGACAGGCCGTAGCCTTCGGCGATGGAGCAGCCCGTGATGGCCTTCCACTGCTCGGCGACGGGGCGCTGCACCGCCATGCCGCCACCGTTCGAGATCTTCAGCTTGGAGAAGTCGAGCTTTTTGAAGTCGGGATGATGCATCAGGCCGTTGTAGAGCGTGTTCACGGCAGGGAAGTTGTTGACCTGGTACTTCGCCAATTCCTTGATGAAGCCCGGGATGTCGCGCGGATTGGGGATCAGGAGATTGCAGCCGCCGGCGCGCACCGCGAGCAGGTAGCAGGCTGTCAGCGCGAAGATGTGATAGAGCGGCAGCGCGCAAACGACCATGAGTTGATCGACATGCGGCGGCGCGGCCATCGCCGGCTGCAGCCAGGCGTCGTTCTGCAGGACGTTGGCGACGATGTTGCGATGAAGCAGGGTGGCGCCCTTGGACACGCCGGTGGTGCCGCCGGTATATTGCAGGAAGGCGACGTCGCCGGGTGACAGCTTCGGCTTGTTGAAGGCCAGAGAGCGGCCGGCGGAGATCGCGTCGTTGAAGGAGACCGCGCCCGGCAGCGACCATGCCGGCACCATCTTCTTGACGCGGCGGACGACCAGATTGACGATCACTCCCTTGAAGCCGAGCAGGTCGCCCATGCTGCCGACGATGACGTGCTTGACTTGCGTCTTCGCGATCACCTGCTCGACGGTGTGGGCGAAGTTCTCGAGCACGATGATGGCTTCGGCGCCGGAATCCTTGAGCTGGTGCTCGAGCTCGCGCGGCGTGTAGAGCGGATTGACATTGACCACCGCGAAACCGGCGCGCAGCACGGCTGCGGTCGCGACCGGATATTGCAGCACGTTCGGCATCATGATCGCGACGCGGGCGCCGCGTTGCAGGCCGCGCCCTTGCAGATAGGACGCCATCGCCAGCGACATCTGGTCGAGGTCGCGATAGCTGATCGACTTGTCCATGCAGATGAACGCCTTGCGGTCGGCGAACTTGGCGAAGCTCTCCTCCAGGAGGTCGACCAGCGATGAATATTGCGTCGGCTCGATATCGGCGGGGACGCCGGGCGGATATTGCTTAAGCCAGATGCGCTCCATGGAAACTCCCCTCATTGACCAGAGCCCGTTGTGTCTCGGGCTTGCCTCGTTGCCGTCAGTATCGAGCCTGCCGGAACGGGTGGCAAGCGGTCGAGGCTTAGGACAAACGTCAGGGAGTGGCTACCGGAATCCTTGCAAATGGCGCTGCCGCAACTGCGAAGTGCGGCGCGGTCTCGCCTCGCGTCGGCTGTTAACTGTTGTTGGCGGGCTTGGCGGGCTTGGTCGCGGCCTTGGGCTTGGCGGGCTTGGCCGCCTCGCCGCCCACCGCAGGCTTTGCCACCGCATCGGGCTTGGCTGCGGCATGCTTGGTACCGGCCGGCTTAGCTGCGGACTTGCCGTCGGCCGGCTTTGCGGCCGCCGCCGTCTTGGCATCGGGCTTCGCCGCCGCCGTCTTGGCATCCTTCGGCTTGTCTGCCGCGTCGGGCTTTTTGGCGACGCGCGACTTCTTGCCACGCGGCTTTGGCGTGGCCTGCTGGTCGGCATCGGCCGCGACCGCCGCGATCAGGGCGGTCCCGGTGCGGGTCGGACCGGTATACACCAGCACGGGCTCGGCCGCCGCCGGGGCCGAGGCCATCAGCTCGGAGGCCTTCATCAGAGGCGGCTGAAGCCCGGCCGTGAAGAAGGTGACTTGGGCTTCGCCGCCGGTGGCCGAGGCGGACCCGGACGTGCCGCCATTGGCCGCGATCAGCGCGTCGTCATCGTCGCTGGCCGGCCGCTTGCGATGGCCGCCGCACATGTCGTCACGCAGGTTCGGCGGCGAGGCGTCGACCGGCACCAGCTTGTCGACGGTGCCGAGCGAGGGGCGGAGCCAGGTGAGATTATCTTGCGAGAAGCCGCGCTCCAGCAGCTGCGCCGCCTTCACCGCGCGCGCGGTCCCGGAGTTGGCGCCCAGCACGACGGCGATCAGCCGGCGGCCGTTGCGGGTGGCCGACGCGACGAGATTGTAGCCGGAGGCGCAGATGAAGCCGGTCTTGAAACCGTCGGCGCCGGGATAGCGGCCGATCAGCTTGTTGAAATTGCCGGTGACGCGCTTGCCGAAGCGGATTGCCGGAATGTGCACGAAATACTCGTACTCGGGCAGGTCGCGCAGGAACGAGCGCGCGAGAATGCCAAGATCCCGCGCGGAGGTGATCTGTCCGTCGGCGGGCAGGCCGTTCGGATTGACGTAGCTCGTCTGCGTCATGCCGAGCTTCTGCGCCGTGTCGTTCATCAGCGCCGAGAAACCATCGATCGAACCGCCAACGCCTTCGGCGAGCACGACGGCCATGTCGTTCGCCGATTTCACCATCATCATCTTGAGCGCGTTGTCGACGGTAAGCTGCGTTCCCGGGCGAAAGCCCATCTTCGAGGGCGACTGCGAGGCTGCCGTCGGCGAAACCGTGAGCAGTGTGTCGAGTGTGAGCTTGCCGTCCTTGACCGCCTTCAGCGTCACATAGGCGGTCATGATCTTGGTGACGGAAGCCGGATACCAAGGAATGGTCGCGTTCTCCGCCTGCAGCACCTTGCCGCTATCGGCCTCGATCAGGAGCAGCGCTTCGGCGCTCGCCGCGCGCGGCGCGAGCAACGCGGCACACGCGAGTGCCGCGGCGAACAGGTTGAACAGGGATTGACGAAGCAGCGGGCGAAGAGCGTGCACTATCCGATTCCGGTCCTTGGAGACCCGCCGGTTCCGGTCGGCTCTCGTGATCTGATGTTCGGTTCTGAAATCCAGCGCCGCCGCTTGCGGCGCCGCAAACCTATACCGGCTGGTGCGTCGGGAATAGGGGCATCAGCGGGGTATTCCGCAATGAAATGGGCCGAATTTCGACGATACGATGGGGACTTGCCAAGGCGGCTTGTTAAGGCGACTTGGCGGCCGTCGCGGCAGCCTCAGCCGCTGTCACGCTGGCCCGTGCGTTCTCCTGAATCATGAATTGAGCCCTGGCGAGGTCGGCGAAATGGCCGCCTTTGGCCACGAGTTCATCGAAAGTTCCGCTTTCGATCACGCGCCCGTTCTCGAACACCAGGATACGCGTGGCATTGCGGATGGTGGAGAGACGGTGGGCGATCACGAAGGTGGTGCGGCCCTTCATCACTTCGTCGAGAGCGGTATTCACCTTGGCCTCGGTGACGGCGTCGAGTGCGCTCGTCGCCTCGTCCAGGATCAGGATCGGCGGATCCTTCAGCAGTGCACGTGCGATCGACAGCCGCTGGCGCTCACCACCCGACAGCATCCGGCCCCGCTCGCCGGCATTGGTCTCGAAGCCGCCGCTGCGCTCGATGAATTCGAGCGCCTGTGCGCGCTCCGCCGCCTTGCGCATCTCGGCCTCGGTGGCGTCCGGCTTGCCGACGCGCAAATTCTCCGCGATCGAGCGGTTGAACAGCAGCGCCTCCTGAAAGACCACGCCGATGTTCCGCCGCAGCGATGTCAGCGTCACCCCGCGCACGTCCATGCCGTCGATCCTGATGAAGCCGGACTGCGGATCGAAGGCGCGATGCAGCAGCGCAATCGCCGTCGACTTGCCGGCGCCCGTCGCGCCGACCAGTGCGATGGTCTGGCCGGGAAGCGCGGTGAAGGAGAGGTCCTCGACCGCCGGCCGCTTGCCGTCATAGGAGAAGGTGACGTCGTTGAATTCAACGAGGCCGGAGAGCCGACCCGCATCGATCGCGTCGTGCCGGTCGTGCACCGCAGGAACCGCATCGAGCACGTTGAAGAACTCGCGCAGGCGCGGGGCTTCCATGAACACGTTGTTGATGAAGCTCACGACCTGCTCCAGCTTCTGGATCAGAAGCGTCGCGAAGCTCACGAACATGACGATCTCGCCGACAGAGGTCAGCCCCTGGTCGTGCAGCGCGATGCCGAAAGTGAAGATCGCGAGCACGGTGATCGTGGTGGAGGCGCGCGTGATGACGGTGACGAGTGCCCACCACGACAGCACCGGCATTTGCGCCGCTAGCAACTCGTCGGCGACGGAGCGCAGGCCCTTCACCTCGGATTCGACGCGGACGAAACTCTGCACCAGCGCGACGTTGCCAAGGGCGTCGGACGCGCGCGCGGAGAGCTCGCTGTAGTGCTCCTCCACCTCCATCTGCATGCCGAAGGTTCTGCGCACCACGAAGGTGGTCAGCGCGGTGAAGACGATGCAGAGCACGAACAGCAGGATTGCAAGCCGCCAGTTCAGGTAGAGCGATAGCGGCAGCAGCACCACGACCGAGAGGATCGCGGCAAAATGCTCTCGAAAGAAGCCGACCCATAACCGCCACAGCGCATCTGTGCCGTTCAGCATCACCTTCATCAACCGGCCCGAATGGGTGCCCGAATGGAAGGTCAGAGGCAGCTGCAGGATGTGCTCGAAATAGTCCGTCAGGACCGCCTGCCGCTGGCGGTGGGAGAGCCGGTCGGCCTGCAACGCTACGACCGCGCTGCAGACGATGGTGAACAGTCCGAACGCGACCCATGCAACCAGGAACGGCCAGGCCGAGTTGGAGCCTGCGACCGTCTTGCCGGAGAGCACATCGACGATCCGGCCGAACAGCACCGGTTCGGCGAATTGCGAGCCCGCAAGCAGGAGATTGACGACCGCAAGCAGCCAGCCCAGCCGTGCCTCCTTACCGAGCAGCTCGAGAACGCGGGTGTAGAGGCGGAGAATGGGCATGGGCGAGGAGCTCGGGCGGCTGGAACGGAGTGAGCGCATACTCTAATCAGGGATCGCCCGTGAGATATAGCGGAAGCTGTCGGTTTTGCTCAGTTGATCAACCGCCCTGCAACTGGCGGCAAGAACCCGCTGTCGAAGATGTCGCCCGCCGCCGGCCGGTTGCGGAATTTGAAATCCTGCCCGATCTGGTCGATCGCGCGATCCATGCGCGCCGGGTCGATGTCGCCGAGGCCGTTGCGACGGACCTCGTCCGTCAGGATGTTGTCGACGAGGACAGTGCGCAGCCGCTCTAGCTCAAGATCGCGATCGCCGCCGTCGATGCGGCTCGCGGCTTCGTCCGCCGCACGCGCCGGGTCCTTGACGGTCGCGTTGATGCCGGCGATCAATGCGCGGACGAATCCCTTCACGGTGTCCGGCTTGGCCGCGGCGAAAGCCGGGTTGACCACGACGGCAAAGCCATAGGCCTCGCAACCATAATCGGCATAGCGAAGCGCGACGAGATCGCCGCCTGGCACGCCGCGGTCGCGCAGGTTCACTGCCGAGAGATAGCTGAAGCCGGCGACGGCATCGACCTGTCCCGCGGAGAGGATCGGCTCGCGCACCGCGGCGCTGATCTTGTGGAATTTCACGTGAGCCGTGTCGATGCCGTTCTGCTGCGCCAGCGCCGGCCACAGCCGCATCGACAGATCGCTATCGGCAACGCCGACGGTTTTGCCGTCCAGGTCGGGCAGGAGGTGGATGCCGCGGCTCCTGCGGGCGACGATCGCGTAGGGCGCGCGGTTGAACAGCACGAATACCGCCTTGACCGGGGTCGCATCCTTGTCGCGGAAGCGGATCAGCTCGTTGATGTCGACGAGCGCGAGCTCGCTGTTGCCCTTGGCGACGCGCGCAAGCGCCTCCGGCGATCCGGCCGCGCTGCTGAAGGAGACGTTGAGACGTTCGGCGCCGAAGCTGCCGTCCTTGGCGGCAAGGAAGAACGGCGCCATGCTCGCATCGATCGGGCGGTCGAAGGTGAAGTGGATCGCAATGGAGGGCACGACGGTCTCGGCCGCGGTAGCATCGCGCGCAGTCAGCACCGCAAGCGAGATTGCAGCGGCCAGCAGACCGCGAAGAGCAATTGTCGTGAATTCGAACATCAGTCGCGCCGGTCCGGTGTTGTTATGGCTTGGTGACGCTCGGAGCGCCGGCTGGCGACAAGCTTGTTCGGCCAACATGAACGGCGGATGAGCGGCGGTTGCGTCACGATCACGCAACCCCGTTCAGCTTGTGTTGGGGTTGGGGAACCCAACATGGGATGCGGGTGTTTGAGAGACACGAGCCTGTCATCAGGCACCATTCGAGGTCCCAAGGAGGGTCCAGGACATGTTTGACAGATTTTCAGGATTTGCCGGCCGTAAGGCCGTTCTCGCTACCGCCGCGGTGCTGGCGCTGACCGCAATAACCCCGACCGCTTCCTACGCGGGCGGCCGTCATTGGCATGGTGGCGGCGGTGGCGCGGCGGCTGCTGCAGCGTTTGCCGGCATCGTCGGCACCGGTCTTGCGATCGCCGCGACCCGCAACGCCTACGCCTATGACGATGGCCCCTATTATGGCGGCCCCGCCTATTACAGCGGCCCTGCCTATTACGGCGACGGCCCGTATTACGGACCCGGCCCGAACTACCAGTATCAGCGTTACGGCGGCACGGCTCCGTCGGAGCTCTGCGGCCAAGGCCACCGCACCAACTGCTACTAGTTTTGGCCACAACAAAAGGTTGACCACAAACGGGCCGTCGTGCTTGCCGCGGCGGCCCCTTTTTTGGGCTCTACTATCGCGCGTTAACGCGCTGGCCATGGGTTTAGAGTAGCGTCGCGTACATGAGTGATTCGCTTGAGCGGCTATATCTGGCTGTGCTCGCGGCCAGGGACCTTGATCCGGCAACATCGCGCACAGCGCGGCTGTTTCAGCGCGGCCCGTCAAAAATGGCGAAGAAGCTGGCTGAAGAGGCCATCGAGGTCGTCATCGACGCGGTCAACGGCGATAGCGAAGCCGTGATCCGGGAAAGCGCAGATCTACTCTACAATCTGACCGTGCTCTGGGCCTCGGCCGGCGTGCGCCCCGAGGACGTCTGGCGCGAGATGACGCGGCGTGAAGACATGCTCGGCATCGCCGAGAAACTGCCGAAGTCGGCTATGAAACTGCCCAAAGTTGCGTCACCGCGTGTCGCCGCCAGGCGGCCAATCGTCGCGCTCGAAGGCCGCACCGCGCGCAAGCGCCACTAGTATTGGCACAAATCGGTCCCATCTCGGCATGGACAAATCCGTCCCATGGTGCTTCATCGCGGCGCCATGCTGAAACGTATTTACGACTGGTGCATCGACGCCGCTCACAAGCCTTACGCGCTCTGGATCATGGGCGCCGTGGCTTTCGCTGAAAGCTCCTTCTTTCCCGTCCCGCCGGACGTGATGCTGATCCCGATGTCACTGGCGCGCCCGCAACGCGCCTGGGTCTATGCGGCGATCTGCACTGCGACGTCGGTGCTGGGTGGCCTTCTGGGCTACGCTATCGGTGCGCTGCTCTTCGACTCGGTCGGCCATTGGCTGATCGAAGTCTATGGCCTCGGCGGCAAGGTCGACGCCTTCCGCGCCTCCTATGCCGAATGGGGCGCCGTGATCATCCTGCTCAAGGGCCTCACGCCGATCCCCTACAAGCTCGTGACCATCACGTCCGGCTTTGCCGGCTACAATCTCGGGCTCTTCATCCTGTGCTCGATCGTGGCGCGTGGCGGGCGCTTCTTTATCGTGGCGATCCTGCTAAACCGCTACGGCGACTGGATCCGGATCAAGATCGAGAAGCATCTCGGATTGGTGGTGGCAATCGGCGCCGCGGTGCTCGTGCTCGGCTTTGTCGTCGCAATCAAATTGATCTAACGCCCAAGGCGCTTTGCCACCGCGCCTCGTTCGGCTACGGTTGCCGCCATGATGCTTCGATCCGGCAATCCGGTCCTGCGACTGGGCACGCTGACATTTGCGGCGCTTTCGGTCCTGCTCGCTGCCGGCGGTACCGGATGGCCGCAATCCGCACCGCCGGCGCTCGGCTTGCAGGAGCAAGGACCGCAGGCCGCACCGGCGCCCTCGACAGCTCCTTCGTCGCCGCCGGCGCACGAGGAAAACCCCGGGCTGATCAACGAAATGGGCAAGCTGTTCGAAAAGCTGCCCTCGATCCTGCCGCCGATCAAAAGCCCGAGCGAGACCATGAACGATTTGTCGCGCCTGGCGAAGCCGTCGACCATGGTGTCGGGACGCGTGGCCTGTCCGGCCTCGTCGAACGGCGCGCCCGACTGCAAGCTCGCCGCCGACAAACTCTGCCAGAGCAAGGGCTACACGGAAGGCAAGAGCCTGAATGCCGACTCCGCGGAAAAGTGCTCGGCCAAGGTTCTGATCCCGGGCAGGCAACGCAAACCGGATGACTGCCGCACTGATACCTTCGTCACCAGCGCGCTGTGCCAGAACTGAGGACGTCGCGCGAGCAAGCAAGGAGCGCCCATGAGCCGCACGGAGCAGGACTTCCTCGGACAGCGTGAGATCGCCGACGACATCTATTACGGCGTCCAGACCATCCGCGGGAAGGAGAACTTCCACATCACCGGCATTCCGATGAACCAGGAGCCTTACTTCGTGAAGGCGCTTGGTTACGTCAAGAAGGCCGCCGCCATGGCCAACCGCGATCTCGGCGCGGTGGACACCAAAGTCGCGGAAGCCATCATCGTGGGCTGCGATCGCGTCATCGCCGGCGATATGATGGACCAGTTCGTCACCGACTTCATCCAGGGCGGGGCCGGCACCTCCACCAACATGAACGCCAACGAGGTGATCGCCAATCTCGCGCTGGAATCGCTCGGCTTTGCCAAGGGCGACTACCAGCACGTCAGCCCCAACGATCACGTCAATTACGGCCAGTCCACCAACGACACCTATCCGACCGCCTTTCGGCTGGCGCTGATCCTGCGGCTCGAGAGCTACATGACGGCGCTGCGTCAGCTCCAGGAGGCGTTCTTCGCCAAGGGCAGGGAGTTCGAGCGCGTGCTGAAGATGGGCCGCACCCATTTGCAGGACGCGGTGCCGATGTCGCTCGGCGCCGAATTCCGCGGCTGGGGCACCACCATGGGCGAGGAGGTCGATCGAATCTCCGAGGCCCGCGCGCTGCTGCGCGAGATCAATCTCGGCGCCACCGCGATCGGCACCTCCGTCACCGCGGCGCACGGCTATCCCAAGCTCGCGGTCCGGCATCTGAGCGCGCTCACCGGCGTCGACTTCATCCTAGCAGCCGATCTCGTGGAGGCGACGTCGGATACAGGCGCCTATGTGCAACTCTCCGGCGTGCTCAAGCGCACCGCGAGCAAGCTGACCAAGATCTGCAACGACATCCGCCTGCTCGCCTCGGGCCCGCGTGCCGGCTTCAACGAGATCAACCTGCCGCAGCTTCAGCCGGGCTCCTCGATCATGCCCGGCAAGGTCAATCCTGTCATCCCCGAGGTCGTCAACCAGACCAGCTTCCTCGTGATCGGGCTCGACACCACCGTGACGCTCGCGGCGTCCGCGGGTCAGCTCCAGCTCAATGTGATGGAGCCGGTGATCTCGTTCGCGCTGTTCTTCTCGATCCGCACCATGGAGCGCGCGGTCAACAGCCTGCGTGAGAATTGCGTCGTCGGCATCACTGCCAACGAGGAGCACACCCGCAACATGGTGCTGAATTCGCTCGGTATCGTCACGGTGCTGAAGCCGCTGCTCGGCTACAAGGACTGCGCCGAGATCGCGCGCGAGGGCTACAAGAGCGGCAAGTCGCTGCATCAGATCGTCGTCGTCGAGCGCAAGCTGCTGACCCAGGAGAAATGGGACGAGATGTTCTCGTTCGAGCGGCTGATCAATCCGGATTTGCTTGCGTGATGTCGTCGGTCCGCGCTGAATTCCGCGGCTTGGAATTGCGGTAACGGCGTCCCTCCACGGCGCTAAAACGCAATACTTGACAGTGGAAAGATTGCCTTGTTGGTATGGCTCCCAACTTCGATGTGACCGCCAACAGAGGATCGTCTCGCAATGTCCATGCCTGCCTTGTTCAAGGGACGCCTGTCGATCCCCGTGATCGGTTCGCCGCTCTTCATCATCTCGGTGCCCGATCTCGTGATCGCGCAGTGCAAGGCGGGCGTGGTCGGCTCGTTTCCGTCGCTGAACGCGCGGCCGCCGGAGCTGCTTGACGAGTGGCTGGCGCGCATCACCGAAGAGCTCGCGGCCTATGATCGCGCGCATCCCGACAAGCCGTCGGCGCCGTTTGCGGTCAACCAGATCGTGCACAAGTCGAACAACCGGCTCGATCACGACATGCAGCTTTGCGCCAAGTACAAGGTGCCGATGATTATCTCCTCGCTCGGCGCACGCGAGGAGCTCAATCAGGCCGTGCACGGCTCGGGCGGCATCGTCTTCCACGATGTGATCAACCAGAAGTTTGCGCACAAGGCGATCGAGAAGGGCGCCGACGGCCTGATCCTGGTCGCCGCGGGCGCCGGCGGCCATGCCGGCACGATCTCGCCATTGGCGTTCGTCGCCGAGACGCGAAAATGGTTCGACGGCCCGATCGCGCTGTCGGGCGCGATCGGCAACGGCAAGGCGATCCGCGCCGCGCGCATACTCGGCGCCGACTTTGCCTATATCGGCTCGGCCTTCATCGCCACCAAGGAAGCCAATGCGGTCGACAAATACAAGGAGATGATCGCGGGCGCGACGGCTGACGACATCGTCTATTCCAACCTGTTCACCGGCGTGCACGGCAACTATCTGAAGCCGTCGATTCTCGCCGCCGGTATGGATCCGGAGAACCTGCCGACGTCAGATCCCTCCAAGATGAACTTCGGCACCGACGCCTCCGGCGAGCGCGCCAAGCCAAAAGCCTGGAAGGAAATCTGGGGTTCGGGCCAGGGCGTCGGCAGCATCGACGGCATCGTGCCAGCCGCCGAAATGATCGCGCGCTTCAAGAAGGAATACGACGAGGCGGTCGATCCGCCGTTGTGAACTTCGCCGGGACGACAGGTTTTGCTCAGCACCGAATGTGCATCACGGAGAAACGATGCCCCCCATCTACCGCGTCGACGGCGACAGCGTCGTCACCAGCCCGGATGCCGCGGGCCCGTGGGACCGGCGTATGCAGCACGGTTCGGCGCCGGCCGCGCTGGTGACGTGGGCGGCTGAGCGCATTCCGACGCCAGTTGCAATGGACATCGCGCGCGTCACCATCGACCTGATGCGCCCGGTGCCGGTGGCACCACTCACGATCGCGACCGAGATCTTGCGCGAGGGCCGCAAGATCCAGCTCTGCGGAGTCAAGCTGCTCGCCGACGGCGTCCAGGTGGTCGGCGCCACCGTGCTCAAGATCAAGCGCCAGGCGCTGACGCTGCCCGAGCACGTCAAGGCGCTGCCGGTTACGCTGCCGTCGCCGGAGGACTCGCTGCTCGAGGACGGTCATGCCGCTACCAGCCCGTTCGTACGTTCAGTCTCGATGCGCGCTGCGCGCGGCCGCTTCGGGCAAGCCGGCGCCGGCGCGATCTGGTTTCGCGTCGACCATCCCCTGATCGCGGGCGAACCGCTCTCCCAGGCGATGCGCGCCGTGGTCGCGGCCGATTTTTCCAACGGCACCGCCTCGTCGCTCGATTTCCGCGCCTGGACCTACATCAACGCTGACCTCACCGTGAGCTTTGCGCGCCAGCCGGTCGGCGAATGGATCCTGCTCGACGGTGATTCCTGGATCGGCCCCGATGGTGCCGGGCTTGCGATGTCGCGGCTCGCCGACCGGCAGGGCTATTTCGGCCGAGCCGTGCAAAGCCTGGTGATCGAGAAGCGGTGAGGCACCTTATCTATCCCACCATCCGGCCCCGCCCGCTCCAAAAGCTCGCGCGCAGCATCTTCTTGTCGACCTTGCCGACGCCGGTCATCGGGAGTTGCTTGACGAACTGGATCTGCTTCGGTGCATGAGCCGAGCCTTTTCGCGTCTTCACCAGATTGATCAGTTCATCGGCGTCAGGTTTTGCGCCTTCGCGCAGGACGACGACAGCGGTCACGGCCTCGCCCCATTTCTCGTCGGGGATGCCGACGACCGCAACCATGGCCACATCGGCGTGCTGTGACAGCACGTCTTCGATTTCCCGCGGAAAGATGTTGAAGCCGCCGGAGACGATCATGTCCTTCTTGCGGTCGAGGATGAACATGTAGCCGCGATCGTCCTTACGAGCGATGTCGCCGGTGTGCACCCAGCCGTTCTTGAGCGTCTCGGCGGTGGTGTCGGGCCGCTTCCAGTACTCCGCCATCGCATGCGGAGCGCGCACGCAGATTTCGCCGGCCTCGCCCGTCTTCACCTCCTGGTCGTTGTCGTCGAGGATCTTGACCTCGCACGCCGCGATCGGGAAGCCACAGGACAGGAACAGTTCGGGCGTTTTGGGATCGTGATCCGCCTTGCGCAGCACCGAGATTGGGTAGCATTCGGTCTGGCCGTAGAGCTGCGAGAACACCGGCCCGATCCGTTCGATGCCCTCGACCAGCCGGCTCGGCGACATCGCGGAGGCGCCGTAGAGCACCAGCTCGAGCGAGGAGAGGTCGGTCCTGCTCAATGCGGGATGATCGAGCAGCACATAGACCATGGTCGGCACGAACAGCGTGAAGTTGATGCGCTCGCGTGCGATAGTCCCCAGCACCGCCTCGGGATCGAAACCCTTCAGCATGTGCACGGTGCCGCCCCGCATCAAGGTCGGTAGCACTTTCGTGCCGGCGACATGGCTGATCGGTGCCACCGCGAGGTAGCGCGCGCCATCGGGAATCTCGAAGTCGGCGAGGATCGCGGCCGCGGCTCCGGCATTTTCGCGGTGGTAGCGCAACGCGCCCTTGGATTTGCCGGTGGTGCCACCGGTGTAATTCAGCGTGGAGAGGTCGTCGGGTCGGGCGAGGCAATGCGCGCTGGCATGGCCTTCGATCTCGATCGCCTGCAAGAGATCGACGCCATAGTTGGCCGGTCCCGTGGTGAACACCGCCTTGAGCCAGGTCGCCTGCGCGGCGAGCTCGCCGCCGCGATCGTGGAAGGCGGCCGCATCGACCACCAGCACCTCGGCCTCGGAATCCTCGAGCTGGAACATCTGGTCTCCCGGCGATCCCAAAGGATGCAGCCAGGTGACGCAGAGCCGCGACAATTGCGCGGCAACGCCGGCGCACCAGGTGTCGGCGCGGTTCGCGGTGAGGAAGGCGACCCGCGCGCCGGGCTGCAATCCAAGCCGCATGAACACGCCCTGGATGTGCCCGATCAGGTCGATGGTGCCCTGATAGCTCAGCGATCCGCCGGGCCACGCGAACGCGGTTCGGCCCGGATAGCGCGACAGCGCCCGCAGCGCCTGCGCGCAAGTCGGGGACGATGCATGGAGCGGATCGGACATATGTTTCCTCGCTGCTTTGTCATCGGCTTCCGGCGTGCCAATGTTTACCGCGACGCTAGCACAGGGAATGCGGGATGGAACGACTAAGCCCGCGCGAGGGAGGCACGCGTGACGTCAGATCGGCTGCAACATTTCCACGGTCGTCTCGCCCTGCCGCTGATTGCCGCGCCGATGTTTCTGGTCTCGGGCGTCGAGCTCATGGTCGCGGCCTGCCGCAACGGCGTGATCGGCAGCTTCCCCACCGCGAATTGCCGTAGCACCGAACAACTCGATGAATGGCTCACCGACATCGAAGCGCGGCTGCGGTGGCATGAAGATCAAACCGGCCGAAAGGCCGCGCCGCTTTGCCCAAACCTGATCGTGCACCGCTCCAATGCACGGCTGGAGCAGGATCTCGCCGTGTTGCTGCACCACAGGCCGGAGATCGTCATCACCTCGGTCGGCTCGCCCACGACGGTGCTCAAGCCGCTGCACGACGTCGGCGCATTGGTGCTTGCGGATGTTGCCTCGATCCGCCACGCCGAACGCGCGGCGGAAGCAGGTGCCGACGGGCTCGTGCTGCTTACCGCCGGCGCGGGCGGGCAAACCGGCTGGCTCAACCCGTTCGCCTTCGTCCGCGCGGTGCGTGCGTTCTACGATGGCATCATCGTGCTCGCGGGGGGCATCAGCGACGGCCACGCATTGCGCGCGGCCGAAGTGCTCGGCTGCGATCTCGGCTACATGGGTACGAAGTTCATCGCGACGCGGGAGAGCATGGCGGATGAGCGTCACAAGCAAATGCTGGTCGACGGCAGCGCGGACGACATCTTGCTGACCACCGCGTTCACGGGCCTGCAGACCAGCATGCTCAAGCCGTCGATCCTGGCAGCCGGTCTCGACCCCGACGATCTGCCGGCGCGCGGTGCAATCGACGTCGGCAAGGACATCGACGTCAACGCGCGCGAGAGCCGCCCCGAGCGCTGGCGCGATATCTGGAGCGGCGGGCATTCGATATCGGGTGTAACCGAAGTGATGGAGGCCAACGATCTCGTCGCGCGGACGGTCGCGGAGTATCGAGAGGCGGGTGGCCGCCTCTCCCCGTAAAAACCCGGAGACCGACAGGGCCCGTCGCCTCCATCACAGTTAATCGAGCGCTCCTTAGAAGCGGTCACTTAACGGCAGATTAACCATCGATCGCCCAGAATCCCCTCAGGCGCCAATCAGGACCGAGAGGGACAGGCGATGGACTTCGACTTTCTCAACGCCAAGACGGCGGCTTCGCTGGACGAAATTCGCGTTCGCGTGGCCCATGCGCTGGCCCGCCACCCGCTGTGCCGCAATGTTCGCTTCGACATCGTCAGCGTCCCCCGCACCCGCCGGGGCGGCAATTGGACGGTGGCGCTGCAATCGGTCGAGCCGCGTGGAGTCTGGGAGGCCTCGGAGATCGTGGCCGACATCCAGGACGCTTACGATCTGGCGCTAGCTGCTTGATTTTGTTGACCTTTCCAGATGATGTCGCCGCAGTCCGCGCGATTGCCGCCGCGATGGCACGGTTAAGCCTTAATTTTCGCCCAGTTTGCGGGCAGTGATCACGTGGACTTGAAGCCGGTTGCGGAGAGACGTTTGTCGAAAGCCATCACCATCGTCGTGCTGACCTGCTTCCTCGTCCTCGGCGCCGCCACCACCGCCATTCTCGGCCGCGACAGCGTGCCCAGCGTCAGCGCCGAAATGATCACGCAGGCGCCGGCGCCCAAGCTGCTTGCAACCAATCGGGCCGCCAAGGCCGACCGTCTGGTTCCGACGCTGGCGCTAGCCTCGGCCGCCATCGACCCGGTTCAGGTTCCGGCGGACAAGCTCTCGCAAATGCCCGTGCTGACCGAGCCGCTGCGTCAGGCGTTTGCCGCCGCCACGCCATCCGATTTCCCGATGCCCAAGGCGAGCGTGAACGAGGCTCCGGCCGCTGCAGAGATTCCTGCCGTCGAAGTCCCGGCCAAGCCGAAGGTCGTCGCCAAGCCGCAGCCGCAGAAATCCTATTCGCTGTTGTCCGACGTACAGATTGCGGGCATCAGGGACCGTCTGAAGTTGTCGTCGTCGCAGGAATATTACTGGCCGTCGGTCGAGACCGCGCTGCGCAACGTTGTCCGCAAGATCTCGGCAAACAAGCTGTCCAATCCGAACGTGCAGGGCGTGCCGATCGATCCCAATTGCGACGAGGTCCAGCAGTTGAAGTCGGCCGCGATGCCGCTGCTGTTCCAGCTGCGTGACGACCAGAAAGAGGAAGTGCGCAAGCTCGCCCGCATCATTGGGCTCGAGAAGGTGGCGCAGCAGATCTGACGCGCAAGTTCCTTCCGGAACTGCGGCTATATCGGGAACATCCTGCAATTGACAAGCGTTGCCCGCTCCAAAGAGGGAGTGGACCAATGCGCGCCTCGACAGCCTATTTCGTCGGTGCAGGAACCATCGTCGCAGCCATCGCCATTGGTCTCGGCGGCGGCATTGTCGCCGGCAATATCATGAATCCGGTCTCGCCCAAGCAGGGGCCTGATACCAGCAAGATCGCGCAGCGCGCTGACGCCAAGCCCGCCACGACGGAAGCGCCATCCGAGCGGCTGCAATATCTCACCGGCTCGCAAGCCTTCGGCGCCATGGTCGCCGCGCCAGCGCAGGCCGAAGCCAAATCCGACGCCAAGGCCGAGTCCAAGCCTGAGGCAAAGTCCGAAGCGGTGAAGCCCGACACGCAGACCACTCAAGCCAACGCTGAACAGCCAGCGCAACAGCCTTCGCAGGCGGCAGCGGTGGAGCCCCCGAAACCGCCACCGGCGTCGCCTCCGCAAGTCGCAAAGCCTGCCGAGCGGCAAGCATCGACAGAGCCGTCATCCTCATCCGACAACGCCTATGCCAAGGCCAGGGATTCTGACGTCAAGCGCGCCACGTCTGAACGGCGCCGGACGGAGCGCCGTGAGCGCTGGGCCGAGCGCCGCCACTACGATTTCCGCGAGCCGCGTGGGATGCGCGACCGCACCGATTGGGACGACGTCGCGCGCAACATCCGCGAAGATGCCGATGCGCGCGAGGTCCCGAGCAGGCCGCGCGGCGGCTTTCCGCAGATCAGGCTATTCGGCGACGACGATTAGCGTCCATCCTCGCCGTCGTGCGCGCGCCCGACCTATGACCGGCGCATCGACGTCTATGGCCTGACGGCTTTGACGCCGCCGAGATTTGTGTTGTGGACGCGAGCACTCACCCGCCGTGTGACTCCACGACCTTGCGGCAGCCGTCCGAAAGCTTCGACTTGTTCTCGCGCAGGCAGGCATTCATCTGTGGCGGCTTGCCGATATGTTCGGCGCAGAATTTGTTCGCGTCGCTTCGGCAGGTCATCTGCTCCTGCGGCGTCGGACCGGATTGCGCAGCGGCGTTCTGGGCGGTAGCGGCGAGCAGCAGCACGGCAAGAACCGAGATCTTCATAAAACACCTCCTTGGGAATGTCGTTGGTCCCGCCTGGGATCAAGCGGGCCGGACCATCTCGCGAGCGCCGGGCGCAGGTCCATGCCATGTTCATGGCATCGGCCAGCCCGTCCCGCCGCCGTACCCCCATTTTCATGGCATGTATCAGCGCGCCGTCTTTTGTCATTCAGGCTGCACGTCGGCCGCGAGACCCGGTGATTGCATCGGGACGCCGAACGGGAAGCAGGAGAGCAAGATGTCGAAAAGAGCGGGAGCGCTGAGCGCCGGGCTGACAATTTTGGCGCTGGCAGGTGCGGCGACGGTCTCGCTGGGCACGAGCCCGGCGCAGGCGGTGGTCTATTGCAAGACGGTCGGCATACCCAAGGGCTGCGTGGTGCGGCCGAGAGCGGCAGTGGTCGCTGCGCCGGCCGCCGCAGTCGCGGTCGCGACACCCGGGGTCGGTGCGCCCGGTGTCGGCGTGCGTGCGGGCACGCCGATGAATCGCGGTGGTCCGGTCAATCGCGTCGGCGTGCGCTGAGAAAGACGAAAGAGTTCGGGCGAAGGAGCATTGCGGACGAACCCCCGTCTTCCGCAGGCAAATCATCCGGCCGTCCCTCTCTCCGCGCGTCCCACACGTTCGGAGAGGGGGCTTTTCAGCCGACGGCGGCACCGCTGTCGGGGAAAATCTGCGGCAATTGCAGCCGCACGCGCGTGCCTGAGGAATCCGAGCTCAGATCGAGCATCGCCCCGCAGCGCGCGGCACGGCTCCTCATGTTGCGAAGCCCCCGCGCGGTCTGGCCCGCGTCGGTGGCTCTGCCGCTGCCGACCGGCGCAGAACCGTTCGCAAAGCCCTTGCCATCATCCGCGACCTTGATCACACCGAACGGCCCCTGACCTTCGTCGACCGTCTCGATGGTGACCGCGATGCGGCGGGCCTGTGCGTGCTTGACCGCATTGGTCACGGCCTCGTCGAGGATGCGCACGATCTGGATGACATGCCATGGCCTGAGCTCGGGATGCAGCGGCAGCCCCTGCGGCGTGGCCACGTGCCAGTCGAGCGCGATGTCGTGCGGTCGCAATTGCGCGGTCGCTCGCTCGCGCCAGGAGCCGAGTGCGAGCATCAGGTCGCCGCCGATGTCGTCCATGGAGTCGATGACGAGGCGGAGGTCCTTCAGCGCCGCACGGGCAGCGTCGGTGATGGTCGCGCCCTCGTGCCCGCGCTCGGACAGTGCCACGATGCTGATGAGCTGGCCGCCGAGGCCGTCATGCAGGTCGCGCATCAGCCGCGTGCGCTCATTGGCGAGCGCGGCTGCCCTTGCGCGCTCCTCCTCGCGGGCAAAGCTCGCCTTCAGCCGCTCCTCGGCCTCACGTACGCGCGTCACGAGCTGGTCGGCAAAGCTGTCGACCTGGTTCAGCGCGCGCGCGAACCGCCAGGTCAAGCCGGCGCCGATCGCGACCAGCATCGCCGAGTAGGACAGGCGCGAGAGGAAGATGCGCTCGTCGGTCACGATCTCGAACACCGACAGCATGTCGTGGACCCAGCAGATCAGCACGATGGTCACCGCGCAGCCGAGCGTGAAGCTTGCCGCGTCCTGCCGCCGCACCACCGCGGCAGCGGTGACGCAGGCCATTAGGAGCAGGCAGAGACCGACGGTAGGAATGCCAAGCAGGAGAAACAGAATGCGCGGCAGCGGCGGGCCGGCGATCAGTCCGACGCCGAACACGACGAGCCCCGGCGCGAACAGCAGCATGCCGTAGCGCGGCCAGCGCCAGCCGAAGAACAGCACGCCGAAGACGACGACCAGGGCGCTCTCGATCGGTGCGGACGCGAGCAATACCGCGGCGAGCCGGGACGTGTTGAGGGGGGGCACCGGTGGCGGCGCAAAGGCCTGCACTACGCCGAGTACCATCGCCACGGCCAGCACGCCGTAAACCGGCTCGCGGCGGCGCATCAGCCACATGATCGCCAGGATGACGGCGAGGATCGACTGCCAGGCGGAGAACACCACGGGCAACGTGACGAACATCAGCGTGCGTGTCTCGTAGGCCGGCCGCAAGGCCGCATCCGGCCCGACATAGACGGTGTCGAGAAAGCCCTTGAGCGGTCCCCAAACCAACAGCCGTACCGCGATCTCGTTCGCGCCCTCGCGCAGCAGCGAGGACGGGATCGCCCCGATCTGCGGAGTGTTGCGGTCGGGCCGGTTGGCGTTGGCATCGCGTCGGGAATCCAGGATGACGACGCCGTTGATTGAGACTTCCACCGCGTTGCTGAAGCGCGGCAGGAATACCGACCATCCCGACGCGACATCGCCGCGGCGGAACGTGAAGGCGCCGGTGTAGAGCGGCGGGTCGGCCAGGGAATAGCGTGACGACGTGAAATGCGGCAGCGTCACGGGACGTGCCACGCCGTCCTCGCGCAGCGAGAATTCGCTCAGCGCAAAGTCGTCGGGGTCGCTGGGCTGGAGCAGCCGCAGCCCGAGGACGGTCGCGACCACTATCAGCGCCTGCAGCAGCAGATAGGGCACGAGACGCGAGACCAGCAGCCGGCGCCGCCCGGGTTTGACCGGTGCCTTGGCCACGATCTCGCTCACAGCTTGATCAGGCCCTGCTGCACCGCTTCGAACACCGCTTCGCTGCGGGTGTGCACTTCGAGCTTGCGATAGATGTTCTTGATGTGGCCGGGCACGGTCTGCCGGGACAGGCCGAGATGGCTTGCGATCTCGGCGTAGCTGAAACCTTTGGCAATGCCCCAGAGGATGTCGATCTCGCGTGGGGTGAGCCTTGCGGTGTTGAGCGCGGGGCCCGGCGGAGGCTCGGCCGCATTCTGCGCGGAACCTTGCGTCCTGCGCACGATGAAGCGGGCGATCGAGGCCGAGATCGGCGAATGGCCGGCGACAAGATCGCGCACGGTGGTGGCGATATCAGTGGGGAACGCATCCTTCAGGAGATAGCCGGTGGCGCCAACCGTGATCGCGGAGATCACACTTTCTTCGTCGCCGAGCGCCGAGATCACCATGATCTCGGTGTCGGGAAAGCGTTGCCTTGTCTCGCGGATCAGCTCGACGCCGTGGCCGTCGGGCAGCCGCAGATCGGTGAGCAGCACGCGCGGCACAGCCGCGCTCAGCGCCGAACGAGCCTCTCCCAGCGTACCGGCGCTTCGCACCTCGTAGCCGGCCTTGACCAGCGCGTCCTGGAGCCGCCAGCAGGTCGGCGCGTCGTCCTCGACGAGGAGGATGGTGATGGCTTCACCCGTCTCGCCCTGTTCGGTCATGATCATCGTCGTCCTGCACCGCGTGTCCCCCGCGGCGCAGGGCCAAGTTTAGCCGCGGTGCGGGCGCCGCGACACCCATAATCATGGGGGCGCAAGGCATCGGTCTGGCGTTCCCGACGCGATGCCTACTGCTTCGTCGCACTGGCTCGTCCGGCGGCATGGGCGGGCCCGGCAGTCGCTGCACCAGATGCGCGCGGTACCGGCATTGTTCTTGTAGAACTGCTGATACGGCTCCTTGATCACGTCGAGCTTCGTCGGCCGCAGTCATGCCGCCGGAGGTTTGGCCTGACGCCCACGGCGGCACCGGGAAGTGAGATAGGCCACAGACGGGTTGACTTACGGGAGGAGACCCTCGAAATCATCCCGGAGCCAGCCTAGGGCCCTTGACGGATTGAAGCCTGCACCATGGTCGGATTGATCCTCCCGGCTCCGATGTCACGCCTGCAGCGTCTGGCCGGCCGTGTTGCGCTGGCGATTGCTCTGATGCTGGCAGCGGCGACGACCGCGCAGGCCGACAAGCGAGTGGCGCTGGTCCTTGGTGTGTCCAACTACCAGAGCGTCGCGCGGCTGGCCAATCCTGACAACGACGCCGCCGCCATCAGCGACGTGTTCAAGCGGATGGGGTTCGATATCGTGGAGCTTCGCCGCGATCTCGGCGTCATCGAGATGCGGCGGGCGGTGCGCGATTTTGCTGCGGTTGCCGCGGATTCCGACATGGCCGTGGTCTATTACGCCGGTCACGGCATCGAGGTGAACGGCGCGAATTTCCTGATTCCGGCAGATGCCAGGCTGCAGAGCGATTTCGACGTCGAGGACGAGGCGGTTCCGCTGGACCGGATTCTCCAGGCGATAAATCCGGCGAAGCGGCTGCGGCTCGTCATCCTCGATGCCTGCCGCGACAATCCGTTTGCAGAGCGGATGACACGCAGTGTCGCCACGCGTTCGATGGGCCGCGGCCTCGCCAAGATCGAGCCCGCCACGGCGGATACGCTGATTGCGTTCGCCGCCAAGGCCGGCGCGGTCGCCGGCGACGGCGACGGTGCGCACAGCCCGTTTGCGACCGCGCTCCTCAATCATTTGGCGACATCGGGCCTCGACCTTCGCCTGACGCTTGGCCGGGTTCGCGACGAGGTGCTCAAGAGCACGGGGCGGCGGCAGGAGCCCTTCGTCTACGGATCGCTCGGCGGCGACACCGTGGCGCTGGTGCCGCCGGTTGCATCGCCGATCGATCCGAACGCGGGAGCCCGGCGGGATTATGAGCTTGCAGCGCAGGCCGGCACCAAGCAGGCCTGGCTTTCCTTTCTCGCCGTTCATGCCACCGGCATCTATGCCAACTTTGCGCATGCGGCGCTCGACAAGCTCGAGGCCGCAGAAAAAATCAGCGAAAACGCCGATGCCGTACAGCGGCAGGCTGAGCAGCAGGTCCGGCAGAAGAGCGACGATTTCAGGAAACAGATCGAGGAGCAGGCGGCGCGTGAGACGGAACGGGCCACGCAGCAGATCTCCGAGCAGGCCCGGCGCGATCTGGAGAAGGAGCGCCAACGCATCGCCGAGCAGGCCAAGCGCGAGCTCGACGATGCCCGGCGGCAGGTTGCGGAGGCGCGCCGGCAGGCGGAGGACGCGGCCCTTCAGGTCGAGCAGGCGATGAAGCAGGCCGCGCTGGAGGCGCAGCAACAGATCGAGGCGGCGAAGCGCGAGGCAGACCGGCGCGAGAAGGAGCGCCAGGCTACGCTTGCCGCTCTGACCCCGCCCGCCGCGCCCGCTGCTGCTCTCGCCGTGGCGCCGACTAGCGTGCCAGCGATGGATCCTGCGGACATCGCCCGCTTGCTCCAGGCGCACCTGAAGCGTGTCGGTTGCGATCCCGGTGCGGCCGATGGCGCCTGGACTGCACCGTCGCAAAAGGCGCTCGACAGCTTCAACAGATATGCCGGTACGAAATTCGACGTGAAGGTCGCAAGCCTCGACGCGCTCGATGCGGTGCGCGCCCGGCCCGATCGCATCTGCCCGCTGGTTTGTGCGAGGGGGCAAAAGGCGGTTGGCGACCGCTGCGTCCAGATCGTCTGTGACAACAAATTCGTGCTGGACGCCCAGGGCGTGTGCCAGCGGCGTCCCGATCCGTCGCCCCAGAAACCAAAGGCGGTGTCCCGCCACGAACCGAGCCCGCGCGCGCCGTCTGCTCCGGCCAGCAGCGAGGGCGGCAAATGTCATACCTATGGCGGAAAACAGTACTGCCAGTGATGCGGCGTTGCTCGCCCTGGGTTGACGGGGTGGCGAGATCCTCGCGTCCGTCCAGGATGGCCCCTCTACGAAGCCTCTGCCCGCGGCGGCGGATATCGCCGGGCCAGCGCCGACAACGGCAAGTGTCGCTCGCCCTCAGGTAGCTCGAGATAGGCGAGCACGAGCGGCCGTTTCCAGTCACCGACGCCGAAATCCATCGCCATCCATTTCTGCGGTTCGGGGCCCTCAAGACCGCGCACCCAGACGAAATAGCGGGGGAGATCGTCGGCTTCCGTTTCCGTCACGCGTCTCCTGGCCATCAAAGCTGCTCGCTGTATCGTTACGTGTTGCCACACGATATGGGGACTGGCCTGGCAAAGTCGAACCGTCGAGGGAGGGGATGCCGGGAAGCACGCGGCCCTCTCCTGGCGAAGTGTCCGAAGGATGCGAGCCGTACATCCGCGAGGAAGCTCCGATTTGATCTTTCGATACTGTCCTTCTAGCCTCACGGTGACGTCTCCCGCGCACGGGTGGTGCGAACGCAAGGGTTTGTTCAGTGAGGATTCTGATTGTCGAGGACGATGCCGCCATGGCGCGCGGCCTTGCCGAGCGGCTCAAGCTGTCCGGGTTCGCCGTCGATATCGAGTCTGACGGGGCTTCGGCGGCGCAGACCGCCTTGCTGGAACCCTACAGCCTCATCATTCTGGACATCAACTTGCCGAACGTGTCGGGTTTCGGCGTCCTGCACAAGATACGGCAAGCCGGGTCGACCGTTCCGGTCATGATTCTGACTGCCCGTTACGCGACCGGCGATAAGGTCAGCGGGCTCGCTCTCGGCGCTGACGATTATCTCTCCAAGCCATTTGATATCGCCGAATTTGATGCCCGCGTTCGCGCGCTCGTGAGAAGGGGACAGGGGCTTCCAAATCCAACCTTGATCTGTGGCCCGCTCGCGTTCGACCGCGCCGCGGGCACGATTACACTGAGCGGCCGGCCGCTTGAATTGCGACGGCGCGAGTTTGCCGTGCTGGAAGTGCTGATGACCCGCGCCGGCAAAGTCGTCTCCAAGGAGCGCCTGATCGCGGAGGTATTTGGCTTCGACGAGGCGGTAGCGCCGAACGCGGCGGAACTCTACGTTGGTCGCGTTCGCCAGAAACTCGGTCCTGACGGGCCGCGGATCCGAACCGTCCGCGGGCTAGGCTATCTGCTGGAGGTACAGTGATCGCCACCTGGCGGCCGTCGTTGAGGCGAACGCTCCTCACCAATCTGGTGGCGCCCGCCATTGTATTGGCGATGGTGCTTGGAATCGGCGGTATGTTGCTGATCCAGCGCGTTGTGCAGACAGTTCATGACCGGTTGCTCGATGGGTCGGTTCTCGCCATCGCCGAACGCGTCGGCGTGGAAGATGGCGAACTGACGGTCGACTTGCCGCAGGTTGCGCTCGGCATGCTGGAAAGCCAGTCGCACGACAGCATCTATTACAGCGTGACTTACCTCGGCGAATTGATCACCGGTTACAAGGATCTTCCACTATCCGGCTTCGATCGATTGAAGGCTGGCGAAACCGGCCATCGCGATGGCGCGTATCGCGGCAAAACGGTTCGTATCGGCGCGCAGGCGCGGCAGGTCTACGGCAGGCCGGGGCTGGTCCTCGTCGCAGTGGCCGAAACGGTGCAGGCGCGCCGCGTCGTCGAACGTGAAATGCTGATCGGACTGGCGATGCTCGAGGCCGGGTTGATTAGCCTCATCGCTTGCCTCGGCTGGTACGCCGTCGATCGAGGCCTGAGGCCGCTTGGCGAACTCAAGCAAGAAATCGACGCGCGCGGTATTCAGGGCGGTCCAAATCTCAGTCCGCTCGACCTTTCCCGGGTGCCGCAGGAAGCTTTAGCACCGGCGCTCGCGGTAAATTCCCTGCTACAGCGGCTGGATCTGGCCATCGGACTGGTGCGCCGATTCACAGCCGATGCCTCGCATCAGATGCGAACCCCATTGGCGATACTGCGGACGCATCTCGATCTGGTGCGACGCCTGGGGTCGGAAACGCCGGCGGGCCAATCTGCCCTCGACGAGGTCGATAACGCCATCAACCGCCTTGAACGGCTGCTCGGGCAGCTCGTGACACTGGCACGGGCCGACGAGCAGAACATTGCGCAACCGGCCGCGGAGAACGTTGACCTGAATGAGGTCGCCTTCAATGTCCTGTCGGAGCGTGCCCCACAGGCTTTCGCGAACGACATCGACGTCCAGTTCGATCGATCCGACTGTCCCGCGGTCATCGCCGGCAATACGGTCCTGATTGGCGAATTGCTGGCAAACCTGATCGACAATGCGATCCGCTACAACCGCCCCGGGGGGGTGGTCCTGGTTCGCGCGGTTGTTGACGCCACGACCGCGCGAATTGAAGTCGAGGATACCGGTCCGGGAATTCCGGAGGCCCATCGGGCCCGCGTCTTCGAGCGTTTTTATCGGATTCCGATGGCGAACGGCCCTGCAGGCAGTGGTCTTGGACTAGCCATCGTGAAAGCCTTGTCGGACCGTCTCGGGGCCCAAATCGTGCTTGCACCTGGCCCGGAAGGCCGGGGTCTGCGGGTTTCCGTGAGCTTTCCTCTTGCCAAGCGTGATGGTGAAAGCTCAAGTTGAGGCCGGATTGTGCGCTGCCGTACGAATGGCTGCGGTCCTGAACAAACTGAAGTCCGCAAAGCGGCTCATGGACGAGGAAACGTCACGATGGCGGCTGCCAAAGCCTTGGCCTTGTGCGTTGGGATCTTGCTGACGTGGCCTGCCATGTCGGAGCAGGCGCAGCTCGGCCCTCTCAAAGGGCAAGCATCCGCTATCGCCGGAGCTCGAGAGCAACTCAACATCGTATCGACGACCCAGGACGCGGACGTCGCCGACTTGCTTGCCGATTTCCGGGCAAGTCATCCGGACATCGAGATCGTCCATACAAAGATCAACTCGAACGATATCTACAATCAAGTCGTGGATCCCTCGACCTCCAGCGCAGCACCCGGAGACATTGTCTGGAGCTCCGCGATGGATCTGCAGATCAAGCTCGTCAATGACGGCTATGCTCAACCCTATGTCTCGAAGGAAATTGCGCATATCCCGGATTGGGCCATCTGGAAAGACGAAGCCTATGCCATCACGGCGGAGCCGATTGTCATTGTTTATAACAAGAATCTCGTTGCGGAGTCCGATGTACCCCGAACCCGCACTGACCTGAAGAGCCTTCTAAGCCGAAAGCCTGACATCTATCGAGGTAAGATCGCAACCTATGACCCGGAGCAGAGCGGGACCGGTTTCCTGTTCATCACGCGCGATGCCGGAATCACCAGGACAACGTGGGATTTGGTCCGTGCGTTTGGCAGCGCCGGTATCAAGCTCTATTCGACCACCGGAACGGTGCTTGATCGGATTTCATCCGGCGAACATCTGCTCGCCTACAACATGATAGGGTCTTACGCGATCGAACGGGCCAAGGAAGATGCCTCTATCGGAATCGTGTTTCCTGCCGACTACATCACCTTGATGTCGCGAATAGCCTTTATACCCGTCACCGCGCCCCACCCGGAATCCGCGAAATTGTTTCTTGATTACCTGCTTTCAGAACGCGGCCAGAAATTTCTCCTGGCCCGGTCAGTCGGTCCTGTGCGCCTCGGTCTCGGCGCGGAAGGCGTGATACCTGCGGATCGCAGCGGCGCAGTCAAGCCGATCCATATTGGTGCAGAATTGCTCACCTATCTCGATCAATCGAAACGAGCGAGCTTCCTCAAAGAGTGGCGCCGCGCGTTGCAGGATCGATAGAAATCCAGGGATCTGGATTTCAGACGGAATAACATCCGAGAGAAGCCCCCCATATCTGCCGGCTCATCAAGCGCGTCGTCTTCAAACCGATTTTCTTGCGGAGTGCGGCAGCGACAGGTTGGTGACAGGCAGCTGATATACGATGAGGCAGCAATCGTAGCTTGAACGATCGCTCCTCGCGTATCGGTCAATCCGGCCGCGGTCAAGTTTGCAACACCTGCAAGACGGGTGAACAAGACAAAAAAACATAAACGATAAAAGGGAGGACGGCATGACGGTTACCACCGGACAGTCGAAGCTTGGCATGGTGCTCCGCGTCACCAGTGGCAACTTTCTTGAGATGTTCGACTTCTTTCTGTCGGGCGTCTACGCGTCGTACATCGCCAAGGCATTCTTCCCACTCGAAAATGAATACGCGTCACTGCTGCTGACCTTCGTTGCGTTTGGCGCAGGCTTTCTGATGCGCCCGCTCGGCGCCATCATCCTCGGCGCCTACGTGGATATTCTCGGCGCCTACGTGGATCGGATCGGCCGGCGCCAAGGCCTGATCGTTACACTGTCGATCATGGCTGCCGGCACGGTGCTCATCGCGTTCGTGCCAAGTTACGCAACCATTGGCATATTGGCCCCGATCCTCGTCTTGATCGGACGCCTGCTGCAAGGCTTCTCGGCTGGCGTCGAGCTTGGTGGGGTTTCCGTCTATCTCTCGGAAATGGCCACACCGGGAAAGAAGGGTTTTTACGCCAGCTGGCAATCGGCAAGTCAACAGGTCGCGATCATCGTCTCGGCCTCGCTGGGTTTCGCTCTCAATGCATGGCTTGCACCGGCGCAGCTTGACGATTGGGGCTGGCGTATTCCGTTCTTCATCGGCTGCCTGATCGTTCCTTTCGTATTCTTCATTCGACGCTCGCTGCAGGAAACCGATGAATTCCTGGCGCGGAAGCATCATCCGACACCCCGCGAGATCTATCGCTCCATCCTCGCAAACTGGAGCATTGTGCTTGCCGGGATGATGATGGTGATCATGACCACGGTGTCGTTCTACCTCATTACCGTCTACACGCCGACATTCGGCAAATCGGTCCTCAAGCTGACCGCGGCCGATGGCCTGATCGTGACGATTTGCGTGGGAATATCGAACTTCATCTGGCTTCCCATCATGGGCTCGTTGTCCGATCGGATTGGTCGTCGGCCGATCCTCATCGCCTTTTCGACTTTGGCATTTCTGACTGCATATCCCGCGCTTTCCTGGTTGGCCGCAGGCCCGACGTTCCCGAAGATGCTGACGGTCCTACTTTGGTTGTCTTTCATCTACGCCAGCTACAACGGCGCGATGATCGTCGCATTGACCGAAGTCATGCCGGTGGGTGTACGAACGTCGGGATTCTCCCTCGCATATAGTCTGGCAACGACGTTCGGCGGGTTTACGGCAGCGATCTGCACCTGGCTGATCGCTGCCACTGGTGACAATGCGTCGCCGGGATATTGGATGAGCGCGGCAGCGCTCTGTGGTCTGGCCGGGACGTACCTCGTTTACAGGCCGCAACAACGACGCGCGCTATCCGGCGCCAATTCGGTCGAGACGGTGATAGGGACGTGACCACCAAAGTGCTCGATGACGTCGACCGTCATCGAGCAAGCACAGTCCTCGAATAATTGCATCGAAGGAAATTGCCGATGAGCGTGACGATCGTCGTGCGCAGGCTAGTTGCGCTAAGCTTGCTGATTGTCTTGGCGGCCGCGGCTGGAATCGCCAAGGCGTCCGAAGTCAGGGTCATGATATCGGGAGGCTTGGCGACGCCTTATAAGGAGCTCGTACCGCAATTTGAACGCGCGACGGGAAATACGGTCGTCACGGCCTATGGCCCCTCGATGGGAACGACGGAGAACGCCATCCCCGTGCGACTGGCACGCGGCGAGGCGGCGGACGTGCTCATCATGGTCGGCGACGCGCTTGGCGAGATGATCGAGCAGGGCAGGGCGGTCAGAACCAGCCGCGTCGACCTGGTACGCTCGCCGATCGGGATCGCGGTACGCGCCGGAACGCCAAAGCCTGATATCGGTACTCCTGACGCATTGAAGCAGGCACTGTTGAACGCGAAGTCAGTTGCATACTCCGACAGCGCCAGCGGCGTCTATGTGGGCACCGAGCTGTTCAAGCGTCTCGGGATCGCCGCCGAGATGAAGGACAAGGCCAAAATGATTCCGGCGGAGCCGGTCGCGAGTGTTGTTGCACGAGGTGACGCCGAACTCGGCTTTCAACAGATCAGTGAACTTCTGCCGATCGCTGGAGCCGACCTTGTCGGGCCGCTCCCGCCAGACGTCCAGAAAATCACGATCTTTTCTGCAGGCATAACCTCCGGTGCCAGTCAGCCGGAAGCCGGACGGGCTCTGATTGCCTTCCTCGCTTCAGCTGCTGCTGCTCCGGCCCTGAAAAAAGCGGGTCTCGATCCCTTTGCAGCATCGGAGAAATAGACCGCTTCAGATCTGCGCGAGGCGGACGATTCCAGCGAAGGGGGACTTGATAATGAAGCAGTATCTCAACAGCTTCGGCGCACGCCAGACACTTGTCGTCGGTGCAAAGAGCTACGCCTACTATTCGCTTGCCGCAGCGGAAAAGAATGGCCTTCCCAGCATCTCCAGAAGCTCGCGATCGAGATCCGCGAGTCCGATGGTGCGAATAAGGCCATCATACCCTTGACCTGCCGCATCGATGCGCTCGACGAGCTCGAATATTTCCGCAACGGCGGAATTTTTCAATACGTCCTGCGCCAACTCGCTGCCTGACCGTCAACCCGAAACGAGGACGCCATGCCAACGAATTCCGCGCCGCTACCGAGGATCGAAGCGGAAACCATGCGCCGCATTACATGGCGCCTGCTTCCGTTTTTCATGGTGTGCTATTTCATTTCATACGTTGACCGCGTCAATGCCGGGTTTGCGGCCCTGCAAATGAACAAGGACCTGGGCCTGACGCAGGCTGCCTTCGGGGCGGGCGGGGCGCTGTTCTATATCGCCTACATTCTTTTCGAGGTCCCCAGTAATCTGGCGATGCAGAAAGTTGGCGCGCGGATCTGGATCGCGCGCATTATGATCACATGGGGGATAGTCGGTATTCTCTCCGCTTTTGCGGTAGGGCCGATTACTTTTTATCTGAGCCGCTTCTTGTTGGGTGCAGCGGAGGCCGGGTTCTTTCCTGGTGTGATCCTGTATCTGACCTTCTGGTTTCCGGCGGCCTATCGCGCACGGATCGTTGCGGTTTTCATGGTGGCGATACCGCTATCGAGCTTTTTGGGATCGCCAATATCCGGCGCTTTGCTGGCGATGGATGGCGTGCTCGGCCTTCGTGGTTGGCAATGGCTTTTCATCGTTGAAGCCATTCCGGCCGTCCTGCTCGGCCTGGTCTCGTTCTTCGGGCTTCCGAACAGACCCGCTGATGCAAAATGGCTCGAGCCGGAGGCGCGCAATTGGCTCGACGCGCGCCTGCAGTCCGAACGATCGATGGCGAAGCAGGTCGGCCACATGTCGCTGTGGCAAATTCTGACCAACAAATATGTGCTCATCCTCGGTTTGATCTATGCGGGAAGCTCGGCCACGAGCAACGCGTTGTCGCTGTGGCAGCCTCAGATCGTGAAATCGTTCGGGATGTCCAACATGGAGACCGGCTTCCTGAATGCCATCCCATTTGGCATCGCCTCCGTTGCGATGATCTTTTGGGGAAGATATTCGGACAGGTCGAACGCCCATGCCCAAAACACCGCAATACCACTTGCGTTATGCGCAACGGCGCTGCTTGCGACCATGCTCACGAGCTCATTGCCCGTGACGCTTGCTATTCTGAGCGTGGTCTTGATCGGTAATTATTCGATCAAGGGACCATTCTGGGCCCTGGCGACTGGGACACTCTCTCCGGCAACTGCTGCGGCCGGAATTGCCGGCATCAATACCCTGTCGCACATCGGCACTTCTGGCGCGGTGTGGCTGCTCGGCGTCATTAAGGAGGCGACGGGTAGCTTCCCCATGGCCTTGATACCGCTGGCTTTGCTTCAAATCGCCGGGATCATCGCGGTGCTTTGGATCAGCAAGCAGGAAACTCTACCCGCCACCTCCGCCGCAAGCCCCGTACATTGAGTGCAAGGCAGCATGTCTGACATTCACAAAACCCCGCGGCTCTCATCTTCGAGGACATAGTAATGCCTGCTCAATCCAAATCGAAGCGGCCCGCTACGCTCATTCCAGGCGATGGTATCGGCCCCGAGATCGTGAAATCGGCCGTCGACATTCTCGAAGCGCTCGGCTCTCCATTCGAATGGGACATCCAGCAGGGTGGCCTGGCCGCGATCGAGGAAAGCCGTGATCCGCTGCCGCAGGCGACGCTGGACAGCATCCGACGTACGCGGCTCGCCCTGAAGGGCCCGCTAACGACGCCGGTGGGGGGAGGATTCCGCTCGATCAATGTTCGTCTGCGCGAAGAATTCGGCCTCTACGCCAATTTGCGGCCGGTTCGAAGCATGGTTCCCGGAGGACGATTCGACGAAATCGATATCGTGCTGGTGCGCGAGAACCTCGGCGGGCTCTATGTCGCTTTCGAACACTATATTCCAATTGGGGAAGATCCGCACGCGGTCGCCATTTCGACCGGGGTCAATACGCGTGAAGGATCGCGCAAGATCATCGAATTCGCATTCGACTACGCGCTCAAGAACGGTCGCAAGAAGGTGACCGTCGTGCACAAGGCCAACGTGCTGAAGGCGCTGACCGGCATCTTTCTCGAGGTCGGTCACGAGGTTGCAAAGAAGTACGAGGGCAGGGTCAAGATGGACGATCGCATCGTCGATGCCACGGCGATGCAGCTCGTCATGAATCCCTGGCAGTTCGACGTCATCGTCACTACCAATTTGTTCGGTGACATCCTGTCGGATCAGCTCGCCGGTCTGGTCGGCGGCCTCGGCATGGCGCCCGGCGCCAACATCGGTCCGGATGCGGCGATCTTCGAGGCCGTGCACGGCTCGGCACCGGATATTGCCGGCAAGGGAATCGCCAATCCGCTCGCTTTATTGCTGGCGGTCGGGCTGATGCTGGAGCACATTGATCAGCCTGATCTCGCAAACCGTCTTAGAACGGCAATTGATCAGGTCTTGCGCGAGGACGGCGTTCGCACGCCCGATCTGGGCGGCAAAGCGTCCACTGGCGACTTCACTCAAAGCATCATCCGTCGATTGGGAGGGTAAGCAAATGACCGCTGTTGCTGCATCGCACCCGGCAATCCCCGCTGACAGCACGGCGCAAAAGCTGTCGCGTATCAAGGCGATTGTGGCTGCGTCGTCCGGAAATCTGGTCGAGTGGTACGACTTCTATGCTTACGCATTTACCTCGATCTATTTCGCGGCGGCGTTCTTCCCGTCTGGCGACCAGACCAGCCAGTTGCTGGCGACGGCCGGCATTTTCGCCGTAGGGTTCTTCATGCGGCCGCTCGGTGGCTGGCTGTTCGGCTGGATCGCCGATGCGCATGGCCGCAAGAATTCGATGGTGCTGTCGGTGCTGCTGATGTGCGCGGGATCGCTGATGATCGGAATGCTCCCCACGTACCAAACAATCGGTGCCGCGGCGCCGGCGCTCCTACTGTTTGCGCGCATGGCACAAGGCCTGTCGGTCGGCGGGGAATATGGAACGGCGGCAACTTATATGAGCGAGATTGCCGGCAAGGGCAACCGCGGGTTCTATTCGTCATTCCAGTATGTCACGCTCATCGGCGGGCAACTTCTCGCACTCCTCGTTGTCGTGGTTCTGCAGCAAACCTTGTCGCTCGACGAGCTGAAGGAATGGGGATGGCGGGTGCCTTTCCTGTTCGGCGCCGTCGCGGCCGTTGTGGCGTTGTATCTCCGCCGCTCGTTGCAGGAGACGGCCTCGGCGGAGACCATGCACCGCAAGGAGGCAGGTTCTCTCTCCGGCCTCTGGCATCATAAGCGCGCGCTGCTGATCGTTCTCGCATTCACGATCGGCGGATCGCTATTTTTCTATACGTTTACGACCTACATGCAGAAATTCCTGGTCAACAGCGTGAAGCTGGATGCGAAGACGGTCAGCTCGATCATGACCGCTGCCCTGATCGCCTTCATGCTGCTGCAACCGGTGTTCGGGGCGCTATCGGACAGGATCGGCCGGCGCAACAACATGATCCTGTTCAGCGCATGCGCTACCCTCGCTGCGGTGCCGCTATTGATGGCATTGTCCAGCACCACCAACGTCTACGCCGTTTTTGGCCTGATCATGATCGGTCTTGTGATTGCGTGCTTCTATACCTCGATCAGTGGCGTCGTGAAGGCCGAACTGTTTCCGCCCGAGGTGCGCGCCCTAGGCGTCGGACTTCCCTACGCGATTGCCAATGCGATGTTCGGCGGAACGGCGGAATATGTTGCATTGTCGCTGAAATCGTCCGGATACGAAACCCTGTTCTTCTGGTACGTCGCGGCGATGGCGCTGGTCGCCCTGGTCGCGTCGCTCTGGATGCCGGATACGCGGACGCGAGGCTATCTCGACGGCGATGGCCGGATCTGAACTGAAACACGACGGCCCCGTCATGCCTGCGACGGCGTCCGGAGAGCATTGAATTCGAATGGGAGAGACGCGCTGATGGCCAAGGGATCAGATTTGTTGGTTGCCGCACTCGAGAACGAGGGCGTCGACCGAATTTTCGGCGTTCCCGGCGAGGAGAACCTCGATGTCGTGGAAAGCTTGCGCAACTCGTCGATCAAGCTGATCCTGACACGCCACGAGCAGGGCGCGGCCTTCATGGCCGCGACTTATGGACGGCTGACCGGCAAGCCCGGCGTGTGCATCACCACGCTTGGCCCTGGCGCATTGAACCTGACGACTGGCGCCGCCTACGCGCTGCTCGGCGCCATGCCCATGATCATGCTCACGGGCCAGAAGGGCATCATGAGCAGCCGACAGGCCAAATTCCAGATCGTCGATGTGGTTAGCGCTTTCAAACCGTTGACCAAGCTGTCGCTCCAGATCGTCAGCACAAGCGGCATTCCGACAATCGTTCGCGATGCCTTCCGGATCGCCATGGAAGAGCGTCCGGGTCCGGTTCTTCTGGAACTGCCCGAGGACATCGCGGGCGAGGAATCCGAAGACGTCGCGATGGTGGCGCCGCATCCGATCGAGATCCCGGTCGCCCATCGTGCCTCGCTGGATCGCGCTGCCGACATGATCCTCAAGGCCAAGCGGCCCTTGATCATGCTCGGCGCCGCCGCGTCCCGGCCGCGCAGCACGGCCGGCATCGGCGGCTTCGTCCGCCGCACGAAAATTCCGTTCTTCACCACACAAATGGGCAAGGGAACGGTACCCGGCGGCAGCAACCTCTACATGGGGACGGCTGCACTCAGCGAGCGCGATTACGTTCATGAAGCGGTCGACCGAGCCGATCTGATTATTGCCATAGGTCACGACACCATCGAAAAGCCGCCCTTCATCATGGGCCCCAAAGGTCCTCAAGTCATCCACGTCAGCTACACGCCGGCCAACGTGGAGCGGGTCTACTTTCCGCAGTGCGAAGTGGTCGGCGATGTTGGACCGAGCCTGGAGTTGCTGGCCGATCGTCTCGAGGGGCGGCTGCATCATGCCGGCGCGCTGTTAAGCCTTCGCGAAAGTATCCTGGCCCGGATCGGCGATCGCGCGACCGAGGACCGTTGGCCCCCGACGCCGCAACGCATCGTGCACGATGTGCGAAAGGTCATCCCTGAAGACGGCGTCGTCGCGCTGGATAACGGGATGTACAAGATCTGGTTCGCCCGCAACTACCGCACCTATGTGGCGAACACGCTGCTGCTGGACAATGCCCTCGCGACAATGGGCGCCGGGCTGCCATCCGCCATGATGGCGGCGATGCTGCATCCGGAACGCCGCGTGCTCGCGGTCTGCGGCGACGGCGGCTTCATGATGAATTCGCAGGAGATGGAAACCGCGGTTCGCCTTAAATTGAATCTCGTCGTGCTGATCCTGGAAGATTCGGCCTATGGCATGATCCGCTGGAAACAGGCGGTCGATAGTTTCCCGGACTTTGGCCTCACGTTCGGGAATCCGGATTTCGTCAAATACGCCGAGAGCTACGGCGCGAAAGGCTCGCGGGTCGAAAGCACGGATTCGTTGATTCCGACGCTCGAAAACGCTTTCAAAGGTGGCGGTGTGCACCTCGTCGTCGTGCCGATCGACTACAGCGAAAATACCCGCGTGCTCGTGGATGAACTTCGCGAGAAGCTGAAGCAGGTTATTGAGCCGACCGTGTGAGCCGTCGGCGAGGGCCGATTGATGAGCTGAGCTGAAATTGGCGTGGTCGCAAGCGCCGGCAATGGAGAGTGCAATGAGTGAGCAGATCAACGAGCAGGCTGAGAAGATGCGGGAAATGGCGCAGACCACGCTGGACAAGGCGAAAGAGGCTGTGTCGAAATACATAACCGAATCCCAGAAGTTGAGAGAGAAGGCCGATTCCAGCGTTCGCTCAACCTATTCGGCGGCGAAGGAGATGAACGAAAGAGCCGTCGCGTTCGCCGAGGAAAATGTGGCTTCGGGCTTCGAGCTTGCGCAACGGCTGTTGCATGCCAAGGACCCGCAGGAAATGGGTGCAGTTTATCAGAGCCATCTCAAGGAGCAGATGGAAAAAATGAACGCGCAGTTTCGCGAGCTTGCAAGTGCAGTGAACCAGCCGTCGACTGTTGACCTGAATAAGTAGCGCCGGTCGCCTCAGAGCGAAATCAAATCGCTGATCACAGGATGTTGCCTGCACGCGTTCCGAGCGCGGACGGTGCATCGTCCGATCAAGACAATCGCATCGCAGTGCGTCGGGGAGGCTCCAAGGTGGGCACGGAAAAGTCAGATACGCTGATCCATGACGTGCCGGCCGGCTGGGCACGGCGGGCTCATGCTGACGCTGCGAAATACAGCAGCATGTATGCTTCGTCGGTGTCGACGCCGGATGCTTTCTGGGCGGAGCATGGCAAGCGGATCGACTGGATCAAGCCGTTCACGAAGGTGAAGAATACCTCCTTTGCGCCCGGCAAGGTCTCGATCAAGTGGTTCGAGGACGGCACCACGAATGTGGCGATGAACTGCATCGACCGGCATCTTGCCCGGCGTGCCGGTCAGGTCGCGATCATCTGGGAGGGCGACGATCCCGCCGAATCCAGGCATATCACCTACGCGGAGTTGCACGATCAGGTCTGTCGTGTCGCGAATGTCCTGAAAAGTCACGGTGTGAAGAAAGGCGACACCGTCACGATCTACCTGCCCATGATTCCGGAAGCCGCCTATGCCATGCTCGCCTGCGCGCGAATCGGGGCGGTCCATTCCATCGTGTTCGGCGGGTTCTCGCCGGATGCCCTGGCCGGACGTATCGAGGGCTGCCAGTCCAAAGTCCTGGTCACCGCCGATGAGGGGCTGCGCGGCGGGCGCAAGGTACCGCTGAAGGTCAATGCCGACGATGCGCTGAAGAAGGTGGCCGGCATCGTGAAGACGATGATCGTGGTCAAGCGCACCGGCGGTGGCATCGACTGGGTCGACGGCCGCGACGTCTGGTACGCGGACGAGGTGGCAAAGGCCTCGGCCGACTGCGCGCCGGTCGAAATGAACGCGGAGGATCCGCTATTCCTTCTTTACACGTCGGGTTCAACCGGTGCTCCAAAGGGCGTCGTTCACAGCACGGGTGGCTATCTCGTTTTTGCGTCGATGACGCACCAGTATGTGTTCGACTATCACGACGGCGACATCTACTGGTGCACCGCCGATGTCGGCTGGGTCACCGGCCACAGCTACATCGTCTATGGGCCGCTGGCCAACGGCGCGACCACGCTGATGTTCGAGGGGATCCCGAACTATCCCTCAACATCGCGCTTTTGGCAGGTCGTCGACAAACACAAGGTCAACATCTTCTACACCGCGCCGACCGCGATCCGTTCGTTGATGGGTGCGGGGGAAGAGCCGGTCAAACAGACCAGCCGTGCGTCGCTGCGCTTGCTCGGCTCGGTGGGCGAGCCGATCAATCCGGAAGCGTGGGATTGGTATCACCGCGTGGTCGGCGATGGACGTTGTCCGATCGTCGATACCTGGTGGCAGACCGAGACAGGCGGCATCTTGATCTCGCCGCTTCCCGGCGCGACGGCTTTGAAGCCCGGTTCGGCAACCCTGCCGTTTTTCGGAGTGATGCCGGAAGTGGTGGACGCAAGTGGTGCCGTGCTGACCGGCGCATGCGAAGGCAATCTCGTCATTGCCGATTCCTGGCCAGGCCAGATGCGCACGGTCTACGGCGACCACGAGCGCTTCATGCAGACCTACTTCGCGACCTATCCGGGCAAGTATTTCACCGGCGATGGCTGCCGGCGCGACGCCGACGGCTACTACTGGATCACCGGCCGCGTCGACGACGTCATCAACGTATCCGGTCATCGCATGGGGACAGCCGAAGTCGAAAGCGCGCTCGTCGCACATCAGAAGGTTTCCGAAGCCGCTGTTGTCGGTTTTCCGCACGACATCAAGGGGCAGGGCATCTACGCCTACGTCACCTTGATGTCGGATGCGGAGCCCTCCGGAGAGTTGCGCAAGGAACTAGTGGCCTGGGTCCGCAAGGAGATCGGACCGATCGCCGCACCCGATGTCATTCAGTTTGCGCCGGGCCTGCCCAAGACCCGCTCTGGAAAGATCATGCGTCGTATTCTGCGCAAAATCGCCGAGGACGAAGTCGGCGCGCTCGGGGACACCTCAACCCTGGCCGATCCGGCGGTGGTCGATGATCTCATCAAAAACCGCCATAGCCAAAAGGCGGCGCGGAAATGAATATCGACGCGATTTCGATCGGCGACAATCCCCCGGAGGACGTCAATGTCATCATCGAGGTTCCGATCGGCGGTGAACCGATCAAATACGAAATGAACAAGGCGGCGGGCGCGCTGTTCGTCGACCGCTTCCTGTATACGCCGATGCGCTATCCCGGAAATTACGGCTTCGTTCCGCACACGCTTTCGGACGATGGGGATCCGATCGACGTGCTCGTGGCCAATTCGCGGCCGATCGCTCCTGGCGCCATAATCAATGTGCGGCCGATCGGCGTGCTCAAGATGGATGACGAGGGCGGCGGCGACGAGAAGATCATCGCCGTGCCGATGCCGAAACTGACGATGCGCTACGCACACGTCAACGGGATCGCCGACATGCCGCAGATCGCGATCGAGCAGATCCAGCACTTCTTTGAACACTACAAGGATCTGGAGCCGGGGAAGTGGGTGAAGGTGATCGGATGGGGCGACAGTGCCGAAGCGCGCCGGCTGATCGTCGAGGCCATCGCGCGGGCAAAGAGCTGAAACCGAGATATGGGCAATGATATGAGACTGGTTCTGTTGGGGCCGCCAGGCGCAGGTAAGGGCACGCAGGCGACGAGGATCGTCACTCGATTTGCGATCCCGCAATTGTCGACCGGCGACATGCTGCGCCAGGCGGTTGCGGAAGGCACGGCTGCGGGATTGCGCGTCAAGCACATCATGGATCGGGGTGAACTTGTGCCCGACGACGTCGTGGTATCGGTGATCGCTAATCGTATCGACCATTCCGATGCGGTAAGCGGCTTTATCCTTGACGGCTTCCCGCGCACGGTCGCGCAGGCCGAAGCGCTCGATCAGGAACTCGCCACCCGGGGCATCAAGCTCGATGCGGTGCTTGAGCTCGAGGTCGACGAAGATGCGCTGCTCGACCGCATCAAAGGGCGCGCCGACGATGCGGCAAGCCGAGGCGAGCCGGTGCGCCGCGACGATAATCCCGAGGTCTTCAAGACCCGGCTCGGCGTTTATCGCGAGCAAACCGCGCCGGTCACGGAATACTACCGGTCGCAGGGACTGCTCAACGTCGTCGACGGTTTGCAGCCGATTGACGCCGTGACCGAACAGCTCGCCGCGGCGCTTGCGGCAGTAACGTCCGATCAGATCAGGAGTGATGTCAGATGAAAGCGTTTACCTTCCAGGCACCCCCCAACATCCTGTTCGAGGCAGGCGCATCGAAAAAGCTGGCGGAGTTGGTCGCTGGATACGGGGCAAAACGTGTTCTGCTGGTCACGGATAAGGGCGTACGCAATGCAGGCCTGACCAGAAACGCCGAGGCTGGCCTGGTTGCCGGCGGCTGCGAACTGACGATATTCGAAGATGTGGAGGCGGATCCGCCGTCGCATATCATCGAGCGAGCGGTCGCACTGTGTCGTGACAAGGACATCGAGCTGGTTGCCTCAATCGGCGGCGGCAGCGCGCTCGATACCGCGAAGTTGGTGGCCTATCTGGCCAAAACGCCTGATCGCCTCGAAGATATCTACGGCGTCGGCCTTGCCAAGGGCGAACGCCTTCCGCTGCTGCTGGTGCCGACAACGGCCGGAACGGGCTCGGAGGTGACCCCGATTGCGATCGTCACCACGCCGACGACCGAGAAAAAGGGCGTCGTTGCGCCCCGCCTGCTTCCGGATTGGGCGATCCTTGATCCGGAGCTGACGCTCGGCCTGCCCGCGCATGTCACCGCGGCGACCGGCATCGACGCCATGGTCCATGCGATCGAAGCCTATACCAGCAAGCACCGGAAGAATCCGATGTCGGACCAGTTGGCACGGCAGGCTCTCGCCCTGCTGTCGGCGAATGTCCGGACGGTCTGTGCGGACGGATCTAATCTCGAAGCGCGGTCGCAAATGCTGCTGGGTTCGATGCTGGCCGGCATGGCGTTCGCCAATTCCCCGGTCGCCGCCGTGCACGCGCTGGCCTATCCGATCGGCGCGCTGTTCCACGTGCCGCATGGCCTGTCGAATGCCTTGGTGCTGACCCAGGTGCTGCGGTTCAATTTGCCGGAGGCGGAAGGCCTCTACGCCGAACTGGCGCCGATCGTCGATCCCAAATCGGAAGGAATGAGCGTCAGCCAGCGGGCACGGCTGTTCGTCGATGCGATCGCGGCGATCTGCCGGGATTGCAACGTGCCGGCCTCGCTGGCCGATGTCGGCATCGCGAGGGGCGACCTGAAGAAGCTCGCCGAGGATGCGATGAAGCAGACGCGGCTTCTCGTGAACAATCCGCGGGAATTGAGCTTCGACGATGCGCTGGCGATCTACACCGAGGCGTTCGGCAACCGCGCGGCGGCCTGAGCGGCACAAAGAGTGAGCAGCATGAGCGAGAACGACAAATCGGCTTCCGCTGATTCCGATCCCGGCCTCGAATGGGCGAAGCTGTGGCAGACGATGGCCGAATCCTCGAACCGCATGGTCGAGGCGTGGTCGGGGTCGATGGCACCGTTCATGCTGGCGCGTCTGTCGGAAAAGTCGGGTGGTTTTGGCGACGGCAACGAACTGTCGGCGGCGATCGAGCGGATGGCGCAGGGGCCGCGGCTGGCCGACGTCTGGGACATCGACCGGAAAATGGCGTTGGCCTTTGGGGCCTGGATCGAGATGCGCCAGCGGCTTGCGAGCTACAATGCGGTTGCTGCCGCTCCATGGCATGAAGCGTCGAAGCGGTTTTACGAGACGATGTCCGCCACCGGTAGCGATGGCTCCCCGCATCCGGAGTGGCGCGAGGCGTTCGCCAAATGGAGCGAAATCTCCAACGAGGAACTGATCCGGAATCAGCGCACCGACGGCTTCTTGCAAGCTCAGAAGGAACTGCTGCAGGCGGGATTGAAGTTACGGAGCCGGCAGGATGATGTCGCTGAGGCCGCGTCAGCCATGTTGGGGCTGCCGACCCGCAAGGATTTCGACGACGTGACGCAGCAATTGACCGAACTCCGCCGAGAAGTCCGTACGCTCGCCCGCCAGATCCGCGACCAGAAGAGCGAAGCCGCACGATGAGCGATCAGGAGAACCAAACCTCGCGCTTCGCCCGTGACATGGCGGCCAACGCCGAGAAGATGTTCAAGGCGACACAGTTGATCGCCAATACGCGGGATGAAGACGTCGCCATCGGCACGACACCGAAGCATCTCGTGATGCGCCGCGACAAGGTCGAGCTGTTCCATTATGAGCCGATGGCAGAAGCGACGGCGAAGACGCCCGTCCTTTTGGCCTACGGCCTGATCGGGCGGTATACCATGGCTGATTTACAGCCTGACCGCTCGCTGGTGCGCAGCCTTCTCTCAAAAGGGCTCGATCTCTGGCTGATCGACTGGGGCCAGCCGGGCCGAACAGAGCGATGGCTGAAAATTGATGATTACGTCGATGACTACATCGATGCCGCAGTCGACCGCATCGCGCAGGAAACCGGCCATGACAAGATCACGCTGCTCGGCATCTGCGAAGGCGGCGTCTTTACGACGTGCTACACCGCTCTGCATCCGGAAAAGGTCAAAAATCTCGTCATCACCATTACCCCAATCGACTTCCATGCCGATGTCAAGGACAAGGCCGCGCACCACGGCTTCCTCAACCTTTGGACCCGCAGCCTCGATCCTGATGACATCGACAAGCTGGTCGATACTTACGGCGTGCTGCCGGGCGAGTTCATGAGCTCGGTGTTCTCGATGATGACGCCGATGCGCTCACTGACGAAATACAATGTCGATCTCATCGACGTCGTCGATGACGAGGCCAAGTTCATGAATTTCCTCCGCATGGAAAAGTGGCTCGCGGACCGTCCGCATCATCCCGGCGGAGCGGCGAAGCAGTGGCTGAAGGATCTCTACCAGGAGAACCGCCTGGTGGAGGGCAGCTTTGAGCTGTCCGGCCGCCGGGTCGATCTGAAGTCGATCACGGCTCCCGTGCTGAATGTTTTTGCGCTGGACGACCACATCATTCCGCCGGACTGCTCGCGCGCGCTCGGAGCGAAGATAGGCAGCACGGATTATACCGAAATCCCGCTGCCCGGCGGCCATGTCGGCCTGTTCGTCTCCAGCAAATCGCAGGGCAAGCTGAGCCAGAGCATCGCCGACTGGCTGGTCGCCCGCGACGCCAATCCCGGAAGTGAATCCTGATGCGCAACAAGATCGTCGACGCCGCCGAGGCGGTTGCCATCATCCGTTCCGGTGACACCGTCGCCTCGTCCGGCTTCGTCGGCGTGGGAACGCCCGATGAAATCATCAAGGCGCTGGAGCGGCGCTTCGTCCAGACCGGAGAGCCGCGGGACCTTTCGCTGGTGTTCGCGGCGGCGCCGGGAGACGGCGCCGATCGCGGCCTCAACCGCCTGGCGCATCCCGGCCTGATCAAACGCCTGGTCGGCGGACATTTCGGCCTGGTTCCGAAGCTCGCCCGGATGGCGGTCGACAATCACGTCGAGGCCTATAACTTGCCGCTCGGATGCGTATCGCATCTGTTTCGCGAAATTGCGGGGCGCAAGGCCGGGCTTCTCTCCAAGGTCGGGCTCGGCACCTTCGTCGATCCGGCCAATGGTGGCGGAAAGCTGAATGCGCGCACCACCGAAGAGCTGGTGCGGATGATCGAAATCGACGGCGAACAATGGCTGTTCTACAAGGCATTTCCCATCAACGTTGCGATCATCAGAGGTACCACCGCCGACCACAACGGCAACATCTCGATGGAAAAAGAGGCGTTGACCCTCGACAATCTGGCGCTGGCAACGGCCGCCAAAAACTGCAAGGGATTCGTCATCGCGCAGGTGGAGCGCATCGCCGCCTCCGGCTCGCTCAATCCGCGTCACGTCAAAATTCCGAGCGTCTTGATCGACTGCGTCGTCGTTGCGCAGCCCGAAAACCATGTCCAGACCTATGCCACTGGTTACAACGGAGCATTTTCGGGCGAATTGCGCGCGCCGGCCGATCGCAATGTTCCGATGGCGCTGGATAACCGCAAGATCATTGCGCGCCGCTGCGCCCTGGAATTGCCGATGGGCGGCGTGGTCAATCTCGGCATCGGCATGCCGGAGGGAGTCGCCTCGGTTGCCGCCGAAGAAAAGCTGTTCGACTTTGTGACGCTGACTGCCGAGCCCGGCATCATCGGCGGCATTCCGCAAGGCGGCCTCGATTTCGGTGCTTCGATCAATGCAGAATCGATCATCGACCAGAACCAGATGTTCGATTTCTACGACGGCGGCGGGCTCGATCTGGCCTGTCTCGGCATGGCTCAGGTCAATGGCCGCGGCGACGTCAACGTCAGCCTGTTCAATGGCCGTCTGGCCGGCGCCGGCGGCTTCATCAACATATCCCAGAATGCGCGCCGGCTGATCTTCGCAGGCACCTTCACCACCGGTGGGCTCAAGACGTCGGTCGTGGATGGTCAGCTCAAGATCCTCAGCGAAGGCAAGTCCTCGAAATTCATCGACAAGGTGGATCAGATCACGTTTTCGGGCCAGCTTGCCGCAACCAACAGGCAGCCCGTTCTCTATGTGACGGAGCGATGCGTGTTCCGCCTCACTCCCGAAGGCCTCGAACTGATCGAGATCGCGCCGGGTATCGATATGCAGCGCGACATTCTCGCGCTCATGGGCTTTCGGCCCATCGTCCGCGCGCCGAAATCCATGGACGTTTCGCTGTTCAGCGAAGCGCTGATGCAGCTCGACGACCGGCTGCTCAATCGGCCGCTGGCGGAGCGGCTGTCGTACGATGCCGATCGCAACACGCTGTTTCTCGGACTTGACGGCTATCGGGTCCATAGAGATGCCGACGTCGAGGTAATCCGGGCGTCGATCCTCGAACTCTTCCATCGTGTCGGACGCCGGTTTTCCGCAGTCGTCAACTACGATTCGTCTTACATCGCTCCCGATATGGCGGAGAAATGGTTTTCAATGGCCGCCGAGGTCGAGCGGACCTGCTACGATCATGCCTCGCGCTACACCACCAGCGCATTCATGCGCCTGAAGCTCGGCGACGCGTTGGCCCGCCGCGACGTCGCGCCACATATCTTCGAAACCTCGGCCGACGCCCACCGGTTTGTCGAATAGACCGATGGGGCTGAAATCCACCGAGTTGCGCCCCGCGGACTGGCCTGAAGGACGGCAGAGGGCGCCCGACCGCACCGGATCGGTGCGCGGGCTGACCCGGCGCAGCTTCCATCGTATCGCATTCACGGATTGGGGGCCCGCGCCCGCGGTGCGGCCGGTGCTCTGCGTCCATGGCTTGACCAGAAACGGCCGGGACTTCGATCACCTCGCCGCAGTTCTCGCAATGGCAGGGCGGCAGGTCGTCTGCCCGGACTTGCCGGGCCGCGGACAAAGCGAACGGCTGCACGACAGCAGCGACTATGCCTTGCCGCAATATTGCAGCGACATGACCGTGTTGATGGCAGCTCTTGGTGCAACGGAGATCGATTGGGTTGGAACGTCGCTGGGCGGCTTGATCGGGATGGTGCTGGCTGCCCTTCCGGGCAGTCCGATCCGTCGCATCGTCATCAACGACATCGGACCCTATCTGCCCTGGACCGGATTGCTTCGTCTCGGTGCCAATCTCAACGAGGCGCCCAAATCGTTTGAGACGATCGAACAGGCCGAAGGCTACTACCGGCGGGTTCTGGCGCCTTTCGGGCGATTGGAGGATGTGCACTGGCGGCATCTGACAACGCATAGCGTGGCCTGGAGCGTGGAGGGGCGCTGCTTCAAGCCGCTGTGCGATGCGAACATCGCTCAGGCCTTTCGAAACCCTTGGCACTACAGCGTCGATCTCTGGAAATACTGGGATGCGATCGATGTCCCCATTCTGGTCATACGCGGGCAGCAATCGGATTTGCTTTCCGAAGGCGTCCTCAAGGACATGCTGCGGCGCAATCGCAATGTCCGCGTTCACACCGTCGCGGACTGCGGGCATGCGCCGGCCCTGATCGCTGACGAACAGATCGAGGTCGTGACGCAGTTTCTGAGCGGCCACGACTCCACTTAGCGCTGAATGCTTCATGCCGAATTGCATTATAACGTGTTAATTCCAACCTGGCTGTCTTCATCATGGCTTCGAAACTCACGCTCAAAGATCCGACCCTGTTGCGCGATGCCTGTCCGGTGGCAGGTGCGTGGGTAGCCGCCGATAACGGCGCCACCATCACGGTCGATAATCCCTCGACCGGCGCCGTGGTCGGACATGTCCCCAACATGGGGATGGCCGAGACCCGGCGGGCGATCGAATTCGCCAACGCTGCGCTACCGGCGTGGCGAGCCCGTACCGCGAAAGAGCGCGCCGTGATCCTGCGACGCTGGTTCGATCTGATGATGGCGAACCAGGACGATCTCGGTGCGATCATGACGGCGGAGCAGGGCAAGCCGCTTGCTGAAGCCAAGGGCGAGATCGCCTATGCCGCAAGCTTCGTCGAGTGGTTCGGCGAGGAAGCAAAACGCGTCTATGGCGATACGATCCCGGGGTTCACGGCCGACCGACGCATCATCGTGCTAAAGCAGCCGATCGGCGTTTGTGCCGCAATCACCCCGTGGAATTTTCCGGCCGCGATGATCACGCGCAAGGCGGGCCCGGCCCTGGCGGCGGGTTGCACCATGGTCGTCAAGCCGGCAAGCCAGACACCACTGTCCGCGCTGGCGCTTGCGCTGCTGGCGGAGCGGGCAGGCGTCCCTCAAGGTGTGCTGTCCGTCATCACAGGTTCGGCGTCGGCGATCGGCGGCGAAATGACCTCCAATCCGATCGTACGCAAGGTGACATTCACGGGTTCGACCGAAATCGGCAAGAAGCTGATGGCGCAGAGCGCGTCGACGGTGAAGCGGACATCGATGGAGCTCGGCGGCAACGCGCCGTTCATCGTCTTCGACGATGCGGACATCGATGCCGCGGTCAAGGGCGCGATGGCTTCGAAATACCGCAATGCCGGCCAGACCTGTGTTTGCGTCAATCGCTTCCTTGCGCAGGACAAGATCTACGATTTGTTTGTCTCGCGTCTGGCTGAGGCGGTTAGTGCGTTCAAGATCGGTGACGGGTTCGAGCCCGGCGTCGCGATTGGTCCGCTGATCGACATCGCCGCCGTGGAGAAAGTCGAAGAGCATGTTTCCGATGCGGTTTCCAAGGGAGCGCGCGTCGCCATCGGTGGGAAGCGCCATGCGCTTGGCCGCACGTTCTTTGAACCGACGGTATTGGCGGACGCCACGCCGGACATGTTGATCTTCCGGGAGGAAACTTTTGGCCCGGTCGCGCCCGTATTCCGCTTCAAGACTGAAGAGGAAGCGATCCGCCTTGCGAACGATACCGAGTTCGGACTTGCGGCCTATTTCTACGGCCGCGATATCGGACGGGTCTGGCGCGTTGCCGAAGCGCTCGAGTACGGCATCGTCGGTATCAACGAAGGCCTGATCTCGACCGAGGTTGCACCGTTCGGCGGCGTCAAGGAGAGCGGCAACGGCCGTGAGGGTTCGAAATACGGCATCGAGGACTATCTGGAAATCAAATACCTCTGCATGGGTATCATCCAGAGTTCTGCCACTTGAGCGGCTGCCGGCATCGCGGAACAACGCATGGGCGGAAACCGTTTCGGGCCGTAGCTTGAATGGGGAGGGAGCGGCCACGTAGGGAATAGTCGCAACATTCAGCGGTTTAGTTTTGTTGCTCGGAATATCGAAATTCGCCGCGAAAATTTTTCCGACACTCCGGAATCGAAGTTGCCGAATAAGTGGTCGTTATCATTTATATTCGTGGGACAGGCGCCACTAAAAATTCGCTTCACAGCTCAGCTCAACGCGTGAGCGGCCAATCCGTAGACCCACGGCTCGTTTTCCTTTCGGTTGAGGAATCGCCGCCCCTTGGACATGGTTGTGACCGTCTCGCTGATCGCGAGGCGGCTCTGCTGAAGATAGTCAGCAAACAGGCCCGTCTGCTCCCGGGTATCGACGCGGGCGAAACGGCCGGTGAGATCCTTAAGATGCACGGCCGTGAGATGGATCGCGTCATAATCATTGCTGGCGACAATGGGACCGATCACGTGACCACGCCCGAATTCGCGCTTCATGGAGTAGCCGACGGTCTTGCCGTCGCGGCGCAGTACACAGATTGACGCACCTTCCGAAAGCAGAGCAAGCAGCTCCCGGCGGCTCGTGCCGAACGCGCGCTCATCCAGCGCCGCAATCTCATTGAGAGTTTCGGCTGACGCCGACCTCAATTCGCCATCCAGAACTGATGTCGGTGGAAGGGGTGATACGATCTCTCCCTGCCACTGATACACGACCGCTTCCTTGGTGAAGCCGAGCGACAGATAAAGATGATAGGCAGCATCGGTCGAGTTCAGGGCAAGATTCCGATCCTCGCACCGTTCGAACACCTGTTCCATCAGCCATCGGCCGGTACCTTGTGCTTGGGTGCGCGGCGATGTGAGTACCAGGCCGATGGTGGCGAATTCGCGTCCGTGGGGGAACCACATCGCACTTCCGAAAACTCGCCCGATGCCGTCAACAGCGACGATGCCCTGACCGGCGCGGCGCAGGAAATCCCAGTCCTTTGGCCGATGCGGCCAGCCGACGGCAATCGAGAGCGCGTGGAGCAGCTTCACATCAACGTCTCGAATGTCGCGCGCGACCAATTCGAAGGACTTCAGGCGTACGGATCGTCCCATCTCAGTTCATTCCTTCGCGGAATGCCAACGTCTATGGCTTGTCGTGCTTTATGAACCTGCTGCCCAGTTGCGACAGCAGACGTGTTTGCCGCAGCATTGCACGGAAAGCCAGCAGGTTTCACCTGTTTTGGTGCAAGTGTTCGAAATGTTCGGCATATAGCGCACCGATATTCGGCAGAGAAAGCTTCTGCTTGCCGCTAGGCTGTAGATGTCCGGCGAGCTCGCTGCGCGCCAACAAGTCATCGAGCATCTCGCCGCGTGACACGAAGGGTCCCTCGATGGGGTTTCTTTTCAATTCCGATGCCGCTCGGGGCGCAATTTTCCGCCAGATATTTGCGCGCGAGCTCCCCGATCTGGAATTCTACCAGGGTAGGAAAAGCATCGACCCGGAAAAGGTGCGGTATCTGCTGACCTGGAACGTGCCGGACGACGTCTCGCGTTATCGCAATTTGGAGGTGCTCTTTTCGATCGGTGCCGGAGTCGACCAGTTCGTGCCCGAGATCATACCCGATCATGTGATGCTGGTGCGTATGGTCGAGGATGGCATCATACGCATGATGCAGGAATACGTCGTGCTTGGCGTGCTGGCGCTCCATCGCGAGATGCTCGCATATCGGGAGCAGCAGAGAAGGGGCGAGTGGCAAGATATTGTCACTCCACAGGCGACCGAACGCCGCGTGGGTTTCATGGGCGTTGGGATGCTGGCGCAAGCGGCAATCGATCGCCTCAAGCCCTTTGGATTTTCCCTTGCCGCATGGAGCCGCAGCAAAAAGGTGGTCGGGGGCGTCACCTGCTTTCATGGCGACGATCAGCTGGGCAGTTTCCTGAGTGGAACGGATATTCTCGTCTGTCTTCTGCCCCTGACGGAGCAAACCCGCGGCCTCCTGAACGCAAAACTCTTCTCGCTTTTGCCGATGGGAGCGCGACTGCTGCATGTCGGCCGCGGCCCGCAGCTCGATCAGGCCGCACTCATCGAGGCGCTCGACGGCGGCCGCCTTGCAGCAGCTATGCTCGATGTCACTGACCCCGAGCCGCTGCCGGAAGGCCATGCGCTCTGGGCACATCCGAAGGTCATGATAACGCCGCACATCGCATCCGTGACGCAACCGCATACGGCGGCACAATCCGTCGTAGAAAACATCAGGCGCCACCGCGCGGGAAAAAATCCGATCGGGCTTGTTGATCGAACACTCGGCTATTAACCAGGGATAATGCCATGTCACTTCTGATTACTATCGATACCAATCCGGACTTCGCACCAAAGAACACCTTGCCTGCTCCGGAACGACTCATTTCGGGCAATCCATCCTTCAAGACCTGGGCGCAGGACGCCTCCAAAGCCGAGAAGGTGCTGACCGGCGTCTGGGAAGCAACGCCCGGCGAGACCCATTCCATCAAAGGCACCACTTACGAGTTCTGCCACATCATCTCGGGTCTCATCGAAATTGAGGAAAAGGGTGGTGAGACCAGGACTTACCGCGGCGGCGACAGCTTCGTGATGAAACCGGGCTTTGTCGGCGTCTGGCGCACGCTCGAGACCGTGCGAAAGATCTACGTCAGCGCTTATGACTGAGCGCAATGCTCAGAGCGGTCGAAATCTGGCTTGACAGAACTATCGACTTTCAAAGTCGCGCCTGACCGGCTTCAGCGCCGTCAGGCAATTCTCGATGAAAAATGCGGTGTGCGGCCTTTATTGCTCAAATGAGCCGGCTTTGCTCGCCAGTCGCAAATCCAAGAGCGTTCTCGTCGTGCAGACCTGCTCGGTTGGCAAGCAGGAATGGCGGAGTTGGGCCCGAAGGCCAAGGAACATGTAGATGATTGCATTGAAGGACAAGGATCTGTTTCGCCAGCAAGGGCTGATCGGCGGCAATTGGCGAGATGCGAGCGCGAAAGCCACTGTCAATGTCATTGATCCTGCCAGCCAGAACGTCCTTGGTACCATCCCCGATATGGGGCGTAACGAGACTGCGGCTGCAATCAACGCTGCGGCTGATGCGTTCAAAGCTTGGAAGAAGACTACTCAAGCAAAACGCGCGGCACTTTTGGAGCGTTGGTATGAGCTGATGCGGCAGCATGAGCAGGATCTGGCGCTCTTGCTGACTCTGGAACAGGGCAAGCCGCTTGCTGAATCGCTCGGAGAAATCCGCTATGGGGCATCCTTCGTAAAATGGTTTGCGGAAGAGACACGCCGGATCAACGGATCGACCATCCCTTCACCCACTGTCGATCGCCGCATTCTGGTGCTGAAAGAGCCGGTAGGCGTCTGCGGGATCATCACCCCCTGGAACTTTCCTAACGCCATGATCACGCGCAAGGTGGCACCTGCGCTTGCTGCGGGCTGCACCGTGGTCATTAAGCCATCTGAATTTACGCCGTTTTCGGCGCTCGCGATCGGCGTTCTTGCGCAGCGGGCAGGGATCCCGGCGGGCGTGATTAATATCGTGACGGGCATGCCCGCGGAAATCGGCCAGGAACTGATGGACAATGAAACTGTCCGCAAGATCTCGTTTACCGGGTCGACTCGCGTCGGCGCATTCCTGATGAAGGGCGCCGCCGCCAACATCAAGAAGCTCAGCCTCGAGCTCGGCGGCAACGCGCCGTTCATCGTCTTTGATGATGCCGATGTTGACCGGGCCGTCGAGGGCGCGATTGCGTCGAAGTTTCGTAATGGCGGACAGACCTGCGTTTGCTGCAATCGCATTCTGGTGCAATCCGGCGTTTACGGTGCCTTTGCGAAAAGGCTCGCCAGCCGGGTCGCGAAAATGAAGGTCGGGGCCGGCACCGAAGAAGGCATCGAAATCGGACCAATGATCAATGGCGCGGCGATAGAAAAGATCAAGCGGCACGTCACAGACGCCCTGGACAAAGGCGCGAGGATCATCTCGCAGAGCGAACGTATGCCGGAAGGTAGGCAATATGCCCGCCCCGTCGTGCTCGGTGAGGCAACGACTGACATGCTCTTGGCCTCAGAAGAGACGTTCGGACCAGTCGCGCCGCTTTTCCGCTTCGAGACGGAGGACGAAGCGATCGCGATCGCGAACGGCACGCCCTTCGGCCTTGCCGCCTATTTCTATACTGAAAACCTCAAGCGCTCATGGCGCGTTGCCGAGGCGCTGGAATTCGGCATGGTAGGCCTGAACACGGGCCTGATCTCGACCGAGGTCGCGCCGTTCGGCGGTGTAAAGCAGTCGGGGCTGGGGCGCGAAGGGTCCCAGCTCGGGATAGATGAATATCTTGAGATCAAAACGCTTCATGTCGGCGGATTGGAATAAGGGGGGCGATTCCTGGTTTCAGGAGAGGAATCGAAGGGTTCTTCGATTTTGCGGCGGACCGCGTCCGCGCGGGTAAACAGCATGATGCCTCAACAGCGAAGTAACACAATTTTGTCGGATGAGTAGTTCGAACACAGAAAAAGGGGGCGGTTAAACCGCCCCCTTTATTCATCACGCAACAGTCTCTACTGAAATTTTCGAAGCTCTACGTGCCGCGAAGAGCCCGAAAAGGATACGCCTTCACGCACTTCTTCGAAGGGGCTCCAAGCCGACTGCGGCGGCGAGCTCGCCGATGTCAGCGACCTCAGTGTATTCATAGAAGGGATTCGCGGGCTCATGACCGCGGTTCACCCACACCTTGCTCTTGATGCCCAGGTCGTAGGCTGTCATCAGGTCGTAGCGGAAGGAGGATGAGACGTGGGTGATATCTTCCGGACCGCAGCCAAGCTTGTCCAGCATGTATTCAAAGCCTTTCATGTGCGGCTTGTAGGCGCCGGTTTCCTCGGCCGTGATGACCGTGTGGAAGGGCGCGCCGAGCTTCTCGACGTTCGACATGATGAGGTTCTTCATGGAATTCGACAGGATGACCAGCGGAATCTCCCTGGCAACTTTGGCCAGACCCGCCGGGACGTCGGGGTGTGGACCCCATGTGTGGATCTCTTCATTGATGCGCTGGGCATCCTCCGGCCGAAATACGACACCGTTGCGCTTGCACGCGCGCTCTACCGAATTATGCACGACCTCGAAGTATGGCTTCCACGCGCCAAGAACTTCGTCCAGGCGATAGGCGGCGAAATCCTTGATGAAACTTGCCATCGTCGTGGCAGAAAGCTGGGAGCCGTAGACTCGCCTTGCCGCACCGGCCATGTCGAAATTCGTCAGCGTGCCGTAGCAATCGAAAGTGATATATTTCGGTCGGAACTCGGTCATGTCGTGGTATCCTCCAATCCTCTCGGCACCGCGTGCCAGTACGACAAGCATCATAATGAGCATCGCGTAAGATAAAGCGCCGCTTTCGCTGGAGCCGGAAGCAGATTGTGTCGTGTCGGCTCGAAGCCTTGGCAGAGAGTTGCGCCAAGCAACCTTTCGAGTTGAACAGCACCGCCACGCGGCGGACGCCGCCGCGGTATAAGATGCGGCGTCGATCAAAAACGAAAGTCAAAACTCCTTTGGCTCAGGCGCAGCTTGGGAGGAACTGCTGTCGTCGATATCCTACTTTGCGTTTCGGGTTGATATGGAGGCCGAAATGTTGAGCAATTCGCTGATCGAGCTGGACCGCGCACATCTGGTTCACCCGGTCTCATCCTATCGCGGTCACGAGGCCTTGGGTGTGCGGGTGTTAAGATCAGCGAAGGGCGCGACCCTGACCGATGCATCGGGACATCAATTGCTCGACGGGTTTGCTGGTCTGTGGTGTGTCAACGTCGGGTACGGACAAGAGAGCATCGTTGAAGCTGCCACGAAGCAGTTGCGCGAGCTGCCTTACGCGACGGGCTATTTCGGGTTGGGCTCCGATCCGGCCATCCGGCTGGCCGCCAGGTTGGCCGAATTGGCGCCTGGCGATCTGAACCATGTTTACTTCACGCTAGGTGGCTCCGATGCCGTCGACAGCACAATCCGATTTATTCGGTACTATTATCATGCCAAGGGTACGCCGCAGAAGGATCAGTTCATTTCCGTCGAGCATGGCTACCACGGATCGTCGACGGCAGGGTCCGGCTTGACCGCGATCCCCGCCTTTCATGCGGGCTTTGGGGTACCTTATAGCTGGCAGCACAAAATTCCGTCGCACTATACCTATCGTAATCCTGTCGGTTCCCATCCTCAGGCTATCATTGCTGCGTCGGTCGCGGCCCTGCGAGCCAAGATCGCCGAACTTGGCGCAGATCGCATTGCGGCTTTTTACGTCGAGCCAATTCAGGGATCAGGGGGTGTCCTCGTGCCACCGCCATCTTGGTTGAAAGCCATGCACGCCGTTTGCAAGGAGAACGATATTTTGTTCGTAGTCGATGAGGTCATCACTGGCTTTGGTCGTGTCGGCCCATTTTTCGCCTGCGAAGAAGACGACGTCGTGCCGGATTTCATGACCACCGCAAAGGGTCTGACGTCGGGCTATGTGCCGATGGGAGCCGTTTTCATGTCCGACCGCGTCTACAACACGATTGCGGACGGAGCCGGCAAGACGGCCGTCGGCCACGGCTACACCTATTCCGCGCATCCCGTCAGTGCAGCGGTCGGGCTCGCGTGCCTGGATCTTTACGAAAATGGCTTGTTGGCAAACGGCCGAAAGGCGGGGCACCGCCTGATGGAAGGCCTTCGCGCGCTTGCCGATCATCCACTTGTCGGCGATGTCCGTGGTCGCGGCATGCTGGCCGCAATCGAGCTCGTCACGGACAAGGAGCGCAAGACGCCCCTGCCGGCGGAAGCTGACGCCGCGCGCCGCATATTCGACCGCGCATGGGACAACGGTCTCGTCATCCGCGCCTTTGCCCAGGGCGTGCTGGGTCTTGCGCCCCCGCTCTGCTGCACGGATGCGGACATCGACGGCATCATCGAACGAACTCGCATGACGCTCGACCAAACCCTCGAAGACAGGGACGTCCGCGCGGCGATGAAAGGATAATCACTGCGCCTGTCATTCCGAGGCCAGAAAAAGCCTGAGCCGTAGCGCCGGCCCGGCGATCTGCCCATGCTCCCCGGGGTGGAGGATTGTTCTTCAGCTATTGAATATGCTTTCGAGAGGCAGATGGGATTTCACGATCGGGGACTTCAGCACGACAAAACTGAAGTATTTGTCGATTCCGATATCCATCTCGACGAGACGTTCCATCAGCGCTTGATATTCGCTGATTCCCGCTGTGATAAACTTCACCAGGTAGTCATATCCGCCCGAAACCAGATGACATTCGACGACCGAATCTATCTTTTCGATGGTCGTGAGAAAGCGCGCGAAATCGATCTGGCGATGATTTTTGAGCGTGATCTCGGCGAACACAGTCAGAGTTTGTCCGAGCTTGGAGACGTCGATCTGGGCGGAATAGCCGGTGATGAAGCCCTCCGTCTGGAGCCTCTTGACGCGCATCAGGCACGGGCTCGGGGAAAGGTTTATCAGCTCTGCGAGCTCGACGTTGGAAGTCCGCCCGTTCTTCTGCAGTTCGCATAAAATCCTGATGTCGATCTTATCGAGCTTCATAGGCAATGCCATGAGATGGGAGCCATAGCGGCGTCAAGGCTTTGAGGCTTCAGCGTCATACGCACTGTCATAGCACCAACCAGCATCCTTTCCCACCGGGCGGAGAGATTGCTTTTCAGAACTCGGCGACCTTGCCCCAGGCACCCGTTTTCAGCCGCTCCGGCCTGTATGGACGCGGGTCGACGATCGGTGCAGTACCAGTAATGATGTCCGCGATCAGGTGCCCTGCGCCGGGACCAATCCCGAAACCGTGTCCGCTGAACCCGGCCGCAAGGATAAAGCCCGGAATCGCCCCCACCTCACCGATGGCGGGAACGCCATCCGGTGTGCTGTCAATATAGCCGGCCCAGACATTGGAGATTGCGACGCGACGGAGTTCAGGCAGCAATTCGCAAGCTCTTTTATGTGTCAGCCGAATCTGCCGCATGTCGGGACGGGGATTAAGTGTCCGGTTCAGCTCCATCGGGGTCGTCTCATCGAGCGCCCACTTCGCCCAGGATTCATGACCTTGGCGTATGCCCTCGAATGCTCCAGGGGCGAGACTGCGCCAGCGGCGAGCAAACATCGGCACGAATTCGCGGGCGAACCTGAATTGCTGCGGCGTTGGATCGACTCGCGCGCGCCCGCTTATCGCCAGCGTGTATCCGCCGCTGCCACGCCGCGTGAGCGACACGACTGCGGTGTGCAGGGCGTCGGGCAGACCCGCCGCGCCAGGAGCCACGGCGAGAATGGACTGGCGCACGGACGCCTGCGGGAAGCGAATGCCGAGCTGGTTGCAGAACGAAGATGCCCAGGCCCCTCCTGCCATGACCACCGCGTTGGTCCGGATTGTGCCCATTTCGGTCACTACGCCGTTCACCCGGCCGGCACGGAGCTCTACGCCGCGAGCGGCGCAGTGCTGGTGCACCGTGCCGCCAGCCGTCATCATCGCACGCGCGACCACGGGCACAGCCTTCGAAGGGTCTGCCGTTCCGTCGGTTGGAGAGGAGACGCCGCCTTTCCATTTGCGGCCCGTCGCTTTGCCTCTCTCGCTAGCTTCGTTCGTGCTCAACATGTGTGTCGTAACGCCGACCGTCTTTGCAAAATCGCGCCATTTCGCCCAGCAGGTCAGCTCATTCTCGTCATTCGACAGATAGAGAAGCCCGCAGCGGCGGAAGCCCGTGTCTTCCCCGGTCTCCTGTGCTACTCTCTCCCAAAGATCGAGACTCTTGGTGGCGATCGGTAGCTCGCGTGCGTCGCGATTCTGTTGACGGCACCATCCCCAATTGCGACTGGACTGCTCGGCGGCGACACGCCCCTTCTCTAGCAAGGCGACCTTAACGCCGCGGCGGGCGAGATAGTAAGCCGTGAACACGCCCACCACGCCGCCGCCAATGACGACGACGTCAGCCTCTTGAGGCAGAGACGGGCTTGATTCAATATGGATGAGCGGCGCACTCATGAAGCGAGGACTCCCGGCGTTTGACCTATCGTAGCTGAGCATTCGCGGCAGGTGCTCTGCGGGAATTTGTGATTAGACGGAATATTCTGCGGTTTGCCGACTACTGTTCAAGCTATTATTGCGAGAACACGTTGCTCGCGCCCACCTCATTCGCCAAAGCACCAGGGCATCAGGCGTTGAGCGCGTGCAGCCGTGCCGTGCACAAGGCAGGCCGCCTGAGAGTTCTCTCGTCGCGGCGCAGACTGAAATGCCAGATGGCACTTCGTTTTCAGAACTTCCTGCTGCCCATACGGCGCGTTTCGGCGACTCTGGGGTGATTGAAGCAGTCAAACTCGCGAATGCCGGGTCAATGTCGATCAGTGGCAGAAGTTCTAAAGGGACGCTGGATGAGCCTTGTCCAGGAACAGACCTCCACAAGAGCAATCAAGCTGGATGGGACTGTTAGCTCCACGAACTTCGATTCAGTGATCGAGTTGGCCGCTCGTCCGATGTTTTGGCTTGAGCGACAGCTTTTTCCTGTCGAGCACCAAGCTTTGAATCATGTCGCACTCTCCGAACAGGGAATGGCAAAATGAGCGGCGAATTTTCGACCTGTCCGATCGTCGCGGCGGCAACAATGGCCGAAGAGCCAATCCGCAGCAGAATGACCCAACGCCGTTGAAAGGGGAGACTGTTCAAATGGCCTCTGCCTCTCAGGCTGTAGCTTCGGAAGATGTGGCACTCTCGGTGCGCGACCTGACCGTGAGCCTGCCGGCCGGGATGGAGCGGGCTCACGCCGTCGAGAACGTCTCCTTTGATCTGAAGCGGGGTCAGATACTGTGCATCATTGGAGAGTCCGGATCGGGCAAGTCGGTCACAGCCAATGCGATCATGGGGCTTCTGCCCAAGGCGATACGTGTTGCCTCGGGTTCGATCGACCTGAATGGGACCGACATCGTAGCCATCTCGCCCGATAAGCTCCGCAACCTTCGCGGCCGCGTCGTCTCGATGATCTTTCAAGATCCGCTCTCAGCGCTCAATCCGCTGATGACCGTGGGCGCGCAGATCGAGGAAGTGATGGCAGCGCACGACGTTGGGACCGCGAAATCCCGTCGCAGCCGCGCCATAGACTTGTTGGTTGAGGTCGGCCTTCCCGATCCGCAACTCATGTATCACCAGTATCCATTCCGGCTTTCGGGCGGGCAACGGCAGCGGGTGATGATCGCCATGGCTCTGGCTCTTGAGCCCGCGATCCTGATTGCCGACGAGCCGACGACCGCCCTCGACGTGACGACGCAGGCGCAGATCCTCAAACTGATCCGCGACATTCAGCGCCGCAAGGGAATGAGCGTGATGTTTATCACCCATGACTTTGGAGTCGTGGCGGAGATTGCCGATTCCGTTGTGGTGATGGAGAAGGGTCATTGCGTGGAGCAAGGCAGTGCCGAGCAGGTGCTCAAGTCGCCCAGTCACCTCTATACGCGCCGCCTGATCGCGGCCGTGCCGCACCTGACCGGCAAGGACCGCAATCCCTTGGAAGCCGCCGGCAGGGCGTCAATCCTGAAGGTCGAGTGTCTGGTCAAGACCTATCGTAGCGGCAGTGCGCTTTTCCGTACGCAGCGCATCGTGCCTGCGGTCAATGGTGTCTCGTTCGATCTCACGCAGGGCCGCACGCTAGGCGTTGTCGGAGAAAGCGGTTCGGGCAAATCGTCGCTCGGGCGGCTGCTGATCAAGCTCATGGAGAGCGACGGTGGCTCGATTTTCTTCGAAGGCCGCGACGTCGCCCGGCTTACCGAGGCCGAGTTTAGGCCGCTAAGGCCAAAAATCCAGATGATCTTCCAGGATCCTTTTGCGTCGCTCAACCCGCGCTCGACGGTCGGGCAAATTCTCACAGTCGGGCCGGTCGCGCATGGCGTGCCGCACAGAGAGGCTGGTGAGCGGGCGCGGGAGCTTCTGTCCCATGTCGGCCTGGATTCAGGCGCCTTCGACCGCTATCCGCACGAATTTTCCGGCGGTCAGCGCCAGCGCGTCGGCATCGCCCGTGCGCTGATGTTCAAACCACAACTGCTGATCGCCGACGAAGCCGTCTCCGCGCTTGATGTCTCGATCCAGGCCCAAATCCTGAAGCTGCTGGATCAGATTCAGCGGGAGACCGGCGTCTCGATGATCTTCATCACGCATGATTTGCGCGTTGCCAGCCAGATTTGCGATGAGATCGCCGTCATGCATCGAGGACAGATCATCGAACGCGGACCGCCGTCGCAGATCTTCCTGGACCCGAAATCCGCCTACACGCGCGAGCTCGTCGCTGCCATCCCCGGCGAGCAGCCAAGGGGCGCTCGCGCGCTCGCGGGAGTCAATGAATACCGGCGGGACACAGCCAAGAACGAGGAGAGGTCATGACGGAAGCCTATTTTGACTCGAGCTATTCACGGCGCAATGCACTTCGATTGATGGTGGCCGGGGCTGCCGGCCTCGCTGCACCAGGCCTGTTGGGTACGCCCGCCTTCGCTCAGAAGGCCCCCGCCAAACCGAGCGGTCGCATCGTCGTCGGACTTGGACAAGAGCCGACCGTCTTCAATCCGCTGATGGCGCACATTGAAGTCGATGATGGTGTGCATTTCTCGGTTTTCGACGCGCTCTTCCGGATCGACCCAAAGGGTGAGATTGAGCCCAACCTTGCCGTCGAAGTACCGAACCAGAAGAACGGCGGCATTTCGGAGGACGGCCTCAAATGGCGCATCCGTCTGCGTGACGGTGTGCGCTGGCACGACGGCAAACCCTTCACGGCCGAGGATGTGAAATTCACCCTCGAACTGATCACCAATCCCGCCTTCCGGAGTTGGCGCACAGCTGGCCATGCCCTCGTGCGCGACATCACGGTGATCTCGCCCACGGAGATCTCGTGGCGAATGGAACAGGTTTTTGCGCCTTATCTTTCGTTCCTGACCGAAACCTTCATCGTGCCCAAGCACATCCTCGAGAAGGAGGCCAATCCAAACAACGCCGCCTTCAACCAGGCGCCGGTCGGCACCGGCGCATTCAAATGGGGTAAGCGGGTTGCAGGCGATCATCTCGAACTCGTGGCTAACCCCGAATATTTCGGAGAAGGCCCACACATCGAGAAGCTGATCTTCAAATACATTCCCGATCTCACCGTCCTCTACACTCAGTTCAAGAGCGGTGATGTGGACCTGATGGGGCAGCCGTACATCACAGCTGATCATTACGAGGAAGCCAAGGCGCTGGCGAACCGAGTGGTGACACTGGTCCCAAAGGCTTCATTCGAGTCCTTTTACCTGAATTTGGAGCGTCCACAGTTCAAGGAACTTGCAGTCCGTGAGGCGCTCTACGCAGCCATCGACAAGGAATCGATCATCCAGGGGCTCTATTACGGCGTGCCGACTCCGACGGAGACCTTCATGCCGAGGCAGTCCACCTACTATAACTCCAATCTTCCGGCACACGCATACAATCTGGACCGCGCGCGCCAGATCCTCGACCAAGCCGGCTGGGCGCCCGGGCGGGATGGCGTTCGTGCCAAAAGCGGCGTCCGTCTGTCCTTTGCCAGCTCGACCACGTCAGGCGATCCGCTTCGCGAGCAGGTGCAGCAGTTCTTGCAGCAGACATTTGCTCAGTTGGGCGTCGAGATGAAGATATCGAACTTGCCCGCCGCGGTGATGTGGGGCGAGTTCTGGCAGCAATCGCAATTCGATTCCGTGATCGTCGGCAGCACGTATCTGATCGGCGCCGACCCGGACGTGACCAATCGCTTGCACTCGCGTGCGATTGCAGCGAAGGGCGGGCGTGGTTCGAATAATGCGCAGTATTCAAATCCAGAGGTCGATGCCTTGCTCGACCAAGGCGCTCGCAGCTTCGATCCGGACGCGCGGCGCTCGATCTACCGTCGCGTACAAGAGCTCGTTCGCCGCGACCTGCCCTTCTTGCCGCTGTACCAGACCAATTCGGTCCAGGGTAACAAGAAGGGCATTTCCGGCGTCGTGCCGAACGTCAACACGCGCACCGAATCCTGGAACGCGCTGGCTTGGTCTTGGGCGAGTTGACGTATCGCCGCCCGAGGCCCGTATAGGCGCAGGGCGGCGCCTAGGCGCTGTCAAGCTAACATGGAGACTCGAATGCCCGGGTTCCTGCTTAATCGCTTTTCGCAGAGCATCGTGCTGTTGGTGATCGTCTCGATCATTGGCTTCACGGTGCTCAACTTCATGCCGGGCGGTCCTCTCGCGCAGTTCGGGCTGGATCCCGGCATGACCCAGAAGGACATTGAGCGACTGGCAGAGCAGCTCGGGCTGAACCGGCCGTTGTGGATTCAGTATTTTGATTGGGCCTGGCGGTTGGTTCAGGGCGACTGGGGTCACTCTTTCCGCGACGGAACGCCGGTGCTGGCGGTGATTGGGCGTCACCTCTTCGCTACGCTGCTGCTGATGGGGACGTCCACGGCACTGGCCATCGCCCTTGGTTCCTGGATCGGGATCCGCGGTGCCACCCACCGCTATTCCCTGTTCGATTATTGCGCGACGATTGGCGCCATGGTCGCGCTGTCGGTCCCGACCTTCTGGTTCGGCCTCGTCGGCATCTATATCTTCACGTTGAAGCTCGGTTGGGTGCCTGCAGGGAACATGTACACGATCGGCGACGGATCGGTGCTGGACTACTTGCATCACCTGATCTTGCCAAGCTTGGTGCTGTCGCTGGTCCATGTCGCGGTCTGGAGCCGCTACATGCGCACCGCGACCCTTGATGCGCTGAGCCAGGATTTCGTCAAGACGGCTCGTGCCAAGGGCCTAAGTGAGCGCCGCATCCTGCTGAAGCATGTCGTCGGCAATGCGCTGTTGCCGATGATCACCCTGGCTGGGGTGCAGTTGCCGAGCATTCTGACCGGCGCGTTGGTCACTGAGACCATCTTTACCTGGCCGGGAATGGGGCGGCTGTTTCTCGACAGCCTCGGCTACAGTGACTATCCGATGGTCATGGGGCTGTTGATATTCTCAGCCATCCTTGTCGTGCTGGGCAATCTCGTCGCAGACATCCTTGTCGCACTCGTCGATCCGCGCATTCGTCTCAGCTGAAGACGCAGGTTCGTGCCGTCAACAGGAGTCCCCCGTTATGACTGATATCTCCGCCCACCTCCCTCCAATTCGCTGGTGGCACAGCCGCGGGGTGCGCCGGTTCATGCGACACCATCTGGCGCTGCTCGGGTTCGCGATGATCGCCCTGCTCGTGTTGGCGTGCGTCGTGGGCCCCTACGCCTTGCCTTACGATTCGCTCTATATAGATCTGCGCGCCCGCTTTGCTCCTCCCTTGAGCGGTCATCATTATTTCGGCACCGACCCGTTGGGGCGAGACTTGGCCGTGCGACTCTTGATGGCCGGGCGTGTCTCGCTACTGGTGGGATTCTCCGCGATGTTGTTGTCAACGCTGATCGGAACGCTCGTCGGCGTGACCGCAGGCTATCGCGGGGGCTGGATCGGAGCCGCGCTGATGCGCACGGTGGATGGCTTTCTTTCCTTCCCCTCGATTTTCCTCGTGCTGGCGTTGGCCGCGACGCTCCGGCCCAGCCCGATGATGATCACTGTCATCATTGCTGTCACGAGCTGGATGGAGGTTGCCAGGATCGTCGAAGCCGAGGTCCGTTCGCTGCGCGAGCGCGAGTTTGTCCAGGCCGCGCGCATGGTCGGTCTGAGCGGCAGGCACATCATGCTTCGCGAAATTCTGCCCAATGCCACGGGTCCGATCATCGTGGCCGCAAGCCTCACCGTCGCCCGTGCGATTCTTCTGGAGGCCTATATCAGTTTCCTTGGTTACGGCATCCAACCACCGCTGCCCAGCTGGGGCAATCTGCTGAACGGCGCCCAGCAATATCTGGCCAGCGCTCCCTGGCTTGCCATCATTCCAGGCGCTGCGATTACGATCGCAGTGACCAGCTTCAACTTCATCGGCGACGGGCTGCGCGATGCGCTTGACGTTAGAGATGACCACATTTGACGGCTTGAGCCCAGGTGGCAGGCAGCGGACAGCGTTGAAGGCTATCCAGCAGAACCTCTTGATAGCGTAGACGTCGCAAGCATCGCGTTGGCTGATCAGAATCCGTCTTGTCAGTAATCCAAGGCCACTTTTAACACACGAGAAGTCAGCGACATGCATGAGCCCAGAGCCGCAGAGAAGGACACGCCCTATTGGTGGGAAGCCGCACCACTTAGGTCGCTGCCTCAACAGACTCTTCCCAAGAAACTTGACGTGCTGATCGTGGGCGCTGGCTATGCCTCTCTTTCGGCCGGGCTGGTGCTGGCGCGCGAGGGACGCTCGGTTGCGGCCTTTGACGCGATGAGTCCGGGCGAGGGAGCCTCGACGCGCAACGGTGGAATAACCAGCGCGAGCATACGGCCGGATTACGCCGCGATCTCCCGACGCTTCGGCGCAGACAAGGCGCTGGCAATCGAGGCGGAAGGCAAGATCGCCCGCGAGTTCCTTTACGATTTCATCAAGACCGAGGGGCTTGCCTGCGATTTCCAGCTGGTCGGGCAGTTCAAGGGCGCGTTTGGATATGAGCAGTACGACACGATGGCGCGTAGCGCGGAAGTATTAGCGAAGAGGCTGCGGATCGAGTCTCACGCCGTACCTTATGCCGAGCAGCACAGCTACATCGGCACCGATGTCTACCGGGGTGGAACAGTCCGGATGGATATCGGAGGGCTACAACCGGCGAAGTTTCACGCTGAACTGCTTCGCGTGGCGCTCGCTTCGGGCGTCGCGGTTCATGCGGATACGCCCGTCATCTCCATCGAGAGAGATGGTTCCGGATTCCGTATCGTGACCTCGGCCGGTTCGGTGCAGGCGCGTCAGGTGCTGGTTTGCACGAATGGCTATACCGATAGCGCCGTTCCCTTCCTGCGCCGCAGGCTGGTCCCGGTTCGCAGCCGGATCATTGCAACCGAGGAGCTCGCACCTGACGTCATGGCGCGGCTGATGCCCAAACGCATGATGATGACCGAGAACCGCCAGGTCGGGTTCTATTACCGCCCATCGCCCGACGGCAAACGTATCCTGTTAGGGGGGCGCGACAGCTCTCGTGTCGGTAACCCGGTGGCTCCAAAGCTCCTGCTGCGCAAGGGGTTGGTGAACCTTTTCCCCGAACTCGAGAATGTTCACCTTTCGCACAGCTGGTTCGGCAATGTGGCGATGAATCGCGACATGCTCCCGCGCATCTTCGAAGAGGACGGTGTGGTTTATGCCACTGGCTTCTGCGGTTCAGGCGTCGTCTGGGCGCCTTGGATCGGGATGCACGCGGCCCACAAGCTGATCGGAAACCACGAACGGGCGCGCACCGCCTTTGACTTCCGTCCGCCGGACTCCATCCCGCTCTATCGTGGCGATCCCTGGTTCATGCCCGCCATGATCTGGGGATATCGGATGCAGGATCGTTTTGCGCTGTGGCGCGACCGCCGCTGACGGCTGGAAACTCCATCGGGCATTCCCAAAGGTACAACTCAGGTCATGGAGCTGGCGGCACTGCCGCCTCTCGAAAGAAGAGCATCGATGCACTACGTATCCACGCGCGGACATTCAGGTCGCAGACAGTTCTGCGAAACATTGCTTGAAGGCCTCGCCGAGGATGGCGGGCTGTACGTACCTGAGACCTACCCGCGTGTGGACGCCGCTACATTGGATGCGTGGCGTGCCTTGTCCTATCCCAGCCTGGCCTTCGAGGTCCTGTCGCTCTACGTCAGCGATATTCCGCCCGCTGACCTGAAGGCAATCTGCGAAAAGACCTACACGCCCGAGATCTTTGGAACCTCGAGCATCGTTCCGCTTCGAAAGCTGGAGACGCGGCTTTACCTCCAGGAATTGTCGAACGGTCCTACGCTGGCGTTCAAGGACGTGGCCATGCAGTTGCTCGGCAATCTGCTCGAGTACGAACTGGCACGCCGGCACGACGAATTGAACATTCTTGGGGCGACCAGTGGCGACACCGGGAGCGCTGCGGAATACGCAATGCGCGGCAAGAAAGGGGTGCGGGTCTTCATGATGTCGCCCCTCGGACGGATGAGCTCCTTTCAGCAAGCTCAGATGTTCAGCCTGCAGGACGACAACATCCACAACATCGCCATAGATGGCGTGTTCGACGACTGCCAAGACATCGTCAAATGTGTGTCCAGCGATCTGGAATTCAAACGACGATATAAGATAGGTGCAGTGAATTCGATCAACTGGGCCCGACTGGTCGCGCAGGTCGTCTATTACTTCTCCGGCTATTTTCAAGTCTCCGAAGGGAGGTCAGCAGGCGTTGACTTTTCCGTGCCTTCAGGAAACTTCGGAAACATCTGCGCTGGTCATGTTGCGCGCATGATGGGACTTCCAATATCCCGTCTCGTCCTTGCGACCAACGAAAACGACGTGCTCGACGAGTTTTTCCGCAGCGGCATTTATCGCGTCAGAAGCCGAGCTGACACGCTTGAAACATCGAGTCCTTCCATGGACATCTCCAAGGCGTCAAATCTCGAGCGTTTCGTGTTCGACTTGCTCGGTCGCGACGCCCGTCGGACGAAATCGCTGTTTGAGAACCAACTTCGGGAATGCGGTTCGTTTGACCTCAGCGGTGATCCCAGCTTCGTAACGGCGGCGGCGCGTTTCGGATTCCGCAGCGGCAGGAGCACCCATGCCGATCGACTGGCGACGATCCGTGACACGTGGGATCGCTACCACACAATGATCGATCCTCACACTGCGGATGGTGTGACGGTCGGGCGCATGCATGCGAGCCCCGAGGCGCCGATGCTTGTGCTCGAAACTGCACAGCCAATCAAATTCGCTACGACGATCAAGGAAGCGTTAGGCCGGCAGCCAGATCGTCCGCTACGGTTCGATGGACTAGAAGGGTTGCCGAGGCGAGTCAAAGTCCTTCCCCCGGATACACAAGCTGTAAAGAACTACATTGCGGACATCATGCAGGGTGCAACCTGCTGAAGGGCCGATTCCGGATCGAGGAGTGTTTCAGCCGTGGCTGTATTTACGGTGCTGTCACCCGACGAGGTCGCAGCGTTCGTTCAAGCGCGCTATCGGAGCGATCCGCGGTTGATGCCCGGTATCGTTCCGGGCCATCGGATGCCGGAACGGGATCGCGCTGCGGCGTGGCGAGACGCTGACAGCACATCGTCCCTTCTATCGGATCATCAATGCAATTCCCTGCCGAACTCTGCGTCAGTCTGATCGCGTAATGCTGTCGCAGCCAAGATACGCTGCAATTCGCGGGAACATCGTCAGATGGACCTGTGTCAGGCACTGACGATTAGTCCGCTAACCCAAGCATGAGACGTCGACGCATCATGGCAACCGAAGCTACCCAAGCCGGAGAACGCGAGATTGAAGACGTGGCCCTAGTCCCTTTCGCGAGAGCGCATCTGAAAGGTGCCTTGAAGCTCTCGCAGGAGATGTCTTGGCCGTATCTGCTCAAGGATTGGGAATTTGCGCTGCAGCTTGGCCGCGGTTTCGTGGTGACGAGTGCGGGTGCTGTGGTGGGGACCGCGCTGTGGTGGCCTTACGGCGACACCCATGCTTCCGCCGGAATGGTCATCGTCTCGAAAGCCGTTCAGGGACGGGGGTACGGGGCCCGGCTGATGGACGCGCTGCTCGCGGCGGCACGACCACGAATCGTCACGCTGAATTCGACCGCCGAAGGCCTTGCGCTTTACGCACGCCGCGGCTTCGCCAGCATCGGCATGCTGCACCAGCATCATGGCGTTCCTGGCCAGGGCCGCGACATGCCGCCGGTCGGAAACGTCAGAGCGATGGTTCCGTCGGACTTCGAGGCCATAGTCGGTCTCGATCACGAGGCCACCGGCTGGATGAGGCGCGAGATGCTGAACCGGCTGATCGAGGTCGGTTGCGGCTATGTCCTGCTGCGTGACGGCATACCCCGCGGCTACGCCATTTCCCGTCTCTTCGGCCGCGGGCATGTCATCGGCCCTGTGATCGCCGAAAGCCCGACCGATGCGCGCGCATTGATCGAGGCCGCGCTCGCGCCCCTCGGGAGTGTTTTCGTCCGGATCGACACCTCGGCCTCCTCGCAACTCGGTGACTGGCTTGGAAACATCGGCCTGCAGAAGGTCAGCGACGCCACCACCATGGTCTTGGGGACGCAGATGCCATGGACCGGGCCGGCGCGCACGTTCGCGGTCGCCAACCAGTCGTTCGGCTAGGAGACCTTGAGATGCAACGCCCCGATATGCGCCGGACGGATAGCCAGAACGCCGCGCCACGCGAGATAACCGCGACGGTCGGCGCACTGGCGACGCCGGCCCTCCTGCTCGACAAAGACCGGCTGGATCGCAATCTCGCCCGTCTGTCCTCTCGTATGGCCGCGGCTGGCGTCGTGCTGCGCCCCCATATGAAAACCGCGAAATCCATCGAGGTTGCCCAGCGCGCCTATCCCTCCGGGCCGGGGCCGATCACGGTCTCCACCTTGGCGGAGGCTGAGTACTTCGCGCAGTACGGTTTCCGTGACGTGACATATGCCGTCGGCGTGGCACCGCACACCGCCGAAAGGGCGATGCGTCTCCGCAAAGCCGGCGTTGACCTTAAGGTGCTGCTCGATTCGCCTGAACAGGCGGCGATGTTGGGCACGGCAGCGCGTGCCGCCGGCGTGACGCCCTCCGCCTTCATCGAGATCGACTGCGACGGCCATCGCGGCGGGCTGACCGCCACCGATCCCAAGCTCATCGCCGTCGCGGCGGCCCTGGCCGAGGCCGGCGTCACGCTCGCCGGCATTCTCACCCATGCCGGCGAATCCTACAGCCTTTGCTCGTCCGATGCCCTCGTCGCGGCCGCAGAGAACGAAAGGGCCGTGGCCGTGGCGGCCGCGGAGACATTGCGGGCGGCGGGGCATGAATGCCCGGTCGTAAGTGTCGGTTCGACGCCGACCGCCCATTTCGCCGAAGGCCTGACCGGCGTCACGGAGATGCGGGCCGGCGTCTACATGTTCTTCGATCTGGTAATGCACGGCGTCGGTGTCTGCACGACCGACGACATCGCGATCTCGGTTCTCGCCACCGTCATCGGCACGAAGCCGGAGAAGGGATGGATTTTGGTCGATGCGGGCTGGATGGCACTGTCACGTGATCGCGGCACCGCGGCGCAGCGGGTCGACCAAGGTTACGGTCTCGTCTGCGATCTGTCCGGCCAACTCTATCCGAATCTGATCGTCGCGCAGGCGAGCCAGGAGCACGGCATCCTCGCCATAAGGTCCAGATCGGCTGCAGCCCTCCCGCATATCCCGATCGGCGCGAAGGTCAGGATTCTGCCCAATCATGCCTGCGCGACGGCGTCACAGCACGAACTTTACAATGTCATCTCGGCGGGAAGTGACGCAATCGAAGCTCAGTGGCCGCGGATGCGCGGCTGGTAGATCTGAAACAGAATCGGGCGGCGATTTGCGCATGCCCAGCTTCCGCTGGTCGGCGTCTATTACCGGATCAAGGATCGCTTCCAATGACCTCGGCCGTTCGACACCTGACGGAAGCCGGCTTCCTCGGCAAATTTTACATCGACGGAGAATGGCGGAAGCCGACAGGGTTGGCGACGGCGATCGTCGTCAATCCGGCGATCGAGCAGCCGGTCGCAGAAATCGCGCTCGGCGATGACGAGGATGTAGACTGCGCGGTCGTAGCCGCGAGAAAAGCCTTTACCGGCTGGTCCCGTAAGCCGGCTGCGGAGCGGGCGGCGCTGCTCGACCGGGTTCACGGTTTGCTTCTCGATAGGCTGGAGCTGTTTGCGCAGGCCATCACGTGCGAGATGGGGGCCGCCATCACTTACGCGCGCCGCGCCCAGGTGCCGCTCGCTGCCGAACATATCCGCGTCGCGCGTGACAATCTCGCGACCTATCCGTTCATCGCCACGCGCGGCAGCACCGCGATTATGCGCGAGGCAATCGGCGTCTGTGGTCTTATCACCCCCTGGAATTGGCCCCTCTACCAGATTACGGCCAAGGTCGCTCCGGCGCTGGCAGCTGGCTGCACGGTGGTGTTGAAGCCGAGCGAACTTTCGCCGCTGAGTGCCCTGTTGTTCGCCAAGGTGATGGACGATGCCGGCTGTCCGCCCGGCGTCTTCAACCTCGTCAACGGGACAGGTCCAGTCGTGGGGACCGGTCTGGCGTCGCATCCGCAAGTCGACATGATCTCGATCACCGGCTCGACGCGGGCAGGCGTTCTCGTCGCGCAAGCAGCGGCGCCCACCGTCAAGCGCGTCGCACAGGAGCTCGGCGGCAAGTCACCGAACATCATCTTGCCGGATGCGGATTTGAGCCGGGCTGTTCCGCTCGGTGTCGCCGCCGCCTTCCGCAATCTCGGCCAATCCTGCAGCGCACCGACGCGTATGCTTGTGTCCCGCTCACAGATGGCAAAGGTCGAGATCCTGGCGGCGGCGGCCGCTTCTGAATTGGTGGTCGGCGATCCGCTTGCGGAAAGCACGACCCATGGTCCGATCGCCAACCCGCCGCAGTTCGAGCGTATCCAGGCCATGATCGGCATCGGCCTGGAGGAAGGCGCCAAGCTTGTCATTGGCGGGCCGGGGCGGCCCAACGACCTTCAGGTCGGCCTCTATGCGCGGCCGACCATCTTCTCGAACGTCAATCGCGACATGAGAATTGCGCAGGAGGAGATATTCGGCCCGGTGCTGTCGATCATTCCCTACGATAAGGTCGACGGGGCGGTCGAGATCGCCAACGATACCGTCTACGGCCTCGGCGCGCATGTGCAGGGCACGGATATTGAAACGATGCAGGCGGTCGCCGGGCAGATCCGGTCTGGTCAAGTTCATCTCAACTATCCCGACTGGGACCCGAACGCACCTTTTGGCGGATACAAGCGTTCCGGAAACGGCAGGGAATACGGCCGCGAGGGCATGGAAGAATATCTCGAGACCAAGGCCGTTCTCGGATTCTATCGATGAAATTCATCTCGGAAAGCGAATCGGCTTCCGCTGACGCGAAAGTGTTTCCGGCGGTGATCGCACACGCGTCGAATCGCAGAACACCTTCTCAAGTCGGGTTCAACGCCTGATAGCGCCGAGCCCTTGAGGAGCGCGAAGTTGAATCATTAGATCAGATTGCACTGTTCCTGCAGCCATGAAGCAAGATAGTTCGCTTTCCCAGACAGTTCAGTTTCTCCCGCCCAGATGAGGCCATAGTGGCTTTCGTCCGGATCGAAACCGGCAGGTGCGATGAGCCGCCCTCTATCTACGTCGTCCGTTGCAAGGACCCGCGGGCTGAGGGCAACGCCCAATCCCGCCAATGCTGCTTCGACGATGAGGAAGTGGTGATCGTAGAAGCGTATCTCCGCGGGGCGCCGCACCGACGGGTGGGTGGAAAGCCATCGCGACCAAGCGTCCGCCCGAGTCTTCGAACCTAGGGCGATGTAGTTTCCTGAGGCAAACACCGCTGCGAGCTGAGGGCTCATGACCGGTCCTACCCTTTCAGGAAAAAGGCGCCGGACGTGCCACGCCTCTGGGAGCGCAAAGTCGAGCCGACGTATAGCCAGATCGATCCGATCGCGGCGAAACTCGACGGGGCCGCCGGCGACTGACAGATGTAGAGCGATGTCGGGATGGACGGCCTGAAAGCTTGCAAGCCGTGGAATAAGCCAGCGCATAGCGACTGAAGGCTCGCATGAGAGAACGAGGGAGTTCTGCTGTGCGTTGGCAGCACGCAAGCTCTCAACGGTTGTCGCCAGCTCGGTGAAGAAACGGCCGAGTGTGAGGTTGAGCACTTCTCCAGAGGCAGTGAGACTCAAGCCACGTCCGCTTTTTTCGAAGAGTTTGAAGCCAAGGTCTTCCGACAGTTTGGTGATACGGCGACTCACAGCCCCATGGGTCAAGGCAAGGCTGTTCGCGGCAAGCCGAACCGACCCCAGCCGCGCAGCGGTCTCGAACGCACGCAAGTCGTCCAATGAAGGTATTTCTGATCGCCTCATTGGTGATTTCATATCACCAATGAGGCGCAAAAAATATCGCTTTTTAAGTTGAATTTGCTTGGCATAATTGATCCATGCGAACCAATGGCGAATACACAATCGGTATTCTAGCAGACGACCTGACCAGCGCCGCCGATGGGGCCGGTCCGTTTGTCGAGCGCGGTTTGCGAGCCGTTGTCGGCCGGTGCCGGCTGCCGCACCAGGAGGCCACGATTGTCGCCGTTGATAGCGGATCTAGACCAGTGCCGGTTTCGCAAGCGGCGCGGCGGCAGTCAGAACTTGCCGAGCAGCTCGCTTCGCGGGTTGTCCTCTACAAGACCGTCGACTCGACTCTTCGCGGGCACGTGACGGCCGAGATGGAAGCGGCCTTCACTGTAAGCGGCCGCAAGATGCTGGTCTTTGCACCTGCGTTCCCTGGCGCTGGGCGTACAACCGTCGACGGCGTTCAGCTTGTGGACGGCATTCCTGTAACGGAGACCGAATACGGTCGCGACCCCGTCCATCCGGCGCGACATTCTCGGCTGGCTGAGGTCGTTCCGGCCTCCATCGGAAGGGTCGTCATCCTTGATGCTGCGACACAGGCCGATCTCGACAAACAAGTTGCGGCCCTGCCGGATGGGTGGGCTCTCCGGGCATGGCCCTTGCCCTGGCGAAGCGTCTTGCGCCGCTTGCGGTTGCGTCGGACGTGACCGCCGCGGTTAGTGGCGACATTCTTGTTGCGATCGGCAGCGCCAATCCGCGCAGCCATCGTCAGGCCGGCTGCATCGCAATGGAGCCTGGAATCGCTCTGCTGCAGGCTCCGATCGAACGGATGAATGATCCCGGATCCGTCCTGCGCGACATTGCTCAAAATGCGGCTCGACGGCTGGCCGACGAGCGTTTCGATATGGTGATCGCCACAGGCGGGGACACCATGGAGGCGATTCTGGACGGCCTGGACATTTATGAGTTCGAGATCCTGCAAGAGCTCGAGCCAGGCTTTCCGCTTGGCCGCACGTCCCTCGGAGATGGACGAGAGCTGCTGATCGCCATGAAGGCAGGCGGCTTTGGCGACGACGATACGCTGCGTCGTGCGATCACGCGGCTCCGCCTTGGCACCTCGGTATCAGAACTGGTTGTATCATGACCCAATCCGCTCCCCTCGCCGTCACAATGGGCGATGCCTCCGGCATCGGCCCGGAGATCGTGGCGAAGACATTGGCCAAAGCCGACGAAGGCACGATCGTATTCGGCAGCTACGTCGTGATGGAGAATATCGTCCATCGTCTGGGTCTCGAGCTGACGGTCAGGCGTATCGCCGGACCTGAAGAGGCGCGCTCTGAGCCGCGGTCCATCGAAGTTGTCGAGGCGACGCAAATCATCGCGCCGCCTCCGCTCGGGAGCGTCAGCGCCATGTCCGGCCAAGCTTCCTTCGATGCCATCGTCGCCGCCGTCGCGGCAGCCAAGGCCGGCCAGGTCAGCGGCATCGTCACCGCACCGATCAACAAGGAAGCGATGGCAAGCGCGGGCATTCGCTATCCCGGGCACACCGAAATCCTCGCCGACTATGGTGGTGCGGAGCGCGTTGCGATGATGCTGGCCAACGATGATATCCGCACGGTTCTCGTCACCATCCACATGTCGCTGCGCAAAGCCATCGACCAAGCGGATTTCGATGCCCAGATGTCGGCGATCCGGCTCGCAAATGAGGGCGGCAAGGCCCTCGGGATCGCGGCGCCGCGCATTGCAGTGGCAGGGCTCAACCCCCATGCCGGCGAAGGTGGTCTCTTCGGCGACGAAGAAATCCAGATCATCCGGCCTGCGATCGAAGCGGCCCGCGCCGAGGGCATCGACGCCAGTGGCCCCTGGCCCGGGGACACTGTCTACATGCAGGCCCGCAAGGGCCGCTTCGATGTGGTCGTGGCCCAATATCACGATCAGGGCCTGATTCCGGTGAAATATCTCGGCCTCGAAAAGGGTGTGAACATCACGCTCGGCCTGCCGTTCGTCCGTACAAGCCCTGATCACGGCACGGCATTCGACATTGCGGGCCGAGGCATCGCCGACACCGGCAGTCTCGAGACCGCGCTGGCTTACGCGCGAAGGCTCGTCGCCGCGCAAATTAAGACCAAAGAAGGGGTAGTCTAATGGGCCTTCGCTTTATCTTCATGCTCACGCGCAACGATCGCACCGTCGGGGACGCCTCTGAACAACTCAAGACCGCCCTGAGGCTTGGCGTTCGCCACATCGGTTTCAAGGACATCGGCCTGCCGATTGATCGACTCAAAGTTCTCAACCGGGTCATCAAGGCAGACGGCGCCACCTCCTATCTCGAAGTCGTCTCACTCGACCGGCAAAGTGAGATCGTTTCGGCGAAAGCGGCGGTTGAAATCGGCGTCGACGTCTTGCTCGGCGGCACACATGTTGACGACGTGTTGCCGATCCTTGCTGGCACCGGCATTCAATACTGCCCCTTCCCGGGTCGCATCACCGGTCATCCGAGCGTGCTCGAAGGGAGCATCGAGGAGATCGTTGAGAGCGCCCAGGCGCTCGCCGTGCGGGAGGGCGTGTATGGCCTCGACCTGCTCGCCTATCGCTCCAAGGAAGACGTCCCGGCCCTCATCAAGGCGGTGTGCGCGGCGGTGCCCAAGCCCGTCTACGTGGCCGGCTCGATTGATACGCCTGAGCGGATCGCCATCCTGAAGGACGCAGGAGCCGCCGGCTTCACTATCGGCACGGCCGCGTTGGACGGCAAGTATCCGGCCGACGACAAGGACGTCGCTCGCCAGCTTGGGGCCATCATCCGTGACGTGGCCGCTCTGAACCGGCATCTCTCGCCGCTCCACAAGAAGAACCTGGCCAGCTCGTTCGGGCAGCTCAAGGAGACTTGGTCTCCGAAGATCGCGGGTCAGATTAACGACATGCAGATCAAGCTCGCCAAGTTCGCGGGCGAGTTCGCCTGGCGCTTTCACAGGAGCGGTGACGAACTCTTCCTGGTGCACAAAGGCCGCCTGCTGATGAAGTTTCGTGATCGGGACGAGATCATCGAGCAAGGCGAGTTCATCGTGGTCCCGCATGGGGTAGAGCATTGCCCTGTCGCGCTGGACGACGTCTGCGAGGTCGTGCTGCTCGAACCCGGCACATCCATGGATGCCGGCACCGCTCACGACCTCGAAGGCTAGACCGTCTGCCTGCGATCGGAGCAAACGCTTGACTCCGTCGACCGGCCTTCGCCGGTCCGGCCTCGATGACCTCAGGACCTGGGAGCAGGACTCCTCCCGCGCCGACTCGGTGAAGACCGGAGTCTGGGAAGCCACGCCTGGCGAGAACCGCTCGATCAAGGGCGAGACCTTTGAGTACTGCCACATCCTTTCCGGCGTGGTGGAGCTGACCGAGGAAGGCAAGGAGCCTCGCATTTTCCGCGCCGGCGACAGCTTTGTGATGAAACCCGGCTATGTCGGCGTCTGGAAGACGATCGAGACAGTGCGGAAGATGACTTCGGGCGCCGAAATGGGCTTTGCCGCCGCGCTGGTGCCTTCTCGGCGCTCGTGGTTCAGGACATCACTCGTCCCGGTGTCGCCGAGCCAATCGCGACGGTCTGGGTCCATTTTTCTGGGGCATCGAAAAGCGGTCCAGTCTCCGTGGACAAGCAGGTCGCGCCGCGCGTTGCGCCGAACTGGGACGATCGCGCTTGAGCAGCTCGTATCGCTCAAGCGCTCAAAAACCCGAACATCTTGCGAAGTCCTAGATGATTTCAGCACATTCTATCGGGCGCCTGATGCGATGAAGGGTTGATCGGAATTTTGCTTCCGCGTTCTTGGCAGCCGAGGTTCGTTGGAACATGTCGCCCCATGTCGAGCGCATTCACAGCGATGAGCGTCTCCCGGCCGAGGCCGATGTCGTCATAGTCGGCGGCGGTATCCTCGGCGCTACGGCCGCCTATTACCTGGCGAAGCGCGGCCTCTCTGTGGCGCTCCTCGAGAAGGGTCACGTCGCCTGTGAACAATCGAGCCGAAACTGGGGTTGGTGCCGGCAGCAGAACCGCGATCGCCGCGAACTGCCACTCTCGGTGATCTCTATGCGGCTGTGGGACGAGCTCACGCGCGATATCAATCGGGACCTCGGATTTCGGCGCTGCGGACTCGTCTATGCGACCCACGACGAGGCTGTGCTCGCCGGCTGGGAAAGGTGGCGCGAGGTCGCCAGGGAGTACGACGTCGACACCCGCGTGCTGAGCCGGGCGGAGGTGGCCGAGCGCGTCCCCGAAGCGCGCGACAAATGGGTCGGCGGGACCTATTCGGCTCGGGACGGCAAGGCCGAACCTGCGCTCGCCGCGCCGGCTATCGCCGAAGGGGCCAGAATTCTGGGCGCCACGATCCACCAGGGATGCGCCGCGCGGGCGCTCGACTTGGCCAATGGCAAGATTGCAGGCGTGCACACGGAGAAGGGCTATATCAGAACCAGCGCGGTGCTTTGCGCCGCCGGCGCCTGGTCCTCGCGCTTCCTTCGGCCGCTCGGGATCAGTTTTCCCCAAGCGAGCATCCGTCAGACCGCGCTGCGTTCCACCCCGACAATCAACATAGGCGAGGCGGTCTCCACACCCTACTGCACGATCACGCGTCGACTGGACGGCAGCTATACGCTTGCGATCAGCGGCAAGGCGAACCTCGAAATCACGCCCCAGGCTATCCGGTACAGCCGGGAATTCATGCCGCAGTTCTTGCGTCGCCTGAAGAACGTCAGGATTGGCGTCGGCCAATCGTTCGTTTCGGGGCCGGATTCAATGACGGCGCTGCTGACCAACGACGATCGGATCTTCGAACAGAATCGCGTGCTGGATCCTCCGCCCTTGAAATGGCTGGTGAGCCAAGTGGTGGCGAGTGTCCGGAAAACCTTCCCCCAACTCGGCGAAATAAAGCTCGGTAGCGCTTGGGGCGGCTTCGTCGATTGCACGCCGGATGCAGTGCCTGTCGTGTCGAAGGTGGACCGGGTGGAAGGCCTCGTCCTCGCAGCGGGCTGCTCGGGTCACGGCTTCGGTTTGGGCCCGGGCCTTGGCTATCTGGCCGCACAGCTTCTCGTCAACGACACTCCTTGCGTCGATCCCGCACCGTTCCGGCTGTCGCGTCTGACCGATGGCTCGAAGCTGGACATCTCGGCCATCTGAAGATCGAGCCGGAAGTCGGGCCTGACGCGTACCGAGCAACGCCAGGTTTGGAGTACTGCGGATGGTTGCGGACGATTTAGAACGGGCTTGAACAGCCTAGTTGGTGCCCCTGGCCGGAATCGAACCAGCACTCCTTGCGGAACTCGATTTTGAGTCGAGCGCGTCTACCAGTTCCGCCACAGGGGCCCTCGGTCGGCCCTAGGCGGGCGTCGCGAAGCCGGCGGACTATAGCCATGGACCAAGCGGGGTCAACCCGCGCCAAAGTGATCCGGGCCGTTCTCGACAGCCGCATGAGCCGGGGTTACAGCCTTGGAAAGCGACCCATCGAAAAGAGGCTGCCGTGACAACCCAGAGTGCCGCAATACCTGCGTTCAAACCGGCGGCCACGACCCCTGCGCTGGCCGCTTCGCTCGCGGTCGCGCTGACGGCAGCCGCGACCATCGCGGGCGTCTGGTTCTTCCAGCTGGTGCTCGGGATTGTGCCCTGTCCGCTCTGCCTGGAGCAGCGCTACGCCTATTACCTCGTGATCCCGCTCGGCCTGCTCATCGCACTCGCGGCGCGGGGCGGTGCGCCGAGACCGCTGCTGCTCGCGGGCCTGGCGATCCTTGCGCTCGCGAGCATCGCCAATGCCGGGCTCGGCACCTATCATTCCGGCGTCGAATGGGGCTTTTGGAAGGGACCGACCGACTGCTCCGGTCCCGTCGTCAATCTCGGCAGCGCCACCGACCTGCTGTCGCGGCTCGACACCGTGAAGGTGGTCCGCTGCGACGAGGTGCAGTGGCGCTTCCTCGGCCTCTCGCTTGCCGGCTACAACGTGCTGATCTCGCTCTTGATGGCTGCGATCGCCGCGTGGGGATTCGTTGCGACGGTGAAGCGCTGAGGCTCAATCATCCACATCGTCCTGCGTCCGGCCGAACAGGTGCACAATGCCCGGCGTCGCGATCGTCACGAAGACGAAGCGCGAGAGGTGATGTGCGCCGACGAAGATCGGATCGATGTGCAGCGTCAGGGCCAGCGCCAGCATGGCGTCCATCGCGCCCGGTGCGTAGGCGACCACGACGTCGGAGAATTTCACCTGCGTGGTGAGCGCCACGATGCCGACGAAGATCGCGGAAACGGCGATGGCGATGGCAAACGAGCCCAGTGCCGCGTTGATGTGGCCGGCGAGCGTCTTGATCCTCATCCGCGCGAAGCGGCTGCCGATCAGGGCGCCGATGCCGACCAGCGCCACGCCGCGTACCCAGTCCGGCAGGCCGCCCTCGACCCAACCGGCGCCATGCAGCACGCTTGAGCCGATCATCGCACCGAACATCCAGCTCGCCGGAAACCTGATCAGCCGCAGGAGGAGTGCCGCGGCCAGCGAGGCCGCGACCAGCTCGACGAGGTCGAGCGGCGAGGCGATCGTCGTCGTCAGCGATGGCGCGACGGAGGGCACGACGCCGGCGAACGCCAGCACCATCGGCAGGGCCGCGGTGAGGATGATGACGCGCATGGTCTGCACCACCGCGATGCCCGGCAGGTCGGCGCCGCGCTCGACCGCCAAAATCGTGATCTGCGACAGCGCGCCGGGGCTGCCGGCGAGGAAGGCCGAGGTGCGGTCCCAGCCGTGAATGCGCTGGAGATAATAACTGGAGCCGAAGGTCGAGCAGAAGGTCGCGAGCGCGAGCAGCCCGATGGTGAGCGGATAGGCACTGACCTGTTGAAGCAGGTGGCGAGAGACGACTGATCCTAACGAAATGCCGAGCAGCACCAGCACCGTCTGGGTCAGGATCGGCGGCAGCGTCAGCTGGCGACCGGCGATCGCGGCGATCCCGACCGCGATCATGGAGCCCGAGATCAATCCCCCCGGAAGGCCCGCGAGCAGAAACACGAGGCCCCCGGCGGTGCCAATGACGAGCGTTTCCACCGTGCTCAACATCTTGGCACGGCTCGGCCATTCGAACGGCAGGGAGGCGGTGATTTGCTTCACACCACCTTATCGCAAATCAACAAGAGGCGCACAATTGCGGCCACGTCATACCGCAATGCGCGCGCCTCTCGCCGAAGCCGCGAGCAGGGGGGAAGGATTTACTTCTTCTCCGCAGCCGGCGCGGCCATGCCGGCCTTGGCGGTCTTGATGCATTCGGAGCGGAATTTCTTGCGCTCCTTGCCGTGCAGGCCCTTGGCGTCGGCCTGCTTGGAGCATTCGAGCGACTCGGCCGAGTGCTCCTTCGGTGCCTTCTTGTCCATGGGGGCGGCGGTTGTGGTTTTGGTGTCGGTCTTTGCTGCCGGCGCGGCGGTCTGCGCGAAGGCGGTGCCGGTGGCGAGCAGGGAGGCGAGAGCGACGACGGCGAGGCGAGATGTGAGGGTCATGGTGCTGCACTCTTCTTGCGGGAATTGCGAAGGGCGCGAAAGTCGGCTGGCGTTGCTGAACGCGACATGAATAATTGGAACGTGGAGGATCACTATATTTTGGCGGCAGCAGCCATCGCTTCCTTGTCGCGGGCGGGCGGCACGCTAGGATAGCAATCCTCGGTTCACTTCCCTCGGGGGAAGATCAAGGAGGAGACCAAGGATGACCATTCAATCAAAGTTGCTATGTGCAGTTGCGCTGTCGGGCTTTGCCGCGCTGGTGGCAAGTGCGCCGGCGCAGGCGCTGACCTCGCAGGAGTGCAGCGCGAAATACCAGGCCGCCAAGAAGGACGGGTCGCTCGGCACCACGAAGTGGAATGACTTCCGCAAGGCCCAGTGCGGCGCGGACGCGACGCCAGCGGCTGCGCCGACCGCGGCCGCTCCTGCTGCGCCCGCCGCTCCCGCCGAGCCGAAGCAGGCGAAGAAGGAGGCCGCCCCGGCTGCTGCCCCGACCCTGCCGGCCGGCCCCGCGATCTATCCGAACGCGGTCGATCCGAAATACGCCAAGGAGACCCCCGGCAAGGGGCGCCTGCACACCTGCGTCGACCAGTACAACGCCAACAAGGCCACCAACGGCAATGGCGGCATGAAGTGGATCGAGAAGGGCGGCGGCTATTACAGCGAATGCAACAAGAAGCTGAAGGGCGCCGCCTGACGCTTCCAGACGACGCAGAGGCCGGAGCCAAGCTCCGGCCTCTTGCTTTAATCCAGTAGCTTCTCGGCCGATTTCGCGACGAGCTGCGATCGCTTGCGCGGGCCGCGCTCGACGAACAGCAGGCTCTGGCCGAAGATGAAGCAGTAGAACAGGAAGGCCTGCGCTTCGGCTGCCTCGGTATCGAGGCCGGTCGCGCGATAGAGCTCGGTGACGTGCTTCAGCCGCGCCGCGTCTACGTTCGCCACCGCCGCGGCGGCGCCCTCGTCCGAGCGGGCCCATTGCCGGATCGCAAGCTCGATTGCCATCCCGTCGGGATTGAGCCGCTCGGAATAGAGCTGGATCACCGCCCGCAGCCGTTCGCGGGGCTCTTGGCCATCAAGGCTCGTCTGCTGCGCGATCGCCATTGAGCGCCCCTCGCGCCAGCGCTCCAGCATGGCACCGAGCAGCGCGGCACGGTCGGCGAAGCGGCGGTAGAAGCCGCCCTTGGTGACGCCCAGGTTCTTGGCGAGCACCTCGACCCGAACCCCCTCGACTCCCGATCGGGCGAGCTCGGTGAGCCCTGCCTCGACCCAGACATCGCCTTTGCCGTCACTCATGCAGGCAGCCTCGCCGATTCTTGATACGGTGCCGTATTGCTAACGCGGGAGGAGGTTGATACGCTACCGTATCGACAATCAAAGGCAGAAAAGGCCAGGGAGAATTGCGATGGAGCAGGAGGCGACCTATCGCGGCACGGTCTATCCATGGCAGTGCGATCACGTCGGCCATATGAACATCATGTGGTATGTCGGCAAATTCGACGAGGCCAACTGGAATCTGTTCGCCCGCCTCGGGCTGACGCCGAGCTATCTGCGCGGCTCCGGCCGCGGCATGGCCGCCGTGCAGCAGAACATCACCTATAAGCGCGAGCTGCGCGCCGGCGACATCGTCGAGATCCGCAGCCATCTGCTTGAGATCCGCGACAAATCGATCCGCTTCCGGCACGACATGACCAATGCCGAGACCGGCGAGATCGCCGCGTTCTGCGAGATCACGGGCGTGCACATGGACCGTAGCCAGCGCAAATCGGTGCCGTTCACGGATGCCATCCGCGAGGTGGCCTTGAGGCACCTCGCCGAGAAGGCGGAGGCCTGAGCCATGGCTGCATATGAGCCGAAGAACCCGGGCTATCGCGCGGCTGCCATCGCCATGTTCGACGCCCAGCCGGCGATGCACACGCTCGGTATCGTGATCGTCCGCCTTGCGCCGGGCGAGGCTGAACTAGCCATGCTGCATTCGCCGGCCCTCACACAGCAGAACGGCTTTGTCCACGCCGGCATCATTACCGCAGGCCTCGACAATGCCTGTGGTGTCGCAGCCTTTACCCTGATGCCGGGCGAGGCCGATATCCTCACCGTCGAGTTCAAGACCACGCTGCTCGCGCCGGCACGGGGCGAGCGTTTCGTCTTCAAGGCAGAGGTGGTCAAGCCCGGCCGCACGCTGACCTTTTGCGAGGCCAGGGCGTTTGCCGAGCACGAGGGCAAGGTCACGTTGATCGCCACGATGACCGGGACGCTGATGGCAATGCTGCCCCGCGCTGTGGCTGCGCAAGCGCCGGCCCCGATACCGGCATAGCGTGGCGATGACATCGGCGCCGCGACACTCTATATGACCTGTAACAATTCCCAGTCTCGGACCGTATCCACGGAAATGGGACCGAAATGGAACGAGATATGGCTGGATTCAGGAATAAGAGCCTTGTGCCGACGCGGCGCGCGGCGCTGACGCTGATTGGAGCGGGCGCCCTTGTCGCCGGTGGGATCACCGCGGCGCGGGCGGCTACCGATGAAGACGAGGTGCTGACCGAAGCCAAGGTGCTGCGCGATCCCGACGTTCCCGTGGCCGGCAATCCCGACGGGAATATCAGCATCATCGAATGGTCCGACTATAACTGCCCCTATTGCCGCAAGCTCGAGCCCGAGTTGCGTCAGGTCATCCAGGACGACGGCAAGGTCCGGCTGGTGATGAAGGACTGGCCGATTCTCGGTCCGGTTTCGGTCACGGCGGCGCGGACCGCGCTGGCGGCGAAATTCCAGGACAAATACCACCAGGCCCATGACGCCATGATGGGCGTCAGCTCGCGCCTGACGGAGCCGCGCATCAACGAACTGCTCGCGGCGGCCGGCGTCGACATGGATCGGTTGAAGCGCGATCTCGCCGATCACGCCAAGGACATCGACGCCGTGCTCAAGCGCAACAACGAGCAGGCCGAAGCCTTCGGTTTCCGCGGCACGCCGTCCTTTATCGTCGGCAAATACCGCGTGCCCGGCGTGCTCAGCATGAACGAGTTCGAGCAGGTCATCGCCGACGCCCGCAAGGCTAAGATGAACTGAGCCGAGCGATATTCACCGCGCAATACGAAGGCGCCGCCGCGGACCCGCGACGGCGCCTCATTCATGATACCACGTCGTTACTTGGAGGAGATGCGGACCCAGTCCTTGTGCGCGCGATCGCGCAGCGCGTCCCAATCGGCTTTGGCGACATCCCAGTTTACGATGGTGCGATTGGTCGTCGCGACCTCGCCATGAGCAACCGACGACGTCTGCATGGAGTCATAGACATACACGCCGCAGGCAAGCAGCAGCGCGCCCAAAATCATTCCAAGGAACATCCGCATGGCGAAACCTCCGATGACGGGCGATAACGTCGGCCCGGAGTGATAGTTCCGCGGCAGTAGGGCGCAGGGAAGGAGAGGTTGTTCATTCTCCATTCAGCCACTGCACCAGCTCCGCGTTGATCTCGCGAGGATAGGTGTGGCTGAGGTCGTCGATCTCGCGATAGGTGACGTCGGCGCCGGCGGCAGCGAGGGCCGCCTGCGTCTGCCGCGCGGTCTGCACCGGAAACATCCAGTCGAGCTTGCCGTGCGCGATGAAGATCGGCAGGCGCTGCAGACGCGCAGCGTCAGCCATTTCGACCATCAGCGGATGGAAGGTCGCCGACACCGGCGCGAGATGCGTCAAGGGCGAGGCGCCGTCGAGGCCGGTGACGTAGCAGAAGGTGCCGCCGTCGCTCATGCCGGTGAGCAGCATGCGCGAGGCGTCGATGGTCCAGCGGCTGCGCACGGTTTCGAGAATGCGCATGAGGTTGGGCGTGTCGGAATCGTCACCCATCAGCGCCCAGGTTGGGCCGGTCGCGGTCGGCGCCACCAGGATCGCACCAAGACTGCGGGCATCGCGCAGCCAGCTCCACAGGAAACCGCGGCCGTTGCCGCTGCCGCCGTGCAACGCCATCACCAGCGGCATGGCGCGATCGGGCGTATAATATTCGGGCACGTAGACCGAAAAGCCACCGCGGCTGCCGGGCTCGTTGTGATCGTGGATGATGCCGGTGTGCGCGTCCGCGCCGGCTTCGAGCCGCGACAACAGGTCGGCATTCTCGCGATTCGCGGCGTTGAGGAAGAAACTGCTGACCGGCGGAAACCGCACGGCCAGCGGATAGAGTGCCTCCTGCGCGCGCGGCACATGACGTAGTGCGCGGAAGACCGCGACGAGGTCGCCATTGCCACGTTCGACCTCGCGCAGGCCGGCAAAGGCGGCGAGCGTCTCGTCGCAGGCACGATCGAGCCGCTCGCGCAGTCCGGTGAACTCCTCCGGCCATTCTCGGATTGCCGCGCGCGCCGCTTGCAACGCCTCGTCGGGAGCGCCAATCGCATTCATCACGGAGCCGAAGGCCGGCGGGTGCAGGTTGCGCTGAAAAAAGGCGAGCGCCTCCAGCGCATTGAGCAGCGGCGGCAGCACGGCCACGATATCGTCAACGACGGCCTCGCTCATCGTCGCTTCCTTGCGTCAGTTCTGATCGTCAGTGCAGCTTCGGCGCCTTCAAGAGCTTGTAGCGATCGGTCGAGGTCACCGTGACGTCGAAGGTGACGCCTTCATGATGTACCGTCAGCGGCACGTCGACGCCGGCAGCGCCGAGGCCCCACAGCTTCTTGTAGAAGCCGGTTTGGCTCGTGACCTTCTCGCCGTCGACCGCGAGGATGACGTCGCCGGTCTTGAGCTCGGCACGGGCGGCGGGACCATTGGCGGAGATCCCGATCACAACCACGCGGTTGTCGATCTCGGTCGAAAACAGTCCGAGCCACGGCCGTGCCGGCTTGTTGACGCGGCCGAATTTGCGCAGATCGTCCAGGATCGGTTTCAACAGGTCGATCGGCACGATCATGTTGACGTGCTCGGCCTTGGCCTCGCGCTCGCGTTCGAGCTGCAGCGAGCCGATGCCGATCAGCTCGCCGCGCTCGTTGAGGAGCGCCGTGCCGCCCCAATTCGGGTGCGCGGGATGGGTGAAGATGGCCTCGTCCAGCAGATATTCCCAGTAGCCGGCGAATTCCTGCTTGGCCACGATCTGGCTCGCGACCGAGCGCGTGCGTCCGCCAGCGCCGCCGACCACGACGCGGTCGCCGAGCCGGGTCTCGGCCGAGATCCCGAGCGGCAAGGGGGCGACATCGAGCTGGCCGAGCGCCTGCACCAGGCCAAAGCCGGTGACGGCATCGAAGCCGAGCACATGTCCTTCCACCACGCGCCCGTCTCCGACATGCAGCCACACGGACTCTGCTTCGGTGATGAGGTAGCCGATGGTGAGCACCAGCCCGTCGTCGATCACGACGCCGTTGCCGGCGCGTTCAGTCCCCAGTGTCTCGGCGCTGAAGGCGTCCGGCGGGATGATGGCATGCAGGCCGACGACGGAGGCGAGCGCGCGGTCGAGATCGAAACCGTAATCGCTCGCACGCGGCTGATTGGCCGGTGGCACTCTCCATTCGGTCAGGGCGGGCATGGAGTTCTCCTGGCTGAGAGCATCGCTCCGCCGATTAGCGGAACGACGCGCGAAGCATGGATAATTTAGGCCGGAGGAGGCCGTCTTGAAAGCCTCGTTCCCCAACTATTCCCGAGGCACCGGATGAAATCTTTGAAAGGCGCGGGAAGGCTTGATGCACGGCGGGTCAAGCGGGCCTCCGGCATTGGCCGCATGGCTGCTGTCCGGCGAGGTGCTAGGCGCGGTACAATGAAGCTGCTAACCATTGCCGCTTCGTTTGACCGAGGGATCACGGGGCCGAAGCATGGACAACCGCAGCGATATCTGGCGTGGCATCGACACGATCAAGGCACGTTTCATCGACCTCAGCGACAAGGTCTGGGGCATGCCCGAAGTCTGCTACACCGAGGCGCGATCCGCCGCCGAGCATCTCGCCGAGTTGCGTCATCAGGGTTTCCGCATCACCGAGCAGGTCGCGGGCATTCCGACCGCGGTGATGGGCGAATGGGGCGAGGGCGGACCGGTCATTGCCTTCATGGGAGAATATGACGCGCTCCCGGGCCTGAGCCAGGAGGCCGGCGTCGCGGAGCATCGTCCGGTCGAGACTGGCGGCCACGGCCATGGCTGCGGTCACAATCTGCTGGGTTCCGCAGCTCTCCTCGCCGCGACGGCGGTGAAGGACTGGCTTGCCGAGAACAAGGTGCCGGGCCGCGTGCGCTATTACGGCTGCCCCGCGGAGGAGGGCGGCGCGGCAAAAGCCTTCATGGTGCGCTCCGGTGCATTCGAAGACGCCGACATCGCCATCACCTGGCATCCGCACAGCTTCTGGGAAGTCGCGGTGACGCCGTCACTCGCCAACACCCGCGCCGATTTCATCTTCACGGGCCGGACCTCGCATGCGGCGGCCTCGCCGCATCTCGGCCGCTCCGCGCTCGACGCCGTGGAGCTGATGAATGTCGGCGTGAACTATATGCGCGAGCACATGCCGAGCGACGCGCGCGTGCACTACGCGCTGCTCGACACCGGCGGCATCGCCCCGAACGTGGTGCAGGCGCATGCGCGCGTGCGCTATTCGATCCGCGCCCGTGATCTGCCTGGCATGAACGAGCTGGTCGGACGCGTGAGCAAGATCGCGGACGGCGCGGCGCTGATGACCGAGACCAAGGTCGAGATGAAGATCATCTCCGCGGTCTCCAACATCCTGCCGAACACGCCGCTGGAGCAGGCGCTGCATCGGGTCATGGAAGAGCTCGGACCGCCGCATTTCGACGACGCAGACAAGGGCTTTGCCACGGAGATCCGCGCAACGCTGAGCGACAAGGACATCGAGTCGGTCTATTACGCGATCGGCATGGAGCCGACCGACCGGCCGCTGGCTGACTTCCTGGTGCCACTGGATGCCAAGCGCAATCCGCTGGTCGGCTCGACCGACGTCGGCGACGTGAGCTGGGTGGTGCCGACCGTGCAGGTCCACGCACCCACGGTTGCAATCGGTACGCCCTTCCACACCTGGCAGGTGGTCGCGCAGGGCAAGAGCGCGCATGCGCACAAGGCCATGGTGCAGGCCGCCAAGGCGATGGCCGGCATCGGTATCAAGGCGCTGACGGACCCGGAGCTGATCAAGGCTGCCAAGGCTGACCTCCAGAAGCGGACAGCCAAGACGCCTTACGTCTGTCCGCTGCCAGACCACGTCGCGCCGCCGCTCGACATGTCCGTGGCGTAGAATTTCGCCTCGATACTTCGTCTGATGCGGCGATCAAATTTTCTGCAGTGCAGCGCGGAATTCAGCGTGTTTTGATGCTGGATTGCCGATCGGATGGGCTGCGGAATATGGTTTTGCCCAACAGACAGTCAGAAGACCGTTTGCATACACACGGTCGCAGTTGACGCGCACCCCATTCGGTGTGCCATCTACCGCCAGCCAAGCCCGGTGGTCGCCTCGCGCGACCGCCTGCATCCATACGGGAACCAGACGGGGACAACCATGCTGGATAAACAACTGCGTTCGATGATCGGTGACGTGAAGGACGGGCGGATGGATCGCCGCGGCTTCATTCAGCGTCTTGCCGCCGTGGGTCTCACCGCGCCTTTGGCCAACCAGATTCTCGCGCTTGGCGGCGTCGCCATGGCCGAGGGCGCCTCGACCTACAAGCCGACCAAGCGCGGCGGCGGTGGCGCGCTCAAGCTGCTGTGGTGGCAGGGGCCGACCCTGCTCAATCCGCATTTCGCCACCGGCACCAAGGACCAGGACGGCGCGCGTCTGTTCTACGAGCCGCTCGCCTGTTGGGATCCCGACGGCAACATGAAGCTGGTCCTGGCCGCCGAAATTCCCTCGATCCAGAACGGTGGCCTCGCCGCCGACGGCAAGTCGGTGACCTGGAAACTCAAGCCCGGCGTCAAATGGCATGACGGCACGCCGTTCACGGCCGACGACGTCGTCTTCAACTGGGAATATGCCAAGGATCCGGCGACCTCCGCACTGACCATCGCGACGCTCCGCGACATCACCGTCGAGAAGGTGGACGACCTCACGGTCCGCATCCTGTTCAACAAGCCGACGCCGTTCTGGGCCGACGCTTTTGTCGGGGCTCCCAATACCATCATCCCGAAACATCTGTTCAAGGACTATATGGGGTCCAAGTCGCGGGAGGCGCCGACCAACCTCTCGCCGGTCGGTACCGGCCCCTACAAGTTCGTCGAGTTCAAGCCGGGCGATCTTGTCCGCGGCGTGATCAATCCCGATTATCACATGGCCAACCGCCCCTATTTCGATTCGATCGAGATGAAGGGCGGCGGCGACGCCGTCTCTGCCGCGCGCGCGGTGATCCAGACTGGCGAATATGATTTCGGCTGGAACATTCAGGTCGAGGACGACGTGCTGCTGCGCCTGGAGAAGGGCGGCAAGGGAAAAACCGTCTACGCCGTCGGCGGCGACACCGAATTCATCGCGCTGAACTTCACCGATCCCAACACCGAGGTCGATGGCGAACGCTCCTCGATAAAGACCAAGCACCCGCTGTTTTCTGATCCAGCGGTGCGCAAGGCGCTCTCGCTGCTGATCGATCGCGAATCGGTCAAGAAGGCCATCTACGGCCGCGCCGGCCGCACCACCGCCAACTTCCTGAACGGGCCCGAAAAATTCGTGTCCAAGAACACCTCGTGGGAGTTCAGCGTCGAGAAGGCCTCGAAGATCCTCGACGACGCCGGCTGGAAGCCGGGCGCCGACGGCATCCGCGAGAAGGACGGCAAGAAGCTGAAGCTCCTCTACCAGACCGCGATCAACGGGCCGCGCCAGAAGACGCAGGCCATCGTCAAGCAGGCCTGCCAGAAGGCGGGTATCGACGTCGAGCTGAAATCGGTCGTCGCCTCCGTGTTCTTCTCCTCCGACGTCGGCAATCCCGACACCTATTCCAAGTTCTACGCCGACATGGAGATGTTCCAGATCCCGCTGAGCCAGCCCGATCCGTCGCAGCACATGCGTCGTTACCTTTCGAACCTCGTCGCCACCAAGGAGAACAAGTGGCAGGGCACCAACTTCCCGCGCTGGGTCAACAAGGAGTACGACGCGACCATCCTGGCCGCCGACGGCGAAATGGATCCGGTCAAGCGCGCGGCGCTCTACATCAAGGCCAATGATCTCATGTACCAGGACATCGTTTTCATCCCGGTGCAGCACCGTCTGAAGGTCGAGGCGGCGGCCAACAATCTGCGCCCGGTCGTTTCCGGCTGGGCCAACGAGACCGACAATTTGTTCGACTGGTACCGCGAAGAATGATCACGCACGCCTAGAGCGGTCCTTCTTCATGAGCCAGTATGTCCTGCGTCGCCTCCTGATCGCGATTCCGAGCCTGCTCGGAATTTCGCTCGTGCTGTTCGTCGTGCTCGCACTCGCCCCGGGCGATCCCTTCTCCGAGCTAGCGACCAATCCGAACGTGCCGCCCGAAGTCGCTCTCGCGCTTCGGGCGAAGTTCGGCCTCGACGATCCGATCTACCTTCGTTACCTGCACTGGCTCAACGCCATGCTGCACGGCGACTGGGGTTTCTCCTTCGTCAGCCGGATGAACGTGGACACGCTCATTCTCCAGCGACTGCCAACGACGCTGTACGTGATCGGCTCGGCGCAGATCCTTGCGCTCCTGATCGCGATCCCGGTCGGGGTCTACGCCGCGACGAAACCTTATTCGCTGTTCGACCAGGTCGCCAACACGCTCGCCTTTGTCGGCTTCTCGCTGCCGACCTTCTTCACCGGCATCCTGTTCATCCTGATCTTCTCGGTCACGCTGGACTGGCTGCCTTTCGTCTACACGACCGACATCAAGGGCACGGGAATTCACTGGGTGATGGAGATGATCCGTCAGGCCATCATGCCGGTGGCGGTGCTCGGCCTGTTCCAGGCTGCGTCGATGACGCGTTTCGTGCGCTCGGCGATGCTCGACGTGATCCGGCTCGACTACGTCACCACCGCGCGCGCCAAGGGCATCGGCCAGAGGCGGGTGATCATCAAGCATGTGATGCGCAACGCGATGATCCCGGTCGTCACGTTGATTGCGTTGCAAATCCCGGCGGTGTTCGGCGGCGCCATCGTCACCGAGCAGATCTTCCGCATCCCCGGCATCGGCTCGCTGCTGATCTCCTCCATCCTTTCCAACGACACGCCGGTGGTGATGGCCGTCACCTTCGTCTTTGCGTGCCTGGTCGTGCTGTTCAATCTCATCGCGGACGTTCTTTATGGCTGGCTTGACCCTCGCATCTCCCTCCGCTGAGCGGCGCGTCTACTCGCCCTGGCGCGAGACGTGGCGGCGCTATAGCCGCCACAAGCTTGCCGTGGTCAGCGCGTTCCTGCTCCTCGTTCTGATCCTGGCGGTGGTGGTCGGCCCCTTTATCTGGCGGGTCAAGATCGACGACATCGACATCGTGGCGGGCATGCAGGGGCCGTCGCTGGCCCATCCCTTTGGCACCGACGATCTCGGGCAGGATATCCTCGCCCGCATGATCTATGGCGGGCGCATCTCGCTCGCGGTCGGTCTCGCCGCGATGCTGGTCTCGGTCTTTGTCGGTGTGCTGATCGGCGCGCTCGCCGGCATGTCGCGCGGCGCGCTCGGCCATGGGCTGATGTGGCTCACCGATCTCTTTTTGTCGCTGCCGCAATTGCCCCTGCTGCTGCTGCTGATCTATCTCTTCCGCGACGGGCTGAAGGCAGCGTTCGGCCCCGAGGGCGGCATTTTCATCCTGATCGTGCTCGTGATCGGTGGCTTGCGCTGGATGCCGGTCGCCCGCCTCGTTCGCGCCCAGTTCCTGTCGATCCGCGAGAAGGAATTCGTCGAAGCCGCGCGCGCTCTCGGAGCCAGCCCGGTACGGCAGGTGGTGCGCCATATCCTGCCCAATGCGCTCGGTCCGGTGATCATCGCCGGCACCATCGACGTGGCCGCAGCCATCATCGCGGAATCGACGCTGTCCTTCCTCGGCCTCGGCTTCCCGCCGGATACGCCGACCTGGGGCCGGCTGCTTTATGACGCGAAAGACTTTCTCGACATCGGCCCGCACTGGGCGCTGTTCCCGGGCGGCGCGATCTTCATCGCAGTGGTCGCCATCAACTTCATCGGCGACGGCCTGCGTGACGCGCTCGATGCGCGGCGGGTGATCTGATGGCGCCGCTGCTCGAGATCAAGGGACTGAAAACCCACTTCTCCACCGACGACGGCATCCTCCAGGCGGTCGACGGTGTCGACATCTCCATCAACCGCGGCGAGACGCTCTGCGTCGTCGGCGAATCCGGTTGCGGCAAGACCGTCACCGCGATGTCGATCCTGAAGCTGATCGCGATGCCGCCGGGCCGCATCGCGGCAGGCGAGATCATCTTCGAGGGCCGCGATCTCGTGCCGCTGACGAGCAGTCAGCTCGACGAGATCCGCGCCAAGGAGATCGGCTTCATCTTCCAGGAGCCGATGACCTCGCTCAATCCGGTGCTGACCATCGGCGAGCAGATCGCCGAAAGCCTGCGCCGCCATGAGAATGTCACCAGGAAACAGGCGCTCGATCGCACCATCGAGATGCTCAAGCTGGTGCAGATTCCCAACGCCGAAGGCCGCGTGCACAACTATCCGCATCAGTTCTCCGGCGGCATGCGCCAGCGTGTGATGATCGCGATGGCTCTCGCCTGCAAGCCGAAACTGATCATCGCCGACGAGCCCACCACGGCCCTCGACGTCACTATTCAGGCGCAGATCCTCGACCTGCTCCAGGACATGAAGGAACGCTTCGGCATGGCGGTGATGCTGATCACCCATGCCATGGGCGTCGTCGCCGAGACCGCGCAACGCGTCGTCGTGATGTATGCCGGCAAGGTGGTGGAGGAGGCGCCCGTCGACGACCTCTTTGGCAATCCCGACCATCCCTATACCCAGGGACTGATCCGCTCGATCCCGCGCATCGATCTCGCCAGCGAGCACAAGGTGCGGCTGGAGGCGATCGGCGGCTCGGTGCCGATCCTGATCAATCCGCCGGTCGGCTGCCGCTTCGCTCCGCGCTGCCGCCACGCCATGAGCGTCTGCACCGAGAGGGAGCCGCTGCTGCGCGAGATCGCGCCCGGCCACCGTATGGCCTGTCATCTGGGAGATACGCAGTTGGGAGGCGCAGCATGACCGAGCCCCTGCTCCGCGTCAGCGGCCTGAAGAAATATTTTCCCGTGCATGGCGGCCTGTTGTCGCGCCAGGTCGGCAGCGTTTATGCCGTCGATGGGGTCTCGTTCTCGGTCAACCGCGGCGAGACGCTCGGCCTCGTCGGCGAATCCGGCTGCGGAAAGTCGACGACGGGACGCTGCGTGCTGCGCCTGATCGAACCGACCGACGGCGAGGTCGTGTTCGACGGTCAGGATGTCCGCCAGCTCGGCGGCAACGATTTGCGCGCGATGCGGCGGAACATGCAGCTTGTGTTCCAGGACCCGTTCGCCTCCCTCAATCCGCGCATAACGGTCGGCGCCATCCTCGGCGAAGCCCTCGTCATCCATAAGCTCGGCTCATCCGCCAAGGAGCGTGAGGATCGCGTCGCGAGCCTGCTGGTGAAGGTCGGGCTCAAGGCCGAGCACATGCGCCGCTATCCGCATGAATTCTCCGGCGGTCAGCGCCAGCGCATCGTGATCGCGCGTGCGCTCGCGGTCGAGCCGAAACTGATCGTCTGCGACGAACCGGTGTCTGCGCTCGACGTCTCGATCCAGGCGCAGGTCATCAACTTGCTGGAAGATCTCCAGGCGGAGCTGAACCTCACCTATCTCTTCGTTGCGCACGATTTGTCGGTGGTCGAGCACATCTCCGACCGAGTCGCGGTGATGTATCTTGGCCGTATCGTCGAGCTCGCCAAGGCCAGCGACCTCTACCGCAATCCGCAGCATCCCTACACGAGGGCGCTGTTATCGGCGGTGCCGGTGCCCGATCCCAAGCTCAAGCGCGAGCGTATCCGCCTCAAGGGCGACGTTCCGAGCCCGATGAAGCCGCCGTCGGGCTGCCACTTCCACACCCGCTGTCCTATCGCCCAGCCGCGTTGCGCGGAAAGCGCACCGGAGCTGAAGGAGGGAGCAGGCGGGCACTTTGTGGCGTGCCATCTCGCCTGACGCCGGGAAAAGCGGATCGCGCATTCATGCGTGAAGCAGGCCGTGCTCCGACAGGGCCCGCCTGAAAGCCTCAACCGAGGTGTGGTGCTGCGCGAACAGGCCCGCCTCTCGCGCACCGGCGACATTGGCCATGAGATCGTCGACGAACAGGACGTTCTCCGGTTTGACGTCGAGCTCCGACAGACAGAGGCGGAAGCAGCGCGGGTCCGGCTTCGCCGTCTTGAACCGGGCCGAGGCGTAGATTCGCGAGCCGAACAGCGGTGGCAATTCCGGCAGCAGCGCTGCGATATGGTCGGCGACCAGCGTCGTGTTGTTGGTCAGGACGGCAATGTCGACGGTTTGACGCAAGCTGCCGACAATCTCCAGCATGGCACGATCGGCCTGCATTGAACGGCGTCGCGCCTCGATCCACTCGTCCAGTGACAGCGGATAGCCGATGCGGTCGCCGAAACCCCGCAAATAGTCCGCGGCATCGAGTGTGCCGGAATCGCCGAGCAGCTCGAAGCCGCTGTCCCAGATCGCCTTGTGGACGGATTCGCTCGTGGTCCCCGCAACCTTCGCCAGCCATGCGACACGCTTTGCCCTGTCGTAGTCGCAGAGGACATTGTCCATGTCGAAGAGGACGAGTTTGATTTGACCGGTCACCGCAGCACTCTCGGATTGGCCGAACATCCGGCCGTGATCCAAGCCATACCGCGCTGGAGCGCAGGCAACAAATCGGGCCAACGGTCGATCCGTCACGCGCTCCTGGCGGGCCAGGGAACGACCTGTCCCGACATCACCAGCCGGTCACGGCCGTTGTCCTTGGCGGCGTAGAGCGCGCGGTCGGCGGCGCCGACCAGCGTGCTGCAGTCCGCCGTGGTTTGGGACGGCAGACTCGTCGCGCCGCCAACGCTTGCGGTCACCAGGCGCGAGGGGGGACTTTGCGCATGCGGCATGGCGAGATCGTGCAGAGCCTTGCGAATCCCTTCGCCGACCTCGGCGCAGCCCTCGGGACCGGTGTTCGGCAACAGCACGGCGAATTCTTCGCCACCGTAGCGCGCCGCGACGTCGGCCTGGCGCTTGGTGTGGGTTGATAGGATCCGGCCCAGCGCGCGCAGGCATCCGTCGCCCGCCAGATGCCCGTATTGGTCGTTGAACTTCTTGAAATGATCGACATCGATCAGCAGGAGCGAGAGCTGCGTGCCATCGCGCCGGGCCCGGGCCCATTCCTCGGCGAGGCGCTCGTCGAACGCGCGCCGGTTGACGAGTCCGGTGAGGCCGTCGGTCGTTGCAAGCGAGGCGAGCTTGTCCTGAAGATCCTTCTGCTCGGTGATGTCGCGCACCACCGCGACGACGCCGTCGATCTCACCGCTGTCCGACGCCAGGGTCACGTGCAACGCCGCCTCCGCCCAAATCTCGCCCTTGTCGCGATGACGGTGGCGATAGACGAACCGCGTCTCCTCGGCCTCGCCATTCTTAAGCGCGGCGATAGCCTGCTCGACCCGCTCCATGTCGTCGGCGTGAATGCCGGCCAGGGCCGAGGTGGATAGCAGCTCGTCGGAGGACCAGCCCGTGATGCGTACGCACGAGGGGGAAACGTAGAGCAGCCGGTTGTCCAGCCCGATCCGGGTCACCATGTCGCTGGATTGCTCGGCCAACAGGCGGAAGTTTGCTTCGTTGACGACGAGGGCCTGGGCCGTGCGCTGCCGCTGTACGAGCTGACGGACCAGGTAGAAGCCGATCACCGCGATCAGCAGCACGAGGCCGAGGACGAAGGTGGTGCGCGCAGCCGCGGCTTGCCGCCACGGCGCCAGCACGTCGTCCCGCGACTTGCTCGCCAGCACCATTAGGGGATAGCGGCTGCTGCGTTGGTAATAGCTCAGCCGCTGGACGCCATCGAGCGGCGACTTGAAATAGTAGACTGCTGCGGCGGGGCGACTTTCCCATCCCTTGAACAAGGGCGCATTGGACAGGTCGCGTCCGACAAAGGCGCCACTGTCGTCGCGGCTGCGCGCCAGCATGATGCCGCTATCGTTGAGCAGCGATGCCGAGCCGTTCGTACCGATGTCGAACCGCTCGTAGAACTTGACGAAATAGCCGACGTCGATCGTGAGCAGGGCAACGCCGGCGAAGCCGCCGTCGGCATCGTTGATCCGGCGGGACGCGGTGACGACCCATTGGCCCCCGGCTCGACTCTTCACGGGCGGTCCGATCAGCGTGCCCATCTCCGGCGAGTCCCGATGACGCTGGAAATATTCCCGGTCGCTGTTGTTGAGCTTGGAGAAGTCGAGCCGCTCGGTCGTGGCAAGCCACTGCCCGCTCGCGTCATAAACGAAGATGCCGCGGATCCGGTCCGATGATTTTCGTGTCGGCAGATAGGCCTGAAGCTTGGTGATCGTGTCCGGACCCGTCCCGTCGATTTCGAGCCGGTGGACCAGGCCTACGAGGATTGTATCAACGAGTTCGAAGGTGTCGTCCGCGTGCTGGATCAGCGAATGCGCCAGATTGGCGACGTCGATCTCGGCGTTCTTGAGATCGGCATTGCGTGTTTCCCATTCACGCCAGGCGCTCAAGCCGAGGATGGCGAAGCAGGTCAGGATGACGAAACCCGCTGCCCAGAGCGGAAGGCGCGTCTTTCCGAGTTCGCGGCCCGTGGTCATCAGGCTTGCTCCATTTCGGCGCAAACCTCTCACTTTGGCCTTAACGGGCTGTTGCAACTTCCGTGCGGATTGTGCGCTTCCGGTCGGAACAATCCTCGACAATTAACGGGCTATCGTCGAGCTAACCAGGCTGACCCCGCGCGCCGGGCCTTTCTGCCTCACTCATCCAGCGTGAAGCCGACCCGCAGCGTCACCTGGTAGTGGCGCACGGCACCGTTCTCGATATGGCCGCGCGTTTGCACCACCTCGAACCATTTCATCTCGCGAACGGTCTTTGCGGCCCGGCTGACCGCGTTCTTGATCGCATCCTCGATCGACGTCTCGGACGATCCGACCAGTTCCAGGATCTTGTAGACGTGATCCGTCTCGCTTGTGGCCATGACTATTCTCCCCTCGTGCTGTGGCGGGACCGGATATGTCTGTCGCGGACAACTGGCGCCCGCGCGACATCCGGCCTCGACTCTGAACGGATGCCGGCGCCCCGAGTTCCGTCCCGGCAGGAGCCTGCCGCTCGCCTTCCGAGCGCTGCCTAGGCGTCCCAATTTTTCTAAGTGCACGAAAATCTGGATCGCGTGTGCAAGCGGCGCTCCTGAATTGGCGCGCGGTCGCCGGCCCGCTCTTGCCGGTTCCGATATGAGTAAGCTAACCTCGGCCTTTCCTCTGGCGTCTTCGAAGTGCGGTGATGATCGAGCGTTGGACGAGGGGCGCTCTGGCTGCGATCGGTCTCTGCGTTGTGCCCGCGCCGGCCATCGCGCAGGACGATCTCGACGGTGCCCCGATGAGCATGTCGCTGCAGGTCACGACCGATCCCTCCACCATCGAGTGCCGTCGGCTGGAGAAGGTCAATCCGGCCTCGCTGGTCTTCTTGCCGCTACGCCGGACCTTCAACGAGGATTTTGACGAGCATCCGCTGGCAAACGGACGCTGGGTGCCGCATTACGCCGGCGGCGCGGCCTGGCCGGAGGCGCGTTACTGGGGCGGCGACGGCTCCGACTTCAAGCGCAAGACCAGCGCCAATGGCGAGCAACAGATCTATGTCGATCCGCGCTATGCGGGGCGCAACGCGGCGCCGCTCGGGCTCGATCCGTTCAAGGTCAAGGACGGCGTGCTGTCGATCGTCGCCAGCCGTACCCCGCCGGGGTTGAAGCCGGTGCTGTTCGACAACGAGTACATCTCCGGGATACTGACGACCCAGGGCACGTTCGCGCAGAAGCACGGCTATTTCGAGATCCGCGCCAAGGTGCCGGTCGGGCACGCAGTGTGGCCGGCGTTCTGGATGCTGGCGGATGACGGTGGCTGGCCGCCGGAGGTCGACGTGCTGGAAGGCCGCGGCGAAAAGCCGGGCGATCTCGTGATGACGACGCATTGGCGGATTCCCTCGACCCAGAAGATTCAGTCCTGCGGCTTCGACTTCGCGGTCGGCGACGCGTCGAGCGCATTCCACACTTACGGTGTGCTGTGGGAGGAGGATCGCCTGGTCTATTTCATCGACCGCAGACCGGTGTCCGACATCAAGGTGCCGATCGGTTTCGACGATCCCATGTACATGATCGTCAATCTCGCGATCGGATCCAAATTCTTTCTCGGCGTCGGTCCGGTCGACGCGGAGTCGCCGCCTACCGTCGCATTCGAGATCGACCGGATTTCCGTCTATCAGATCGATCTGGAGCAGGCGCGCAGATAGAAGCTCGCTGATCTCTCCCGGCGTTGGGCGGCGCGAGTCAACGATGGATTGCCGAGGGCCTGCACGCCGACGTTACGGATCCAGCTCCGTATCCCAGTAGAGATAATCCAGCCAACTGTCGTGCAGATAGTTCGGCGGGAACAGGCGGCCGTTACGGTGGAGCTGGTGCACGGTCGGCGCGAAGGCGTGCTGGCGTGGAAACATCTTGGCCTGCACCGGCGTCAGATTGCCCTTGCGCAAATTGCAGGGCGAGCACGCCGCGACCACGTTCTCCCAGGTGGTCTGGCCGCCTTTGCTGCGCGGGATGATGTGGTCGAAGGTGAGGTCTTCGGGCGAGCCGCAATATTGGCAGGCGAAACGATCGCGCAGGAAGACGTTAAATCGGGTGAAGGCAGGGTGGGTGGTCGGCTTGACGAAGGATTTGAGCGAGACGACGCTCGGCAGCTGCATTTGCAGCGTGGGGCTATGGACCGCCTGATCGTAATGCGCGACGATGTTGACGCGGTCGAGGAATACCGCCTTGATCGCGTCCTGCCACGACCACAAAGACAGTGGGTAGTAACTCAGCGGCCGGAAGTCCGCATTCAGCACCAACACCGGCCAATGGCCTTGCGAGACATGTGCGTTCAAGTAACGCTCCTGGCCTCCAATGTACGCTGCGAAGCAGCACGTGACTGACATACTACATGCAGCGTGACGGGATTGTGAAGCCCGTTGAGCGACTTATTCCGGCACAAGCAATGCGGCCGGGGGGTGGCAAAGCGCGCAAAACGCTGTGATTTCCAAGTCCGAGGCCGTTGAGGCAGCGTCATCCTGACAGCGCGACGTGGATGTGCCGAGGCAGCTACTCCCGCACGCGCTCCAGCTTCTGCAAACATCGCGTCGCGCGCACCACGGCCGGCATCTCCTCGTCCGGAAAGCTGGTCTTCCAGTCGGTGACGCCGACCTCGCCGACATAGATGTCGCCCCTGGAATCCAGTGCGATGCCGTGCGGCGCCAGGAACTTGCCGCTCGCAACGCCCGGGCCTTCCTCGCCACCGAGCCGCGCGATGCGGTTGCCCTTGGCGTCCACGATCGAGAGCCGCGGGCCGAGATTGGGCACCTTGCGGTTGACGGCCAGGCCAGGGCCGAGTTCCCCGATGACGAAGGTCGGGCTCTTAGCCCCACCGCAACAGCATAGCGCACAAGGGCGGTGCAGATTGTTCCACTGCGTCTCGTACTTGCCGTTGCCGTCGAACACCTGCACGCGGTGGTTCTCGCGGTCGGCGACATAGACAAAGCCGTCGGCGTCGGTGGCGATGTTGTGCACGATGTTGAACTGGCCGGGATCGGTGCCGGGTTCGCCCCAGCTTGTCATCAGCTTGCCGCCGGGCGTGAATTTGTGCACGCGCGCATTGCCATAGCCGTCGGAGACGTAGATTTCACCCTTCGGCGACAGCGCGGTGTGGGTGCAGCGGTGGAAGGGATCGCCGCTCATGAACGGCGACGGTTTCTCGGGGATGCCGATCGTCAGCAGCACCTTGCCGTCGGTGGTGCACTTGCGCACGGTGTGGTCGCCGTCATCGGTGCAATAGAGATTGTCGTCGGCATCGATGTGCAGGCCGTGGGCGCGCGAGAACAGGCCTTCGCCCCAACTTCGCAAGAAATTGCCCTCGCGGTCCAGCACGACCATCGGATGGGCCCCGCGGTTGAAGACGTAGACGCGGTCCTTGCTGTCGACCGCGACCGAGGCGACGTCGGTGAGCTGCCATCCGTCCGGCAGCTTTGCGAAGTTTTCAACGACGCGGTAGCGGTGCTCGCCGGTGCCGAGAATGGCTGGCATGAATTCTCCTCTTGTTCGTTATCGTGGTGCGACACTGCTTCTACGGTGTTGTTCAAGCGGTGCTCGCCGCTGCCGCTCCAGCCTGCCCCAAAATCCCTTCCTCGATCGCCTTGATCTGCAGCGCCAGATATTTCGAGTTGATCCGGCATTGCGCGAGGCTGCCGGCGATGAACCAGAGGCCGGGCTGCCTGGTGCGCGTATACATGTTACGCAGCTCGAGGCCGTCGCCAAAGCCCCAGATCGGGCCGACCCGGTCGGCGACGGCGTCGCCGAACAGTTTCTGCACCAGATATTCCTGTGTCTTGTAACCGGTCGAGAGCACGATCAGGTCGGCCGAAAGGGTTGTGCCGTCCTTCATGCGAACGCCCTCGGTGACGAAGCTCTCGATGTCGGAAAACTGCCTGAGCTTGATCGCGCCCTCGATGATGAGGTTGGAGCAGCCGACATTGAAATAATAGCCGCCGCCACGGGTGAGATATTTGAACTGCCAGCCGGTGCCGGCCTCGCCGAAATCGAGCTTGAAGCCGACGCGCCGCAACCCGTCGAGCAGTTCCTTGTCGAGCTCCTTCGACTGCTCCGTCAGCATCACATGGGTCTTTTTCGCGAGCGGTGTCGGCATCGAGGTCGCGATCAGATCGTTGTCCTCGAGCGTGCCCTCATTGTAGGTCGCATAAGCGAGTTGGGCCGACGGCTCGATATTGGTGACGAGCGTAGGTGAACGCTGCACCAGCGTCACTTCGGCACCACTGGAGTGAAGATCCTGCGCGATGTCGTGGCCGCTATTGCCGGTGCCGATGACGATGGCGCGTTTGCCTGTCCAGGTCTCGCCGTCCTCGTAGCGGCTCGAATGCAGCAGCGTGCCCTTGAAGTTAGCCAGGGTCGGAATGACAGGCACATTGGCGATGCCGCTGACGCCGGTTGCCATCACCACATGGCGCGGGTGCATGATACGCTCACTGCCGTCGGTGTGCCGCAGTGTGACGGTCCAGTGGTCTTTCGCATCGTCGTAGGCGCCGCCCTCGAATTCGGTGCCGGTCCAGAAGTTCAGCTCCATCGCCTCGACGTAAGCTTCGAACCAGTTGGCGAGCTTGTCCTTGGGGATATAGGTCGGCCAGCTCGGCGGAAACGGCATGTAGGGCAAATGATTGACCTGCACCTGGTTATGCAGGGTCAGCGCGTGGTAGCGCTTGCGCCAATTGTCCCCGATCCGCGCCTCGCGATCGACGATCAGGGTGTCGATGTTCAACTGTTTCAGCCGCGCCGCGATCGCGAGCCCGGCCTGGCCGCCGCCGACCACCAGCACGGCGGGATCGCGATCGGCGTAGTCGCGCGAGCCGTTGCGCAAGTCCAGCCAGTTCGGTCCACGGAAGTCGCGCGAATAGGCCTGGCCGCGCGGCCGCGAGGTGCCGAGCTGCTCCTCGAAGCCCTTGAGCTCGTCGAGCGCGGTGAGGAGCGTCCACGCTTTCAGGCGGTCGCCGTCGGTGGCGTCGGGCACAAGCCTGACGATGCCGCTGCCGCGCCCCAGTGCGGTTTCGAAATTGAAGATCACCTCGATAGTGTTGGTCCCGGCACGCGTCACCCAGCGCGGTGGCGCTCGGTTCGGCGCAATCTTGAAGCTGCCCGGCGCAGCCTTTGCCGCGAGCGTTGTCAGCTCCCGCTTGATCGAGTCGCCGCCGCCGATCGTTTGCAGGTTCCAGCTTAGTGCCAGCACATCGCGCCAATAGCTGTCGGCGAGGAAAAGACGATCCAGCGCAGCGCTATCGGCTGCGCCCAGCGTTAGCTCGACCTCATCGAGCCAGGCTTGCGCGGATGCGACAATGTCCTTGGTCCTGTCCAGCATGCGCGACCTCGTGCCGTCTCCGCGGCGTTTCCTCTACGGTCGAAAGCTATACTGTTTCGCAGACGGCCAATAGCCGATTACCCGAGCAGTGAGAACATGTGGCCCTGCTTCAGCGGAATGCGCTCGTTGAGAGAGACCTGCGGCACCCTCGTGGTGTTCGAGGAGGGGCACGCGAAAAAGGCTCCACCTTGGTGGAGCCTCCCTCGCGCTCTTGGGATTCACAGCCGCTGGCGTGGCGGCGAGCGGAACATCCCTACCTCACCCGCGTGCCGGCGCCGTACAGCTCACGCTCACGGCCGACATCGTCGGGTGACAACGGCGGGCTTGCGGCATCGAAGCCGTTCCAGCCGGATTTTTGCCAGGCGGCGCTCCGTTCCTGCAGGTTCACGGCCTTCTCGTGCAGAAGGGCATCGAGACGTGTGCTGTCCTGGTCGGGTACCCGCGCCGATACCAGCGTTCCGCCGCGACGGACGCCCTCCGCGTAGCGCGACGCATCATCCTTGGAGACGCCGGCTTCGGTCAGCGCGCCAACGATGCCGCCCGTCGCGGCGCCGGCCGCGGCACCAACTGCGGTCGAAGCCAGCCATCCGGCGGCAACCACCGGTCCGAGTCCCGGAATGGCCAGCAGGCCGAGTCCGGCAAGCAGGCCGGCCGCGCTTCCGAGGCCTGCGCCGATGCCGGCACCCGTGCCGGCACCTTCGGCGCGATCGTCGACGCCGTCGCGATCACGGTCAACCTTGCCGGTGGAGGAGCCGTACCAGTTATCGGAATTGTTCGCGACGATGCTGATGTCGGAGTGCGGCACGCCCGCGGCCTCCAGACGCCTGACCGCACGTTCCGCATCCGAATAGGTGTCATAGAGTCGAGAAATAGTGGTCGTCATGTTTCATCCTCCTTACTTGGCGGGGTTCACGTTGCCCTGGAAATCGACGCTCACGTCCGCCTTGGTCCCGGCCTTGTCGGCCTTGCCGCGCCAGACGCCGTTGTCGTCCTTTTGCAGTCCGGAAACATTGGAATAACCCGCGCCCTCGATCTTCGACTTCGCCTGGCCCTCGGTGAAGCTGTTGCGGCCCGCGACCGGTGCGTTGGAGTTGTTGTGATCAGAGCTGTTGACGGCGTTGTTGCCCGGCCCGCTCTGCGCAGGCTGTGACTGTGCACTGACAGGCGCTGATCCGAGCAGCAGCAGAGCTGCGGCGAGCATGGTGAGACGAGACATTTTTTATTCTCCGGCTGTTGATTGTGCCGGTCGACAACAGGCGAGATTCGAATTGGTTGCTCTTCCATTTGCGACGGAAGCGCGCGTCTTCAATCTGCCGAATATTGGAGAGGCGCAGGAACGATTGCCACTCGTTCCCGTTTATGCGGTCCGGCACTCTCGGACGGCGTTGCCTGTCCTCACATCGTCCAATAGGGCTCCCGCAGCTTGCGCTTGAAAATCTTTCCCGTGGCCTCGCGCGGCAGCGCGTCACGGAATTCGACGTCCTTTGGCACCTTGAAATTGGCAAGCCGCCCGCGCAGGAACGATCGGACGGCGTCGGCCGAGAGCTCGGCATCCGATTCAGGCTCGACAAAGGCGCACAGCCGTTCGCCGAATTCCGCGTCGGGGATGCCGAACACGGCACAGTCGCGCACGCCGGGCATTCCGATCAGCACGTTCTCGATCTCGGCGGGATAGAGGTTGACGCCGCCGGAGATCACCATGTCGCGCTTGCGATCGCACAGGAACAGATAGCCGTCCGCGTCGAGGTAACCGACGTCGCCGACGCTGACCAGGCCGTCACGGCCGGCTTCGGCCCTTGCCTGCGACCTGCCGTGATAGTCGAAATCGGGCACTGACGTCTGGCGCATGTAGATTTCGCCGACTTCGTTTGCACCGCACGGGCTGCCGTCATCGCGGAAGATCCTGACGATGCCGCCTTCGATGGGGCGGCCGACCGTGCCAGGCTTCTTCAGTGCTTCCTCGGCCGAGTGCCACACCGGGATCCCGGTCTCGGTGGAGCCGAAATATTCGTTGATGACCGGTCCCCACCAGTCGATCATGGCGCGCTTGACGTCCGGCGGGCAGGGGGCGGCGCCGTGCACGACGAAACGCAGCGACGACAGGTCGTAGCGCTGCCTGACCGCTTCGGGCAACCGCAGCAGCCGGACGAACATGGTCGGTACCATGTGAATGTGCGTGACGCGGTGGCGCTCGATCAGCGCCAGCAGCTCCTCGGCATCGAACCGCGCCTGGAGGATGATGGTGCAAGCGCTGCGGAACGCCAGCATGCCGTAGGAATGCGGCGCCGAGTGATACATCGGGCCGTTGATCAGCACGATTTGGTCTTCCCGCGGCTTGATGCCATAGGCGATCCCGCCCACGCGTTCGGAGGCGGCCGCCTGTTCGGGCTGCATCGGCATGCGCCGCACGCCCTTCGGCATGCCCGTGGTGCCGGATGTATAAATCATCGCTGCGGCCCGCCGCGGCGGCTCCTGCGCTTGCGGATGGTCGTCGCGCCAGCGGTCCCAATCGGTCAGTCCCACCGGGATCTCGGTCAGTTCCCCAGGGATCGAAAAGGTCGCTGCGAGTTCGGGCGGCGTCGCGACGACCAGGAGAAGGACATCCGCCGGTACGCCGTCGCGGATCTGCGGCAGCAAATCCGCGTGGCAGACCAGGATCTTCGCCCCGCTGTCGGCCAGGATGTAACGGACCTCCTCGGCCTTCAAATGCCAGTTGATCGGCACCACCGGACTGCCCAGCGCGGCCGAGGCCGCAACCACCTCGAACAGAGCGAAATCGTTGCGCAGCATCATCGCGACCGGCGCGGCCTCGGCAAGCCCCAGGGCGCGGAAGCCGCTCATCGCCCGCCTGATCCGAGCCCGGATGTCGTCATAGCTGATCCGGCGTTCGCCGCTGATGATCATGGCGTCTCCTCATCCCGCTCGTCTAGCGATCATCCAGCACGTCGCCGAAGCCGACCCAGCTCTTGCCATTGAAGCGCCGGAGCTGAAGCTGCTGGAACGGCAGATAGTCGTCGGGGCCGGTCGTAACCGCCATTCCCGGCAGCAGCAGCGGCAGCTTCACATCCTTCAACGAGGCCGCCTGGCGCATGATGTTGTCGCGGCTGATATCATCCTTGCACCCCTTCAGCACCGTCATCAGCAGCGTGGCATAGTGATAGCCCGCGGCGTAGTTGGAGTTGGAGAGGTCCGCGGCCGGCATGTAGCGCTTCATGAAGGCGAAGTATTCCTTCACGCCGGGATCGTCGACCCATTGCGGGTCCATCGTGTCCTTCTGATTGCTCGACGAGATCAGGCCGACCGCGTTGTCGAGCCCTGCCGGTTCCAGGAAAGAGATCGACGACGCCGAGGTCGGCACGAAGAACAGCTCCGGCTTCCAGCCGATCTCGGCCACGCCCTTGACCATTTGCGAGGTGAACTTGCCGAGCACGACGCCGAACAGCACGTTGGCGCCCGAGGCCTTCAAGGTCGAGAGTTGCGAGCTGATCGTCGGCGCGCTGGTCTCGTAGCTCGCTTCCGCGATGATCATGCTTGCGGCCTTAGGCCCGAGCGCTCGCTTGAAGCCGGCGACATAGTCGCGGCCGAAATCGTCGTTCTGCGAGAGGATCGCGATCCTGGCGTCGGGCTTGGCCTGCAAAATGTATTTGGCATAGACCACGCCCTCGGATTCGTAGGCCGCCATGCCCGGCATGGTCCACGGGTTCTTCTGCGGATCGGCCCATTTGGTGGCGCCGGAGAGCACGAACAGCTGCGGCACTTTCTTGGCGTTGAGATAGCGCTGCACGGCGCTGTTGGTGGCGGTGCCGAGCGAGCCGAACATCATCAGCACCTCTTCTTGCTCCACCAGCTTGCGGGTCTGCTCGACGGTCTTCGGCGGCGAATAGGCGTCGTCCAGCGTGATGAACTTGACCTTGCGGCCGTTGATGCCGCCTTCGGCATTGACCTTCTCGAAGAACGCTTCCTGCGTCCGTCCGATCGCGCCGAAGCCGGAGGCCGGGCCGCTGTAGGGCAGGGTCTGCCCGATGCGGATCTCGTCGCTGCCTTCGGCATGGGCGCTGCCGCCGGCGAGCATCAGCAACGACATCCCGATCAGTGCGGCTGCCAGCTTCATGGTGTCCTCCCGTTTTATTGTCGGTCCGAGACGTCAGGCGCTGACGCGCATCAGGAAATCCTGTCGGGCCTGGTCGAATTCCCGTTTCATCCGGTCGACGAGCTCGGCGACCGGCGGCGCGTCGGCGATCTGGCCGATACCCTGGCCCGAGCCCCAGATGTCGCGCCACGCCTTGGACTTCATGTTGCCGCCGGAGCCGAAATTCATCTTCGTCTTGTCGGCCGCCGGCAGATTGTCCGGATCGAGCCCGGCCGCGGCGATCGAAGGCCCGAGATAGTTGCCGTGCACGCCGGTGAAGAGGTTGGTGTAGACGATGTCATGCGCGGTGTGCTGCGTCAGCGCCGACTTGTAGGCTTCGTCAGCGTTGGCTTCCTTCGTCGCGATGAAGCGCGTGCCCATATAGGCGAGGTCGGCGCCCAGCGTCAGCGCGGAGGCGATCGCGAAGCCGTCGCTGATTGCGCCCGACAGCAGGATCGCACCGTCGAACCATTGTTTGACCTCGCGTACCAGTGCGAAAGGCGAGAGCGTTCCTGCATGTCCTCCAGCGCCGGCGCAGACCAGGATCAGACCGTCGACGCCCTGCTCGGCGGCCTTGCGCGCGTGCTTGACGTTGATGACGTCGTGGAACACGAGGCCGCCGTACGAGTGTGCGGCCTCGACGAGCTCGGCGGGCGGTCGCAGCGAGGTGATGATGATGGGCGCCCTGTGCTTCACACAGGTCTCCATGTCCTTCATCAGCCGGTCGTTGGAGGCGTGGCAGATCTGGTTGACGGCGTAGGGTGCGACCTTCTTGCCGGGATTGCGCGACTTGTATTCGCCGAGTTCGTCCTCGATGCGGCTCAGCCATTCGTCGAGCTTTTCCACCGGACGGGCATTGAGTGCCGGAAACGAGCCGACCACGCCGGCCTTGCACTGGGCGATCACCAGCTCAGGGCCGGAGACGAGGAAGAGCGGCGAGCCGACCACGGGCAGCTCGAGCGAATCCTTCAAGAGAGCGGGCAGCGCCATGATGTCCTCCCGGAAACGCAGCCCGCCGGCAGGCGGATGACGAGGCGTTTCCTTCTTTGATTGTCGCGGGCGAGTTGCCGCCCATGTTTCATTTGACGTCATTATAGGGGTTGGAGTGGGGCCTCTTATCGTTCAATATTGAACGGACGACTATTCAGATTTGAACAGAGGCCGCTCATGGACTGGGACCTTTGCAAGACCTTCCTCGCGGTCGCCGATACCAGCAGCTTCACCGGCGCGGCGCGCCGGCTGCACAGCAGCCATCCCACCGTCAGCCGCAAGATTGCGGCGCTGGAAGCCCAGCTCGGCACCAGGCTGGTGGCGCGTGCCGCCGACGGCCTTGCGCTGACGGCGGATGGACGGACGCTGCGCGAGCACGCCGAGGTAATGGCGGCGGCCGCGCTGCGGGCGGAGACGGCAGTCTCGGCCGGAGGGCATAAGGCGCGCGGGACCGTCAAGCTATCGATCGGCGCAACGCTGGCCTCGCATTGGCTGATGCCGCGCCTGCCTGCGTTCCTGCGCGCGCACGATCACGTCCAGCTCGAGATCATCACCCATCCGTTTCCGGCGAGCGTGCGCCGGCGCGAGGCGGACGTGGTGTTGCGGCCCTTCGACAGCGGCGAGGAAAATCTGGTCGGCCGCAAGATCGGCCGTCTCGGCACGGGATTCTACGCCTCGCGCGGCTACGCCGGCGGGCGGTCCTTGCCGGAACGGCGCGGCGAGTGGAAGGGGCACAGCGTCATCGGTTTCGCCGATCAGACCTCCAATCTCCAGCTTGCGCGCTGGAGCGACGTCGTCACGCGTCAGGCCTGGGTGGTGATGCGCTGCTCGTCCCAGGGCGACATGCTGGCGGCGGTCCGCGCCGGACTCGGAATCTCCGCCCTGTCGTGCTTTGTCGCCGAAAGCTATCCCGATCTTGTGCGTGTCGCGCCGCAGAAGCTCGCCAGCGTGGCGGACCTGTGGCTGCTCGCCCATCCCGACCTCGTCGAACTGCCGGCGGTGCGGGCCGTCATCGACTTCGTCGCCGATTGCGCCCGGACCGATCGCGTCAGGCTGCGGGGCTAGAGCGTTTTCGAGCGAAGTGGACACCGGTTCGCGTCAAGAAAACGCGTCAAAACAAAACACTAGAGCCCCGTTCCGATTCCATCGGAACGGAACTAGCTCTAGGCTGATCCCGCGATGACGCCTTCGCGTTTTTTCACCGCGCGATAATAGCTCCACCACAGATGTGCCGCCGCTCCGCGCAGGGGGCGCCAGGGTTCGGCGAGCGGCGCCATCTGCTTCTCCGTTGGCCGCGCCTGCAAGCCGAGCCCGATGCGGATGCCTTCCTGCACGGCGAGGTCGCCGGCCGGCCAGGCGTCGCCATGGCCGAGGCAGAACAGCAGATAGACGTCCGCGGTCCAGGGTCCGATGCCGGGCAGTGCGATCAACGTGTGATGCGCGGCATCGGCGTCTTCTTCCGCGAGCACGTCGAGGTTCAGCCGTTCTGCGGTGATCTCGCGCGCGAGATGTTTCAGCGTCTTGATCTTGGCGGCGGACAGGCCGAGCCGCCCCAGCCGGTCGGTGCGGGCGCGGCGGACAGCCTCGTGGTCGAACGGATCGAACGCGGCGGACAACCGTCCCCAGATCGCCGCGGCGCTCGCAGTCGAGAGCTGTTGCCCGCAGACGATGTGGGCAAGCCCCGCAAAACCCGGCTCGCGCCGCCGCAACGCCGGCATGCCGGCAGTCGCCAGCACTGGCTTCAGGCGCGGATCGCGCTTGACCAGCGCGTGGACGGCCTCTTCGAGATCGGATTGGGTTTCGAGGTGGATGGTCATGGCAATCGTCAACTCTCTCCGGCGTCATGGCCGGGCTTCCACCCGGCCATCCACGTCTTTCCAACGTGCATCATTGTTAGCACGGCTGGTGATCATCGCATTCTCGGGGACCTTGACACGATCGGTGCGCCGCTCCGAAGAACGTGGATGGCCGGGACACAGGCGAGCGGAAGCGACGCCATCCGTCTAGACGGCTATGCCCGGCCATGATGAGTTCCGAAGCATGTCGCCACCCGTTTTCCGATTTGCCCCCAGCCCGAATGGCTACCTGCATCTCGGCCACGCTTATTCCGCGCTGCTCAATTCCGACCGCGCGCGCGAGACCGGTGGGCGGCTGTTGCTGCGGATCGAGGACATCGACGCGACGCGTTGCCGGCCGGAATATGAGACAGCGATCTACGAAGACCTCGCCTGGCTCGGCATCGCCTGGGAGACGCCGGTGCGGCGGCAGTCGGAGCATCTCGATGCGTATCGGACGGCGCTGGACAGGCTCTCGGCGCTCGGCCTGGTCTATCCAGCCTTCGAAAGCCGCGCCGAGATCGCAAGGCTGGTTACGGCGCGTGAAGCGGATGGGCCGTGGCCGCGCGATCCCGACGGCGTGCCGCTCTATCCCGGCGCCGCCAGATCGCTGTCCGCGGACGAGCGCGACCGCCTCATCGACACCGGTGCGCCTTATGCGCTTCGGCTCGACATGGCAGCCGCCTGCCGCCGCGCTGTGGGCCTGAGCTGGAACGAACTGGGCGAGGGGCCGGATGGTGAGCGTGGCGTCGTCCCGGCGCGGCCAGAAGCCTGGGGCGACGTCATTGTGGCCCGCAAGAAGACGCCGACGAGCTACCATCTGTCCGTTGTTGTCGACGATGCGCTCCAGGACATCAGCGAGATCGTGCGGGGCCAGGACCTGTTCCACGCCACTTCGTTCCACCGTCTGCTTCAGGTTCTGCTCCACCTGCCCGAACCCGTCTACCGCCACCATGGGCTACTTCGCGACGAGCGCGGCCGGAAGCTGTCGAAATCAACCAGCTCGACCGGCCTTCGTGAACTGCGCGCCGGCGGCGCCACGCCGGCCGGTATCCGCCGGTTGGTGGGATTAGGTTAAGTTTCTCTGGGGGTTAGCCAAACGGCGCCGTGACTCCGGGTGTTCCGCCGTGCCATGCTCGCCTGACAGCGCGGGGTTCGAAGGGGATACTTCGAAGGGGAGTTATGGCGGCGAAAACGCGCGCAGCGCGCACTACGCGGACGTCCAAGCGAGTGGCTCGGAAGCGCTCCGGGCCGACCGCCCGGTTGCGCAAGCGCAGCACCAAGCGGGTCGAGCCGGACGTCGTCCAGGCCGCGCTTGCCGCCTTTGCCCATGAGGTCCGCACCCCCCTGACCGGCATTCTCGCGATCAGCGACTTGCTCGCGACTTCGGATCTCGGCGAACGGGAAAGACGCTGGGCCGACACGATCAAGGCCGGTGCCGAGCATCTGGCGAACCTTGCCACCCTGTTCGTCGATGCCGCCAGAACCGGCAAGGGGACCGGCAAGGGCATCGGAGGTGGAAGCTCGCTGCGGCAGGATTTGTTCGACCTGCGGACCCTCGCCCGCAACGCCGGCGATTCGCTGGCCGGTCGCGCCGCGGCCAAGGGTCTCCAGGCCGAGGTCGATATCTCGGAGAAGCTGCCGGGGCTGGTGGTCGGTGATCCCGTCCGCCTGCGCGCCGCGCTCGAGAACCTGATCGACAATGCCGTGAAATTCACCGAGCACGGCGGCGTGGCGCTCACGGTCGCTCCCTGGCGTTCCGTCAAGGGCAAGAGCAAAGGTAAAGCAAAGGGCAAAGGCAGCGTCGGTGTCGCCTTCGCGGTGTCCGACAGCGGCATCGGCCTCACCATGCCCGAGATCAAACGGTTGTTCCGGCCGTTTACCCAAGCGAATGTCACCATTGCCTCGCGCTTCGGCGGCGCCGGCCTGGGCCTGTCGTCGGTGAAGCAATTGGCGCGCGCGATGGGCGGCGACATCACGGTCGCGCCTCGGCCCGGCGGCGGCGCCACCTTTACGTTGACGGTGTCGGTGTGTGCCACGGGATCGGGCAAGTCCCGCAAGTCGAAGGGCGAAGCCGAGATGGATGCGGTCCCGGCGCTGCGCTTGCTCAGCGTCGAGGACAATCCGTTCGGCCGCGTCGTGCTCAACACCATCCTGACCGAGCTCGGTCATCATGCCGAATTCATCGGGCGCGGCGAGGACGCGGTGAACCGGCTCGCGCAGGGCGCCTTCGACGCGGTGCTGATGGATATGGTGCTGCCGGGCATCAATGGCGTCGAGGCGATCAGGCGGATCCGCACCATGGCGACGCCGCTGGCTCAGATCCCCATCATCGGGGTGTCAGGTCGCGGCGAAGATGAAGTCGCCTCACGCGAGGCCGGCGCCGACGCCTTTCTGGTCAAGCCTGTGTCTCCGCGGGCGCTAGCGACTGCGCTGCTTGCAGCGACACGCCGTGAGGAAGCCGCGACTTGATGATCGCGGCGTTGAGCTCGCCGCCGTAAACGAAGATCGCGGCGATGAAATACAGGAACACCAGCGCGATGATCACCGAGGCGAGCCCCGCATACATCGTCACGTAATTATTGGCGAAGCGCGCCAGATATTGCCCGAACACGATGCCCGAGATCAGCGACGCCACGATGGTGAAGACGATGCCGGGCAGGATCTGGAGGAACCGGCGCCGTCCCGCCGGCAGCCAGGTATGCAGGATCATCAGCGCCACCACCAACGCGCCAACGGTGATGCCGTAGCGCAGCCAGGTGAGGATCCTCTCGTTGGATTCAACGAACAGCGGGATGTGCGCACGCGCGGCCTCGATGAGCAGCGGCCCGAGCACGATCAGGAATGCCATGGCGAGCGCGGTGAAGGCCGCAATCAGCGTGTAGGCGATCGATTCCAGCCGTAGCCAGTACCAGGGCCGCATCTCCACGACCGCATAGGCGCGGTTCAGTGCGACCCGCAGCGCCTCGACGCCGTTGGAGGCGAAGTAGACCGACAGCACCGCGCCGATGGTGAATAGGCCGGTGCGGGTCGTGGTCAGCACGTCGTGGACTTCCCCCGAGATCGAATCCGCGACCTGCTTGGGCCAGACCTGGAGCATGAGGCTCGCAGCCTGATCGGCGAGTTCCTTGGAGCCGAAGAAGCCGGCGAGCGATGTCAGGACGATCAGGAACGGGAATAGCGCCATCAGCGTCGACAGCGCGATGTGGCTCGCGATCGCCCAGCCGTCATCGGCGAGGAACGTGTAGAACGCGTCCATTACGACAAGGTAGATGGTGCGGATTGCCTTCACGCACCACCTGCACTGCTGTTGCTGCTTCCGCTTCCCGCGCGCGGGAAACGCATTCCGACCTCTCCCCGCAGGCGGGGATAGGTCAAGAGGATAGGCAATTGGCGCAAATCCAGATTCATCCAGCTAGCTTCTGATATTATTGGCTTAAAAGCCAGATCGGGAACGCCATGGCGGACCGGCGCGGAGGGTGTTATTTACCCTCGAATGGCATCTCTCCTGAGTACTTTCATCCTGCCGATTGCGGTCGGCGCCGTGGCGTTGGTGCTGCTGCTCGGTCTCATCAACATGATGCGCGGCGGCTCGCCCAACACCTCGCAGAAGCTGATGCGCTGGCGCGTGCTGCTTCAGTTCGTGGCGATCGTCATCGCGATGGCCGCCGTGTGGGCGATGGGGCGTTAACATGGTCGTGCTCAACCGCATCTATACGAAAACCGGTGACGACGGCACGACAGCGCTCGGCTCGGGCGAGCGCCGGCCGAAATACGATCTGCGCATCGAGGCCTATGGGACGGTCGACGAGACCAATGCTGCGATCGGCGTGGTCCGGCTTCACACCGGGGATGCGCCCGAGCTCGACGCGATGCTTGGCCGCATCCAGAACGATCTGTTCGACCTCGGCGCGGACCTCGCGGTGCCCGAACGTGAGGGCAAGGCGGAGCGGCTGCGGGTGGTGGCAAGTCAGGTCGAGCGGCTCGAGCGCGACATCGACGCGCTCAACGACAAGCTGGCACCCCTGACCTCCTTCGTGCTGCCGGGCGGCACGCCAGCCGCCGCCTACCTCCATGTCGCCCGTACGATTTGCCGCAGGGCGGAACGCGTGATGGTGGAACTGGCGGCCCGGCCGGACGAACCTGTTGGTGCCGCTGGCATCCAGTATATGAACCGCCTGTCGGACTTCCTGTTCGTGGCCAGCCGCGCGGCCAACGATGACGGCGCCGGCGACGTGCTCTGGGTTCCGGGCCAGAATCGCTGACCCATTGGGCCGCGCATTTCTGGGCGCCAAAATTAGACCCCTTCGCGCGTTGACCGGGCCGGATCAGGCCTTTAGGTTCCGCGCCAGTTGATAACCCCCCTCCCAGATTGAGTGAAAGAGGATCGATGAAGGTCTTGGTGCCGGTAAAGCGGGTGGTCGATTACAACGTCAAGGTCCGCGTCAAGAGCGATGGATCGGGTGTTGAACTCGCCAACGTCAAAATGTCGATGAACCCGTTCGACGAAATTGCGGTCGAAGAAGCGCTGCGCCTGAAGGAAGCCGGCAAGGCGACCGAAGTCGTGGTGGTCTCGATCGGACCGGCGCAGGCGTCGGAAACGATCCGCACCGGTCTCGCCATGGGTGCCGATCGCGGCATCCTGGTGAAGGCCGAGGGTGCGGTCGAGCCGCTCGCGGTCGCCAAGATCCTGAAGAAGATTGCGGACGAAGAGCAGCCGGGCCTCATCATTCTCGGCAAGCAGGCGATCGACGACGACAGCAATCAGACCGGCCAGATGCTGGCCGCGCTGCTCGGCTGGTCGCAGGCGACCTTCGCCTCGAAGCTCGAGGTCGAAGGCAGCGACTTCAAGGTCACCCGCGAAGTCGACGGCGGCTTGCAGACCGTGAAGCTGAAGGGACCGGCGATCGTCACCACCGATCTCCGTCTCAACGAGCCGCGCTACGCCTCGCTGCCGAACATCATGAAGGCCAAAAAGAAGCCGATCGCTGACAAGACCGCCGCCGACTATGGCGTCGATCTCACCGCGCGTCTCGAGGTTCTCAAGACCACGGAGCCGGCGGGCCGCAAGGCGGGCGTCAAGGTCAAGGACGTCGCCGAGCTGGTGTCGAAACTCAAGAACGAAGCCGGGGTGCTCTGATGACGACGCTTCTGATTGCCGAACACGACAATGCGTCGCTCAAGGATGCGACCAACAAGGCCCTGACCGCGGCGGCCGCGCTCGGCGCGGACGTCGAGGTTCTGGTGGCCGGCGAGAACGCCAAGGCCGCGGCGGACGCCGCCGCAAAGCTTGCCGGTGTGAAGAAGGTGCTGCTCGCCGACGGCGCGCTTTACGCGCACGATCTGGCCGAGCCACTGGCCGCGCTGATCGTCTCGCTGGCGCCGTCCTATGACGCCATCGTCGCGCCCGCGACCTCGCGCTTCAAGAACGTGATGCCGCGCGTCGCGGCCCTGCTCGACGTCATGCAGGTCTCGGAGATCACCAAGGTGATCGCCCCCGACACCTATGAGCGCCCGATCTACGCCGGCAACGCCATCCAGACGGTGAAGTCGAAGGACGCCAAGAAGGTCATAACGGTGCGCACCTCCACCTTCGCCGCAGCGGGTGAAGGCGGCAGCGCGTCGGTCGAGAGCGTCGCGGCGGCGGCCGATCCGGGCCTGTCGTCCTTTGTCGGCGA
>NZ_JBHTFN010000012.1:122403-164903 GCF_042666195.1 Bradyrhizobium sp. GCM10028915
GGTCGCGAAGAGTGACCGTCCCGAGCTGACCTCGGCCAAGATCATCGTCTCCGGTGGCCGCGCCATGCAGAGCCGCGAGAACTTCGCAAAGTACATCGAGCCGCTCGCCGATAAACTTGGCGCCGGTGTCGGCGCTTCGCGTGCGGCGGTGGATGCGGGCTATGCGCCGAACGACTGGCAGGTCGGCCAGACCGGCAAGGTCGTGGCCCCCGAGCTCTATGTCGCGGTCGGCATTTCCGGCGCGATCCAGCATCTGGCCGGCATGAAGGACTCCAAAGTGATCGTCGCGATCAACAAGGACGAGGACGCGCCGATCTTCCAGGTCGCTGATTACGGCCTGGTCGCCGACCTCTACCAAGCGGTTCCGGAGCTGACGGCCGAACTCGGCAAGCTCGGCAAGTAAAACGCGCTAAACACCGGCCGGAGCTATAAACTCCGGCCGGTGTTGCTTTTTGAGGCGTTTTCTTTGGCGCGGGACACGCCTTCGAAGCGATCCAATCTAGGTTTCGAGGCCGGGTTCTGATTAAATCAGACCTCCCGGCTCAGGGGGATAGGCAGGCGCGGTTGATAGCGCGCCGTTCCGGTGGATGACATTATGGCGGCAGTAATCAAGAAGGTCGGCGTGATCGGCGCGGGGCAGATGGGCAATGGCATCGCGCATGTCGCTGCGTTGGCCGGCTTCGACGTGGTGCTCAACGATATTTCGACCGACCGCCTCAAGTCAGGCATGGCCACGATCAACGGCAATTTGACGCGCCAGGTCTCCAAGAAGGCCGTCAGCGAGGACGACAAAGCCAAGGCGATGGCGCGTATCGTAGCCGGCGAGAAGCTGGACGATCTCGCGGACTGCGATCTCGTGATCGAGACCGCCGTCGAGAAGGAAGAGGTCAAGCGCAAGATTTTTCACGATCTCTGCGCTGTGTTGAAGCCCGAGGCGATCGTCGCTTCCGATACTTCCTCGATCTCGATCACGCGGCTGGCCGCCGCCACTGACCGGCCCGAACGCTTCATCGGCATTCACTTTATGAATCCGGTGCCGTTGATGGAACTGGTGGAGCTGATCCGCGGCATCGCCACCGACGACCAGACCTTCGAGGCGTCAAAGGAATTCGTAGGCAAGCTCGGCAAACAGGTCGCGGTCTCCGAGGATTTCCCGGCCTTCATCGTCAACCGCATCCTACTGCCGATGATCAACGAGGCGATTTACACGCTGTACGAAGGCGTGGGCAACGTCGAGGCGATCGACGCGGCGATGAAGCTCGGCGCGCACCATCCGATGGGCCCGCTGGAGCTCGCTGATTTCATCGGCCTCGATACCTGCCTGTCGATCATGCAGGTGCTGCATGAGGGCCTCGCCGACTCCAAGTACCGCCCGTGCCCGCTGCTGGTGAAATACGTCGAGGCGGGGTGGCTTGGTCGCAAGACCCAGCGCGGCTTCTACGACTATCGCGGCGCCAAGCCGGTTCCGACGCGATAAAGCTGTTTTGTGCCCCGGAGGCAGCGCGAAGCGCTGCAGAGCCGGGGCCCAAAGGCCGCGCGCACACTGAAGCATGGGTCCCGGCTCCGCCGTGCGTCACTTCGTGCCGCGCCGCGTCCTGGACACGGACGAAGCCTACCCTGCGGCGCTTCGTGACAATTCATGTCGCGTTAACCGCTCGCCTCTAGGTTACGCGCGGTACGAGGGTTTGCGTAATGGACATGATGGCGATGGTCAGCAGCATGCTGGCCTCTCAGCAAGGCGCGCTGCAGTCGAATATCTCGGCGACGCTGATGAAGCAGAACGCGGATGCGGAGAAATCCACCGTCCTGACGCTGCTCGGCGCCGGACAGCCATCGCTCGCCAATGTCGGCGCCGGCGTCGGCGGCAATATCAACGTCACCGCCTAAACATCATCGCTTAGAACGACGCGGCGGCTTTGCCCGTCGCAGCCCGGATCAGCTTGAGCGCATCCTCGCTCGCCCATTCCGCCGGCCCCGCGATCGTCGCGATCTCGCAGCCTTGAGGATCGACCAGCACCGAGGTGGGCATGCCCACGGCCCGGCCTATCGCCTTAAGATCCTGAAAAACCTTGGCTTTCTGATCGCTGAAATAGCCGAGCCTGATAAGATTAGCCTCTTTCAGAAACGTCTTGGGCTTCTCGGGGGCGCGGGTGTCGATATTGATCGCCACCACCTCGAAATTCGGGCCCGAAAGTTTGCCCTGGAGCTCGTCCAACGCCGGCATTTCCTTGCGGCAGGGCACGCACCAGGTGGCCCAGAGGTTCACCAGCAGCGTCTTGCCGCGGAAATCCGACAGCTTCTTCGGCCTGCCGTCGGCGTCCTCGAAGGCCAGGTCCGGCAGCTTTAGCGGTGCGGTCGCCATGGTCAGCGCCGCCACCTCGCCATGGGCAAGTGGGGCGATCCTCTGTGCGGTGTTCACCGCCGCCCGGCAGGCGGGATCGCCGGAGGGGGCCCGGCCTAGGCCCAGCCCGTACAGCGCGGCAAAGCCAGCCAGGCCCCCGACCACCACGGTGGCGATGACCACGGGGATACGGCGCGTGGCCGACCGTGCTGTCCTTTGGTCGAGCCTGTCGTTGGGGTCGAGCATATCGTTTGTCATCCGGTCGCAGATATGGCTATCAGAGGCCTCTTAATACGGCTGGCAGCCGTCAGCAAACATGCGGCGGCCACAGGCAAGGCGTGAGCAGGGGATCATGAGCAACAAGATGTGGGGCGGCCGGTTCTCGGAACGTCCCGACGAGATCATGGAAGAGATCAACGTCTCCATCGACGTCGATCGTCACCTCTTTGCCCAGGACATTGCCGCGTCCAAGGCCCACGCCGCGATGCTGGCCGCGCAGGGCATCATCACGGCCTCTGATGCGAGAAATATCGGCAAGGGTCTAGACACGATTTTGTCAGAGATCGGCGAGGGCGCCTTCGAATTCAAGCGCGCGCTCGAGGACATTCACATGAATGTCGAGAGCCGCCTGTCCGAGCTGATCGGCCCTGCCGCCGGCCGCTTGCACACCGCGCGCTCGCGTAACGACCAGGTCGCGACCGATTTCCGTCTCTATGTCCGCGATGTCCTCGATGAGACCGACGCCTCGCTCGCCGCGTTCCAGCAGGCGCTGGTCGAGCGCGCGCTGGAGCACGCCGGAACGGTCATGCCGGGCTTCACGCATCTGCAGACCGCGCAGCCGGTGACCTTCGGCCACCATCTGCTCGCCTATGTCGAGATGGCCGCGCGCGATCGCGGCCGTTTCCAGGACGCGCGCAAGCGGCTGAATGAGTCCCCGCTCGGAGCTGCAGCGCTCGCCGGTACCTCGTTCCCGATCGACCGTCACGCCACGGCGAAGGCGCTCGGTTTTGAGCGTCCGATGGCGAACTCGCTCGATGCGGTCTCCGATCGCGACTTCGTGCTGGAGACGCTGTCGGCGGCCTCGATCTGCGCCGTGCACATGTCGCGCTTTGCCGAGGAGATCGTGATCTGGACCTCGCCGCTGGTCGGCATGATCCGCCTCAGCGACAAGTTCACCACGGGATCCTCGATCATGCCGCAGAAGCGCAATCCTGACGCCGCCGAGCTGGTGCGCGCCAAGACCGGCCGCGTCATCGGCGCGCTCAATGGGCTGCTGATCGTCATGAAGGGCCTGCCGCTCGCCTATCAAAAGGACATGCAGGAGGACAAGCAGGGCGCCATGGAAGGCTTCGCCGCGCTGTCGCTCGCGATCCGCGCCATGACCGGCATGGTCCGAGATCTCGTGCCTGATGAAGCGAAGATGAAGCTTGCTGCAGGCGAGGGCTACGCCACCGCGACCGATCTTGCCGACTGGCTGGTGCGGACGCTGAAGATGCCGTTCCGCGAGGCCCATCACGTCACCGGCCGCATCGTCGCGAAAGCCGCCGAGGACGGCGTGGCGCTGCACGAGCTGCCGCTGAGGGAGATGCAGGCAATCGAAGCGAAGATCACGAAAGACGTGCTTGGCGTGCTCTCGGTCGAATCGTCGGTGAAGAGCCGGACCAGTTTCGGCGGTACCGCGCCGAAGAACGTGGCATCGCAGGCCAAGGCCTGGCTGAAGCGGCTGGAAAAAGAGCGAAAATTGGGCTGAGGGGCAAAATTTCGCTTATGTTTCATGGTCATCCGGGTCTCGCCAGAGCGCGCCAATCTCTGTATGGTGCGCCGCGCGTAGTGGGGATTTCGTCGTGACGTCAAAGTTTCGCCCGGCCGGCTCGGGGTGGGCCATCATTGTCTTGAGCCTGACGGCGCTCGCGCTTGCCGGCTGTGGCCGCAAGGGCCCGCTGGATCTGCCGCCGACCGCCTCCAGCGCGTCAACGGCCAACGTCGCGCCGCCGACCGATACCGAGACCGAAGCCCAGAAGACGCCGAGCGTGTTCAATCCCACCTATGGCGCGGACGCCGCACCGGCGGCGACCAAGGGCAGGAAGAAACCGTTTATCCTCGACCCGCTCCTGGACGAAAGACCCAGCCGATAGGCTGGGGCAACTGAGCCAACGCCATGAATCATTTTGACTATCGCAACGGCGTGCTGCACGCCGAGGCGGTGAACCTGTCCGAGCTGGCTGCAACCGTCGGCACGCCGTTCTATTGCTATTCGACCGCGACGCTCGAGCGGCACTATCGCGTTTTCACCGACGCCTTCGCGGGCGAGAAGGTGCTGGTCTGCTACGCCATGAAGGCAAATTCCAACCAGTCGGTGCTGCGCACGCTGGCCAGGCTCGGCGCCGGCGCGGACGTGGTGTCCGGCGGCGAATTGAAGCGCGCGCTGGCCGCCGGCATTCCAGCAAGCAAGATCCTGTTCTCCGGCGTCGGCAAGACGGAAGCCGAGCTGCGCGCTGCGCTGGCGGCCGACATCCTCTGCCTCAATGTCGAATCCGAGCCCGAGCTCGAGCTGCTGTCGCGCCTTGCGACCGAGACCGGGAAGACCGCGCGGATCTCGATCCGTGTCAATCCTGACGTCGATGCCGGCACGCATGCGAAGATTTCGACCGGCAAGTCCGAGAACAAGTTCGGCATCCCGATCGCGCATGCCCGCGAGGTCTATGCCCGCGCCGCGAAGCTGCCGGGCATCGAGGTCACAGGCACCGACGTGCATATCGGCAGCCAGATCACCGACCTCTCCAAGATGGAGATCGCGTTCCGCATCCTCTCCGAATTCGTGCAGACGCTGCGTGCCGACGGCCACAACATCTCGCATGTCGATTTCGGCGGCGGTCTCGGCATTCCCTATTACATGGACCGCGAGGCGCCGCCGGCGCCCGACGCCTATGCCGCGATGGTCAAGCGCGTCAGCCACAATCTCGGCTGCACGCTGATGTTCGAACCGGGCCGCATGATCGTCGGCAATGCCGGCATCCTGGTCGCCAAGGTGATCTATGTGAAGCACGGTGACGGCAAGAATTTCGTCATCATCGACGCCGCCATGAACGATCTGATCCGCCCGACGCTGTACGAGGCCCATCACGACATTCTGCCGGTGACGCAGCCTGCGACGGGGGCCGCGACCATCGTGGCCGACATCGTCGGCCCGGTCTGCGAGACCGGCGACTATCTCGCACTCGATCGCACGCTACCGACGCCAAAGCCCGGCGACCTCATCGCCATCATGACCGCCGGCGCCTACGGCGCAGTGCAGGCCGGCACCTACAATACGCGGCCGCTGGTGCCCGAAGTGCTGGTGAAGGGCGACCAGTACGCGGTCGTGCGTCCGCGCATCGAGGTCGAGCAATTGATCGCGATGGATACGCCGGCGCCGTGGCTATGAGGCTGTGATTGTCCACGATGAGCGCAGCTAGCGCTGCGCCCATCGCTGCATTGACCCTACTTCTTGAACCGGTCCCTGATTGCTGCGAGGCCGGAATCATAGACGCCGCCGAGGGCATCGACCGCTTCCTTCTCCCGCCCCGGGTCGGGCGTGTAGATGCCGGTCCATGTCACCACCGATGCGCCTTCACCCTTTGCCGTGACCTTGATGGTCGACTTGTACTGGCTCACCGGCAGTGGGCTCGACAGGAACGCGTAGGAATAGCTGTAGTCTTTGTCGTTCCGCGCAGTCTGCGTCTCCACGAACGAGGCCTTGCCGTCCCTGGTGACGAGCGTCCGGGTTGGCGGCGACTTGCCGTCCGCAATGCACTGCCCCACCGGCGGCAGCCAATCCTTGATCGCGCAGAACGGCCCGATGACGGACCACACCTCGGCCGCAGCACTGCTGACCTCGATGCTCCTCGTCAGATTGGCTGCGGACGCCGGCATGACGCCGACGCCCAGGCCGAGGGTGCAAATCGCGGCGCTGCGAACCGAAACGAGCAATCTGGAAGCCGTTGAATCGTATTTCTTCATGGTAATCTCCTGTGTCCGGCGGGCCGCGATTGCGGCGGCCGGCTTGCCAATGCCGGTCGAATAGACGCTCACCACGGTCCGCGGCCAGTTCAGAGAATGAATCGCTGCTGATACAGAAACTGAACTAGGAAGCCGCGCGCCGCGGCCCTAAGGTTGCGCCTTCGCTTGTCACGGAGGCCCGCATGACCATCGGCAGCTACAGGCAGTTCTGTCCGGTCGCGATGGCGGCCGAGATATTGTGCACGCGCTGGACCGTCGTGCTGCTACGTGAACTCGTCGCCGGCTCGACCCGGTTCAACGAGTTGCGCCGCGGCGTTCCCCGCATGTCGCCTGCGCTGCTTTCCCAGCGCCTCAAGGAACTCGAAGCTGCAGGCATCATCATCCGCCAGCCGTCGGCTTCCGAGCGCGGCGTGATCGAGTATCAGCTGACCGCTTCCGGACGCGAACTCGGCCCCATCGTCGAGGCGTTCGGCATCTGGGGCCAGCGCCGCATCGAGTCGGATCTGTCGCTTCAGCATCTCGATGTCCAGCTGTTGATGTGGGACATGCGGCGGAATTTGAACACGACGCCGATGCCGACCCGCCGCAGCGTGCTGCAGTTCGCGTATCCGGAATTACCTTCGACGCAGCGATTGTGGTGGCTGATCGTCGATCCCGACGACAGTGTCGACCTCTGCTCGATTGATCCCGGTTTCGACGTTGACCTTTACGTGTCGGTTGATCTGCGCACCATGACGGCGATCTGGATGGGACTCGATACCGTGCGGGCGGCCGCCGCAAGCCGGCGGATGCTGCTCACCGGCGATCGGCAGCTTGCCGCGGCCATGCAAAGTTGGCTCGGCCTTAGCCCGTTCGCCAAGGAACGCAAGCTGGCGAGCTGATCCAGGGCGGCGCAATTCAGTATTTGTATCGCCCCGCTACAGTTCCCGTACTGGCAAGTCCGCGCCGTGTTCTGGCACCAAGTGATGCCCGCCCTTCAACGCGGAGCTGAACTCGAGCCAGGAGACACGACATGACAGCGTATCTGATCGCGGACATCAAAGTGACTGACGGAAAGTGGGTGCCGGACTACGCCGCGTCCGTCCACGAGCTGGTGCACAAGCATGGCGGCAAGTATCTTTCCCGCAGCGGCAATGTGAAAACTCTTGAAGGTGCCCCTCTCGACACATCGCTGATCGCGATCATGTCTTTTCCCACGGCGAAAGCGGCGGAGTCCTTCGTTACTGATCCCGCCTACGGCCGATTCGCGGCAGCGCGCAGGGGCGGCAGCGAGAGCCGCTTCCAGTTGATCGACGATACGGACTTGGCCGGCACGATCCCCTATCTCGCCAAGGCTTGAACTGCGTCTTCGTCAAAAACCCGGCCGCAGGCGCAGACGTGCCCGGCCAACACAGGAGATCGAATGAACGATTCACTCGCCGGCGCCGGCCTGCTTCGCATGCTTTTCGTAGCTTGCAGCGTGGCCTTCGTGCTCGGACTCTCCGGCGTCGCGTCGGCCCGAGTCACACGGTGCGACATTACGTGGGTCAGCTGCAACAATACCTCTGCGAAATGCTCGAGCGAGAGACGGTGCATGCGCAGGTGCGACGAGAAGTATATCAAATGCAGCGGGGGCTCGGCCTCCCTGCAACTGGGGCAGCCGATCGACCTTCCGGAACTTGGCAGACGCCGCTCGTAGCAGATCGATCCAAGGAGGACAGCGCAGCGCCGGTCGTCGGCGCTGCGCTGTCGTGTTGGCGCTAGCCGGGTGGCCTGCCGCCAACCACGACGCCCGCCCTCTTCTCGATCGGCTTGATCGCCGCGGTGAAATCGGACTCGGCGCCTTCCGCGCTGATGACCGTCTCCCACAACCGGCCGACCGCCTCCGCGACCTCCATCGACAGGCCGAGCTGCTTCATCTCCTCCAGCGCCAGCCGCACGTCCTTCACCATCAATCCCGTGGCGAAGCCGAAGTCGAAGCTGCGCGGCAGCACCGAGCGCGGAAACTTGTCGCGGCTCGCGGTGTTCATGCCGGAGCCGGCATTGATGACGTCGATCATCACGGCGGGATCGAGCCCCGCCTTGACGCCCATCACCACCGCTTCCGAGGTCGCCACGATCGCGGTGGCCGACAAGAAGTTGTTGGCGAGCTTCATGGTCTGCGCCGCGCCGGGCTTCTCGCCAATGAAGAACACTTTCCCGATGACGTTGAGCGCGGGCTTGAGCAGCTCGAACTCGGTCTTCGGCCCCGAGACCATTACCGCGAGAGTGCCTTTCTCGGCGCCGCCGACGCCGCCGGAAACTGGGCAGTCGATCTGCACGATGTCATGCTTGGCGAGCAGGCCGTGAATCTTCACCGCCATCGCTGAGCCGACGGTGGAGAGATCGACGAAGCGTTTGACGCGGCTTCCCTCGATCACGCCGTTCGGCCCCGTCGCAACCGCGAGCGAAGCCTGCAGCGAAGGCAGGCTCGCCATGACGGTCTCGACCTGGTCGGCGACGTCCTTCGGCGACGTCGCCGCAGTGGCGCCGCGCGCCACCAGCTTGTCGACGACCTCCTGGCGCGTGTCGAATACGACGAGCCGGTGGCCGGCCTCGATCAGCCGCCGTGCCATCGGGAAACCCATATTTCCGAGGCCGATGAATCCGATGTCCATGGTGTTTCCTTGTGGTGAGTATTCGTTGTTGTTGATCGGCCCGTATCCATCCTCGGTGTCTTCCTGGCGAAAGCCAGGACCCATTACCCCAGGGAGACGTTTTGGCGCGAAGTGGCAACTCCGAGTGCCCGTAACCACACCTGCCAGTGGCTATGGGTCCGGCTTTCGCCAGGACGACATGGGGACGTCGCGTCCCCGTCCTTCACGACGGCACCCCTCACGCCTTGCCGTCGATCTCCGCGAACATCTCGCGCGCGATTCGAAAACTGTCAACCGCGGCCGGCATGCCGCCATAGATTGCGACCTGCATCAGGATCTCGCGGATCTCGTCGCGGCTGACGCCGTTTGTGAGTGCACCCTTCAGATGCGCGCGGAATTCGTGCTGACGATTGAGGATCGCGATCATCGCGATGTTGAGCATGCTGCGGGTCTTGCGCGGCAGCTCCTCGCGGCCCCACACCGTGCCCCAGCAATATTCGTTGAGCATCTCCTGGAACGGACGGTTGAAGTCGTCGACGGTCTTCAGGGCGTTGTTGACATAGGCCTCGCCCAACACTGCTTTGCGGACTTCCAGGCCCTTGTCGTGCATCTTCTTGTCCATGGTGTTTCCTTTGTTTTCCTTGGCTGTCGGCGCGGAAATTACGGGGTTGCGGCGGGCCAGTCACGTCCTCGTGTTATGCGGGAAAAGGGGCGTCTCCCGTACAGGAACGGATGCCTCAGTGCTGCCGTTGTGGTACGCTTCTCTACCGGGCAACCTGGAGAGTTGATTGAACGGCGTCACCCCCGACCCGTCAGACCCGATCCGCGATGGCGACGCTCTGTCGCGGCTGAAGCTGGCGCAAGCCCTGCAGCGGGCCACTTATGCCATCGCGTGGGAGCGTGCCTGGCCAAATTTGGCGCGGCTTCTCACCGTCGTCGGTCTGTTCCTGGTGGTGTCCTGGGCCGGCCTCTGGCTGGCGCTGCCGTCTATTGCCCGCGCCATCGGTCTCGTCGTTTTCGCCGGCGTCGCGATTGTCACCCTGTTCCCGTTGAGTCGCTTCCGCTGGCCGAGCCGCGAGGAGGCGCTGGCCCGACTCGACCGCGGCTCCGGCATCCGTCACCGGCCGGCCACCACGCTGACGGACACGCTGAGCTCGCAGGACCCGGTTGCGCAGGCCTTGTGGCGGGCGCAGCGTGAGCGCAAGCTGGCTTCGATCAAGCGCATCCGCGCCGGTCTGCCGAAGCCCCGGCTCGCTCTGCATGATCCCTGGGCGCTGCGCGCGCTGGTCATGGTGATGTTGGTTGCGACCTTCTTCGCCGCCGGCGACGAGCGTGCGATGCGGCTCGGGGCCGCCTTCCACTGGAACGGCGTGCTGGCCCCGACGAATGTTCGCGTCGATGCCTGGGTCACGCCGCCGCTCTACACCGGCAAGCCGCCGGTCATTCTGTCGGCCGCGAACAAGGAGGCCGCCGTGCTGCCGGCCAGCGGCCCGCTTGCCGTTCCCGCCGGCGCGACCCTGATCGTTCGCTCCTCCGGCGGCAGCCTTGATGTTGTCGTCTCCGGCGGCCTCAAGGAAGTAGCGCCCACCGAAGCCGCCCCCAAGGGCACCAACGAGAAGCATTTTGCCATCAGCGGCGACGGCACCGCGCATGTCCGCGCGCCCTCCGGCCAGCCGCAATGGGCGTTTGCGGCAACGCCGGACCGCGCGCCGACGATCGCGCTGGCCAAGGATCCCGAGCGCCAGGCCCGTGGCGGACTCCAGCTCACCTACAAGATCGAGGACGATTACGGCGTCACCGGCGCCGATGCGCAAATCGGCCTGCGTGCCGCCGATACCAAAGATGGTGTCAAGGATGGCAGCAAGGAGGCCGACACCAAGGCCGCCGCGCGGCCGCTATTCCAGCCGCCGCAATTCCCGCTCGTGCTGCCGAATGCGCGCACCCGCAACGGCGTCGGTCAGACGGTGAAGGACCTCAGCGAGGATCCCTATGCCGGTGCCGATGTCACGCTGACCCTCACCGCCAAGGACGAGGCCGGCAACGAGGCCAAGAGCGAGCCCTTCAACATGCGCCTGCCCGAGCGGCTGTTCACCAACTCGCTCGCGCGCGCGCTGGTCGAGCAGCGCCGCATCCTGGCGCTCGACGCCAACAAGAATTCGGATGTCTACGCCGCGCTCGACGCGCTGATGATCGCACCCGAATTGTTCACGCCGGATGCGGGCTGCTATCTCGGCCTGCGCAGTCTGGCGCTGCAGCTGGAAGCCGCCCGCACCGACGACGCGCTGCGCGATGTAGTGGGAAGCATGTGGGCGTTCGTGGTCACCATCGAGGACGACGGTGTCGCCGGCAGCGTCAACGCCGCGCTGCGCTCGGCTCAGGACGCGCTCAAGCGGGCGCTGGAACGCGGCGCCAGCGAGGACGAGATCAAAGCGCTGACGCAAAAGCTTCGCGAGGCGATGGCCGGCAAGGTGCGCGATCTCGCCCGGCGCGCCGAGCAGAATCCGCTTGGACCCCGGCAGCCTTTCCCGGCAGAGGTTCAGCTCATCCTCGACAAGGCGGTCGAGCTGCGACAGAAGACCCAGCATGCCAAGCCCGAGCAGCTCGAAGAGCTGGCGCAGCAGCAGGACGTCTTGCGCCAGCAGCTGCAGGCCTATCGGAAGTCGGCGAACAGCCGGGCGAAGGGGGGCGAGGACGGCGCCAATCAGTTTACGCGGGACCGGAAATGCGGAAGCTAGCGCGCGTGCCAGTCGTGAAGGCGATCTCGATCGCCTGTCTTGCCCTCCTCCTGGGAGGCTTCCCCGCTGCCGTCTCGGCCCAGCAGGACCAGGATCCCGATGCGCTGCTCGATAGCGCGGAAAAGGCGATGCAGGAGTCCGGCGACAGCCTCAGGCAAAAGGAGTCCGGACGAAGCCTGAACAATCAATCCGATGCGATTCAGAAGCTCGAGGACTACAAGCGCGCGACGGAAAAGAGCCAATCCTCCAATCGCGATCGTTCCGTCATCACGCAGCGCGATCTCGACGAGCTGTTGAAGCAGATCGAGAAGGCCGCGAAGGAAGGCAATCGCGAGGCGGCCCAGCGCCTGCTCGAGCAGCTCGCGCAGATCATGGAAAACCTCCAGATGGCGCAGCCCGGGCAATCCGGCGACAGCGACATGGAGCAGGCGCTCAACGAGCTCAGCGACATGATCCGCAAGCAGCAGCAATTGCGCGACAAGACTTTCAAGCAGGGGCAGGATTCCCGGCGTGAGCGCTCGCGCGGCAAGCAGCAGGGCGACCAGTCGATGTCGGATCTCCAGCAGGATCAGCAGTCGCTGCGCGACCGCCTGAAGAAGCTGCAGGACGAGCTCGCCAAGCGCGGCCTCACGCAGAAGGGGCAAAAGGGCCAGAAGAGCCAGGGCCAGAAGGGGCAAAAGGGTCAGCAGGGCGAGCAGGGACAGCCGGGCCAGGATGGCGATCAGGACGGTGACCAGGGCGATGACGACGGCAGTCTGGACGCCGCCGACGGGGCCATGGGCGATGCCGGCTCGCAGCTCGGCGAAGGCAATTCGGATGGTGCCGTGGACTCGCAGGGGAAAGCTCTCGAGGCCTTGCGCAAGGGCGCGCAGAAGATGGCCGAGGCGATGCAGCAGGGCGATGGCGACGGGCAGGGCGATGGCCCCGGCAACCGGCCCGGTCGTCAGCAGAGCGGCGGCAATCAGACCGATCCGCTCGGTCGCCCACTTCACGGCCGCGATCTGAGCGACGACTACACGGTCAAGATCCCCGGCGAGATCGACGCCCAGCGCGTCCGCCGCATCCTCGAGGAGCTCCGCCGCCGCTTGGGGGACAGCTCGCGCCCGCAGATCGAGCTCGATTACATCGAGCGGCTGCTGAAGGATTTTTGAGTTCTCTGTCATCGCCCGGCTTGACCGGGCGATCCAGTACTCCGAGACGGTTGTGATTCAATCGAGAGGCTGCGGCGTACTGGATGCCCCGGTCAAGCCGGGGCATGACAGCGGAATACGTGGCGCCCCGACGCCGCTACCCCTTCTTCGCCGCCAGCGCGTCCGCCACCGCCGTGCGGATGTCGGCGACCGAGAACGGCTTGGTCACGACGTCATGCACCAGCGCATTGAGGTTCGAGGCGCGCTCGCGCTGGTCGGCAAAGCCGGTCATCAGCAGAATGGTCAAATCGGGGAAATCGCGTGCGACGGAAAGCGCCAGCGCGATGCCGTCCATCACCGGCATCTGGATGTCGGTGAGCAGCAGGTCGAACCTGCCGTCCGCGCGCGTGAGGATCTCCAGCGCCTCGGCGCCGTCTTGCGCGGTGACGATCTCGTGGCCGTCCATGGCGATGGCGCGCGCCACCAGCTGGCGCATCGAATCCTCGTCGTCGGCGATCAGGATCTTGGACATGAGACCAACCTTGGGATCAATCTCGCCACCAACTTTGCCTGCGAGACCTGCGAAATCGATTATACGCTGCCGCCGGCGATGTCGCGCCGGTTGAAGAAGCGAACGTCGATATTGCGGCCCTCCGGCGGCGGCGAGGCCAGGCGCGAGCGGAAGAAGGCGCGCTCGCCGGGCTGTAGCACGGTCTGTTCCAGAACGGCGTTCCAGGCGTAGATTTCCGCGCCTTGCGCGTCGCGCACTGCGAAGCGCAAGCGGGGAATGTCGAGCGGCTTCTTGCCCTGTCCCACGATCACGCCCTCGATCACCAGCACCTGCTTACCGTCTACTGTCTCGCTGGAGAGCTTGACGTCCTTGAAGGCGAGTGCGCGCAGGTTAACTTCGAGGCCAACCATCCTGTAGAAGGCTGCCGTCTGCGGCAGCAGCCGCACCATGTCTCCGCGCCAGATCACCAGCGCCAGGACCAGCGCGCCCATGGCGGCGCAGGCGGTCGGCAGGCCGAAATGGGATTTTCGCGGGGCCGCCGTGGCCACCGGACGGCGCACTCGCGCGCCGCGGCGACGGCCGAACAGGCCACGGAACCAGGACTGGTGCTGTTCGCCGCCGACTTCCTCCTCAACGGATCGGGCGGCCGCGGACCATTCGTCCTCGGTGTCGGCGGCTTCCTGGTCCGGCCAGTCGCTGGCGATCGAGGGGCTGTCAACGACAGGCGCGTCAGCGGCTCCGTCGTCCTGGGCATAGGAGTTCCATTGCTCGGCGAGATCGGCCTGGTCGTCGGCCCGGCTGGCCGCGGCCATGGCCGGCACAGATGCCTCCTCGATGGCATCCTCGGCATGGGCGACCCACGTTTCCTTGCAACGGGAACAGCGCACGGTCCGGCCGTTCGCCCCAAGGCTCGCGGGCTTGATGGCGTAGGATGTCGTACAATGAGGGCAGACGATATGCATGGACGAGCCTTGATGCATGGACAAGTCTTGACCGTGACACGGTCGTGGAGAACCGAGACGGAAAGATGCTACCAATTATGCTACAGGACGACCGTTAACGAACCGGAAACCATAACGGCCGCAAAACCCGCGGATCGCGTGTGGCGGAGCACAGCCGTGCGGCCCGCGGCCTCTCTCGAACGGAGCTGAGCTTGGTTCGGTTCGAAAATGTCGGATTGCGTTACGGCCTGGGGCCCGAGGTCCTGCGCGACCTCAACTTCCAGATCCCGGCGCATTCCTTCCAGTTCCTCACCGGCCCGTCCGGCGCCGGCAAGACCTCGTTGCTGCGCCTGTTGTTCCTCTCGCATCGCCCGACGCGGGGGCTCGTCAACTTGTTCGGTCACGACATCTCGCAGCTCGGCAAGGACGAGATCGCAGACTTGCGCAAGCGCATCGGCATCGTGCTCCAGGATTTCCGCCTGCTCGATCACATGACGACCTATGAAAACGTGGCGCTGCCGTTCCGCGTGATGGGCCGCAGCGAATCGAGCTACCGCAAGGAGGTCATCGATCTCCTGAAATGGGTTGGGCTCGGCGAGCGCATGGACGCGCTGCCGCCGATCCTGTCCGGCGGCGAAAAGCAGCGCGCGGCAATCGCGCGCGCCGTGATCTCGCGGCCGCAGCTGCTGCTGGCCGACGAGCCAACCGGCAGCGTCGATCCGACGCTCGGCCGCCGCCTGCTGCGGCTGTTCATCGAGCTCAACAAGTCAGGCACCGCCGTCATCATCGCCACCCACGATATCGCCCTGATGGACCAGTACGAGGCGCGACGCTTCGTGCTGCACCAGGGACGGCTGCACGTCTATGAATAGGCCCGACGAGCGCGGCGTGCTGGTCGATCTCGGGCAGGAGGGGCCGCCGCTTCCGGCCCGGGCGCGCAATATGTCGCCGATCGTGCCGCGCGCCTCGATCCACGGCCGCGCGCTGGTCGCCGTTGTCGCCATCATGACCTTCCTGGCCTCGATGACGACCGGCACGGTGCTGCTGGTGAGCGCCTCCGCCGCCGAATGGCAGTCGGATGTCGCGAGCGAGATCACCATTCAGGTCCGGCCGCAGACGGGCCGCGATCTCGAACGCGACACCGCGGCGGTGACCGAGGCCATGCGCGCGCAAGCCGGCATCGTCGAGGTCAAGCCGTTCACGAAGGACGAGAGCGGCAAGCTACTCGAGCCCTGGCTCGGCACCGGGCTGTCGATGGACGATCTGCCGGTCCCGCGCATGATCATCGCGCGCGTGCAGCCCGGCACGGCGATCGATCTCGGCGCCTTGCGCGCCCGCGTGACCCAGGTGGCGCCAAGCGCGAGCGTCGACGATCACCGCGCCTGGATCGAGCGCATGCGCTCGATGACCAACGCCACCGTGCTCGCCGGTCTCGGCATCCTCGCGCTCGTCATCGTCGCCACCATCATCTCGGTGTCGTTCGCAACCCGCGGCGCCATGGCGGCGAACCGTCCGATCGTCGAGGTGCTGCATTTCGTCGGCGCCGGCGACCGCTACATCGCCAACCGCTTCCTGCGTCATTTCCTCAGGCTGGGGCTGGAGGGCGGCGTGATCGGCGGCGGCGCCGCCATGCTGGTGTTCGGCTTCTCCGAGTCGATTGCAGGCTGGTTTTCGGGCACTCCCGTCGGCGACCAGTTCGCCGCGCTGCTCGGCACCTTCTCGCTGCGGCCATCCGGCTACATCGTGCTCGCGGTGCAGGCCGTGCTGATCGGCGCCATCACCGCGGTCGCCTCGCGCCAGACGCTGTTCGCGACGCTGAATGATGTCGATTGAGATGGTTTTCTTCCTTCTCCCCTTGTGGGAGAAGGTGGCGCGAAGCGCCGGATGAGGGGTTCTATCCACGTGCACGAACGTCGAGGCGAGTTCGCGGAGACATACCCCTCACCCGTCTCGCCGCTATCGCGGCGAGCCACCCTCTCCCACAAGGGGAGAGGGGAAATCTGGTTCGCGGCCCCAGCGCTTCGCCACATAGTTTGAGGCCGACAAACCGGACTCCACTTCGCCTCAAAACGTCCTAAAATCACCTCTGGGAAGGGATCACCGACATCGCATGAGCGCGCCGACCGCCGATCGATCGCCGAAACTGCCGCGCGGGTGGCTGCGCGCGGCCGTGATGTCGACGATTGCGCTCGCCTTCGTCGGCGCGGCGGCGGGCTTTATAGCGTTTCTGTCGCAATTGCGCGGCGCCGAGATCGCGCCGGACCGCAAGGCGGACGGCATCGTGGTGCTCACCGGCGGCTCCTCGCGGGTGTCGGATGCGATGGAGCTGCTCGCTGCCGGCTACGGCAGGAGGCTCCTGATCTCCGGCGTACACCCGACCTCGACGGCGAGCGACATCTCCCGGACGCTGCCGGAGAACCAGTCTTTCATGCGTTGCTGCGTCGATCTCGACCGCACCGCGGTCTCGACCCGCGGCAATGCCGCGGAAGCGCGGCGCTGGGCCGCGGGACGCGGCTTCAAATCGCTGATCGTGGTCACCTCGAACTATCATATGCCGCGCGCGCTGGTGGAATTCTCGCATGCGATGCCGGAGGCGACACTGATCCCGTTCGTGGTGGTCGGCGACAAATGGCGCGACGAGCCGTGGTGGACCTCGGCGTCCACTTTGCGGCTGCTGCTGTCGGAATATGTCAAGTATATCGCGGCGGAGGTCAGGGTGCGGCTGGAGGATTTCGGGATTGACCTTTCGCCCGAGATGTCGGAGCAGCCTTCCGGGCTGCAGGCGAAGCGGCCCGCCACCGCACAGGCCAATTGATCGGCAACTGATCGGCAATTGATCGGATCCTCGATGTTCTTGATTTTCCTGCGATCGCTCGTGTTCAACGTGCTGTTCTACACCGTGCTGGTGTGCCTCGCGATCGTGGCGCTGCCGACCTTCGCATTGCCGCCGCGCGCCATGCTCACGGTCGCGCAATGGTGGGCAAAGGCGACGCTGTTTCTGATGCGGGCTGTCTGCAACATCAAGGTGGAATTCCGCGGCCTCGAAAAGATCCCGAGGGGACCATTGGTCGTTGTGGCGAAGCATCAGTCGTTCTGGGAGACGTTCGTCTTGCCGGGCTTCTTCGACCGTCCGATTTTCATCCTCAAGCGTCAGCTCATGCAGATCCCGGTGTTCGGCCAGTTCCTGGTCAAGACCGGGATGATCGCGATCGACCGCAATGCCGGCGTCAAGGCGCTGCTGGACATGACGCGGCGGGCGCGGGAGGCGGTGCGCAGCGGCGGGCAGCTCGTGATCTTTCCCGAAGGCACGCGCCGCGCCCCGGGCGCGCCACCGGACTACAAGAGCGGCTTCGCGCAGATCTATTCGTCCTGCGGCGCGCCGTGCCTGCCGATCGCGCTCAATTCCGGCCTGTTCTGGCCGCGCCGCACCTTCATGCGCTATCCCGGCACGCTGGTGGTGGAATTCCTCGATCCGCTGCCGCCGGGCTTGCCCAAGGACGAGTATCTCTCCCGTGTGCAAACGGTGATCGAAGACGCGACCGGTCGCCTCGTCGAAGCGGGCCGCAAGGAGCAGGAGCAGCTGATCGGCTCGGCGCCGAGCTATGCGCCGTTGGAGAGCTAGCGGTTTTCCCGATCGTCCGCCGGAGCCGGCGCGTGCGGAGAATGCGCATCACCATGCAGCATCATGGCAAGCTGATGCAGCTGCGCATCGCGAAAGCCTTCGGCCTCGATCGCCTTCACCGTCGCAGTCACGTAGTCGCGGTTGGCGCCGGACTGGCCGTGGCCCTGGAGCACGTGGCGATGCTGGTCGGTGAGCGACAGCCGACCGGCATATTGCACATGGCCGCGGTCGACGACATAGGCGAGCGCGGAGACGCGCTGCCGCGCATCGTTCTCCAGCCACACCGAGCGCATGACTTCGCGATAGACCGACGTCACCTGCTCGCGCGCGCGCAGATAGGCGACGACGTCGGCGCGGTTCTTTTCGGCGACGCGGAAGGCGATGCCGCGGCAGGCGCCGCCGCGGTCGAGGCCGAGCACCAGACCCGGCTTCTCCGGCGTGCCACGGTGGACGAAGGAATAGACACAGAGCGCGCGGTGCTCGCCGACCAGCCGCGCGGGGACGCGCTCCTCGAATTCGAAACCCGGCCGCCACATCAGCGAGCCGTAGCCGAACACCCAGAGGTCGCCTTTGGCTGTGGTGACGGAGGGGAGGGTGATTTCCGACATTTCGGGCACGGCTACCAGAACCGCGCTCCCAAGCGAAGCGAATTCTCCGCCTTTCGGAGCACGCCAACCTCGCTTACATTTGACAAAATCAGGGGTCAAAGGGTCGCCGCATGTCCGATATGACCGTTGCCGCACGCCGGCGCTCCCGCTGGGGCCTTTTCATCGCCCCTGTCATCCTCCTGATCCTCGCGGTGGCGTGGAGCTGCTTCTGGTTCTATGCGGCGTCGCAGGCCGAAATCGCCGCCGATGCCTGGCGCGCGCAGGAGGCCAAATCCGGCCGCGTCTATGATTGCGCCAAGCGCTCGATCGCGGGCTTCCCCTTCCGCTTCGAGGTCCGGTGTTCGGGCGCCAGCGTCGCCCTGGTGTCGCAGAACGCCAGCAAGACGCCGTTCACGGCGAAGCTCGACAACATCCTGGTCGTCGCCCAAGTCTACGATCCCAAGCGCGTCATCGCCGAATTTACCGCACCCGCGACGCTCACTGACGGCGTCACGCAGAGCACCTTCGTGGTGAACTGGAGCAAGGGTCGCAGCAGTGTGGTCGGCCTGCCCGCCGTGCCGGAGCGCGCTTCCATCGTGTTCGAGGAGCCGACCGTCAATCGTGTCGACGGCAGCATGCAGGTGCCGCTCGCGCGCGCAAAACAGGTCGAGCTGCATGGACGCCTTGCGGATGGATCTCCGTCCGATCATCCCGTGATCGAGACCGTGCTCCAGATCGCGCAGGGCAGCGTCCAGGGCGTTCATCCGCTGCTCGCCGAGCCGTTCGAGGCCGACACGCGGGCGAAGATCACCGGACTGTCCGATCTCACGCCAAAGCCGTGGCCGCAGCGCTTCCGCGAGATCCAGGCCGCCGGCGGCCATATCGAGATCGTGCAGTCCCGCATCCAGCAGGGCGAGATGATCGCGGTTGCGGCCGGCACGCTCGGGCTCTCGGCAAACGGCCGCCTCGATGGCGAATTGCAGATGACCGTGACGGGCCTGGAGCGCGTGATCCCCGCGCTCGGCATCGAGAAGATGCTGCAGGAGGGGGTGCCGCAGGCGACCCTCGATCGCGTCGCGCCCGGCGTGAAGTCGCAGGACCTCAACAATCTGTTCGGTGCGCTCGACCGTGCCGTTCCCGGCCTCGGCAAGGTCATCAAGCAGAACGCCAATGCCGGCGTTGCCGCCGGCATCAATTCGATCGGCACCGAGAGCACGCTGGAAGGCAAGAAGGCTCGCAGCTTCCCGCTGAAGTTCGTCGACGGCGCCGTGCTGCTCGGCCCGGTCAAGGTCGGCCAGATCCCGCCGCTGTATTAGGTCGTGAATTCATAAACCTGCCGGGCGGACAGCTCGGTCCGTCTGATGCGTTCGAAACTGTGAACAGATCGCTTCTGCGAAGAGCTTCTTGTCGGCGCCGGTGACGCAACCTGCGAGGTTCTCTCCTGCGTCGGGCGAGGAGTGCGTCAGCGCGTCTGGACAGGTAGCGTTCTGCCGCCCTATTGAAGACCAACTGACGGCTCTAAGGTCGCGGCCAAATTATCTGGGGTTCGGGGGAAACAATGCGCGCGTTGAATTGTCTCGTGGCAGCATCGCTGCTCGTTGCCTCGCTTCAGACCGCAACCGCCAAGGATAGCGAACATTGGGTGGTGTCCTGGACGGGCGCGGTTCAGGGCCCATACCCCGTCGGCAATCCGTCAGCCCAGCCCGAACAGAAATTCGCGTTTCCCGAGCCTGCGGCCGGTGCGCGGGACCAGACCTTTCGCCTGATCGTGCGGCCGGATATCTGGGGCCGTCAGGCCCGCATCCGGCTCAGCAACGCCTTCGGCACCAAACCCGTCACGTTTGACGGCGTTTACGTCGGCCTGCAGTCGGGCAGTGCCGCGTTGATCCGCGGCTCCAACATTCCGGTTACGTTCGCCGGCACGCCTTCCATTACGGTGTCGCCGGGGAATTCGGTCTGGAGCGATGCGATCGCGCTGCCGTTTGCAAAGCGGCCTGATGACCTCGCCGGCCGCCGGCTTGCGGTCAGTTTTCATGTCGCCGGCCAGAGCGGTCCGATGACCTGGCACGCCAAAGCGCTGACCACCTCCTATGTCAGTGCGCCCGCCGCCGGCGCGAAGGGCGCCCTGGAAGACGAAGCTTCCTTCCCCTATGCGACCGCGTCGTGGTTCTTCCTCGATGCGGTCGAGATGACTGCGCCTGCCGATGCCTTCGCCATCATGGCGTTTGGCGATTCGATTACCGACGGGACCGCCTCAACCATGAATGGCGACGATCGCTGGCCCAACGTGCTGTCGCGTCGCCTGAAGGCGGTCTACGGCAACAAGGTTGCCGTAGTGAATGGCGGCATCGGTGGCAACCAAATCGCAGGCCCGGCCGAATATGGTCCCGACAAACCGTACGCGGGCGGCCCCGCTTCTGGCCAGCGGCTCGAGCGTGACGTGCTGTCGCTGTCCGGCATATCGAGCCTGATCTGGCTGGAAGGTATCAACGATTTCAGCAAGAACGGCAATTTTACCACCGACCAAGTCATCGCCGCGATGAAGGATGGCGTCGCGAGGCTACGTGCGAAATGGCCGCAAGCCCGGATCATCGGCGCCACCGTCGTTTCGGCATTGGGTAGCACCAGCGCGGCACATGGTTTTCCCGAGCAGGATGACAAGCGCAAGGCGCTCAACGCATTCATCCGTAGCTCGGGGACATTCGACGGTGTGATCGATTTTGATCGGGCGACGCTCGATCCGGCCTCGGGTGGCCTCAAGCCGGAGTTCGTTCCCGAAAGCACGACTGGTGGCGCCGGCGACAAGCTTCATCCCAACCGCACCGGATATCTGGCGATGGGACAGGCCATCGACCTCGATCTGTTCAAGCCGGGAAAGATTAGTCGTAGCGCGAAGCAGTAGGATGGATTCAGAGTCTCCTCTCCCCATTCATCGCCCTCAGCTGTCGTAACTCCCTCCATGCGGGTTACGAGCTGAACTCACGGCCGCTTCGCCGGATCGTGATGACTGGCTGGGAATGCCGAGCCGCAAACTCCGCTCTCTATCCATGTCGGCCACACGATGATGCGGTCGCCCAGGCAGGAGAGATATCATGATCAAGTCCAGGCTGTTCATTGCCGGTATCGCCATCTCGACCACGCTCGCGACGCCCGCGTTCGCGCAGTGGCAATGGCAGTCGCAGGAGCCGGCAGCATACGCCTCGATGTATCCGAACGGTGATCGCAACGTCTCGAATCCCACGACGCGGGAGACGATGGCCTTCGTCCCCTCGCCGAAATCACCGCGCCCAACGGTGATGCGCGCGACCAAGGGCAAATAGCCGCCATCCACCACTTGGCCGTCGCGAACTGGGCCCGGTCATGTCCCGGCCGGGCCCAATGCGCGTTGCCTTGAACGAGGCCTTGAAAAGTTGCCTTGGACAATCGCGACAGTCGCGCGTGCGGATCGACAGCCAACGAAAATATTCCAAACAGGATCGTCAGGAAAACGTGATGCAGAAGATGCACGGCGCCGCGAATAACCGCAGCCGCATTCAAATCACTCCACACCAGGGAAGCATGCATGCGCCGGAGATGGCGCGCGGAATCCAATCCGCTTCCCAAATGGAGGAAGCTTCAAGTGCGGATCATCAATTGCGGACTGATGCTGGGTATTCTCGCTGCCTGTTCAGGGCAGGCGCATGCCGACGACAATGTCACAACCGAAATCCAGTCGCTGAAGGCGAAGCTGAAGGAGCTCCAGCAGCGCGTGGACTCCGAGGCGCGCAAGACGCGACAGGTTGAAGCGCAGGCGAAGGCCGTTCAGTTACCAGCAAGTTACAAGGCGCTCGCCGCCGATCCATGTGCGGCCGGCAAGGTCTGCTACAAGGGCGTGACGTTGACCTTCGGTGGCTGGGTCGATCTCACCGGCATCTACCGCTCGCGCAATCTCGCTTCCGATACCGGCTCAGTCTACAACTTCATCCCCTATCAGCAGAGCCGCAACTTCAACATCCCGGAAACGCGCTTCTCGGCACGCCAGAGCAGGTTCTCGGTGCTGGCCGAGGGCAATGCCGATGCCGACACGCACCTCGCGGGCTATGGCGAGATCGATTTCGAAGGTGCGGCTCAGACGGCGAGCTCGGTTGCGACCAACTCGTTCAATCCGCGCATGCGGCAGCTCAGCCTGGAACTGGACCGCACCGATCTCGGTCTTCACTTCCTCGCCGGGCAATCCTGGTCGCTGAACGCGCCGACCAAGTCCGGCATCGATCCTCGCGGCGTCGATGCGCCCGGCGTGATCGACTTCGAATCCGTTCCGGGATTTCTTGCCGCACGGCAGCCCGGGCTGCGCGTCTGGCAGGACATCGGACCGGAGTTCAAGCTGGCTGCGTCGGTCGAGAATGCCCAGACAGCGTTCTTCGGCGGCAACGTCCCGACCGTCGGCACCCCCGCCTTCGGACCACAGGGCGTGCTGAACCCGAACCTTCAGGTCAATCTGACCGGTCCCGGCGGCAGCTTCTTCAACAACCTCAATAATGTCAGTCTGAATCAGGTGCCCGACGTCACCGTCAAGGCAGCCTGGGACCCAAGGCTCGGGCCCTATAAGTTGCATGTCGAGGCGTGGGCGCTCTACCGCCAGCTGTTCGACCGCTTCAATAACGCCAACCACACCTACGACACCGGAAGCTTCGGCGGTCACATCTTCGCCGAGCTGATTCCGAAAACTCTCGATCTTCAGCTCTATGGCTCGCATGGCGTGCTGGGCCGCTTCACGGCAACGCCGTTCCCCGACGCGGCGCTGGCGCAGGACGGCACCATCCTCCCGCTGACGGTCACGGCGGCCGCCGTCGGCCTGATCTGGCACGCGACGCCCAGCCTCGATGTCTACTCCTATGCAGGCCTCGAAAAGGCCAAGGCGAATTTCGCCAATGTTGGAACGGTGCCGTTCGGCTACGGCAATCCGCTCTACAACAACACCGGCTGCTTCACCGAAAACTCGGCGGGCGCGACCTGCAACGGCAACACCAGGGAGGTTCGGCAGATCACGGCCGGGATTTACGACACCATCTACCAAGGCAATTTCGGCACACTCAAAGCAGGCCTGCAATATTCCTACACGCAACGGTTCGCGTTCGCCGGTGTCGGCGGCGCGCCGAAGACCGACGACAATGTCGTCATGACGCAGATCCGGTACTACCCATTCTAGTGACGGAGCCACGCAGGCTCGTAGCCCGGATGGAGCGAAGCGCGATCCGGGAATCCTGCCTCAAGCGACGGAAGTCCCGGATTACGCTTGCGCTCCATCCGGGCCACTTCGGTGCTACGGTTTGTTGCCGAGCTGCGCATGCGGCCGGCCGAAATCGGGCGCGGCTGAGTCCTGGCCGATTTCGACGATGCCGCGGCGGATGGCGCGGGTGCGGGTGAAGTGGTCGAACAGCGCCTCGCCGTCGCCGCGGCGGATCGCGCGGGTGAGCTTTGCCAGATCCTCGGTGAAGGTGCCGAGCATCTCCAGCACGGCTTCCTTGTTGGCCAGGAAGACGTCGCGCCACATCGTCGGATCGGAGGCGGCGATGCGCGTGAAGTCGCGAAAGCCGCCGGCGGAGAACTTGATGACCTCTGACTCCGTCACCTGCGCCAGCTCGTCGGCGGTGCCGACGATGGTGTAGGCGATCAGATGCGGCAGATGGCTGGTGATCGCGAGCACGAGATCATGATGATCCGGCGTCATGACCTCGACCTTGGCACCCATCGCCGTCCAGAACGCGCGCAGGCGATCGGTGGCAGCCGCATCAACGCCCTCCGGCGGGGTGAGGATGCACCAGCGGTTGATGAAGAGCTCGGCGAAGCCGGAATCGGGACCCGAATGCTCGGTGCCTGCGACGGGATGCGCCGGCACGAAATGGACGCCTTCCGGCAGGTGCGGCGCCATATCCCTGACGATGGCGCCCTTGACCGAGCCGACGTCGGAGATGATCGCGCCGGGTTTGAGATGCGCGGAGATCTCCTGCGCCACCGGGCCGCAGGCGCCGACGGGAATGCAGAGGATGACGAGATCGGCGTCCTTCACGGCTTCCGCATTGGTCGCGACGACCTGATCGACGATGCCGAGCTCCATCACGCGTGCGCGCGTCTTCTCCGAGCGCGCGGTGGTGACGATCTCGGAAGCCAGGCCCTGGAGCTTCGCGGCGCGCGCGATCGAGCCCCCGATCAGGCCGAAGCCGATCAGCGCAACGCGCTGGAAGTGCGGGGTCGCGCTCATCGTCCGGCCATGAAGTCGCGCAGGCCCTCGACGACGAGGCGGTTGGCCTCCTCGGTGCCGATGGTCATGCGCAGCGAATGCGGCAGGCCGTAGTTCTTCAAGCCGCGCAGCACCAGCCCGCGCTTGGTGAGGAAGGCGTCGGCTGCGTCCGAGGTCTTGCCCTCGGTCGGGAAGTGGATCAGCACGAAATTGGCGACGCTCGGCGTCACCTTCAGCCCGAGCTTGCCGATCTCCTCGGCGAGCCAGTCGCGCCAGGTCTCGGTGAACTGCTTCGACATGGCCTGGTGCGCTGTGTCCTCGATCGCGGCAACGGCGGCGTACATGGCCGGCGTCGACACGTTGAAGGGACCCCGGATGCGGTTGACCGCGTCGATGATGTGCTCGGGGCCGAACATCCAGCCGATGCGCAGCGCCGCAAGACCATGGATCTTGGAGAAGGTGTGGGTCACCACCGTGTTTTCGGTGGTCGCGACCAGCTCGATCCCCATCTCGTAATCGTTGCGCGAGACGTAGTCGCAATAGGCTGCGTCCAGCACCAGCAGCACGTGCGAGGGCAGGCCGGCGCGCAGGCGCTTGACCTCGTCGAACGGCACATAGGTGCCGGTCGGATTGTTGGGGTTGGCGAGCCAGACCAGCTTTGTCTTCGGCGTCACCGCCTTGAGGATGGCGTCGACATCGCAGGTGAGGTTCTTCTCGGCCGCGATGACATTCTTCGCGCCGACCGCCATGGTCGCGATCGGATAGACCAGAAAGCCGTGCGTGGTCGAGATCGCCTCGTCACCGTGGCTGAGATAGGTGTGGGCGAGCAGGTTGAGGATCTCGTCCGAGCCGGCGCCGCAGATGATGCGGTTGGGATCGAGCCCGAAGGTGCGCCCGATTGCTTCGCGCAGCACGCGCGAGGTTCCTTCCGGATAGTCTTCCAGATGATCCGCCACCTGCTTGAACGCCTCGATCGCCTTCGGCGAGGGCCCGAACGGCGTCTCGTTGGCCGAGAGCTTGAACACCTTGCGGCCGGGCTCTGCCACCGGGGTCTTGCCGGGCGTATAGGGCGCAATATCGAGAATGCCGGGATTCGGCATGGGGCGGGACATCTTCAACTCCGGACTGGCTTAAGCGGTTCGCGACTTACGATTTCGACCCGGTCGGGGGCACCGTATAGCGCGTTGCGTGGCTGCCGACGAGGGCCGTGGAGCGCACCGAGGCCCCCGCTTCGATCAGGGCAGCCTTGATCTTGTCGATGCTGCTTGTCGCGGTGACCGAGACCAGCAGCGCGGCGCCGTCGAAGGCGGTGTCGGGCACCGCCACGATCTCAGCGAGCGGCGACAGGGCGCGCGCGACCTCCGCATTCCACCCAGAGACGCGTACGCTGAAGGTCTCGACCTCCGTCACCAGCGCGCTGTCGGCGACGCGCGAGACCGCGAACACGGGCAACGCCGCCGGATGGTCGGCGCGCTCGACGAAGGGCAGCCGCGCGATGATCTTTGGCGCGCCAGCTTCTTCCAGCGACAGCCACCACGGCGTGCGGCTCGAGGTCGCCGAGACCAGCGCCAGATCGCCCTTGGACTTCGCGACGGCCTCGACCGCCGCCTGCGCGCTGAAATGCGCGACGTAAGGCACGGTGAAGCCGAAATGGAATCGCGCGGAATCGCGCATGGCCGGCTCGCTCGCCGAGATGTCGGCGTGGACCGAGAACGGGGCCTGGACATAGGTGAAGGTCGCGATGATGACGCGCCAGATGCTCTCGACCGTGTCGAGCGGCAGGATGCCGCGATGACGCTGCACGAGGTCGCGCATCATGGAGGCCTCGCGTGCCGGGCGGAACGCCGAGCCGACCTCTTGGGTCTGCTTCACCTGGATCAGGCGGTCGATGATGTCGCCGCGTTGCATCAGCAGGCGATGCATGCCCTCGTCGATCGCGTCGATCTCCTTACGCAATTCCTGGAGTGATGGTGGCGCGGGCGGACGTTGGGACATGTCTGACAGGTGCTGCTGAGAGGCGTTCCAATGCGGATCAGTCGAGCCGTCACCGCTGTGATGGATATCCTGATTAGGCAGTCGGGGCTGCGAAAGCAAAGAGAAATGCAAAGAGAAATCGGGCCCTTTCCGCCCGTGGCGCGACAGGCGAATTTGGCTGATCCGGGCCGTGACTTGACGAAAACCGTCCAGGACGGTAGTTTTTACCCGTTCCGTGGTCATTTGAGCCGGCCGGCTTGCAGCCACGTTAAAAAACTCGCTAAACAGGCCGGGGACGCTTTCGATCCCGGCCGAACCTATCGTTCAGGCCGGGTTTTTCATGGCCTGATGTCAATGCGGTCACCACGACGACCGCAAACGAGGTCGATGGTCAGATGGTTGGCGTCCAGTCAATTCCGAGTCCCGCGATCACCGCCGACGAGCGGTCGCACGAGGTGGATCATCCGAGTTCGCACGTCGCGCAGTTCGGCTCGGAGCAGCCGCTGCGGCTCGACTGCGGGGTCGATCTCAGCCCGTTCCAGATCGCCTACCAGACCTATGGCGAGCTGAATGCCGATCGCTCCAACGCGATCCTGATCTGCCATGCGCTGACCGGCGACCAGCACGTCGCCAATGTGCACCCTGTCACCGGCAAGCCCGGCTGGTGGGAGACTTTGGTCGGCTCGGGCCGACCGCTCGATCCCAGCGAGTATTTTATCATCTGCTCCAACGTGATCGGCGGCTGCATGGGCTCGACCGGCCCGGCCTCGATCAATCCCGCGACCGGCAAGGTTTGGGGGCTCGATTTCCCCGTCATCACCATCCCCGACATGGTGCGCGCGCAGGCGATGCTGATCGACCGGCTCGGCATCGACACGCTGTTCGCGGTCGTCGGCGGCTCGATGGGCGGCATGCAAGTGCTGCAATGGACTGCGGCGTATCCGAGTCGCGTGTTCTCCGCGCTGGCGATTGCCTGCTCGACACGACACTCGGCGCAGAACATCGCGTTCCACGAGCTTGGCCGCCAGGCGGTGATGGCCGACCCCGACTGGCACCATGGCGGCTATGCCGATCGAGGCATCCATCCGCATCGTGGCCTCGCTGTCGCCCGGATGGCGGCGCACATCACCTATCTCTCCGACGCCGCGCTGCATCGAAAATTCGGGCGGCGCATGCAGGACCGCGAGCTGCCGACTTTCTCTTTCGACGCCGACTTCCAGGTTGAGTCCTATCTGCGCTACCAGGGCTCGTCCTTCGTCGAGCGCTTCGACGCCAACTCCTATCTCTATCTGACCCGCGCGATGGACTATTTCGACATCGCCGCCGACCATGGTGGCGTGCTGGCGAAGGCGTTCGCGGGAATCCAGACCCGCTTCTGCGTGGTCTCCTTCACGAGCGACTGGCTGTTCCCGACCTCGGAATCGCGCGCGCTGGTGCACGCGCTGAATGCGTCGAGCGCGCGGGTGTCGTTCGCCGAAATCGAGACCGATCGCGGTCACGACGCGTTCCTGCTCGACGTGCCCGAGTTCTTCGACATCGCCCGTGCCTTCCTGCAATCGGCGGGCAAGGCGCGCGGGCTTACCGCCAGGAATGCTTAACAAGGACGACTAGGCATGTCTGTACAGGAAACGTTGCCGCTCGGCGGCGTTGTGGCCGGGCAACCCGGTGATTTTCGCGCCGACCATGTGCTGGTGGCCGAGATGGTCAAGCCGGGCTCGAAGGTGCTCGACGTCGGCTGCGGCGAGGGCGACCTGCTCCAACTGCTGGAAACCCGCGGCGTCGACGGCCGCGGCATCGAGCTGTCGCGCGAGGGCGTCAACCGCTGCGTCGCCAAGGGTCTTGCGGTGGTGCAGGGCGATGCCGACACCGACCTCGTGAATTATCCGGATGACGCCTTCGACTACGTGATCCTGTCGCAGACGTTGCAGGCGACGCGGCAGCCGAAAGTGGTGCTGGAGAATTTGCTGCGCATCGGCCGCCGCGCCATCGTGTCGTTCCCGAATTTCGGCTTCTGGAAGATGCGGCTCCAGCTCCTGATCGGCGGCCACATGCCGCGCACGGAGAACCTGCCGGCAAGCTGGTATGACACCGCCAACATCCATTTCTGCACCATCAAGGATTTCGTCGAGCTCTGCGACGCGATCGACGTCAAGATGGAACGTGCCGAGGCGCTCGACCTCTACGGCCGTCCGCTGCGGCTGCGGATGCCCTGGTGGGTGTGGAATCTGTTCGGCGAGCAGGGCGTGTTTCTGCTGACGCGGGGCGGCAGGAAGTAGGCCGGCCCGTTACCCCATCTACGCGACCCAGTACCTGGTGACGCCTTCGCGCTAATGCGCCGCCAGTGACCTCGGGTCGCGCACCGGCCATCTTCCCGCTTCCACCAGCGTGACGAACCGTTCCACCATTTCGTTGAACAGCGCTGGCTCTTCGAGATTGAGGACGTGGCCGGACTTTGGAAACATGGCGAGCCCTGCCGCCGGCAGATGCTTCTTCAGAAACAGGCTTGCGCCCACGCACGGATCGTCCTCGTCGCCGCAGATGATGAGTGCCGGCGTCGTGGCCGCTCTGATCGCGTCCGTCATCGTAAAGATCGAGGGACGGCCGGCCTGGAAGCCGCGCATCGTCCGCGCTGATCCCTTGGCGTCGTGCCGCGCCAGGGCGGCATAGAAATCGGCGTGACCGCGCGGGTCCTTCACCAGGAAGGGGATCCGGCTCGGCGCCTCGCGCGTGACTTTTGCGACTTCGGCTGAGCCGAGCATCTCGAATTGCTCTGCGTTGGCGCGGCACTGCTGGCGCCAAGCGTCGAGGTTCTCGATCTCCGAGCCCGAGCCGACGCCGGCGAGCGTCATCGACAGCGCACGTTGGGGCGCGTTGAGCCCGATCTGGAGCGACGAATAGGCGCCCATCGAGAGGCCGACGAAGTGCGCGCGATCGATCTTCAGATGATCGAGCACCGCGAGCGCATCGGTGTAGAAATGCGTGTAGCCGTAGACCTCGCCATCAGGCACGTCCGATGGCGTGTAGCCGCGTGCGGAATAGGTGATGCAGCGATGGCCGCGCGAGAAGTAGCGCATCTGCGGCTCCCAATTGGTGTAGTCGGCCGCGAATTCGTGCAGAAAAATAATCGGCGTGCCCGTGCCCGCTTCTTCGAAATAGAGTCGACAATTGTCCTTCGTGAGGGCGTGAGGCATCCGGTTTTCTCCCTGAGGTGGCTGCGGCTTTGGAATGCCGTCCTGCGGTCAGCGCATACGATGGTAGCACTTATTAATCATCGTCCAAATTCTTAGGGGCCGCGTCTTGTTCTCGCCACATCAGGATACTGATACAGCCCGCGGATGTCGGCCACCGCACGGGCCGACGGGGAAGTGGGGTGTCAACGAAGGATGAAGAATGTTCGAGTTGTTTGCGTCTCGCCTGTCGCGCTGTGTCGTCGCGCTGGCTGTTTTCTTCGCGGCGTTCGCCGCCTTCACTTCTCCGGCGTCAGCACGACCTCATCGTCATAGCGCAGAGCGGCACGCTTACGCGCATCACGCCAGCAGACATCATCATTACCGGCATGCACGCGGCTCGCGCTTCGAGCGCGGCGCGGCGCAATTGCAGGCGAACGGCTTCGGCAACACCTTCGCCAGCTATGATCCGAACGCCAATAGCGGCGGCATCGCCATAAGCGGCAGCGCTGGAACGGCTATGAGCGGCAGTGGTGGAATGGCCATGAGCGGCAGCCGTGGAATGGCCATGAGCGGCAACGCTGGAATGGTTACCAGCGGTGAGATGACCACGCGCGCCAGCCGTCGAATTATGAGGCGTGGAGGTGGGATAGCCACTAACGCGAATGACGGCGGCATGGCCAATAGCGCGACGAGCGGCGGCGGCTTCGGCGGTGGGTCGGGCCTCGTGTCCGAGGCACGCCGCTATGTCGGCGGCAATCCGACCGGTCGCGGTAGCCTGTGGTGCGCGCGCTTCATGAACATGGTGCTCGAAAAGACCGGTCATCGTGGCACCGGCTCCGACATGGCGAATTCGTTCGCGCATTACGGCACGCGCGTGTCCGGTCCGCAGGTCGGCGCCATCGCAGTGATGTCGCGTGGTGGCCGGGGCGGTCATGTCGGCATCATCACCGGTGTCGACGCGCAGGGCAATCCGATCATGATCTCCGGCAACAACGGCAACCGCGTTCGCGAAGCACCGGTCTCGCGCGGCCGGATCTATGCGTATGTGATGCCGAACTGACGGCCGTCATTGCGAGGAGCGAAGCGACGAAGCAATCCAGACTGTCTCCGCGGGCGCATTCCTGGATTGCTTCGCTTCGCTCGCAATGGCGGAGCGGGGCCAGCGCGCAGCGTCACACCAGCTTCGGCTGTTCCAATGCAACCGCGTCGCCCACGCCGATGTCGCCTTCAGCGATCACCTCGGCATAGATGCCGCAGTCCATGTGGCCGAGATTGCTCGAGAGCGTGGCGGGGATTTCGAGATCGCGCTTGGCGGTATCAGGGTCGACATTGGTGGCCGGGCAGCGCTTGATGCGCTTGACCACTTGCAGCCGGGCCTGTCCGATCGCGAGCGTCTGGCCGACGAGGTCGAGCTCGGACCAGGCCGGCCAGCCCTTCACGTAGAGATTGGCGCGGAAGCGTAGCGGGTGGACGGCGGCGCCGCCGAGCATGGTCTCGAGCGCGCGGACGCTGTCGAGATTGATGATGGACACGACCTTGCGGGCGACGTCGGAAAAGCTGTGGTCGCGGCCGGACAGGATCTTGGGCGGGCCCTTCAGCTCCGGCTGAAATTTTTCCCTGAAATAGTCCTCGATGGCGGCGCGCCCGGCGGCGGTCTCGAGATCGCCGCTGGCGACGATCTGGCCGTCCTTGCGGATGGTCAGGCAATTGGTCGCGTCCTCGAACCGGCTGTCGAGCGAAGCTAGCCGCTCATTCCGCGCCAGCATCAGGAACTGGATCTTCGGCTTCCACTGCGGTGCTTCCGGATCGAAGCCGCTCGGGCCGTTCTCGATGGCGTAGCGGCGGTCGGCGGGCAGGGTCTGGCCGGCTCGCAGGGAGACGCGGGGCAGGGCCTCCGGCGTCAGGCCCTTGATCGGGTAGCGGTAGAGCCCGGTGATCTCGGCGGTCTGGCTGATTGTCATTGCGCTGGGTGTCATGCCGCTACTTAGGGGATTCGGCCCACCGGCGCCAAGCGGGCGGATCCGCGCACGAAATTGTGAACTCGCCTCTTCCGGTCCGAGGCCTCGCTTCCCACATCTGGGTCAGGCCGGCGCCAGCGCCGGCTGATAACGACCGTTGCCGGTTGAGAAACGTCAATGCGGTAATCGGAAACCCAATGAAGATGCCGTTTGGAGTGCCTTTGAGGGCTCCAGGGGCAGGCCGAGGGAAAGACCACGAAATGAACATCGAAAAATATACCGAACGCTCCAGAGGCTTCGTCCAGTCCGCGCAGTCGCTTGCGGTGCGCGAAGGGCACCAGCAGTTTTCGACCCTGCACGTCCTGAAGGTGCTGCTGGACGACAATGAAGGCCTCGCTGCCGGCCTGATCGACCGCGCCGGCGGCAATTCCCGCGCAATCCTGAAGGCGACCGAGGACGCCCTGAACAAGGTGCCGAAGGTCTCTGGCGGCGGAGCCGGCCAGATCTATCTGGCGCCCGAACTCGCGCGCACCTTCGACGCCGCCGAAAAGGCTGGCGAGAAGGCCGGCGACAGCTTTGTCACCGTCGAGCGGCTGCTGCTCGGCCTGGCGCTGGAGAAGACCAGCGAGGCGGGCGCGATCCTGGCCAAGGGCGGCGTCACCCCGCAAAACCTCAACGCGGCGATCGAAGCGCTGCGCAAGGGCCGAACGGCGGACTCCGCCACGGCCGAGAACGCGTATGACGCGCTGAAGAAATATGCCCGCGACCTCACTCAGGCGGCGCGCGACGGCAAGCTCGACCCGGTCATCGGCCGCGACGAGGAGATCCGCCGCACGATCCAGGTGCTGTCGCGCCGGACCAAGAACAATCCCGTCCTGATCGGCGAACCCGGCGTCGGCAAGACCGCCATCGCCGAGGGCTTGGCGCTGCGCATCGTCAACGGTGACGTGCCGGAGAGCCTGAAGGACAAGAAGCTGCTGTCGCTCGACCTCGGCTCGCTGATTGCAGGTGCAAAATATCGCGGCGAGTTCGAGGAGCGGCTGAAGGCCGTGCTGCAGGAGGTGACCGGGAGCGATGGTAATTTCGTCCTGTTCATCGACGAGATGCACACGCTGATCGGCGCTGGTAAGGGCGATGGCGCGATGGACGCGTCCAATTTGCTCAAGCCTGCGCTCGCCCGCGGCGAGCTGCACTGCATCGGCGCCACCACGCTCGACGAGTACCAGAAGCACGTCGAAAAGGACGCGGCGCTGGCGCGGCGATTCCAGCCGATCTTCGTCAGCGAGCCCTCGGTCGAGGATACGATCTCCATTCTGCGCGGGCTGAAGGACAAATACGAGCAGCACCACGGCGTGCGGATCACCGATTCCGCGCTGGTCGCCGCCACGACCCTGTCCAACCGCTACATCACCGACCGCTTCCTGCCGGACAAGGCCATCGACCTCATGGACGAGGCGGCCGCGCGGCTCAAGATGCAGGTCGATTCCAAGCCGGAAGAGCTGGATTCGATGGATCGGGAAATCATCCGGCTGAAGATCGAACAGGAAGCGTTGAAGAAAGAAAGCGATGCCGGGTCGAAGAGCCGCCTGCAGACGCTGGAGAAGGAGCTGGCCGATCTCGAGGAGAAGTCCGCGGCGCTCACCGCACGCTGGAGCGCGGAGAAGAACAAGCTCTCCGACGCTCAGAAACTGAAGGCCGAGCTCGACGGCTTGCGGGTTGAACTTGCCAACGCACAACGGCGCGGTGAATTCCAGAAGGCCGGCGAGCTGGCCTATGGCCGGATCCCCGAATTGGAAAAGCAGCTTGCGGAGATCGAGGCCAAGGAGAACTCCGGCGAGATGATGGAGGAGGCGGTCACCGCCAACCACATCGCGCAGGTGGTCTCGCGCTGGACCGGCGTGCCCGTCGACAAGATGCTCGAAGGCGAGAAAGACAAGCTCCTGCGGATGGAGGACTCGCTCGGCAAGCGCGTCGTCGGCCAGGCCGAGGCCGTGCGTGCGGTCGCGACCGCCGTTCGCCGTTCGCGCGCGGGGCTGCAGGACCCGAACCGGCCGACCGGCTCGTTCATGTTCCTCGGGCCCACCGGCGTCGGCAAGACCGAGCTGACGAAAGCGCTCGCCGAGTATCTGTTCAACGACGAGACCGCGATGGTCCGCCTCGACATGTCCGAGTACATGGAGAAGCACTCGGTCTCGCGGCTGATCGGCGCGCCTCCGGGCTATGTCGGTTATGACGAGGGCGGTGCGCTCACCGAAGCGGTGCGGCGCCGGCCCTACCAGGTCGTGCTGTTCGACGAGATCGAGAAGGCGCATCCCGACGTGTTCAACGTGCTGTTGCAGGTGCTCGACGACGGCCGCCTCACCGACGGCCAGGGCCGCACCGTCGACTTCCGCAACACGCTGATCATCATGACCTCGAACCTCGGTTCGGAGTTTCTGGTGAACCAGCCGGAGGGCGAGGATACCTCGGCGGTGCGCGAGCAGGTGATGGGCATGGTGCGGGCGCACTTCAGGCCAGAGTTCTTGAACCGCGTCGATGAGATCATCCTGTTCCATCGCTTGCAGAGGAGCGAGATGGGCCGGATCGTCGAGATCCAGTTCGCACGGCTGCAAAAGCTTTTGATCGATCGCAAGATCGTGCTGACGCTCGACGCTGCGGGCCGCGACTGGCTCGCCGCCAAGGGCTGGGATCCCGCCTACGGCGCACGGCCGCTGAAGCGCGTGATCCAGCGTCACGTCCAGGATCCGCTCGCCGAGATGATCCTGGCCGGCGACGTCAAGGACGGCGACAACGTTGCGATCTCCTCCGAAGGCAACGTGCTGACCTTCAACGGCAAGGCGCCGCAGACCGCGGAGATCGCCCAGTTCGAGGCGCCGGTGTCGAAGCGGAAGCTGAACTGATCGTCGGCATTCGAAGCCTGAAGCAACAAGCCGCCCCGGAGATGTCAACCTCTCCGGGGCGGTTTGTTTTGCGGGTTGTTGGCGAACTTACTGCGGCGACCTATTTCTTCGTGAGCTTGTAGATCGCGTTCTCGATGTCAGAAGAGAAATAGATCGTGCCGGATTCCCCGATGCCGACGCCTGTCGGAATGTGCGTCGGCAGTCCTCCGGGTGCACCCACGAGGCCGATTGGAAGATTGGCCGCGATCTCGGTAACCGTGCCGGTCTCCGGCACGATTTCGATCAACCGTTTGGCGCCGACCTCCGCTACGATCAGCTTGCCGTCTCTGGCGCGGGCGATGCCTTCGGGCATTTTCAGGTCCTTGGCGACGACTGTCTTTTCGCCGTTGCTCTCGATCATCGAGATCACGCCGGAAAAGGCTTCGGTGAGATAGACCTCGCCACGCGATCCAGCGACGAGCCCGACCGGGCCCTCGAGGCCGCCGATCAGTGTGGTGCGATCCTTGCCGTGCTCGCCGCTGACGCGGACCAGCGATTTGGTGCCGAACTCGGCCACCAGGATGCTGCCGTCCGCGAGCACGAGCGCGTCGTGCGGCGCCTTGAAGCCGTGCAGCATGTCGCGGGTGGCCCCGGTCTTGCCGTCGATCACCTGCACCGTGCCGGTGAACCAGCTCGATAGGACCACATCGTTGCCCTTCGCCGTTGCGCTCATCGGATATTCGAGCGTGACGCCGGCGGCGTGCATGCGCGCCTTCTCGGTGACCTCGCCGGTCGCGCCGTCCACCGTGCGATAGGCGAACACGTCGGCGACGTGGATCGTATCCTTGCCGTTCTCTGACGTGACGCCGATGCCGCCGGGCAAGGCGAGCTTGCCGATGATCACCTGCCGCGCCTGGCCGGTCGCCGGATCGACCTCCTGGATGCCGTTATCGGCCATGTTGGAGACGTAGATTCGGTCCTTGTCGTCGATCGCGAGATTGTCCAGCGACGGCTTCAATTGTGCGACCATGGTCTTGGCGCCCGACTTGGGATCGACCCGAACGAGCTGGCCGAGCGCGGTGTCGACTACCCAGAGATCGCCCTTGGAATCGAAGTTCACCGCGGCCGGGACCTTGAAGCCGTCCGCGACGACGGTCAGCTCGGCCTTGTCGACGTCGACCTTTGCGACCTGTCCCTTGAACCAGAGCGGACCGTAGAGCTTGTCGTCGGGACCGAACTCGAAGCCGTTGAGGCCGCCCATCTTCTCCATGATCTGGCGCGGCGGTTTGACGCCCTCGACGTCGATCTCATAGAGCGTGTCGCCGAGGAAGACGGTGGTGGCGTACAGCCTGCCGTCCTTGCGGAAGGCGAGCGAGTTGATGCCGGGAAGGCCTGAAGCGAGTTTCTTGATCGGGCCGTCGCCCTTGCGCGAATAAAGATCGCCGGCCAGGAATCCGGTCCAGGCCATGGTGCCGTCGGGGGCGAATGCGATGTCGTCGGCCATTCCGATCGGGGCGGGGATTGCAACCTTCGCGCTACCGCCGGGGATGTCGACCTCGTAGAGCGCCGCGCCCGCGACGCTGCCGGCAAACAGATGGCCGGCCTTGTCGATCGCAAGCCCGTGCACGCCGTGGAACGCCGAGCCCGGAACGAGCTTGGTGACCTCCCAGTTTTCGGCCGAAACACTGGTAGCGGAGACGACCGCAGCGACGAAGGCTGCGCAGGCGAGCCTGTTCTTCATGGCGAGACCTCCCGCTTTTTTGGAAAGTATTCGCTCCTCATGCCGCTTTGGCAAACGAAACTTGACGTTGTGATGCGGCCAAGCCGGGCCCCGCGCGACGTCGTCAAATCCGGATCGTACTTGAATATGTCCGGCCGATCTCGGCCCGGTTCGCCGGCTTTACCTGTTGGTGACCTGCAACGGACCGCCGGTGGCGTCCGACATCCGGGCGATGGCACCGGCGCGGCCGCTCATCATGCCGTCGAGCCGGTCGCGCTCCTTCTCGAAGCCGGCCAGCATCGGGCCTTCCAACGAGCGGCCGCGCGGCAGTTTCACACGCAGCGGATCGACGAAGCGGCCGTTGACCAGGATTTCGTAGTGGACGTGCGGGCCGGTCGACGCGCCGGTCGAACCGACGAAGCCGATCACCTGGCCCTGCCGCACCTTCTTGCCGGGCTCCATGCCCTTGGCGAAGGCCGACATATGGCCATAAGCGGTCTCGTAGCCGTTGTTGTGCTTGATGCGGATGTATTTGCCGTAGCCGCCCTCGGGGCCGGCCTTCTCGATCACGCCATTGCCGGAGGCGAAGATCGGCGTGCCGTAGGAGGTGGCCCAGTCGACGCCGGTATGCATCTTCACATAGCCGAGGATGGGGTGACGGCGGCCGCCGAAGCCGGAGCGCATGATGGCGTTGTTGACGGGCTTGCGCACCAGGAACTTCTTCGCGCTCTTGCCGGTCTCGTCATAGTAATCGACGACGCCGTCATCGGGGCTCTGGTAGCGGTAGTATTTCTTGGTCTCGCCGCCGAGCGTCAGCGAAGCGAACAGCACGTCGTTCTTTTCGCTCGCGGTCACGCCTTCGTCTTCGCCGGCGTAGAACACGTCGAATGAATCGCCCGGCGCCACCTTGCGCTGGAAATCGACGTCGTAGGAATAGATCTTGATCATGTCGTCGATGACGGGCATCGGCACTTTGTTGCGCATCGCGGTCTCGTAGATGCTCTGGTAGAGCCGCACGCCCGTGCCGTCATCATCGTCATCGTCGTCGCTGTTGGCGTTCGCCGCCGCGTCGGCGACGGTGTTCATGCTGGAGACGTCGACCGCGACGTATTTGCCGAGATCGGACAGCGCCGCGATCGCCTCGACCATGGTCTCGTTGGCGATGACGACGCGGTAGGGCTGCAGGCGGGCGCCGGGGCTTGCGGGCGCCATCAGGATCCGCAGCTTCTCGCCTTCCTTCAGGCCGCCGTCGCGGCCGCGCGGCCCAAGCGTCGCGGTGATCGCCTTGATCTCCTCGGCCGTGGCGCCGAGATCGCGCAGCACGCCGGCGACGCTGTCGCCCTTCTTGACCACGTGGACGCGTTCGCCGTTGGGATTTCCGCCGGTGATCTGCTCTTTGGTCTTCGGCAGCAGCGTGACGTTTTCCGGCACCACGCGCGTCTCGAAGCCGGCATAGGGATCGGACGGCGACACTTCGGTGGCGTAGGCGCTTCTGATATCGGACGGGCCGGTCGCGCCGGAGACGTCGGCCGCAGCATTGGAGAGCGCGGCGTAGCGCACCCCGCCATTGCCGCGCCAGTTGGCGGCATCGCGGACCCGCATCAGGATGTCGTCGAGCGCCACCACTGCGGAAATCTTGGCTTTCGGCAGCACCTGGGAGAGGTCCTTGGTGACGAACGAGACCTCGGCGTCGGGTTCGACGGCTTCCGGATTGTTGGGATCCTCGGATGCCGCCTTCGGATCGGATCCGACATCTGTGAGAAGGCGCTGGGCGTTGAATGGCGGGATCTTCGCCGACAGATCGCTCGTCGTCATCGACAGATTGCCGGCAATCCGGATGAAGGGACGCACCCGCATCACGTCGCGGTTGCCGACGCGGGCGACGGTCGAGACGCGCACGATGTTGCGCGAGGCCGTGGATTCGCTCGGCGGCGGCAGGCGGTCGCTCTTGTGCAGCGTGGCGGTGCGGTCGGCTGCGCCGAATGCGCCGCGCAGCGCGCCTTCGACGCGCTCCGGCACCTTGGCGAAGGTCATCTCGCCGTCGAGCGAAGCGAAAACGGCGCCGCCGATCAGGGCTGCGCCGCAAAGTCCGGTTAGAATCGTCCCGCTGAACCATTGCACCGAGACGCGGCGGCGATCGATGACGGCGGCTTCCGAACCATCGACGGACAGCGGCGGCTCGTGGCCGAGATCGATGATCCCGGTCTCACGCCCGTAAGCGCCGCGTGACGTCCTATGGTTCAACCCAAGTCCCCCAATCAACGATCCGAGAGCCCGATTTCGAGCAGCCCCGTTTCGAGCAACCCTGTTTCGAGCCCCTCCTTGAGCCGCCCTCTTCGGGGCGTCTCTGGAAAAGGCAAGCCGCATAGGCGTCCGCGGTCAGAAGGCCCAGATGTCGGACCGGCCGAATTTACGAACAGCTAAGCGGAAAAAGATCTCTCGATGTGTCTCGAATGTCTGAAGAAGGCCGCTTCATCGTACGATCGCCTTCCTCTGACCCCACACAAACCGCCGGCAGCCCCCACTGGCATCCCTGCGATTCAAGCTTTGTCTGTACCAGAACGCCGGGGGATTGTGGCTCAAGTACGGCGCCTAATATGGAAAAGTTTCCCGAACGGCCGGGCGTCAGGGGCCTTCCAGGGACGAGCGATCCAAGTCGCGTCCAAGTCGCCTCATGCCGCCTCCGGAGCCCTCTCGAGCCCAAACTTTTTTTGAGTTTTTTCTCCGCGCTGGCGCGATCCAGCCGCTCAGCGACTTTCTAACCTGCTGTAATCGCGTGGATTTTTCGAACAATCCACCGTGCGACGATTTTCTGACAATGGTCGTTGACAACCCCGATGGGTGGGGCCTATAACCCGACCACTGAGCGCGGCGCCGCCGGGTCACTGACCAAGGCGAGCGAACGCGCCACTGATGCTCCTCACCTTGTTGAGTGACACAACAGTCGACGTAAGTCGATTGGAGTTCATCCATCGTCGGTAAGGGTGTCGGAACCCTTCCTCTCTGGAAGGTTGGGACCTCCTGGTCCCGGGCTGTTTGACAAGTGAAGATGAAGAAAGAGAAACGTGGACGGCGGAGTCCTTGCGCCTCTCGGATACTGAAGAGCTTCGGCTTTTGAGTTCTGAGAGGGGACGAAAGACTTCGGCGGTACACGTTTTAAGGTTACACCATCGTTGCCAGCGATGTGAATCGCGGGCAGCTCATCGACTTCGGTCGATGAAAAATGGTGGGACCTCGTCAAAACGTTGTGATCAGCCGGTTCAAAGTTCAAGTCCAACTTGAGAGTTTGATCCTGGCTCAGAGCGAACGCTGGCGGCAGGCTTAACACATGCAAGTCGAGCGGGCGTAGCAATACGTCAGCGGCAGACGGGTGAGTAACGCGTGGGAACATACCTTTTGGTTCGGAACAACACAGGGAAACTTGTGCTAATACCGGATAAGCCCTTACGGGGAAAGATTTATCGCCGAAAGATTGGCCCGCGTCTGATTAGCTAGTTGGTGAGGTAATGGCTCACCAAGGCGACGATCAGTAGCTGGTCTGAGAGGATGATCAGCCACATTGGGACTGAGACACGGCCCAAACTCCTACGGGAGGCAGCAGTGGGGAATATTGGACAATGGGCGCAAGCCTGATCCAGCCATGCCGCGTGAGTGATGAAGGCCCTAGGGTTGTAAAGCTCTTTTGTGCGGGAAGATAATGACGGTACCGCAAGAATAAGCCCCGGCTAACTTCGTGCCAGCAGCCGCGGTAATACGAAGGGGGCTAGCGTTGCTCGGAATCACTGGGCGTAAAGGGTGCGTAGGCGGGTCTTTAAGTCAGGGGTGAAATCCTGGAGCTCAACTCCAGAACTGCCTTTGATACTGAGGATCTTGAGTTCGGGAGAGGTGAGTGGAACTGCGAGTGTAGAGGTGAAATTCGTAGATATTCGCAAGAACACCAGTGGCGAAGGCGGCTCACTGGCCCGATACTGACGCTGAGGCACGAAAGCGTGGGGAGCAAACAGGATTAGATACCCTGGTAGTCCACGCCGTAAACGATGAATGCCAGCCGTTAGTGGGTTTACTCACTAGTGGCGCAGCTAACGCTTTAAGCATTCCGCCTGGGGAGTACGGTCGCAAGATTAAAACTCAAAGGAATTGACGGGGGCCCGCACAAGCGGTGGAGCATGTGGTTTAATTCGACGCAACGCGCAGAACCTTACCAGCCCTTGACATGTCCAGGACCGGTCGCAGAGATGTGACCTTCTCTTCGGAGCCTGGAACACAGGTGCTGCATGGCTGTCGTCAGCTCGTGTCGTGAGATGTTGGGTTAAGTCCCGCAACGAGCGCAACCCCCGTCCTTAGTTGCTACCATTTAGTTGAGCACTCTAAGGAGACTGCCGGTGATAAGCCGCGAGGAAGGTGGGGATGACGTCAAGTCCTCATGGCCCTTACGGGCTGGGCTACACACGTGCTACAATGGCGGTGACAATGGGACGCTAAGGGGCAACCCTTCGCAAATCTCAAAAAGCCGTCTCAGTTCGGATTGGGCTCTGCAACTCGAGCCCATGAAGTTGGAATCGCTAGTAATCGTGGATCAGCACGCCACGGTGAATACGTTCCCGGGCCTTGTACACACCGCCCGTCACACCATGGGAGTTGGTTTTACCTGAAGACGGTGCGCTAACCCGCAAGGGAGGCAGCCGGCCACGGTAGGGTCAGCGACTGGGGTGAAGTCGTAACAAGGTAGCCGTAGGGGAACCTGCGGCTGGATCACCTCCTTTCTAAGGATGGTTCTTCAGAAGCTTGCTTCTATCGAACCGTTTTAGAAACATCAGTGGCCAACGGTCGTCAGGATCGTTGAGCTGCATTGGCGGGATTTCGCCGTCTTCGTTTCTCTTTCTTCGCGGACGAACACGCGCTGGGGCTGCAACCTTGCAGAATCCCTGGTCCTTGACTGGATATGCGTTAGGGGCTTGTAGCTCAGTTGGTTAGAGCGCGCGCTTGATAAGCGTGAGGTCGGAAGTTCAAGTCTTCCCAGGCCCACCACACTCATCGAGTGAGCATTCGTCTTCTGGTTACGGGGCCATAGCTCAGCTGGGAGAGCGCGTGCTTTGCAAGCATGAGGTCGTCGGTTCGATCCCGTCTGGCTCCACCAGATGGTTTGATCACCGGCTGCTCATACCGTCGTCCGCGAAACATCACTTCGCACTTACTAGTCCGGATGGACAGTAAGCTGCGTGATTTCTGACATCGTAAAGAGGAGATCGATCCGAGTTGGATCGGGCAACAAGTAATTGTTGCGCGATACTTCATTATCTCCGGATCATTTCGGCGCTCGTGCGTCTTCCATTGTAGCTCACAAGGCTGCTTTGAAAGACAAGCGAGTTGTAAATGATCCTTTTAGCGAAGCTTGACCGCCTCGCTATCGGAACGATCTTACGAAGCAAGCTGGTCTTTCTAATCATTGTCCGGCTGCAGATAGCGTTCATCGAGGGCGCGTGCCGCAAGGTAGTTCTGCAGACAACATTCTGCCGAGTGTGTGGACATTGATAATGAGAGCAATCAAGTGCCTTAAGGGTGTTCGGTGGATGCCTTGGCGCTGAGAGGCGATGAAGGACGTGCTACGCTGCGATAAGCCGTGGGGAGCTGCGAAGAAGCTTTGATCCATGGATTTCCGAATGGGGAAACCCACCTTCGATAGCCGGAACTCCAAGACCTCGGTCGAAAGACTGTGGTGTGGGGTTCAAACAGAAATGTGAGATGCCTAGGCCTTTAGATTTCGATCGAAGAGGTTTTGGATTTCCGGTTATCAAAAGAAGGTATGAGACTTCTGAATACATAGGAGGTTTCAAGCAAACCCAGGGAACTGAAACATCTAAGTACCTGGAGGAAAGGACATCAACAGAGACTCCGTTAGTAGTGGCGAGCGAACGCGGACCAGGCCAGTGATACATCAAAGACAATCGGAACCAGTCAGGAAAGCTGGGCCTTAGAGGGTGATAGCCCCGTACGAGTAATGCGATGATGTATCCACGAGTAAGGCGGGACACGTGAAATCCTGTCTGAACGCGGGGGGACCACCCTCCAAGCCTAAGTACTCCTCAGCGACCGATAGT
>NZ_JBHTFN010000012.1:169903-401516 GCF_042666195.1 Bradyrhizobium sp. GCM10028915
GGCGTATCGCCATTTGATCTCGGGCATCGACTGCGCGATCGCCGGCGCAGCGACGGCACTTGCGGCTAGGCCCAATCCGCCTGCCGTCAGGAATTTACGACGTTCCATGCGCTTCCCTCCGTTAAGTCGATGCTTCGACCAGGGAACGATCTTGGTGTCGTCTTGTCTTCGTCGACGCTCGACGTGTCTGTTGAGACGTTGTGGCGTTTCCGAACGGCCCTTGCGGGCACTCGAAGATGGAATTCCGATCGTGCGGTTCCGCGGCGAGGATGACCGGGCGCTTCGCCGGAATCAAGTCTCATGGGCGCCTCGCAGGTGCGAACGCCGGCCTGACGCAAGTCGGGCCTGCAAGCGATCTGCTATTCGGTCATTCAAAAACCAGGGAGGCTCGCGCATGACGGGCAAGAAGATCGTGGTCGCCGGAGCGAGCGGTCTCGTCGGCAATGCCGCGTTGCGACACTTCGGCATATCGGGCGGGTGCGATGTCATTGCCTTGTCCCGGCGAAAGCCGCGCGACCTCTACGGCGCCCGTCATGTCCCGATCGACCTGACCAGTGCAGCGGATTGCGAGCGCGCCGCCTCGGAACTGAGCGGCGCGACGCATCTGATCTACGCCGCGCTCTACGAGGCGCCGCAGCTCGTCGACGGCTGGCGCGACCCGCAGCAGATCAAGACCAACGATTTGATGCTGCGCAATTTGATGGGTGCGCTCGAGCCTGTCTCACCCGGCCTCAGGCACGTCGCCCTGCTGCAGGGCACCAAGGCCTACGGCGTCCACGTTCGCCCGTTGACCGTGCCGGCCCGCGAAGGCCGCTCCGAAATGTACGAGCAGCCCAACTTCTACTGGGCGCAGGAAAACTTCTTGCGCCAACTCCAAGCCGGCAAGGCTTGGCATTGGACCATCCTGCGGCCGGTGCTGATCGTCGGCCTCGCCATGGGGGGCGCCATGGATTTGATTCCACCGCTCGGCGTCTACGCGGCGATGCTGCGCGAGCAGGGCAGGCCGCTCGATTACCCCGGCGGCGCCCCGCGGGTGGGGCAGGCCGTCGACGTCGATCTGCTCGCCCGCGCCATCGCTTGGTCGGGAGAGGCCGAGGCCGCGCGGAACGAGGCCTTCAACGTGACCAATGGCGACGTCTTCACCTGGGAGAACATCTGGCCTGCGGTCGCGGATGCGCTGGAGATGAGGCCGGGTAAGCCGGTCCCGCTGTCGCTCGCCAAGGCGTTTCCATCCTGGGTCGACCCCTGGGATGCGCTGCGCCGCAAGCACGACCTTGTGTCGCCTGCGTTGGCCGAATTTGTCGGGCTCTCGCTTCAATACGCCGATTATAGCCTGCGCTTCGGCCAGACCGAATCCGGTCCGCCCTCGATCGTCTCGACCGTGAAGATCAACCGCGCCGGCTTCACCGAGATGATGGACACGGAAGACATGTTCCGGAAGTGGTTCAGGCAGGCAAAGCAAGAGCGACTGCTTCCCTGACCGAGAGCCAAAGCGGATATGTCCGGGATCGTTGCCCAGGTCAGACTGTGACCCGGAGCGGTCCGCTGGCCGAGCCGGTTCGAACGGCTTCAGATCTGGCTTATCTGAGCGTGTGTCGCAACCACCGTGAGGGACGGACATCACCTAGGACGGCGATCCTCTGTAGCGGCGAAAAGTCGACTTTCCACAGATCAAGTTCAAACAACTCGTCGCGCTGGCCGAGGTTCAGCGCGACCGACACCAGCCCTCCATCGGCATCGTCGAATTCGCATTCGCCAATACATCGGCCGAAACGCCGATCTGCCGCGCCGACAAAGAGAAGGCTACCCATCCCACCGTCGTTCATTTCCTCGACGAGCCCAAAATGGTCCTGCAAGGGCGAATGCTGACCTAGAATAAAGGCAACCAGATCACGCTCTGCGGGGGTGAGTGGGCGTGGCATCTTCTTTCTCGTAGCGGCTGGCGTGCATTGGCTCTATCACGCTGCGAATCCTTATTGATCCAAGCTAGGTTGGCTCGTTCAACAATGTCAGCAGAGAACGAGCTTTGACTAAATCTGCAGTGGCAAGTCCCTCGGAGAAACGAACGTAAAGGGGCGCTAGCAGCTCCCGTGCCTCACCGATACGCGACTGCTTCTGCATCAGGGATGCCAGAGTTGTCGCCGTCCTGAGCTCCCAGGATATTGCGCCTTGGCGGCGTGACCACTCGAGAGAGTGATTGAGGTGCGCTTCGGCCGACACGAGCGCCTCCGCGCCACCTTGATTGAGCGCCAGGATACCCTTGATGCGCAGCAGTTCAGCGACGAACCAGCGGTCCTCGTTCCTTTCCGATTGAGCCAGCGCCCTTTCGATCGTTGTATTGGCTCCGCGGTGATCGCCGATATCAGACTCGCCGAGTGCGAGATTGCCCAGAAGGAATAAATAGCGGCTTTGAAAGCCGGTCGGGGGGAAGCCATTCAAGCCTTCGCGAAGCAGGGCAAGGCCCGCAGCGGTGTGGCCACCCTTCATCTCCAGAATACCCGCATAACAGCGGCCCCAGACTCCCATTGCTCTGAACGTCGCTTCTCGATGAAGCATAGTTGAGATGAGCGCTTCCGCAGCATCAAAATTGCCGATCTCAAGCGCTAGAGGGCAAGCGCCGAAGGCAATCGCATAGAGAAGAGAAAAATCGTGTCCAAGTGCCGTCGCATGATCGAAGGCGTGTTTGCCGACCGCGGCTGCCTGGTCCGGAAAACCCAACAACCAAAGCGTTTGGCTGTAGTACGTTCGGGCAGCCACATGTTGATCAAACTGATATCGCAGGGCGTGCATTTGCCCTGGCGGCGCGACGTAGCCTGCCAGCATTTTTTGCAGATGTCGCCGGGCGCCGGCTTGGTCCCCTAGAATGTGCCGCGTCACTCCCAAAATCCGCTCTCCGACGAAACGATCAGCGACATCGATAGCGCCATCAGGCAGGTTGACGAATTTTTCGGCGATCTGCAGTGCACCGGGGAAATCGCCTCTTAGGTATCGCCCTATCCAGAGACCCCATAAGCTCCTCAGCCGATATTCGTTGTCGTCCAGTTCTTCAGCCAATCGGGATACACGCAACCACGCATCGTCGATGATCGCAGCGTCCCCGGTCGATTCCATATGCGCAACCGCCAAAGTGAAGAAGAGGCGGAGCTCCCGGCGCGCGTCACGACCCAGCTTTTCGTCGATTTGGAAAACCGCTTGCTCTGTCCGCTCCCGACATTCGTCTATGAGCATATGATGAATCCAGACCGGTGCGGCAGCGGCCGTGAGGTCGAGCGCGAGCAGCGAATCACCAGACTTGCCATGCGCCCAGTCGAGGGCAACACGGATCTCATCGATCGGCCGACCATTAGTGGCAACCGATGCTTCGGTCAGATTGTTGCTTCCTGCCCCTTTCAGGGACCGAACGAGCTTGGAGGCAGACGCATTTTCGCTCTTCCGGAAACCGGACAGCTCGACCCCAATCCGCTCGAATAAAGTTAAATGATAGACAGCATGACGGCGAGCAACGAGGTTTGCATCATCGCTTCTGGCCAACTTTTCCTGCACATACCCGCGGGTGGTATCCAGCAATCGGTATAGCGGGATGGCGAGACGAGCGTTCGCTGTCAGAAGTGACTTGGCGGCAAGACTGGCAACGGACTCGATCACCTGCGAATCGTCCAAATCATCTCCGGCCGCGATCGCGAAGGCAGCCTCGATCGTAAACGGCCCAACGAAAACAGATAGTCGGCGCAGGATAATCTGCTCAAGCTCCGGCAAAAGATCGTAGCTCCAGTCGAGCGTTGCAGCCAGAGTCTGGTGTCGCGGCAACGCCGTTCGCCGGCCTCGCCAGAGCTCGAACTTGTGGTCGAGGAGCCGCAAAACGTCATGGACTCCGTAAGCGTCCACACGACCAGCTGCGAGTTCGATTGCGAGGGGGATTCCGTCGAGCTTTCGGCAGATCTCGGCCACGACCGGTGCATCGACGTCGTTGAGTATGAACTGAGGCTGACTTGCTGTAACGCGTTCGACAAAAAGCTGTACTGCAGCGTATGCCATCGCCTCTCGTGCATTGGGACCCTCAGGCGGAAACTCGAGGGGAGCTATCCAATGAACGTGCTCGCCTCTGACCCGCAAGGTTTCACGGCTTGTTGCCAAGATGTAAACTTGCGGCGTTTCCTCGAAGATGGTTTCTGCCAGCGCAGAAGCCGCCTCAATCACACGCTCGCAGCTATCGAGCACCAGCAAAACTCGGATGTCTCGCAGTGCGGCCAGAAGGCCGGGGATAGGATCGCGATCGTCAACGGCAAGTCCGAGCGCCGAGCCGATCGTACCCGCCACGAGATGCGGATCAGAAAGTGAGCCCAGGTCAATAAGGTGAACCAGATCGGCAAACTCTGTAGTGAGTTGGTGGCCGACAGATATTGCCAGAGTTGTTTTTCCGATCCCGCCCGGACCGACAATGGACACGAATCGTTCGGCCATAAGATGCGAGGAGATCGCTTGCACGGCGTCGTCCCTGCCAATCATCCTGCCAAGGCGATTCGGAAATGTTGAGCGTCGACCCGATTTTGCGATTTCAGCAACAGGCTTGAGCGTTCGTGAGACAGGCGCCACGAAGCTATACCCTTGTCCTGGCACGGTCGTGACATACGTCGCTCCGGCCTCTCCATCGCCGAGCACCTTGCGCAAGCCCGCCATATGAAATCTAAGGCTACCCTCGTCGACGGTGACGCCGGCCCAAACCCGAGCTAGCAGAGTCTTCTTGCTGACAACTTCGCCAGCATGCTCGACAAGAACTGTAAGGATGTCCAAGCTACGGGCGCCCAACTGAAGTGGTACACCCGATTTTTCTAGACGTCTCCGCTCCGGGATTAATTCAAAGGGCCCAAAAGAAAAACTTTCTTTCGCGAGCCGATCTTCATTGACGACCGAGCCCACCATCATCATGCGTCCAACTGGTTGTGCCGCGCGAGCTACCTTGCCATGGTTGCCACTGAAATCAATGGACTGGTGAAGGCGGCGGAACTCAGCAGAGCATGTTCGCCCCTCTGTCGCGCACATGTGGCGGCCAGCGGACATCGCTCAGTCCGCACCAATAAATCTCGATTTTATGAGTACAGGGCCTACTCTGCGCTAATGAACGCCGCTTCCATGGCCTTCCGCGTCCTGATCGTCTCGTTGCCCGCGTCGAACTCGACATCGCTCCAGCGCACGATCTCGCCATGGGCGACGTCGTGCTTCAGCCTCACGCGATGCGCCAGCCCGATAGGCAGCGCGCCGGCCTTGAGGCTCGCGGCCGCCGGCACCAGCTTGCCCCACACCGTGTAGCCGCCTTCGCCGTCCAACATCTCGCCGGCGCGCAGATTGCGTTTTGCCACGGCGGCGACGTCGCCGCGGAAACCATGGGGCTGCCCGGTCGGCTCGCCCCGCAGCGCGGCCGACAGCACCGAGATGTTCAGCTCGAGGCCGATCAAATGGTAGGGCTTGTACATCGCCGCGTACCGTCCGCTGCCGTCGGTCTTGAGGCCGTATTGCCTGAAGCAGTCGGCGGCGTAGTCGTTCGGCGCCTCCAGCACGACGTAGACGCCCCAGCGCAGATCGCGAAACACCGGCCTTCCATCGCGCTCGAGCGAGGAGACCACCTCCACGACGCCCGATCGCTCCAGCACGCCGCCCTTGCTGCGCGGCCGCATGATATGCGGCAGGTCGTCGACGCCGCAGGGTGGAAACAGCAGGCCCTCCGCAGGCGCGTCCAGTCCGCAGGCGTTCGCAATCGCGGCCATCTCGATCGCCGATTTGGTACCGTCGAGGAAGGAGTTGAACATCTGCGGATTCATCCCGGCCGATTGCGCTTCGCCCGCGGTCAACCCGTAATGCTGCCAGACGCTGTCGGGCGTCACGTCGTGATAGGCCGGCAGATATTTTGTGCCTTTGCCGGCGGCAACGACGTGAAAACCGGTGGCGCGCGCCCAATCCACCATTTCCGCGGTCAGCGCCGGCTGGTCGCCATAGGCGAGCGAGTAGACCACGCCGGCCTTGCGGGCTTCCTGGGCGAGCAGCGGACCGGCAAGCACGTCGGCCTCGACATTGACCATCACGATATGCTTGCCGGCCGCGATCGCCGCGCGGGCGTGTTTGATGCCGACGGCGGGATTGCCGGTCGCCTCCACCACCACGTCCATCGCGCCGCGGGCGATGGCGCGCGCGCCATCATCGGTGAAGACGGTGGCGGCGATCCGCTCGGCGCTCCAGCCCACCGTGCGGCAGGCCTCGCGCGCGCGGTCGCGATCGATGTCGACGATGATGGGTACCTCCAGCCCCGTCGTGTGCGGCACCTGCGCCAGGAACATCGAGCCGAATTTGCCGGCGCCGATCAGCGCCACACGGACGGGCTTGCCGGCGGCAGCGCGGGCCTGGAGGAGGCGGAAGAGGTTCATGTTGTTACCCGATCAAGTATGGTGGTCCGGACGCGGTGCAGCGCCATAAGCGCGTTCACGCGCGTCTTCGACGCACTATGGCGCTACTCCGCAGAGCCGGCACCCAGAAAGAAAACTATCCGTGTGGTATGGGCCCGGCTCTGCAGCGCACCGCTTCGCGCTGCGCTGCGTCCGGGGCACGAGAGTGTCCTACTCCGCCGCCTGCCGCGGCGCACGGGCGAGCCGCACCAGTGCGTCGTCCTCCACCGTCTTGATCGGCGCAAAATCGCGATGCGCGATGTACTCCGGCCGCGTCGGGGTACGGATGTAATTCGAAACCGCGTTCAGCGTCAGGTACACGATCTTGCGCGGATAGGGCGTGATGTTGCCGGCCGAGCCGTGCACGAGATTGCCGTGGAACATCAGCATGCCGCCGGGCTTTCCCGTCGGCGCAACGATGCCGCCCTGCTTGACCAGCCGCGTCACGGTCTCCTCGTCCAGCGTCCACAGCGGATAGGAGGTCGTCGCGAGGTCATGCGAGGCCTTGAGGTCGCCGGCGTTCTGGCTCTGCGGTACCAGCATCAGCGGGCCGTTGATCGGCATCACCTCGTCCAGGAAGATCGCGATGTTCATCGCGCGCGGCTCGGGCATGCCGTCGTCGCGCTTCCAGGTGCCGTAATCCTGGTGCCATTGCCAGACATCGCCGGTGAAGGCGGATTTCGCGTTGATCTTGAACTGGTGCATGTAGACCTGCTCGCCGAACAGCTGCTCGACCGGGCCGATCATGCGCGGATGAGCACCCAGAATGCCGAACGCCTCGTTGTAGAGATGCGCGGCAAAGGCGGTGCGTGGCGCGCCGCTCTTCTCGCGCCAGACTTCCGGCCGGTTCGTGTCATAGATGCCGACCGCCTCGCGCGCGAGGAGATCGACCTCCTCCGGACTGAACAGTTCGGGCAGGAACAGCCAGCCCTCGTGGTGGAAGAACTCCAATTGCTCCTGGGACAGTTTCACGGCGCGTCCTCCTGTTTTGATTTGTTGTCGCTCGTCTTGGCCGGCCATCCACGTCTTGGCAGTGGCGGTCGCTACGCCGCCGCCTCTTCCGTCGCCCTCAATCTCTCCTCAGTCATCCGTCCCGCCGTCTGCGCGTGCGCAAGCGCCGCACGTTCCGCCGCCTTCGCATCGCCCGCGAGAATGTGTCCGGCGATGTCGGCATGCTCGGCCCAGGCGCTGCCGCGGTAATCGAGCTCCGACAGCACCGTCGCCATCGAGCGGCGCATATGCGGCCATTGCGGCGTGATCGTCTCCTCGATCACGGGATTGCCGGAGAGCCGATAGATCGCGCGATGAAACGCGACGTCGAGCGCGATCAGCTCGGCGAGCGTGGTCTTGCCATCGATCCCGCGCCCGGCGGCGAGCACCGCCTCCAGCCGCGCGCGTCCCACCGCATCGCTTGCGGCGCGTTCGCCGGCAAGCCGTGCCGCCAGCGCATCGATCGCGCCGCGCACCTCGTAGAGCTGGCGGATGCGTGCGGGATCGAGCTGGGTGACTTCAAAGCCGCGCCGGCCGCTCTCGGCGACGAGTCCCTGCCGGTGCAACAGGTGCAGCGCATGCGACACCGGCTGGCGCGACACGCCGAGCCTGTCGGCGAGCTCGTTCTGCCGGATGCGCTGGCCGGGCTGCAGCGTGCGGTCGGAGATCGCCTCCAGGATCCGCGCATAGACCTGGTCGATCAAGTTCGGAAGCGGGTCGAGAGGGATCACGCCGGCAGCTCCGTGACCATGAGAGGGAATACGGAATTCCGTATTCGAAGATACGGCGAGAAGGGGAAGGGCGTCAAGCGCGGCCAAGGGGGCGACTAGCCTCATTCTTGCGCTCCTCTAAGCCATTGATATTGCTAATTCCGGCTACTGTGCATGGGGTTGTTTTCGAGAAAAAGAGGTGTGAGGCCCTTACTCAGCCAGAAACGCGCTCACGGCCTCGCCGAACTGCAGCGGTGCCTGCTCGAACATCCAGTGGCCGGCATTGGGGATCACGGCTGTCTTCGCCCCGGTGATGTGCTCGGCCAGCACACGCCACATCACCGACAGGCTCCCTGTCGTCGCCCCGCCGCCGATCAGGAGTGTCGGGGTCGTGATCGCCTGCGCGTCCGCGAGCGTGTAGGGCCTGCGCTGCTCGTTGATCTGGCCGAGGAAGGTGATCGCGTTGTCGCGCAATTGCTGCTTCGCCGCCGCCGGCACGCGCCGCCACGAGCCGTCGCCTTCGATGCCTTCGTAGAAGTTCTGCAGCGCGCCCTCGATGTCGCCGGCGCGGATCATCTCGACCGAGCGCGCCGTGCGCGCCGCCAGCGGCGGGTGCGCGGGCGTGCCTGCGGGCACCGGCAGGCTCGCATCGAGATCGCCGCCGGGTTCTGCAAGCACCAGCTTTCGCAACAGATCGGGCCGCGCCTGCGCCACGCGAAAGGCGATGTGACCGCCGCGCGAATGGCCCATCAGATCGACCGGCGCGGGTTCGACCTGCTCGATGAAAGCGATCACGTCAGCGACGTGCTGGGCCATCTTGTAATCGTCGCCGACGGCATCCCAATGTTCGGGAAAGAAATGCCGCAGGCTGACCGAGATCACGCGATGCGATTTCGACAGCGGACCGAGCACGGAGTACCAGGTGCGGAAATCGCCGAGCGTGCCGTGCACGCAGACCAGCGGCGGCCCCTCGCCCATTTCGAGATAGGCCATGTCGTAACCATTGACGCGAAGTGTCTGCATGATCAGCCCGCCAGAAAATCCAGCACCAGTTCGGAGAATTTCTGCGGCGCCTGCTCGAACATCGGGTGCGTTGCGTTTGGGATGACCGCCGTCCTGGAATACGGCACATGCGCCGCGAGCGCATGCAGCACTTTCGGCAGCAGGCCCTTGGTCCGCGCGCCCAGGATGAACAGCGTCGGCATCCTGATGGACTCCGCGTCGGCCTTCGAGAACGGCGGGCGGTTGTCGCGGACCTGGCCGATCAGGGTGAAGGCGTTGTCGCGCAGATTCTGCTTCACCAGGGCCGGCAGCCGCGGCCAGGTGCCGGGCCCTTCCAGCGTGTCGACGAAGACTGCAAGGCCGCCGTCGATGTCGCCGGCCGCGATCTTCTCGGCCGACGCCGTGAACCGCGCCAGCAACGGCGAGGGGCCGCCGGCATAGTCTGGATCGAGGCTCGCGTCGAGCTCCCCGCCGGGCTCGGCCAGCACCAGCCGCCGGAGCAGCTCCGGCCGCCGCTGCGCCACGCGGAAGCAGATGTGCCCGCCGCGGGAATGGCCCATCAGATCAACCGGGCCGAGGTCGAGTTCCTCGATGAAGGCGATGACGTCGTCGACATGCTGGGCGATCGAATAGGTGTCGCCAACGCCATCCCAGCGATCGGGGAAGAAGTGCCGCAGGCTGACGGCCATCAGCCGGTGCCGCTGGGACAGCGGACCGAGCACGCAGCCCCAGACACGAAAGTCGTTGAGCGAACCATGCACGCAGACCAGCGGCGGCCGCCCTCGGTCTTCGCCCACGTCGAGATAGGGCATGTCGTATCCGTTGACGTGGAGGCTTTGCATTCTGGGCTCGCAAACAGGGAAGGCGGAACTCCTGTGCAAGATTCCCGGAAACCGGGTGGATCGCAACTATTTCCAAGTCTAGATTTGAGCTCAGTTCACATTGGGGCATGCGAGGGGAACGCAAGCCAAGGACGAAGTTATGACCGACCAGCATTTTGCCCTCTTCGACAGCAAGATCGGCCTTTGCGCCATTGCCTGGGGTCCGCGCGGCATCAACGGCACGCAACTGCCGATGGGCGGTGAGCAGAAGATCCGCACCCGCATCAGCCAGCGCCATGCCGATGCCAGCGAAGCCGCGCCGACCGCCGAAGTACAGCAGGCGATCGACCGCATCACAAAACTGCTCGCGGGCGAGCCGGATGACCTCACCGACATCCCGCTCGATCTCGACGGCGTGCCCGACTTCAACCGCGGGGTCTACGCGATCGCCCGCACCATTCCGCCGGGCAAGACCGTCACCTATGGCGACATCGCCAAGCAACTCGGCGGTGTCGAGCTGTCGCGCGACGTGGGCCAGGCGCTCGGCCGCAACCCGTGCCCGATCGTCGTGCCCTGCCATCGCGTGCTGGCGGCCGGCAACAAGCCCGGCGGCTTCTCCGCGAATGGCGGCGTGGTGACGAAGCTGAAGATGCTGGAGATCGAAGGCGCGCTGGTGAACCACACGCCGAGCTTGTTTGATTGAGGCGATGACGCCGCTGGCTAGATCTTCGCCGCCGCCATCGGCCAATATTTGTCGCGCAAATGCCGCTTCACCAGCTTCCCAGTGGGCGTGCGCGGCAGCTCGGCTTCGAAATCGATCGAGCGCGGGCATTTGATCGTCGAGAGGCGGCTCCTGCAGTAGGCGATCAGGTCGGCTTCGAGCTCCTTGCCGGCGCGCTTGGGATCGTGCGGCTGCACCACCGCCTTGACCTCTTCGCCCATCTCCTCGTTCGGCACACCGAACACGGCGACGTCGGCGACCTCGGGGTGGGTGATGAGCACGTCCTCGGTCTCCTGCGGGTAAATGTTCACGCCGCCCGAGATGATCATGTAGGACTTGCGGTCGGTGAGAAAGAGAAAGCCATCCCTGTCGAGATAGCCGACGTCGCCGAGCGTCGACCAGCCTTTTGCGTTATAGGCCTTCTTCGTCTTCTCGGGATCGTTGTGATAGGCGAAAACCGGCGCGTCGGCGAAATAGACCGTGCCGATTTCGCCCGTCGGCTGCTCCTCGTCGTTCTCGTCCAGAATCTTGATCTTGCCGACCACGGCGCGGCCGACGCTGCCGCGGTGCTCCTGCCATTCTTTCGAGTTGCAGACGGTGACGCCGTTGCCTTCGGAGCCCGCGTAATATTCGATCAGGATCGGCCCCCACCATTCGATCATCTTGGCCTTGACCTCGACCGGGCAGGGGGCGGCGGCGTGGATCGCGCCCTTCAGTGTCGAGACTTCGTAGCGGTTACGGACCTCGTTCGGCAGCTTCAGCATGCGCACGAACATGGTCGGCACCAGCTGCGCCTGGGTCACCTTGTACTTTTCGACCAGTTTCAGGAAATCTTCGGCGTCAAAGTGCTCCATGATGATGGAGGTGCCGCCGAGCAGGACCGCCATCATGTTGAAGCGCAAGGGAGCGGCGTGATAGAGCGGTGCCGGTGAGAGATAAATAGTCTCGGCGTTCATGCCGCACATGCTGGCGCAGAGCACGCGCAGAAACGCGTTCGGCTCGTCGATCGGCTTGCCCTCGAAAGCCTTCTTGATACCCTTGGGCCGGCCCGTGGTGCCCGACGAATACAGCATGTCATAGCCGGCAACCTCGTCGGCAATCGGCGTTGTCGGCTGTGCGGCGGCTTCCTTGTCGTAGGAGCGGAAGCCGGCTTGCGGCTCGTCCATCATGTAGAAGACCGGCTCGCCGGGCGCACCCTTGATCAGCGTCTTGATCTGGTCGGCACATTTCGGTGTCGTGATCACGACCTTGGCGCCGCAATCGGCGATGATGTAGTCGATCTCGTCCTGCTTTAAATAGCGGCTGATCGCGGTGTAATAGAGCCCGCTGCGTTGCGCAGCCCAGCAGATCTCCATAAAGGCGAGGCGGTTCTCCATCAGCAGCGCGATGTGGTCGCCGGCCTTCAGCCCGAGCGAGCGGAACAGGTGCGCGCCCTGGTTCGAGAGCTCGTCGAGCTCGCGATAGGTAATCGCCTTGCCGGTCCCGGCCATTTGATAGGCGATCTTGTCGGGTGTGGCGCGGGCGTGGATGGAGGGGTGTGTCATGTCTCTGTTTACGCGGCTGGGAGTAACGTTCCCCGGATATCCGGGGTCCATTGTGAGGCATGGGTCCCGGCTCTGCGCCGCAGCGTTTCACGCTGCAGCGCGTCCGGGACACGAGAGGGCTTACAGCCGCTCCACGATCGTCACATTCGCCATGCCGCCGCCTTCGCACATGGTCTGCAGGCCATAGCGTTTGCCGCGCTGATGCAAGGCATGCACCAGCGTCGTCATCAGCTTGGTGCCGGAGCCGCCGAGCGGATGGCCGAGCGCGATGGCGCCGCCATTGACATTGAGACGTTCCGAATCGGCGCCGGTGGTCTTCAGCCACGCGGTCGGCACCGAGGCAAAGGCCTCGTTGACCTCGAACAGGTCGATGTCGTCGATCGCCATGCCGGCCTTCTCCAGCGCGCGCTTGGTGGCGTGCAGCGGTGCGTCGAGCATGATCACGGGATCGCCACCCATCATGGTCATGTGGTGGACGCGCGCCAGCGGCTTCACGCCGAGCTGCTTCAGGCCACGCTCGTTCACCACCATCACGCCGGAAGCGCCGTCGCAGATCTGGCTGGCGCTGGCCGCGGAGAGCTTGCCATTCTCGGCGATCAGCTTGACGCCCTTGATGCCGTCGAGTGTGGCGTCGAAGCGGATGCCCTCGTCGATGTGGTGGGTGTCCTTGGAGCCGTCGGCGCGGGTGATCTCAAGCGGCACGATCTCCGTCTTGAAACGGCCGGCCTGCGTCGCCGCGATCGCGCGCTGATGACTGTTGTAGGAGTACTCGTCGAGCTCATCCTTGGAGAGGCCGTACTTCTCGGCCATCATCTCGGCGCCGGTGAACTGGCTGAACACGATGTTGGGATAACGCTGCTCGATACCCGGGCTCTTGTAATTGCCAAAGCCGTTCTTGGCGGGAAGCTGCGACGACAGGCCCATCGGCACGCGCGTCATCGATTCCACGCCGGCGGCGATCACCACGTCCATCGCGCCCGACATAACGGCCTGCGCAGCAAAATGCAGCGCCTGCTGCGACGAGCCGCATTGGCGGTCGATCGAGGTGCCCGGCACGCTCTCCGGCAGTTTCGAGGCCATGATAGCGTTGCGCGCCACGTTGTTGGACTGCTCGCCGACCTGCATGACGCAGCCCATGATCACATCCTCGACCAGCGCGGGATCGACCTTGGTGCGGTCGACCAACTCGTCCAGCACCTTCGCGGCGAGATCGGCCGGATGCCATCCGGCGAGGCGGCCCCCCTTGCGCCCACCGGCGGTACGCGCAGCGGCGACGATATAAGCCTCGGCCATGTCGGTTTCTCCCTGGATTATTTTGAACGGTTGGTTGTCGGGGCGGGATTTAAGGGGCGACCGGTTGTTTAGTCAATCGATCAATTAACTCTTGTGGGGAGGCGCTGCTTGGGCTTATCTGCGGCCGCTCTTCCGCCAAAATCAGGGATCTCCGTGACTACCAGCGTACCGAACAGGCTCCCCAGCGGAAAGAATTCCACGGCAGAGAAATTGCTCGTGGCCGCGAGCGAGCTGATGATCGAACGCTCCTCGATCGAGATTTCCCTGAGCGACATCGCCCAGAAGTCCGGCGCCAACGCCGCGCTGGTCAAATATCACTTCGGCAACAAGGACGGCCTGCTGCTGGCGCTGCTCGAGCGCGACGCGGGAACGGAACTGTCCAACCTGGAATATCTGCTGGCGCAGCCGATCACGCCGACCGCGAAGCTGAAGCTGCACATCGGCGGCATCATCCGCGCCTATCACCGGTTTCCCTACATGAACCGGTTGATTCACTATCTGCTGCACGAGAGCGTCGCGGGCTCCGCGGACGAAGTCTCGAAATTCTTCGTCGCACCGCTGCTGGATTTCCATCGCCGCCTGCTCGCCGAAGGCGTCAGCCAGGGCGAATTCCGCGCCACCGATCCCGTGCTGTTCTACACCAGCCTGATCGGCGCCTGCGATCATTTGTTCTTCGGCCGGCACGCGATGTCACGCGCGACCGGCGTCGGCCCGGTCACCGACGACGTCTGCCGGCAATACATCAAGCATATGGAAACGCTGATCTGCGGCGGCATCCTCACGCAAGGCGAGGAAGCTATCGCGGCCGGATGACCGGCCAGAACGCAGAAGTCTAGAGAAGAAACGCCCAAGGAAAAGGTAGAGGAAAGGTAGCTTACGATGCAGTTGAAAGACGTAGCCGTTCTCATCACGGGCGGCGGGTCGGGCCTCGGTGCCGCGACCGCCCGCGCCATGGCCGCCAAGGGCGCCAAGATCGGCGTGATCGACCAGAGCAAGGAAAACGCCGAGAAGGTTGCCGCCGAAGTGAAGGGCATCGCGCTTCACGCCGATGTCACCAGCGAGGAACAGATCAAGGCGGCGATCGCCAAGGCGGAAGCCGCGCACGGCGTCGCGCGTGTGCTGATGAACTGCGCCGGCATCGGCGGCTCGCAGCGCATCGTCGGCCGCGACGGCGTCTACCCGCTGGAGAAGTTCGCGCGCATCATCAACGTCAATTTGATCGGCACCTTCAACTGCCTGCGTCTGTTCGCCGAGCGCCTCGTCACGATCGAGCCGGTCGGTGAAGAACGCGGCGTCATCGTCAACACCGCTTCGGTCGCGGCTTACGAAGGCCAGATCGGCCAGATCGCCTATGCGGCGTCGAAGGGCGGCGTCGTCGGTCTCACGCTGCCGGCCGCGCGCGACCTCGCGAGCCAGAAGATCCGCGTCAACACCATCGCGCCCGGGCTGTTCCTGACGCCGCTGCTGATGGGCTTGAATGAAGAGGCCCGCAAGAGCCTCGGTGCCCAGGTGCCGCATCCCGCGCGTCTCGGCGACGCCAATGAATACGGCTCGCTGGCCGTGCACATCGTCGAGAACCCGATGCTCAACGGCGAGACCATCCGCCTCGACGGCGCGATCCGCATGGCGCCGCGGTAGGGCTCTTTTTCCTTCTCCCCTTGTGGGAGAACGTGGCGCGCTCTTGAGCGTGCCGGATGAGGGGTTCTCTCCACGATCTCACCTGTGGAGGCAGACCCCTCACCCGAGCGAATGCGCGGCGCGTGACGTACATGCCCTCTCCCACAAGGGGAGAGGGCGCAGTAATCGGCACCATCGTTGCGGATGAAGGAAGTCGCGCATGTCCCAACCGCTGCTGATCGAGCACAATGACGGCGTCGACACCGTGACGCTCAATCGTCCTGAACACCTCAACGCGCTCGATCCTGCGTTGATCGACGCGCTCAACGTCTACTTCCAAGGCCTTCAGCGCAACCGCGACACGCGCGTCGTGGTGTTGAAGGGCGCCGGCAAGAATTTCTGTGCGGGCCTCGACCTCAAGGCGGCGATGGCGCGCCGTGCCGGCCAGCAGGAGCCGCCTGATGTCACCGAGTCGCTGGATTCGCAGCGGCGCATCGCCGACATCGTGATGCTGATGCGGCGCTGTCCGCAGCCGATCCTAGCGCTGGTACAGGGCGCGGCGGCCGGCGGCGGCTTTGCGCTGGCGCTCGCCTCCGACATCCGCATTGCGACGAGATCGGCGCGGATGAACTGCGCCTTCATCAAGCTCGGCCTTGGCGGCTGCGACATTGGCACCAGTTATTTCCTGCCGCGCCTTGTCGGTGTCACCGTGGCATCGGAGCTGATCCTCACGGGACGCTTCATCGGCGCCGAGCGGGCGCTCGCGGTCGGGCTGGTCTCCGAGGTCGTCGACGAGGACAAGCTCGATGAGGCCGCCGAACCCTATGTCGACGCGATGATCACGGCCTCGCCCGTGGGCCTACGCCTGTCCAAAGAATGTCTCAACATGAGCGTCGATGCCGGATCGCTGGAAGCCGTAATCGCGATGGAGGATCGCAACCAGGTCCTGTGCAGCCGCTCCGAGGAATTTTCGGAAGGCATCAGGGCCTTCCTTGAGAAGCGAAAGCCTGTCTATATCAGGCGCTGACAATGAAGATCCGTAAAGGACGAGAAATTCCGGGAGACGCACTATGAGTGGAAGCGCGGCGGCGGTGATGACAAAACCCGCCTTTCGCAAGGTCAAGTGGCTTGCGCGCGACATCGACGTCGAGCGCCGCGACGACGGCACGGTGGTGCTGAAGTCGCGCATCCCGCTGCAGACCTACGAGAAGCATATTCCGGCTTCGCTGGCAAAATGGGCGAAGGAAGCGCCAGAGCGGATCTGGCTTGCCCAGCGCGGTGGCCCGAACCGCGAATGGCGCAAATTGTCCTATGGCGAAGCCAAGCGCACCGTGGATGCGCTGACGCAAGGCCTGCTCAATCTCGCGCTCGATGGCCGCCCGGTCGCGATCCTCTCCGGCAATTCGATCGAGCACGCGTTGATGACGCAGGCCGCGATGCAGGCGCGCGTCCCTGCCGCGCCGGTCTCGCCGGCCTACTCATTGATGAGCCATGATCACGTCAAGCTGAAATACCTGTTCGACCTCATCAAGCCCGGCGTGGTGATGGTGCAGGACGGCCCAACCTTCGAGAAGGCGCTGAAAGCGCTCGATCTCACCGGCGTCACCGTCGTTCACGTCTCGCGGCCCTGCGAGGGTATCGAGAGCGTCAGCTTCGCCGAGCTCGCGGCGACAGCCGTGACCGCCGATGTCGAAGCGTCGATCGCGAAGATCACGCCTGAGACCGTTGGCAAACTGCTGTTCACGTCAGGTTCGACCGGCATGCCCAAGGCCGTCATCAACACGCAAGCGATGATGTGCGCCAATGCGGCGATGATGATGCAGGTACGGCCGCGCGATCCCGGCGGTCCGATCTCGACCATGCTGGACTGGATGCCCTGGAACCACACCATGGGCGGCAATGCGGCGTTCCATCCGATCCTGGTCGATGGCGGCACGCTCTATATCGATGACGGCCGGCCGATGCCGGGCCAGTTCGATGAGACGCTGCGCAATCTGCGCGAGATCTCGCCGACCTATTACGCCAACGTCCCGGCGGGCTATGCCGCGCTCGCCGCCGCCATGGAAAAGGACGACGCGCTGTGCCGATCCTTCTTCAAGAACCTCTCGATCATGGCTTATGGCGGCGCCCGACTGCCGGATGATCTCTACGACCGCATGCAGGCCCTCGCCGTGAAGACCACCGGTGAGCGCATCGTGTTCTACACCGGGTGGGGCTCGACCGAGACCGCGCCGACATCGACCGGTACCTATTGGGACACCGAACGCGTCGGCCTGATCGGCCTGCCGTTCCCCGGCGTCGAGTTGAAGATGGTGCCCTGCGGCTCGAAATACGAGCTGCGTCTGCGCGGCGTCAACGTCACGCCGGGCTATTTCGGCCAGCCTGACCTGACGAAGAAGATGTTCGACGAGGAAGGCTTTTATTGCATCGGCGACGCCGGAATCTTCGTCGACGACACCGATCCGGTGAAGGGCATCATCTTTGCCGGGCGCGTCGTCGAGGATTTCAAGCTGACCACCGGCACCTTCGTCCATGTCGGTTCGCTCCGTACGGATGCGATCGCCGCCGCGACGCCCGTCGTGCATGACGCGCTGGTCGCGGGGCAGGATCGTGCCTTCATCGGCCTGCTGGCGTGGCCGAACCTGCATGCCTGCCGCCAGCTCGTCGGCAATCCCGATCTCAGCTTCGAGGATGCAGTGAAGCATCCCGAGGTGATCGCTTGCTTCAGGCGCGGGCTGGAGGCTCACAACAAGGAGTGCGAAGGCGCCAGCAGCCGTATCATCGCGCGCGCCATGCTGATGGCGGAACCGCCATCGATCGACGGTAACGAGCTCACCGACAAGGGTTACATCAACCAGCGCGCCGGCCTGGAGCGCCGCGCCGGGCTGGTGGAGCGCCTTTATGCGGAGAATCCTGATCGGGACGTCATCATTCTCAAGTAATCGACATCATCAACACGGGTACGCGCCATGAACTTCGATTTCTCCGACGACCAGAAGCAGCTCCGCGACCAGGCGCGCAAATTCCTCACCGAGAAGTGCCCACCGAAGGCGGTGCGCGCAGTTCTCGACGGCAAGGCGCCGTACGACAAGGACCTGTGGAAAGGCCTCGCCGAGATGGGTTTTCTCGGTGTCGCAATCCCGGAGGAATTCGGCGGCGCGGGCGCCGGTCATCTCGAACTTTGCGTGATCGCCGAAGAAATGGGCCGGGCGAACGCGCCGGTGCCGTTTTCCTCCACCGTCTATCTGGCTGCCGAGGCGCTGCTGATCGCCGGCAGTGACGCGCAGAAGAAGAAATGGTTGCCGGCGATTGCCTCGGGCGAGGCGATCGGAACGCTGGCGCTGTTCGAGGGAAAAGGCAATCCGTCACCGAAGACCATCAAGCTGACGGCTGCGAATGGCATGCTCAACGGTGTCAAGAAGCCGGTCGCCGATGGCGCGATCGCGGACTTCGCGGTGGTCGCGGCACGCACGGGATCGAGCGGGCGCGACGGCGACATCTCCTTGTTCATTGTCGATCTCAGGGCCGGCGGAGTCGAGGTGAAAAGCCTGACCAATCTCGATCCGACCCGCGGACAGGCCGAGATCACTTTCAGGGATTGCAAGGCCGAGCCGCTGGGCGCGGCCGGCGAAGGCTGGAGCATCTTGACTCAAGTGCTCGATCGCGCCGCGGTGCTCTGCGCATTCGAGCAGGTGGGCGGCTCCGACCGCGCGCTGGAGATGGGCCGCGACTACGCGCTCGACCGCATCGCCTTCGGGCGACAGATCGGCTCGTTCCAGGCCGTCAAGCACATGCTGGCGGACATGTACGTGTCGGCGACGCTGGCGCGTTCCAACAGCTATTACGGCGCCTGGGCGCTCTCGACCAACGCCGCGGAGCTGCCGGAAGCCGCCGCCGCGGCCCGCATCAGCGCGACGCAGGCGTTCCAGCACTGCGCCAAGAACAACATCCAGGTTCACGGCGGCATGGGTTTCACCTGGGAGTTCGACTGCCACATGTACTACCGCCGCGCCAACGCGATGGCGCTCGGGCTCGGCAGCCTGTCCTATTGGGAAGACCAGTTGATCGACCGCATGCGCAAGAAGAACGCGGCGTAGGCGAAAGGCAACGTCATGAACTTCGACGACACTCTGCAAGAAGCCGAATTTCGCGCCACGGCTCGCGCCTGGATCGCGGCAAATGCGCCCAAGCAGTACGAGGAGGAGCTTCGCAAGTCCTCGCTCGGCCGCACGCAATTGAAGAACGCCAACATTCTGGAAGTGGCAAAGGCCTGGCAGAAGAAGAAGGCAGATGCCGGCTGGGCCTGCCTGCATTGGCCGAAGGAGTATGGTGGCCGCGGTTCGTCGCCGATCGAACGTGTGATCTGGCAGCAGGAAGAAGGGCCGTTCGGCCAGCTATCCCGCATGTTCATCATCGGCCACGGCATGTGCGGGCCGACCATGATGGCGTTCGCGCGCGAGGAGCATAAGCGCGCCTATTTGCCGCCACTCGCCTCCGGCGAAAAGGTCTGGTGCCAGCTGTTCTCCGAGCCCGCCGGCGGCTCCGACGTTGCGGGCCTACGCACGCGCGCCGAGAAGGATGGCGATGACTGGGTGATCAACGGCCAGAAGATCTGGACGTCGGGCGCGCACTATTCCGATTACGGCATTCTGCTCACCCGCACCGATCCGACCGTGCCCAAGCACAAGGGCCTTACCATGTTCTTCCTGGACATGAAGAGCCCTGGCGTCGAGGTGCGGCCGATCAAGCAGGCGAGCGGCGCTTCCGACTTCAACGAAGTCTATTTCACCAACGTCCGCATTCCCGATCACCAGCGCCTCGGCGAGGTCGGTGACGGCTGGAACGTCTCGCTGACCACGCTGATGAACGAGCGCAGCGCGATCGGCGCGGCCGTCTCGACCGGCTTCCCCGAGCTGTTCGAATATTGCTCCAGCCTGATGCTGGACGATGGCCCGGCAATCGAGGACCGCGCGGTGCGCGCGAAGCTGGCGAGCTGGGCGGCGAAAGCGAGCGGACTGAAATACACCAGCATGCGCGCGATCTCGGCGCTGTCGAAGGGCGAGCGTCCGGGACCGGAGAACTCCATTGGCAAGCTGGTCGCGGGCTCCATGATCCAGGATGTCGCGACCTATGCGCTGGATCTGCAAGGCGCTGCCGGTGTGATCAGCGGTGCCGAAGATTCCGAACTCGCCGGCCGCTTCCAGGCGATGCTGCTGCGCGCGCCGGGAACCCGTGTCGAAGGCGGCACTGACGAGATCATGCGCAACATCATCGCCGAGCGGGTGCTGGGCCTGCCCGGCGACATCCGTGTCGACAAGGACGTGCCGTTCAACAGGATCCTGACGAAGGGAAGAGGCTGATGATCCTCATCCTGAGGAGCCGCGGAGCGCGGCGTCTCGAAGGATGCAGGCCCAACTGGGGCCTCGTGGGTCGAGACGGCGCTGCGCGCCACTCACCATGAGGGACTAAGACAGAGCAAGAACGAAGAGGTCCGCCATGAATTTCGACGACACCCCGCAGGAAGCCGCCTTCCGCGAGACCGCGCGCAAATGGGTCGAGGCCAACGCGCCGAAGGAGTTTTTGGCTGAGCTGTCAAAATCCTCGCTCGGCCGCATCCGGCTGGCCAACCACGACATCGTCGATGTCGGCAAGGCCTGTCAGAAGAAGAAGGCCGAAGGCAATTGGGCCTGCCTGCATTGGCCCAAGGAATATGGCGGCCGCGGTGCGACGCCGATCGAGCGCGTGATCTGGCAGCAGGAGGAAGGCGTCTATGGCAAGCTGACGCAGCCGTTCCAGATCGGCGAGGGCATGTGCGGGCCAACCGTGATGGCTTTTGGCAGCGAGGAGGCCAAGCGGCGCCATTTGCCGAAGCTGGCCGCGGGCGAGGAGATCTGGTGCCAGCTGTTCTCCGAGCCATCAGCGGGCTCTGACGTCGCGGGCTTGCGCACGCGCGCGGAGAAGAAGGGCGACAATTGGGTCGTCAACGGCCAGAAGATCTGGACCTCGGGTGCGCACTATTCCGACTACGGACTTTTGATCGCGCGCACCGATCCCAATGTGCCCAAGCACAAAGGTCTCACCATGTTCTTCCTGGACATGAAGAGCCCCGGCGTCGAGGTGCGCCCGATCAAGCAGGCCAACGGCATGCAGGAGTTCAACGAGGTCTATTTCACCGACGTCGTCATTCCCGACAGCCAGCGTCTTGGCGCCATCGGCGAGGGCTGGAGCGTGTCGCTGACCACGCTGATGAACGAGCGCATGTCGATCGGCTCGCGGCTTGCGACCGGCGTCCCGGAGATGTTCGAGTTCTGCTCCAACCTGATGCTGGAGGATGGCCTCGCCATCGACGATCCCGCCGTGCGCTCAAAACTCGCGAGCTGGGCGGTGAAGTCGAGCGGGCTGAAATACACCAGCTACCGCGCGATCTCGGCGCTGTCCAAGGGCGAGCGGCCGGGACCGGAAAATTCGATCGGCAAGCTCGTCTCCGGCATGATGCTACAGGACATCGCGACCTATGCCATGGACCTCCAGGGCGCGGCCGGCGTTCTCACCGGCACGGACGAGGAGACCGTGCAGGGCCAGTTCCAGCAGATGCTGCTGTCCTCGCCTTCGATGCGCATCGCGGGCGGCACCGACGAGATCTTGCGCAACATCATCGCCGAGCGCGTGCTGGGATTGCCGGGCGACATCCGCGTGGACAAGGACGTGCCGTACAACAAGATTCCGACCAAGGGGCGTTGACATCTCGTGTCCCGGACGCGCGAAGCGCGAGCCGGGACCCAGGAGCCATAATAGACAGGCCACAATGGGCCCCGCCTCAGCGCCGCATCACTTCGTGCTGCGTCGCGTCCGGGGCACGAAAGCGAGCTTAAGCAATGGACGCTGCAGTCAATCATAACAACCGCATCGGCGTGCTCGAAGAGCTGCTCAACGAGCGCTACTCGGTGCGCGCCTTCCTGGCCAAGGAAGTCGATCGCGCGACGATCGAGCACGTGCTGACCACCGCCCAGCGCACGGCGTCCTGGTGCAACAGCCAGCCCTGGCAGGTCGTCATCGCCAGCGGCGAGGCCAAGGAGCGTTTCCGCAAGCTGATCTACAAGGAGGCTTCGGGCGGGCTCGGGGACGACTATGATTTCACGCCGCCGCGCGAATATCTCGGCGCTTATCTCGAACGCCGCCGCGAGAGCGGTTTTCAGCTCTACAACACGCTCGGCATCGCGCGCGGAGACAAGATGGCCTATGCCAAGCAGGCGCTGGAGAACTACAATTTCTTCGGCGCGCCGCATGTGGCCATCATCCATACCGACGAGCCGCTCGGCATCTACGGTGCGATCGATTGCGGCGCCTATGTCTCGAACTTCATGCTGGCCGCGCAGGCGCTCGGGCTCGGCACAATTCCGCAGGCGGCGCTCGCGCGCCACTCCGGCCTGATCCGCCGCCATTTCAATTTGCCTGATGATCGCCGCATCGTTTGCGGTATCTCGTTCGGCTATGCCGACAATGCCCACAAGGTCAACAGCTACCGGACGTCGCGTGCGAGCCTGGCCGAGACCGTGACCTTCGTGGACGAGTGATCGAGGCGATGCACGCTCCGTATTGGACGTGATCCCGTTCGCGCGAAAAGACGGCCGCGGATGCGGCCGCCTTCATCGCGGTCTCAGTTCGATTGACGCCGGCCGTCAGCCGCCGCTGCCGCCGATCACGGCGCGAATGGTCTCGTCGGGCCCGAAATCCTCGGCGCCGTCGACATAGAGCAGCGCCGCGAGCTTGGAGCGCGCACGGTTGACGCGGCTCTTGATCGTGCCGACTGCGCAGCCGCAGATCGAAGCCGCGTCCTCATAGGAGAAGCCGGAGGCGCCGACGAGGATCAGCGCTTCACGCTGGTCCTGCGGAAGCTTGTCGAGCGCCGTGCGGAATTCCTCGAACTCAAGATGGGCGTTCTGCGAGGGCTGCGTCTTCAGCGTCTTGGCATAATTGCCTTCGGCATCCTCGACTTCCCGCCGCCGCTTGCGATAGTCGGAGCGGAACAGGTTGCGCAGGATCGTGAACAGCCATGCCGGCAGATTGGAGCCGGGCTGGAACGAGTCGATGTTGGCGAGCGCCCGCAACAGCGTCTCCTGGACCAGATCGTCGGCGCGATCCGCATTGCCGCTGAGCGAGATGGCAAACGCGCGCAGACTGGGCACGGCCGCCAGGATGTCGTTACGCAGGGAATCCGTGAGAGGCATCAATCCCTCCCATTGTTGTCGTTAGAGCCGCCACCATTTTCCACTTGGGGGGTCGCTCCCGGCGCATCAAGTTTCTTGATCAGTTCCGCGAACCGGTCCGGAACCCCCTGCCGCACCACGTCGTCGTACATGGCGCGCAGCTGGTGCCCGATCCGGGACTGGATCTCCGGAGTGAGCCCTCCCTTGCCGGGGGTCGTGCTTTTGCTGGCTTGAGACTTGAGATCTTTCATGACCTGTTCCACGTTTCCCCGAGTTAAGTAGCTGTAAAATCGAGAAGTTCTCTCAACCGGGAGCCGTTCCCTGGATAGGCTCAATGCGAGCTGCGAGAAAAAGTTCCGCCCCCATGCGGAACTTTTCTTGGTCTGAGGCGTAATCAGCCCAGCAGGGGAACCCGGGCCCCCCGCCTAACGCCTGCACGTCAAGGTCGGCCCGAAGATGATATGGAGTGGGGATGTCCCGTTCACAGCTCGTTGCTGAACACTTGCCGTTGTTGCGCCGGTACGCACGCGCCCTGACGGGCAGCCAGTCCTCCGGTGACGCCTATGTCGCAGCCATGTTGGAAGCCATGCTGGGAGATCCGTCGGTGCTCGACGAGAGCCACGGGCCGCGCGCCGGCCTGTTCCGGCTGTTCACCCAAATCTGGAATTCCGTTTCCGTCAACGACGATTCCGAGGTGACGAACCTGCCGATGCCGCCGGAGCGGCGGCTGTCCAACATCACGCCCTTGCCGCGGCAAGCCTTCCTGCTGCTCTCGCTCGAGGGATTTTCGGAAGAAGAGGTCGGCTACATTCTCGGCACCGACGTCGGTGAGACGCGCCGGCTTGCGGATGCCGCAGGGCGTGAGATGGCAGCCGAGATCGCCACTGACGTGCTGATCATCGAGGATGAGACCTTCATCGCCATGGATCTCGAGAGCCTGGTGAAGAACCTCGGCCACAATGTCGTCGGCGTCGCCCGCACCCACGCCGATGCGGTCGCGCTGGCAAAGAACAAGCGACCGGGCCTGATCCTCGCCGACATCCAGCTCGCCGACGGCTCGTCGGGCCTCGACGCCGTCAACGAGCTGCTCCGCACCTTCGAAGTGCCGGTGGTGTTCATCACCGCATACCCCGAGCGCTTCCTCACCGGCGAGCGACCGGAGCCGGCCTTCCTGATCTCGAAACCGTTCCAGCCGGCGATGGTGTCGGCGGTGGCGAGCCAGGCGCTGTTCTTCCAGCGCAACTCCCGCAACCGCGCGCCGAAGGTACCGGCGGCGTAACGAAGGCGCCAGCGCCCGGCATTTTGACGAAATCCGATCCGGCGTGCCGCAAGGTGCGCCGGATTTTTGTTGATCCGGTTGTCACGCTTGACGGCCATCGAATTCGCCGCTCATACCTCGCGCAGCGGCCGTTGCAGCCGCGGTGCCATCGGAGACGTGTTCATGGACCAGCAACTCCTCGATCGCCTCGCCATCCGCGACCTCGTCGAGAACTGGGCGGTGTGGCGCGATGCCGGCGATTGGGAGCGTTTTGCCACCGTCTGGCACGAGGAAGGCTGGATGTCCGCCACCTGGTTTCAGGGGCCGGCGCGGGATTTCATGCGGGTCAGCCAGGAGGGGTTCGCCAAGGGCGTGCGCATCCTGCATTTCCTCGGTGGCTGCAGCATCGATCTCGAGGGGGCGCGCGCCATCGCGCAGACCAAGATGACCATCTCGCAGCGCGCACCGGTGCACGACGTGCCCTGCGACGTCGTCTGCACCGGGCGCTTCTACGATTTCCTGGAGAAGCGGCAGGGAAAATGGGGCATCGTCCGCCGCCAGCCGATCTACGAGAAGGACCGGATCGACCCGGTTGATCCCTCCGCGACGCTTCAGCTCGACCAGAAAGCCCTTGCCGCGCTGCCCGAAGGCTACCGCCACCTCGCCTACATGCAGGAGCTGATCGGCTACAAGGTCAAGCGCGACATGCCAGGCCTCACCGGGCCCGAGGTTGAGAAGCTCTATGCGGAGGGGCGGGAGTGGCTTGCGGGGAAGGCGAACTGAACGCCAGACAAAAGTAAGGCGCGACTGGCATCACCACAGTCGCGCCCTACGTCGCCGGCTTATGGGGCAGGGGGGAATAGCCGGCTGTTGATACGACTCCCGTCCCTGAAAGTCGTTCCAGGGGGTTGCAAAATTTTTCGTGGGGCCATCCTTTTCGCACCCTGCCTTTTCGCACACGGTTAAGTGATCTTAACGCCTGAGAACTCTGGGTCCTCTCCTCGCGTTGTTCCCGCGATCGCCATGGGGCGAGGGACCGACAGCCATGTCACAGATTCAAAAGGTATTTTTAGGCGCCGTCGCGATCGCCGCGACGCTTGGCGCCGTCCAGGTCGGCGCCGTGCAGCTGGCCTCCGGCCATGATCCGGCCGACCGCTGGCAGGCGGTCGCTGACAAGCCGGGCCATAACGTCAATCGCTCCAGCAAAGCGGACCGGCTGGCCGACATCAAGCAGGCTGAGGTTCCGACCCGCACCGTGTCGATGCGGCTGAACGATCTGGCCGACACGTCGGTGCTGCTGCGGGTCCCCGCGGTGATCGAGACCGGCAACGCCAAGCCGCCGGTGTTGCTCCCGGACCAGAAGCAGAGCCGCAAAAAGCCGACGATCGCCTGCGAGCCGATGGTCAGCTCCCTGACCGAGGTCGCAAAGCTGCTCCAACCCGGCCGCTGTGTGACTTGATCGGCTTTGGCCACGGACAAGTCGCCCTCCGCCCGGAGGGCGATTGCTGACGTCTACTTGATCCCCTGCCCCCTCGCGTTATATCCCGGGTTTCTTCCTCTTTGGATTGACCGGGTAAACGCATGACGACGTCAGACACGGCTGTGCATACGCAGCCCTTCCAGGCCGAGGTTTCCGAGCTTCTGCACCTGATGGTGCATTCCGTCTATTCCGAGACCGATATCTTCCTGCGCGAGCTCGTCTCCAATGCCTCTGACGCCTGCGACAAGCTGCGCTATGAGGCCATCGCGAATCCGGCGCTGCTGGGCGAAGGCGACGCGCTCAAGATCCGGATCATTCCGAACAAGACGGCCGGAACGCTTGCGATCGCCGACAATGGCATTGGCATGGAGCGGCAGGAGCTGATCGACCACCTCGGCACCATCGCCCGCTCGGGCACCAAGGCCTTCGTGTCGAAGCTCAAGGAGGCCAAGGATGGTCTCGGCCTGATCGGCCAGTTCGGCGTCGGCTTCTATTCCGCCTTCATGGTAGCCGACAAGATCGTCGTGGTGAGCCGCCGCGCCGGCGAGAGCGACGTCTGGACCTGGACGTCCTCGGGCGGCTCGGGCTTCGAGATCGCGCGTGCCAGCGAGGAGGATGCGGGCCGCGTGCAGCGCGGCACCGAGATCGTCCTGCATCTCAAGGACGATGCGAAGAAATATCTCGAAGCTTACGAGATCGAACGTATCGTCGGCGCTTATTCCGACAACATCCTCTTCCCCATCGAGCTCGTGCCTGAAGGGGGCGAACCGCGTCAGATCAATTCTGCGAGCGCGCTGTGGCAGCGCTCGAAATCCGAGCTCACGCCGGAAGACTACAAGAAGTCCTATCAGCAGATCGCCTCCGCCTTCGACGATCCCGCGATGACGCTGCACTATCGCGCGGAGGGACGTTACTCCTACGCCGTGCTGCTGTTCGCGCCCTCGACGAAGCCGTTCGACCTGTTCGAACCGAACCGCAAGGGGCGCGTCAAGCTCTATGTCCGCCGCGTGTTCATCACTGACGATGCCGATCTGCTGCCGGGCTATCTCCGCTTCATCCGCGGCGTCGTCGACAGCGAGGATCTCCCGCTCAACATTTCCCGCGAGATGCTTCAGAACAATCCGCAGCTCGCGCAGATCCGCAAGGCCGTGGCGACCCGCGTGCTGTCCGAGCTCGAAAGCCTGGCGGAGAAGGATCCGGAGAACTTCGCGAAGATCTGGGAGGCCTTCGGCGCGGTGCTGAAGGAAGGTATCTACGAGGATTTCGAACGCCGAGAAAAGCTGCTCGCGCTGTCGCGTTTCACCACGACCTCGGGCGAGAAGCGCTCGCTCAAGGACGTCGTCGCCGGTTTCAAGCCGAACCAGACCGAGATCTATTATCTCGTCGGCGACAGCATCGACCGGCTGAAGTCGAACCCCCGGCTCGAGGCGGCGACTGCGCGCGGCATCGAAGTTCTGCTGCTGTCCGATCCCGTCGACGCCTTCTGGACCTCGATGCCCTCGGAGTTTGACGGCAAGCCGCTGAAGTCGCTGAGCCAGGGCGATCTCAATCTCGACCTGATCCCGCGCGTCGACGAAGCCGACGAGGCGAAAAAGGACGAGCCGCCCGCCGACGAGGCCGCCACCATCGCGGTGATCAAGGCCGCGCTCGGCGAGCGCGTCAGCGACGTCAAGGCCTCGACGCGTCTTACCAGCTCCGCGTCCTGCCTCGTCGCCGACAGCCAGGGCCCGAGCCGCGAGCTCGAGCGCATCCTGTCTCAGCAGAACCGTGGCATGCGCACCAAGCCGATCCTTGAGATCAACCTGCGCCATCCGCTGGTGACGGCGATCACGAAGGCTCAGGCCGGCTCCAAGACGGTTGACGATCTCAGCCTGCTCCTGCTCGAACAGGCGCAGATCCTGGACGGCGAGCTGCCGGAGGACCCTGCGGCGTTTGCGGCAAGGTTGAACCGGCTGGTGTTGCAAGGGCTCGGCGCGTAGCGGGCGCAGTGCACCGCACTCACCTTGCCGTCAACTGCGCGCAGGAACGGTCGCCTCTGCCATGGTGTTATGCCATACGAGGTAGCCGGTATCCGGGCCGCCGACATGGCCGACATGACAGATTCGAGGATTTCTCCATGCGTTTGCCGATCCTGACCCTGACCGCAATTGCCACGCTGTTCGTGGCGGCAGATGCCAGCGCCCAGACCTACGATCCGCGTTACCCGGTGTGCATGCACGTCTATACGCCCGGTAGTTTTGGCGGGGGCGGTGGCGATTATTTCGATTGCTCCTTCACCTCGCTGCCGCAGTGCCGCGCCACGGCCTCGGGCCGCTCGGCAAGCTGCGACGTCAATCCCTACTATGCGTTCGACCAACCCCCGCCGCCGCCGCGCCGGCGCCACAAGAACGTGCACTAGCGGTCCGCAACGGCCTTCAGGGGGAATTTTCATGCATCGCTTGTTCGGACTGATCATGACCGTCGGTGCCCTGCTCACGGCCGCGCCGTCGCATGCACAGACCTTCGATCCGCGCTATCCCGTCTGCATGCACGTCTATTCCGGTGCAAACGGCGGTGGCGGGGAGTGGTACGATTGCTCCTTCACCTCAGTGCCGCAGTGCCGAGCTACGGCTTCCGGCCGCTCCGCCAGCTGCGATCTCAATCCGTATTATCCGTTCAACGCACCCCCGCAGCGCTTGCGCCATCAGCGAGGCGGCTAGGGCCCACCGCCCGTTCGGCCGTCAATCAGACGGAGTATGCAGGGCTAGCTGCCGTGGGGCGCCTCGTTGGCCGCGGTGACGATCGCGTCGGTCAACTGCCAGGTCATCTTGTCCGTGGTCCAGTCGCTTGCGTGCAGCCTGCTGTCGTCGCCCGGGTCGACCATGCGGTCGAACGAAATTCTTGCAACGTCGTGCCAGCCCTTCATCAGCGCGAAGCGGCGAAAGACGTTGACCCGCTTTGCATGCGCGATCTCGCTGATCGCTGCGACCATCGCGTTCGCCTTGTCGGCCTTGGCCGGCGTCAGCACCGCCGGCACATATTGCAGATCCATTAGGATGACGTCGATCCCTCCGTCCACAAGCAGCTGATCGACGCCGTCAGCGATGGCCCTCCTGGTCTCGTCAAAGGTCGGTGGATTCTGATCGGCCGATTGCCACACCGCATTGGTGCCGACCTGCCAGATCACGAGATCCGGCTTCTGGTCGAAGACGTCGTGCTTGAACCGCAAAAGCTCCTTGGGAGCCTCTTCGCCGCCGACGCCCCGGTTGATGACATCGATCCCGGGCTTCGGAAATATGCTCCGAAGGTCCGCCAGCAATCGTTGCGGATAGGGCGCGATGCCTCCTTCGCCCGCCGTGGTCGACGAGCCGATCGCGACCACCTTGACCTGTCCGCGCCTCAGGCCATTGGCAAAATTGGTCAGCGGCTGCTCGAACGGCGCGGCCTGGACGGGAAATTCAGACGAGCCGAGAGCCACAGGTCGTCTCCCTTTCGCAACCGGGACAATGCAGGGTCAAAAAGACTAACCCGTTTGCCCGGAGCCGCCTAGCCTCACGCCCCGACAACTGGCTTTGCTATTGCAAGAACTGCCAGGCGGCGCACCTCGATCGCCTCCGGTTTGGTAAAGGATCACTAGAGTTAATCGTGCACTAACCCGGTTTTACCTTGTCTCTTAACATCTGGGCAGGGCGTGCGAGCTAAGCTGCCGGAAACCCGCAGACACGTTCCGAAAGAATGAACGGCATGACAACCGGCGTCATCGAGCAACCGAAAGCCGCGCGCGCACCTTCGGCTTCGAAAATCTGGCTGAAGGCGATCGAGCTCACCGCACGGATCGAGACGTTGCCGGGCCGGCTGTTCGCCGATGTCGTCGACGATTGGGCGCAGCGCCAGCCCAATCGCGTTGCGCTGACCACCGATGACGCGAGCCTCGACTATGAGGGACTTTCGAAACGCATCAATCGTTATGCGCGCTGGGCGCGCTCGGCCGGTGTGGCCAAGGGCGGCACTGTCGCGCTGATCATGCCGAACGGCATCGATTATGTCGCGGCCTGGCTCGGCATCAGCCGCGTCGGCGGCGTGGTCGCGCTGATCAACACCAAGCTCGTCGGGCACTCGCTCGCGCATTGCGTCGGAGTCGCAAAGCCCGCTCACATCATTGTTGCGCATGAGCTTGCAGCGGAGCTGGCCGGGCCGTTGCCGCACTTGAAGACGGAAGCAAAGGTCTGGACCCACGGCGATGCCCGCAGCGAGCGTCCGATCGATGTCGCGCTCGACGCCCTCGATGACCGGCCGCTTTCGCCGGACGAGCGTGGTGACGTCACCATCGACGACCGGGCCCTGCTGATCTACACGTCCGGGACCACCGGCCTGCCGAAAGCCGCAAGCATCAGCCATCGCCGCATCCTCAATTGGAGCTTTTGGTTCGCCGGCCTCACCGGCGCGACGCCGCAGGACCGGCTCTACGATTGCCTGCCGCTGTTCCACTCGGTTGGCGGCATCGTGGCACCATGCAGCATGCTCGCTGCCGGGGGCTCGGTGGTGATCGCGGATAAATTCTCAGCCTCGAATTTCTGGCCCGACATCGTGCGCCACGACTGTACGCTGTTCCAGTATATCGGCGAGCTCTGCCGCTATCTGCTCAAGGCGCCGCCGTCGGAATACGAGAACCGGCATCGCCTGCGGCTCGTCTGCGGCAACGGCCTACGCGGTGACATCTGGGACGATTTTCAGGCGCGTTTCGCCATTCCGCGCATCCTCGAATTCTACGCGGCGACGGAAGGCAATTTCTCGCTGTTCAACGTCGAGGGCCAGCCCGGCGCGATCGGCCGCGTTCCGCCGTTGCTTGCGCATCGTTTCCCTGCCGGTCTCGTCAAGCTCGAGCCCGATAACGGCGCCCCGCTGCGCAATGCGGAGGGGTTTTGTATCCCCTGCGCGCGCGGCGAGGCCGGCGAAGCCATAGGCCGCATCGGCACGGCGGATGAGGGCGGCGGCCGCTTCGAGGGCTACACCGAGGCGAGCGAGACCGAGAAGAAGATCCTGCGCGATGTCTTTGCCAAGGGCGATTCCTGGTTCCGCACCGGCGACCTGATGCGGCTCGACGAGAAGGGCTTCTTCCACTTCGTCGACCGCATCGGCGACACCTTTCGCTGGAAGGGCGAGAACGTCGCGACTTCGGAGGTCAACGACGCCATGCGCGATTTCACCGGCGTGATCGACGCCACCACCTACGGCGTCGGCATTCCCGGCACCGACGGCCGCGCCGGCATGAGTGCGATCGTGGTGAACGAAGGCTTCGCCGTCGAGGCACTGCCCGCCCATCTCGCACAGCGCCTGCCCGCCTATGCTCATCCCGTCTTCATACGCATCTCGCGCGAGCTCGATGCGACCGAGACCTTCAAGCAGAAGAAGGGCGAGCTCGCGCGCGAGGGATTTGATCCCGGCGCGGTCTCCGATCCGCTGTTCATGCTGGACCCGAAGACCGGCGCCTATGTCGCGCTGGACGCGGAGACGTATGCGCAAATCAACCAGGGTACGATCCGGCTCTAGCCGCGCGAAAATCCGCCAGATAGGTCCAATTTTATCCGAATTGTCCAAGAAGCCATTTACTTCTGTCGGGTAAACAAACGGGCAAGGGAGGCGGTCATCAAGAACCGCCGCAACACGAACGACAACAGAAGCGAGCCAGCCATGTCGGTACGGTCTAAGGTCATTGAAGCGATCCAGCAGATCGCCAAAGAGCAGCACGTCGCGCTTCCCGCACTCTCGGACGAGCTGTCCCTGCACGAGACGGGCTTCGACTCGCTCGCCTTCGCCATCCTGGTGGCGCGCCTCGAGGACGAGACCGGCGTCGACCCTTTCACCATTTCCGAGGACGCAGCGTTCCCCGCCACCGTGGGCGATTTCGTGCGGGCCTACGAAAATGTCCCCGCGTGAGATCTTTGCGCTCCGCGACCATCTCGGCGCGGAGCTGACCGGCCGCACGCTGTCGGACGCGCACGATGTCGTGTCGTTGACGGATATCCTGTCGCAGACGGTCCTGGGTGGCCGCCTGGGCGAGCTGTCCGGCCGCGCGGTGCTGCTGAAATTGTCCGACCAGCTCCGATCGAGTCTTGCCATGATCGAGCTCGACGGTATTGCCCGCCGCATGCTGCTGTGCCCGCCGGATCTCAACCCGGCGCATCTCGACGCGCTGACGGCGGATGCCGGGATCGATGCCGTCGTCACCGACGAGCCCGATCGCTGGGCCGAGACTGGCGTGCCGCTGGTCGTCACCGCACAACTGCCGCTTCAAGCCACAGCGCCGGCCAGGACCGAGCGCGCCACGGAATGGCTGATGCTCACTTCGGGCACGTCGGGCGTGCCGAAAATCGTCGGCCATACGCTGGAAGCACTCACCGGCGCCATCGTCGCCGAAGGCCCGGCGCGCGGACCCGCGCCGGTATGGGCGACGTTCTACGACATCCGCCGCTATGGCGGCCTGCAGATATTCCTCCGCGCCGTCCTCTCGGGCGGCTCGATGGTGCTGTCCGATCCGCATGAGGCGCTCGCCGATCACGTCACGCGGCTGAACGCGCGGGGCGTCTCCCACATCTCCGGCACGCCCTCGCACTGGCGCAAGCTGTTGATGAGCGGCTCGGCCGCGCAGTTCGCGCCGCGCTATGTCCGCCTCTCCGGCGAGATCGCCGACCAGGCGGTGCTGGACGGCCTGAAAGCGGCGTTCCCGAATTCCTCCGTCGGCCATGCCTATGCGTCAACCGAGGCCGGCGTCGGCTTTGCCGTCAATGACGGGCTGGAAGGCTTTCCGGCGGACTATCTCGGCAACCGCAACGGCGTCGAAATGAAGGTCGTCGACGGCTCGCTACGTATCCGTTCGACGCGCACGGCGCACGCCTATATCGGTCGCGACGCGGCTGCGCTCACCGATGCAGACGGGTATGTCGATAGCGGCGATATCGTCGAATTGCGCGGCGACCGCTACTATTTCGTCGGCCGCCGCGGCGGCATCATCAATATCGGTGGGCTGAAGGTTCACCCCGAAGAGATCGAGGCGGTGATCAACCGTCATCTCGATGTGCGGATGTCGCGGGCGAAGTCACGCAAGAGCCCGATCACCGGCGGCATCGTCGTCGCCGACGTGATCCTCGCCGACGGCACCGATCCGGCGCGCGCGAAAGAGATCCGCGACCAGATTCTGGATCAGTGCCGCGCTCAGCTCGCCTCCCACAAGGTGCCGGCGGTGATCCGCTTCGTCGAGGCGCTCGACGTCACCCCGGCCGGCAAACTGGCGCGCACCGATGCATAATGTTCTCGTCACCGGCGGTAGCCGCGGTATCGGCCTTGCGATCGGCCAGCGGCTTGTTGATGGCGGCTACAACGTGATCGCGGCGGCGCGGCGCGAGAGCGACGAGCTCAAGGCGGCGATTGCCGGGTCGGAGGGGCGCCTGCATTTCCGCGCCTGCGACCTCGCCGTGATCGACGCGATCCCTGCCTATGCAAAACTCGTGCGCGACGAATTCGGACCGATCTACGGCCTCGTCAACAATGCCGGCCTCGGCACCGAAGGCCTGCTCGCGACCATGCACAATTCCGAGATCGAGGCGCTGGTGCAGCTCAACGTGCTGTCGCCGATCATTCTCACCAAATATGTCGCGCGGCAGATGATGGCCGACGGTGCCGGCCGCATCATCAACATCTCCTCGATTATCGCGACGACCGGCTATAACGGCCTCTCGGTTTACGGTGCGACCAAGGCCGCCGCCACCGGCTTCACCCGTTCGCTCGCGCGCGAGGTCGGCAAGCTCGGCATCACCGTGAACGCGATCGCGCCCGGTTTCATCGACACCGAGCTGACGCACAATCTGTCCGACGACAGCCGCAAGCGCATCGCCGGCCGTAGCGCGCTGCGCCGCCTGCCGGAGACCGACGACGTCGCGCGGATGGTGGAGTATTTGCTGGGAGAGGGCGGTCGCAATGTCACGGGTACCGTGTTTACGGTCGACGCGGGCAACACGGCGTAGGCGGAACTCCATCGCCACAATTGCATTGATCCGGCGCAATGACATCATCCGGATTGGGTCGTAAGATCCCGCGCAATCGATTGGGTTACGTCAATCGATCTGCCCTAATCGATAGGGAGCAGTCCATGACCGCTTCGAGCCCGGGCAAGGCGTCGGTAAAGCCATCTTGCGCACAGCAAAGCGACGTTCACTGCGAGCCCGTTCACTGCGAGCCGATGTCTCACCAAAATTCCGGTGACCACGGTTACGAAATGTATCCGCAGAAATTCGTGCGTCTTGTCGGCTGCCATGACGTTCCCGCCTCCGCGCTACGCAAGCGCGTGGGCGAGAAGCTGCACTAGACATTCAGGTCCGATGCTTCGGCAGGTCAATCCGTTCGTGTGAGAACTCCGGCGGGCCCTCGGTCAGGCGGCGGATCCGGCGCTCGCGTTCGTCTTCAGACAGCGCAGGATCGAGCAGTCCCTCGAGTTCACGCACCGCAAGCTCTTCGATCCTGGTGGCATCCGAAGCGAGCGGGTGCCCTGGCGGGAGTGCCGGGGGCGCGACCTTCAGGCCGAGCTCGACCAGCTTACGGATGGCTTCCGAGCGCTACAGGTGATGGGTTTCGGCCCAGCTATCCACGGCCGCGGTCAGGCTTTCCGGCGTCTTCACCGCGCTGATCGGATTATGCCCAGTGCGCCGGCTTGCCGGAGCGATGGAGTCCTTCCTGTCGAAGTCGGACACGTCGATGTTCCCGCGCAACCATGTCAGATCATCGAGACTAGACGCCATTTACGGTCAACCGTTTAATGACCTTCTGTGGCATTGCAGTGCGCCCTCATCTTGTTGTCCGGGTCCATTTCGGCCAATGGTTGCAAGGGCGCGCGCCTGGCGAACCGAATCGATTCTTCTACGTATGTCCCTTTGGACGTGCGTCCCAACCATCCGGCATCATCCGATGACATCAGCGTTCTATAGCGGCATTCCGGTCTTTCGCGGCTTCACCAGTCTGATGGACCCCGCTTTGTATTCGCCGCTGCCCGACGACTGGAGCGTCGGCGTTGCCGACATCGTGGATTCGACCAAGGCCATCGCGGCGCAGCGCTACAAGGCGGTGAACATGGCCGGTGCCGCCGTGATCGCGGCCGTGACGAATGCATTGGAGGGACGCGAATTTCCCTTCGTGTTCGGCGGCGACGGCGCGAGTTTTGCGGTCGCGCCTAATGATCTCGAACTGGCCCGCGAGGCTTTGGCTGCGACCGCGACCTGGGTGCGGGAAGATCTCGACTTGCGGATGCGCGTCGCGCTGGTGCCGGTGAGCGTCATTCGCGCGCATGGCCTAGACGTGCGCGTCGCGCGCTTCGGACCGTCGGCCAATTTGTCCTATGCGATGTTTTCTGGCGGCGGGCTCGCCTGGGCGGACGCAGCGATGAAGCGCGGCGAGTTTGCGATCACCGAAGCGCCCGCGGGGACGCAGCCCGATCTCTCCGGCCTGTCCTGCCGCTTCGAGGTGATTCCGGCTGCGCGCGGCCTGATCCTGTCCGTGCTGGTCATGCCGGCCCAAGGCGCCGATCCCTCGGCATTCCGCAACGTGATCGAGGACATCATCCATCTCGTCGAGCGCAGCCCGGATGCCGGTCGTCCCGTGCCGCCACAAGGGCCGCCGCTGACATGGCCGCCGCAAGGGCTGGAATATGAGGCGCGCACCAAGCGCGGAGGTCCGTTGCTCGCACGCCGCGCCAGCGTGCTGGCCTACACCCTTTTCGTCTATCTGATCATGCGCTTCGATCTCAAAGTCGGCGGCTTCGTGCCGAAGCTTTATACACGGCAGGTCGTGGAGAACTCCGACTTCCGAAAATATGACGACGGCCTGCGCATGATCCTCGACTGTACGCCGGAGCTCGAACGGGCCCTCAGCGATCGCCTCGCGATTGCCGCGCGCGACGGCATCGTGCGTTACGGCCTCTATCAGCAGGACGCTGCGATGATGACCTGCTTCACCCCGTCGGCGTTGCGCAGCGATCACGTCCATTTTATCGACGGCGCGCGGGGCGGCTACGCCTCGGCGGCGACGGCGCTGAAGGCGATGACGGCGTGAAGCGCTAGCGCCCCGCCCGCGTCCAGGTTTCGCCGCCGCAGAGCGCGCCGACGCAGCCTTCGACCCGCAGCGAATCCGGATGGAATCACATTCCCGCGTTTATTTGCCTGCGTGCAATGACCTGCGCTTATTTGACCCAGCGCACGAAGGCGACCGAGGCCGCGGTCGACAGCCCGAATACCGCCATGGCGCCGCCGACCAGCGCGAACAGGGTCCAGGCCGGAGCCTGCGCCATCATGAGGCCGCCGCCGCCGATCGCGACGATCAGCAGCCGCGCGGTGGAGGCGAGCACGGGACCGCCGACCCGCGCCGCGCCTTGCGAGGAGAAATACAGCGACACGCCCACGCCGAAGAACACGAAGGTCGGGCCTGCCCAGTGGAAGTAGCTGTGCGCGGCGGCGGCAACGCCGGGATCCCTGGTGAAGAGCGAAACCCACAGGGATGGATCGAGCGCGATGATGAGGCCGATCAGGCCGACGGTAAGTCCCGAGGCCCCGGCCGCGGTCCAGGCCACGCGCCGCGCGCGCTTCACCTGTCCGGCGCCCATCGCCATGCCGACCATCGGCACCGATGCGATGCCGAAGGCGAAGGTGATCGGGATCAGCAAGAATTCCAGTCGCGAGCCGATGCCGTAACCGGCCAGCATCTCGGTGCCGAAGGTCGCCAGGATCTTGGTGAAGATCAAAATGGTGAGCACGGTCTGGAGCGGCGACAGGCAGGCGACCGCGCCGACCTTGAGGATGTCGAAGAACAACGCGCGATCGAAATGGAAGGCGCCGAAATCCAGCGGCAGCCGGCTGCGGCCGGACCAGAGATACCAGAGGAAGAAGATCGCAGCGCAGGTGAATGCGATCAACTGACCGGCGGCCACTCCGGGCATGCCGAATTGCGGCACGCCGAACAGGCCGAGCCCCAGCGTGCCGCCGAGCGCGATCTGGAGCACGCTCGTCCCGATCAGCGCCATCGAGGGCAGACGCATGTCGCCGGTGCCGCGGATCACCGAGGCCAGCGTGTTGACGAGCCAGATCGCGACCGCGCCGGAGAACAGCATTTGCGAATAGCCGCTGGCTTCCTCGAGCACACGCTCGCGCCCGCCCAGCAGCGCGAAGAACGAGCGGCCGAAGACGAGCATCGTCACCGTGAAGAAAAGCCCGCCGCAGAGGCCGATGATGGCGGCATGCAGCGCCAGCGTCGCCGCACGGTTCCGGTCGCCTGCGCCGAGCGCGCGGCTGATCGCAGACGAGACGCCGCCGCCCATCGCGCCCGCGCTCATCATCTGCGTCAGCATGGCGAATGGAAACACCAGCGCGATCGCTGCGAGCGGAATGGTGCCGAGCCGGCCGATATAGGAGGTCTCGGCGACCGCGACCAGCGTGCTGCCGACCATCGCGATCATGTTGGGGATCGCGAGCCGCAGCAGCGTCGGCAGGATCGGGGCCGTCAGCAAGCTGGCGATGGGCGAGGCGACCGGGGCAGGCGGCGGCATGGCGTCTATCGAGGCGTCGATCGTCATGTGTCACCGCGCGGAATATTGGATGATGATCGACATATTATATGGCGCGCAGCGCCGGCACCAGCCGCGCCTCACGCAGGGCTCACCAGGGCAGGCCGCAGAGGTCGATAGTGCCGAGTGTCGGCGCGCTGACGATGTTGCAGACATAGGGCGCCATGTGGGTGAAGCGGATCCGCCCCTCCGGCTGCTCGCAATAGACCTCGCCCTTGAAGGGGAGCCAGCTGCGGGCCTCGTAGAACGCGACATTGTGCGGCTCGCAGAACAGCAGCGCGAAGCGGACCGCCTCGTTGGCGCGCATGGTATGCACCGCGGCATCGATCGCCATGGTCGCATAGCCGCGGCCGCGCCGGTCCTCCCGCGTGCAGACGCCGCCGATGCCGCCGATGTGAACCTTCTGCCCGTTCCAGGTGACGGTGCGAAAATAGATGCCGACATGGCAGACGAGACCATCCTCGGGCGTCTCGATCAGAACGCGCAGGTCGGCATTGGCCCATTTGACGTGGGCCCAGGGCTGCTTCCCGACGATATCAGGTCCGAAGACCGCCTGGTGCAGCGGCTCCGCGATCCGCCAAGAGGCGTCGCCGTTCAAAATGTCGATCTCGATGCTCATGGCTCTCTCTTTCGCGTCTCCGCGCCGTCGGTGCGTGTCGTTCTGCCATAAGCACCTCAAAGGCAATGATATTTTATGGCCTGGTTCAAACGCCCTACATTCTTGCGACGATTTTATGCAATCCGGCTAAGCCGCCGCACCATGCCTTTTGGAAAATTCGCGGTATTTAACAGCCGCGGAACCTTCTATAAGGGGTGACCGTTAAGTCTCGTTCCCCATCAGTCGCGGACAACACCCATGACCTTTACGCTGCCCCCACTCCCCTACGCCTATGACGCCCTCGGACAATTCATGTCGAAGGAAACGCTCGAATTCCACCACGACAAGCATCATCAGGCCTATGTCACCAACGGCAACAACGCGCTCAAGGGCACCGAATGGGAAGGCAAGTCCCTTGAGGAGATCGTCAAGGGCTCGTTCGGCAAGAACCCCGCGGTGTTCAACAATGCCGGCCAGCACTACAACCACATCCATTTCTGGAGCTGGATGAAGCCCAATGGCGGCGGCACCAAGCTGCCGGGCAAGATCGAGAAGAAGATCAACGAGGACCTCGGCGGCTTCGAGAAGTTCAAGACGGACTTCCAGGCGGCCGGCGTCGGCCAGTTCGGCTCCGGCTGGTGCTGGCTCCAGGTCAAGAACGGCAAGCTCGAGATTTCCAAGACCCCGAACGGCGAGAATCCGCTGGTGCACGGCGCCACCCCGATCCTCGGCTGCGACGTCTGGGAGCACTCCTACTACATCGACTACCGCAACCGCCGTCCCGACTATCTGAAGGCGTTTGTCGAGAACCTCGTGAACTGGGAATACGTCGAGTCGCTGTTCGACAAGGCCTGAGTTCGACGAGGCCTGGGCTTCACGCATTCCGGGGCCGGCTTTGCCGCTCCGGAATGACGGAATTGAAAGGCGGTCGAGGCGCGGCCGCCTTTTTGTTGTGCGGAATTCGCACTTCGCCTCGCATGGCCCTGCGCGAGGTGCGCATCGCTCCCGTCATCGTACTGTTTGCATCGCATCTGCGGCGCCCTTAAGCAGGACGGGCATCGCCCTCGAGCCGAACGCGCCCGTTGTCAGATCCTTCCTCGAAAGACCCGGCATCCGCCGAGGACGCGGAATCCGAGCCGCGGCCGGGTCGCCTGCGCAAGCCGATCGGCTGGTCGACCATCATCATCGCAGCCCTTGTGGCGGTGAGCGCAGGTCTGGTCTGGCGGCGTGATGGCACCGACGGTGTTCTCGAGATACTGACCCACGATCTCTCGCTGTTCGGCGGCATCCTGCCCCGCGTGCTGGCCGGCTGCCTGCTCGGTGCGTTCATCTCCGAGATCCTGCCGCACGAAAAAGTCTCGCGCGCGCTCGGGCCGAAATCGGGCCTGAAAGGCCTTCTGATCGGCACCGCCTTCGGCGCGATCCTGCCCGGCGGTCCCTTCACCGCCTATCCCGTGGCGAGTGCGCTGCTGGCGGTCGGCGCCGATTTCGGTGCCACCATCGCCATGGTCGTGAGTTGGACCTTGATCGGCTATGGCCGGGCGGTCGCCTGGGAAATCCCGATTATGGGCACCGACTTCACGCTGTGGCGCATCGTCATCTCGCTGCCGTTGCCGGTGCTCGCAGGCGCGCTCGGCCGCTTCGTCTATGTCCGGCTTTATCCGAAGCCGGCCATGAAGGACGACGAGACATGAGCGCCGCGCTCCTGATCGACATCCTGTTGTGGGGTTCGGTGTTCGGCGTCGGTCTGATCGCCTTTCGCCGCGGCCCACCAGTGTTCAAGGCCTCGCTGCGCGAAGGCTCGATGGACTTCATCAACATCGTGCCGCGGATCGCGCTGGGGGTGATCGGCTCCGGCTACATCGCCGCTATCATCCCACAGGAGGTGATCAGCGGCTGGCTCGGCCCGGACAGCGGCTGGCTCGGGGTCGCGACTGCCGTGGTCGCCGGGGCCGCGACGCCCGGTGGCCCGGTGATCGGGTTCTCGATCGGGACGGTGGCCCTGAAATCGGGTGGTGGGGTGCCGCAGGTGGTCGCCTATGTCGTCGCTTGGGCGCTATTTGCCTTCCAACGGGTGATTTTGTGGGAAATTCCGTTCATGCCGGCCCGTTTCGTCTGGTTCCGCTGCGCGGTTTCGGTGCCGTTCCCGTTCGTCGCCGCCGCCATCGCCATGCTGATCGGCAAACCCTGAGCCCGGCATGGACAGCTGTAATGTTATAATATAACATCCAGGAATGGTTCCCGCCGCGTCCCAAGCCCATCATAGCGATCATGCTCATGGCCATTCCCATGACGACGGGCATTCGCATGGACACGATCACACCCACGCACATGTCCACGGTGCGGCCTCTCCGCATCCGGCTCAGGCGGCGCACTGGTCGATCCTGCGCATGACGATGGCCGCCCGTCTCGCGGCCGCGCTCGCGGTCTGCGCCGTGCTTTGGGGCGTGGTCTTCCTGGCGATGAGGTGACCATGGCGGCGCTGCATTTCCACAACGTTACGCTCGGCTATGACCGCCATCCGGCCGTGCACCACCTCAATGGGGAGGTCGCGCCGGGCGCGCTGCTGGCCGTGATCGGCCCGAACGGCGCCGGCAAGTCGACGCTGCTGCGGGGCATCGTCGGCATCCTCAGGCCGCTCGACGGCAGCATCCATCTCGGCGGGCTCGACAGCCGCGATATCGCCTATCTGCCGCAGAGTGCGGAGATCGATCGCAGCTTCCCGATCTCGGTGCTGGACTTCGTCGCCACCGGGCTGTGGCGTGGGACCGGCCTGTTCGGCGGCATCGGCAAGGCGGCGCGCGAAAAGATCCTCCGCGCGATCGCTTCCGTTGGCCTCAACGGTTTCGAAAACCGCCCAATCGGCACGCTCTCGGGCGGCCAGATGCAGCGCGTGCTGTTCGCGCGCGTACTGCTCCAGGACGCGCGGCTGATCGTGCTGGACGAGCCCTTCAACGCCATCGACAGCAAGACCACGGCTGATCTGCTGACGCTGGTGAAGCACTGGCATGGCGAGGGCCGCACAGTGCTCGCCGCACTGCACGACATGGAGATGGTGCGCACCCATTTCAGCGAGACGCTGGTGCTGGCGCGCGGTCCCGTGGTGTGGGGGCCGACGGCGGAGGTGCTGACGCCGGAAAACCTGCTGGTCGCAATGCGGATGTGCGAAGCCTTCGACGACAGCGCCGCCACCTGCTCGGCCGATGATGCCCGCTCACGGGCGGCTTGATATCCGATGCTCTATGACGCGTTGATCGGCCCGTTCACCGAATTCGAGTTCATGCGACGTGCGCTCGCGGCCGTTATCGCGCTGTCGCTCGCGGGTGCGCCGATCGGCGTGTTCCTGATGTTGCGGCGGATGAGCCTGGTCGGCGACGCCATGGCACATGCAATCCTCCCCGGCGCCGCTGTCGGTTTCCTGCTCTCCGGCCTCAATCTGTTCGCGATGACGGCCGGAGGCCTGATCGCAGGTTTTGCCGTCGCAATCCTCGCAGGCCTCGTCGCGCGCTCGACCGGGTTGAAGGAGGATGCCTCGCTCGCGACCTTCTATCTGGCCTCGCTGGCGCTCGGCGTCACCCTCGTCTCGATCAAGGGCACCAATATCGACCTGCTACACGTGCTGTTCGGCAATATTCTCGCGATGGACGACCAGACGCTGCTGGTCGTCGCATTCAACGCCACGGTCACGCTGCTGGTGCTCGCCGTGATCTACCGTCCGCTGGTGATCGAAAGCGTCGATCCGCTGTTTTTGCGCACCGTCAGCCGGGCCGGCGGGCCTGCGCATCTCGCTTTCCTCGCGCTGGTCGTGATCAACCTCGTCAACGGCTTTCAGGCGCTCGGCACGCTGCTCGCGGTCGGCCTGATGATCCTGCCGGCCGGCATCGCGCGGTTCTGGTCGCGCGATCTCACCGTCATGATCTGCATCGCGGTCGTCGCTGCCGCCGTGTCCGGCTATGCAGGTCTCGTGCTGTCGTTCCAGACCCGTGTGCCGTCGGGCCCTGCGATCATTCTGGTGGCGAGCGCGCTCTACACCGTCTCCGTCCTGTTCGGCCGGGTCGGCGGCGTCGTTAGGCAGCTGTTTCCCGGCCGGCATTTGGAAGCGTGATAGCGATGCGGCGCATCCTGCTTTGTGTGCTTATGCTGATCGCCTCGCCGCTGCACGCCGCTGAGCAACTGAAGGTCGTCGCGAGCTTCTCGATCCTGGCCGACTTCGTCCGTAATGTCGGCGGCGAACGGATCAATCTGACGACGTTGGTCAGGGCCGACAGCGACGTCCATGTCTACGCGCCCGCGCCAAGCGATGCGAAGCGGATCGCGGACGCAAAGCTGGTCATCGTCAACGGGCTTGGTCTCGAGGGCTGGCTGCCACGGCTCGTGCAGTCTTCGGGCAGCAAGGCGCAGGTGGTCACCGCGAGCGCCGGCATCGCGCCGCTCAAGCTCGGCTCTGCCGCAGATCCGCATGGCTGGCAGTCCGTCCCCAACGCTAAAATCTACGTCACCGACATCGCCAATGCGCTGGCCGCGGCCGACCCTGACGATGCGGAGTTCTTCCGCGCCCAGGCCAAGGCCTATTTGGAAAAGCTCGAAACGCTCGACCGCGAGGTCCGCGCAGCCGTGGCCAAGATCCCGCAGGAGCGTCGCAAGGTGATTTCGACCCATGACGCTTTCGGCTATTTCGCCGCCGAATACGGCGTCCAGTTCATCGCGCCGCTCGGCGTCTCCACGGAAACCGAGCCCAGCGCGCGGGACATCGCCACCATCATCGGCCAGATCAAGGCCCAAAAAATCCCAGCCGTGTTCCTGGAAAATATCAGCGACGACCGGCTGATCCGGCGGATCGCGGCGGAGACCGGCTCAAAAGTCGGCGGGACCCTGATTTCGGACGGTTTGACCGGCGAAAAGGGGCCTGCACCCACTTACATTGATATGGTCAGGCACAATATAAAGGCCCTGACCAGTGCGCTTGACCACTAGGGCAGGGGCCACCCCGCCTCGCGTCGCGCGAAAAGCCCGAAGTCCGGAGTTGTTATGTCTGAAGCGACCGCCCCAAAAATTCCCGTGACCGTCCTGACCGGCTATCTCGGTGCGGGCAAGACCACGCTGTTGAACCGCATCCTGTCGGAAAACCACGGCAAGAAATACGCCGTCATCGTCAACGAATTCGGCGAGATCGGCATCGACAACGACCTCATCATCGGTGCCGATGAGGAAGTGTTCGAAATGAACAACGGCTGCATCTGCTGCACCGTGCGCGGCGATCTCGTGCGCATCATGGAAGGCCTGATGAAGCGCAAGGGCAAGTTCGACGCCATCATCGTCGAGACCACCGGTCTTGCCGATCCGGCCCCCGTCGCCCAGACCTTCTTCGTCGACGAGGACGTGCAGAAGAGCGCGCGCCTCGATGCGGTGGTCACGGTTGCGGACGCCAAATGGCTATCCGACCGCCTCAAGGATGCACCTGAGGCCAAGAACCAGATCGCCTTTGCCGACGTCATCGTGCTGAACAAGATCGATCTCGTTTCCAAGGGAGAACTTGCCGAGGTCGAGGCCCGCATCCGCGCCATCAATCCCTATGCGAAACTGCATCGCACCGAGCGCTGCTCGGTGGCTTTGGCGGACGTGCTCGACCGCGGCGCTTTCGACCTCGACCGCATCCTCGACATCGAGCCGGACTTCCTGAATGCCGAGGATCATGACCACGACCATGATCATCACCATCACGACCATCATCACAATCATGATCACGGCCACGGCCTGAAGCACTATCACGACGAGGACATGCAGTCGCTGTCACTCAAGACCGACAAGCCGCTCGATCCGAACGTGTTCATGCCCTGGCTTCAGAACCTGGTGCAGGTGGAGGGCGGCAAGATCCTGCGCTCCAAGGGCATCCTTGCTTTCCACGACGATGATGACCGCTACGTCTTTCAGGGTGTCCACATGATGCTGGAGGGCAACCACCAGCGCAAATGGAAGGACGGCGAGCCGCGCGAGAGCCGCCTCGTCTTCATCGGTCGCGAATTGCCGCAAGACCTCATTCGCCAGGGTTTTGAGAGCTGCATCGTCTCGTGATGAAAGAGTTTACGCCACCCGCCGATTCCGCCTCGATCGTCTCCGTCACCGAGCGCGTCAAATCGCTCGCGCTCGGCATGGTCGTGACCTCCGTGCATTTCCTTGGCAACCGCGCCGCCTTCGTCGGCGGCGAGGAGAATGTCGCGCTCGTGGATAGCCAGGGTGAGATCAGCAAGATCGCCGTGCACAGCGGCGGCATTCTCTCGGCCGCCTCCGACGGCAAGCGCCTCGTGATGGGCGGCGACGATGGAAAAGTCGTGTCGCTCGAGGCCAAAGGCGAAGTGACGCTGCTTGCGACCGACCCGAAACGGCGCTGGATCGATGCGGTGGCGCTGCATCCGGACGGTGCCTACGCCTGGTCGGCTGGCAAGACTGCTTTCTTCAAGAGCGGCAAGAGCGAGGAGAAGTCGCTCGAGGTGCCCTCGACCGTCGGCGGCCTCGCGTTTGCGCCGAAGGGCCAGCGTCTCGCGATCGCCCATTACAACGGCGCGACGCTGTGGTTTCCCAACATGGCGGGGTCGGCCGAATTCCTGCCTTGGGCCGGCTCGCATCTCGGCGTCACCTTCAGCCCGGACAACAAATTCCTGGTCACCACGATGCACGAATCGGCGCTGCACGGCTGGCGGCTTGCCGACAACAGGCACATGCGCATGACCGGCTATCCCAGCCGCGTCCGCTCGATGTCGTGGAGCGCGGGCGGCAAGGCGCTGGCGACCTCGGGCGCCGACACGGTGATCCTGTGGCCGTTCGCTAGCAAGGATGGCCCGATGGGCAAGGAGCCAGCGATGCTCGCGCCGCTGCAGGCGCGCGTGTCGGTCGTCGCCTGCCACCCCAGGAACGACATCTTCGCCGCCGGCTACAGCGACGGCACCGTGCTGATGGTCCGTCTGGAGGACGGCGCCGAGATCCTCGTCCGCCGCAACGCCACGCCCGCAGTCGCCGCGCTCGCCTGGAACGCGAAGGGGACGCTGTTGGCGTTCGCCGACGAAAATGGTGATGGCGGCCTGCTCGAGCTTTAATCTGTCATCGTTCCGACCGTGGATGGGGCCATGTGGCGCGCAGCCGTCGAGTTCCGGCCGCCACGGGCGGGAACCGCAGAGCGGCAATTTCGTTGATCCCGCAGACAAAGGCGGTGATCGACATGCCCGGCCAATATGACAAGCGCAGACTGAAGCTCGACTTGATGGTCGCCTGCTCGCTGTTCGCGGCAGGCGTCGTGGTGTCAGGCATGTCGCTGGCGCAAATCCGCGCCGAGACCCGGATGCAGACAGCCCAAGCGACGCAACCCCTTCAGGGCACGCCGTCCGACGATCAGAATAAGCCCGCGGAAGCCAAGCCCGGCGGCGACCGGCCGACCACGCCCGCCCCAGAGCCCGCGCGGCCCGAACCGCAGACGCAGGGCGCTGCCGGCGCGGCGAAACCAGCATTGCCGCCAGCCCCAGCCGAGAAGATCGCGCCGCCGATCGAGAGGAAGTAGGTTCTGCATCTACGCGGGTGCTGTCATCGTCCGCGAAGGCGGCCGATCCAGTATTCCAGAGGCTGTGCGTGGATACGGAGATGCTGCGGCGTACTGGATGCCCCGCCTGCCGCTTACGCTAAAGTTCGGCGCGCCTGGACCTCAACCTCGGCTAAGCCTTGGCGTAGCCGGGTCGCGGGGCATGACAGCAGTGGCCGTGGCGCGACGCCGCCTCACCGCACCAGAACATTCCGGAACTGCCAGGGATCGCTAGTGTCGATGTCCTCCGGGAACAGTCCCGGACGGTCCGTCAGCGGCGTCCAGTCGGTATAAAAACCCTTCACCGGGCCGAGATACGGCAGCTGAATTTCCAGCAGACGATCGAAATCCATCTCGTCGGCTTCGACGATGCCCTCGTTCGGGTTTTCCAGCGCCCACACCATGCCGCCGAGCACGGCGGAGGTCACTTGCAGGCCGGTGGCGTTCTGATAGGGCGCGAGCTTGCGGGTCTCTTCGATGGAGAGCTGCGAGCCGTACCAGTAGGCATTGTTGTCATGGCCGAACAGCAGCACGCCGAGTTCGTCGATGCCGTCGACGATTTCGTTCTCGTCGAGGATGTGGTGCTTTTCCTGCATCTTCGCGGCGCGGCCGAACATTTCATGCAGCGACAGCACGGCATCGTCAGCCGGATGATAGGCATAGTGGCAGGTCGGCCGATAGACCGCCGTGCCCGATGCGTCGCGCACGGTGAAATAGTCAGCGATCGAGATCGACTCGTTGTGGGTGACAAGGAAGCCATACTGCGCGCCGCGGGTCGGGCACCAGGTGCGCACGCGCGTGTTGGCGCCGGGCTGCATCAGATAGATGGCAGCGCCGCAGCCGGCTTCGTGAGTCCGCGCATTCTCGGGCATCCATTTTTCGTGGGTGCCCCAGCCGAGCTCGGAGGGCTGCACGCCTTCCGACAGGAAACCTTCCACCGACCAGGTGTTGACGAAGACATCGGGCTCTTTCGGCTTCTTGGAGCGCTGGGTGTCGCGTTCGGCGATATGGATGCCCTTGATGCCGGCTTGTCGCATCAAGTCCGCCCATTCGGCTTTTGTCTTCGGCTTGGGGGCATTGAGCTTCAGATCGGCGGCGACGTTGAGCAGCGCCTGCTTGACGAAAAACGAGACCATGCCGGGATTGGCACCACAGCAGGAGACGGCCGTCGTCGACCCCGCAGGGCGCGCCTTCTTGGCGGCCAGCGTCGCTTCGCGAAGGGCGTAGTTGGAGCGCGCTTCCGGGCCTTTCGAGGAGTCGAAATAGAAGCCGAGCCAGGGCTCGTTGACGGTGTCGATATAGAGAGCGCCGAGCTCGTTGCAGAGCTCCATGATGTCGGTGGAGCCGGTGTCGACCGAGAGATTGACGCAAAAGCCCTGGCCGCCGCCCTCAGTGAGCAGCGGGGTCAGCAACTCCCGATAATTGTCCTTGGTCACGCCCTTCTGGATGAAGCGCACATTGTGCTTCTCGCAATGAGCCTTGCGACCCTCGTCCTTTGGGTCGATCACGGTAACGCGCGACTTGTCGTAATCGAGATGCCGCTCGATCAGCGGCAACGTGCCTTTGCCGATGGAGCCGAAGCCGACCATGACGATGGGACCAGTGATCTTCGCGTAGATCTGCGAGGCGGGGCTCATGGGATGGTTTCTCCGGAACGTGCTGGCGAACAAATGGTGAGGGATGGCTCAAGCGCTGCGGCGCTTGGCGGTGGCTTCGATTTCGACCTTCATCTCGGGCTTGTAGAGCGCCGAGACGACGAGAAGCGTGGCGGCCGGGCGGATCTCGCCGAGGACTTCGCCGCAGACCGCGAAATGCGCGTCCGCATCCTTGATGTTGGTGAGGTAGTAGGTCACGCGGACGATGTCGGCCATCTCGAAGCCACCCTCCTTCAGGGCAGCTTCGATGGTCTTGAAGCAGTTGCGTGACTGGCTCGTGACATCGGCCGGCATCGTCATGGTGGTGTAGTCGTAACCGGTGGTTCCCGCGACGAAGGCGAACTCGCCGTCGATCACGGCGCGGCTGTAGCCGGCGGTCTTCTCGAACGGGGAGCCGGTGGAAATCAGGCGGCGGGACATGGTCGTAGGCCTCGACTGAAGAGGAATTTCGTGGGGTTTACGCAATTTGCCGGCCTGCGCAACCCCAAAGGAATGGAGCTTAACGCAGGCACAGCCGGGCGTTGCCGCTTAACGCGGCTAGGTCGTCGCCATCATGGCGATCCTTAAGCCGCGCGCGCCTGGAGGGCGCGAACTACCCTTCGTTTGGGCAGGGCCGCACCAGTCGGGACGATCATCCCGGCGGCGCCGTCCAGCGCGCCTGTTGTGAATTCGATCGCCAGCAGGCGGTCGCGCTCGAACGGACCGGGCAGCGACAGCTCGCCGGTGTTGGCGGCCGAGAAGCCGAAGCGGGCGTAATAGGGGGCATCGCCGAGCAGGATCACGGCGGCATGCCCGCGCGCCCGGGCGGCAGCCAGCGCTTGTTGCATCAGCGCGGCGCCGATCCCGAGCTCGCGGCAGGCAGGGTCCACTGCCAGCGGTCCGAGGACCAGAGCGGGCCTGCCTCCGGCGCTGACGTGCCACAGCCGCACGGTTCCCACGAGCTTCCCCTCGCGCATCGCGGCCAGCGCAAGGCCGGCAGCGGGTGCGCGTCCGTCACGCAGGCGCTGACAGGTACGGCCATGGCGGTTCTCGCCAAAGGACGCATCGAGCAGCGCTTCACGCATCGCAACGTCGACAGCACGCTCCGCACGGATCGCGAACGGAGCGGCTTTCGAAGTGGGGTCAATTTGTGTCTTCCGAAGAGCAGTCATGGCGCGTCAGTCCCCGCTTGAAACTGACGTGCGCAAAGCACGCCGGTTCAAGGCGTCGTCAGAAATCGAAATGTCAGGGAGGGAGCCGGCAAGCCGGCTCCCGGGTTCGTCTGGCCTCAGACGCGAGGCGGATCAGATGTGGTAGGTCTTCAGCGGCGGGATGCCGTTGAAAGCCACCGCCGAGTACGTCGACGTATAGGCCCCGGTGCCTTCGATCAGCAGCTTGTCGCCGATCTCGAGCGTCACCGGAAGCGGATACGGGTTCTTCTCGTACAGCACGTCGGCGCTGTCACAGGTCGGGCCCGCGAGCACGCACGGCGTCATGTCCGCGCCGTCACGCGGGGTGCGGATGGCGTAACGGATCGACTCGTCCATGGTCTCGGCGAGACCGCCGAACTTGCCGATGTCCAGATAAACCCAGCGCACCTCGTCCTCGTCGCTCTTCTTCGAGATGAGCACGACTTCGGACTCGATGATGCCGGCGTTGCCCACCATGCCGCGGCCCGGCTCGATGATGGTCTCCGGAATCTGGTTGCCGAAGTGCTTGCGCAGCGCGCGGAAGATCGAGCGCCCGTAGGTCACCACCGGCGGTACGTCCTTCAGGTACTTGGTCGGGAAACCGCCGCCCATGTTGACCATGGTCAGGTTGATGCCGCGCTCGGCGCAGTCGCGGAACACCTGCGAGGCCATTGCCAGCGCACGGTCCCACGCCTTCACCTTGCGCTGCTGCGAGCCGACATGGAAGGAGATGCCGCACGGCTCCAGGCCCAGACGCTTGGCAACGTCGAGCACGTCGACGGCCATCTCCGGGTCGCAGCCGAACTTGCGCGACAGCGGCCATTCGGCGCCGGCGCAGTCATAGAGGATGCGGCAGAACACCTTTGCGCCGGGCGCGGCACGGGCGACCTTCTCGACTTCGGCGGCGCAATCGACCGCGAACAGCCGAATGCCGAGCGCGAAGGCGCGCGCGATGTCGCGCTCCTTCTTGATCGTGTTGCCGAAGGAGATGCGGTCGGGCGTCGCACCGGCGGCCAGCGCCATCTCGATCTCGGCGACCGTCGCGGTGTCGAAGCAGGAGCCCATGGAGGCGAGCAAAGCCAGCACTTCCGGCGCCGGGTTCGCCTTGACGGCATAGAACACGCGGCTGTCGGGCAGCGCCTTGGCAAAGGTCTGGTAATTGTCGCGCACGACTTCGAGGTCGACGACGAGGCACGGCTCGGTGTCGAGGCCCTCGCTGCGGCGGTTGCGCAGGAATTCCTGGATACGGTCGGTCATAGCACTCTCCCAAACGGCCCAGCGACGGGGATCCGTTCAAAAAATGACGTCGGATAAGAGCGCTCCGGCCAGATCGCGCGATGGAGGCGCGACGAGCCAAAGACTCACATCAGACTGTGCTGCCGTGGATTGGTTGGGAATGTTCCCGCCCGCACACCTGGCAATGAAGGACAAGCCTTTTCAGTAGCCCGCGCCGGCGTTGGACTGCCGGTAGAGACCAAAAAAGCCCGATCCGTCGTTGCTTTAAGTCGCGTCCCCCGTTGAGAGCGGGGTGCGCCGGTTCGCCTCCGGCTGCCAGTCACGGTTGCAAAGAGCAAAGTCACCTTCGACAAGGCATCTCTTTGAGAGAGATGCTGGACGCTCCGGGTTTGCTTTCGTCTTCCGGCGATGAGCCTTCCGACTTCCACACTTCCGAAGAGCCCCTCGGCTTCTTCACCCCTTGGCGGCTGTCCGGCCTCTTGTCCGGATACCTACCGACTGACACACGACCACAGGCACGTGCGAAATTGGGCAATCCGCACATAAGTGTTTTGACTCTGCTTCGCAAGAGATTTTTTAGGCTGCGAACAGAACTGCCTAACATCTGCTTGCGCAGTGTTGCGCGCGCGACGCGAAAGATGAACGCGCGTTAAGTTTTCTGCGCGGCGCGCGTCACTCGCGAGCGTCCGCGCTTCAGCCGCGCTTCGTGAACGGCTCGACGCGTTGAGCGGCGCGGATGAAGGCCGTCATCACGAGCACGCCGAGCGCAAACAGCGTGGCCTGAAGGATGTGCGTGCCTTGCTCGCCCAGCCCGAACAGGATCGCGAGCGCCCAGCCGCCGGCAAACGCCGCGCCGAACACCTCGGCGCCGATCAGGATGGCGGCGCTGACGACGGTGATGACGCTCGGCCAGACGATCCGACGGGAAGACGAGGAGGTCGCGTTCATGAGCTCAGGGGTCCTAGGCTTGGAGGGCCGCAATCTCACCGAAAAGGCAGCCGGGAGCAAGGGCAAACGGCCCAAAAAAGCCCTATCGCGTGCTATAGCTGGCCGCAACAATCGAGCCACAAATCGGGACTTGTAATGTCAGAACCCCGCCAAACTACGGACTCCGAGACCAACCCGCTGCTGAAGGCGTGGGTGACGCCGTTTGCGACCCCGCCCTTCGACGAAATCAAGCCGGAGCACTTCCTCCCGGCCTTCGAGCAGGCCTTCGCCGACCACTCCGCCGAGATCGCAGCGATCACCAACGACCCGACCGCGCCCGACTTCGCCAACACCATCACGGCGCTGGAGCGCTCGGGCAAGCTGCTCAGCAAGGTCGCCTCGGTCTTCTACGACCTCGTCTCGGCGCATTCCAACCCGGCCATTCTGGAGATCGACAAGGAGGTTTCCTTGCGGATGGCGCGGCACTGGAATCCGATCATGATGAACGCCGTGCTGTTTGGCCGCATTGCCCAGCTACACGAGAACCGCGCCAATCTCGGTCTGACACCGGAACAGCTCCGCCTGCTCGAGCGCACCTACACCTGCTTCCACCGCTCCGGCGCCGGCCTCTCCGAAGAGGCCAAGACGCGGATGGCGGAGATCAACGAGAGACTCGCCCAGCTCGGCACCAGCTTCAGTCATCATCTGCTCGGCGACGAGCAGGAATGGTTCATGGAGCTCGGCGAAGCCGACCGCCAGGGCCTGCCGGAGAGTTTTGTCGCCAGCGCCAAGGCTGCGGCGGAAGAACGCGGCATGGCCGGCAAGGCCATCGTCACCCTGTCGCGCTCCTCGGTCGAACAGTTCCTGAAGAGCTCGGCCCGGCGTGACCTGCGCGAGAAGGTCTACAAGGCCTTCACCGCGCGGGGCGACAACGGCAATGCCAACGACAACAACGCGACCATCGTCGAGGTCCTGAAGCTGCGCGAGGAGAGCGCCAATCTCCTGGGTTATCCGACCTTCGCGGCCTACCGGCTCGAGGATTCCATGGCCAAGACGCCGGAAGCGGTGCGCGGCCTTCTGGAGCGGGTCTGGAAGCCGGCCCGGGCGCGGGCGCTCGCCGACCGCGACGACATGCAGGCGCTGATCACGGAGGAGGGCGGCAATTTCAAGCTCGCCCCCTGGGACTGGCGCTTCTATGCCGAAAAGCTGCGCCTTCAGCGCGCCAATTTCGACGACGCCGCGATCAAGCCGTATCTCGCGCTCGATCACATGATCGCCGCCGCCTTCGACTGTGCCACGCGCCTGTTCGGCGTCACTTTCGAGGAGCGCAAGAACGTGCCGGTCTGGCATCCGGACGTCCGGGTCTGGGAGATGAAGGGGCGGGACGGCAAGCACAAGGCGCTGTTCTATGGCGACTACTTCGCCCGGCCGTCGAAGCGCTCCGGCGCCTGGATGACCTCGCTGCGCGACCAGCAGAAGCTCGACGGCGAGGTCGCGCCGCTGATCCTCAACATCTGCAACTTCTCCAAGGGCGCGGACGGGGAACCCTCGCTGCTGTCGCCCGACGATGCCCGCACCCTGTTCCACGAGTTCGGCCATGGCCTGCACGGCATGCTCTCCAACGTGACCTATCCGTCGCTGTCGGGCACCTCCGTGTTCACCGACTTCGTCGAATTGCCCTCCCAGCTGTACGAGCATTGGCAGGAGCGGCCCGAGGTGCTGCAAAAGTTTGCCCGCCACTACCAGACCGGCGAGCCGCTGCCGGACGATCTGCTGCAACGGTTCCTGGCCGCGCGAAAATTCAACCAGGGTTTCGCCACGGTCGAGTTCGTCTCCTCGGCGCTGATCGATCTCGAATTCCACACCCAGCCGGCCTCCGCCGCGCAGGACGTCCGCGCCTTCGAGAGACGCGAGCTGGAGAAGATCGGCATGCCCGAGGAGATCTCGCTGCGTCACCGTCCGACGCAATTCGGTCACATCTTCACCGGCGATCATTATGCCGCCGGCTATTACAGCTACATGTGGTCGGAGGTGATGGACGCCGACGCCTTCGGCGCATTCGAGGAAGCCGGCGACATCTTCGATCCCGCCGTCGCAAAACGCCTGCACGACGACATCTACTCGAGCGGCGGATCGGTCGATCCGGAAGCCGCCTATGAGGCCTTCCGCGGCCGCCCGCCGGAGCCCGATGCGCTGCTGCGTCGCCGAGGTCTGCTTGACGCCCCGAAGGCGGCCTGATGGGCGTGCGCGCCCTGCTCGGGCTGCTGCTCGCCGCTGGCCTCACCTTTGTGGCCGGGGCGGCGCAGGCGCACCCGCATGTCTGGATCACCGCGACCAGCGAGTTGCTCTATGCCGCGGACGGCACCATCACCGGCGTGCGCCACGCCTGGACGTTTGACGACATGTTCTCGGCCTATGCCGTGCAGGGGCTCGAGAGCAAGACCAAGGGCGTCTATACCCGCGAGGAGCTCGGACCGCTGGCGCAGACCAATGTCGAGTCGCTGAAGGAATATGCCTACTTCACCTTCGCGCGAGCCGACGGCAAGAAGGAGCGATTCCAGGAGCCGGTCGACTACTTCCTCGACTACAAGGATACGGTCCTGACCCTGCACTTCACGCTGCCGCTGAAGAATCCGGTCAAGCCCAAGCAATTGATGCTCGAAGTGTTCGACCGCTCATTCTTCATCGACTTCCAGATGGCCAAGGACAACCCGATCAAGCTGGTCGGCGCGCCCGCCGGCTGCCAGATGAAACTTGAGCGGCCGAGCGACGGCACCGCGAGTGCGCAGAAGCTCAACGAGCAGACCTTCATGAACGGCGAGAACTCCAATTTCGGCATGATGTTCGCCAACAAGATCACGGTGGATTGCCCTTGATCGGTCGTCTTCGTTCGCCGCTTGCCCGCGGGCTTCTCGCCTGCGCCGCCGTTATTGTCGTGCTGGGCGTGGCCGATGCCGCGCTGCATGATCTCCTTGCCCAGAACCCGTTCGGCGCGCCGCGGCCAGCCCCGGCGGCCGAGCCTGAGGCCAGTGGCCTCATCGGCTGGCTCTTGGCAAAACAATCGGAATTTTATCGCCAGATGTCGGCGACCATTCGCGCCGCCAAGTCCGACGGCTCGGCGGTGTGGACGCTGCTCTTCATCTCCTTTGCCTACGGCATCTTCCACGCCGCTGGGCCCGGCCACGGCAAGGCGGTGATCGCCTCCTATCTCGTCGCCAATCGCGAGACTGCCCGGCGCGGCATCGTGCTGTCGTTTGCATCGGCGTTGATGCAGTCGCTGGTGGCGATCCTGATTGTCGGCATCTCGGCCTGGGTGCTGAATGCGACCGCCAGGACCATGTGCAAGGCGGAAGGCGCGATCGAGATCGCAAGCTACGCCCTGATCGCGCTTTTCGGCCTGCGCCTGGTCTGGGTCAAGGGCCGCACCTTCATCCGTGCGCTGCAGGCGGTTCAGCCGGTGCCGGCGATCGCGGGCGTGCCGCATGACCATCATGATCACGGTCACCACCATCATGATGCGCATGATCATCATCGTCACGATCATGCGCACGCCCATCATCACCACGCGCATCACCACGTTCATGACGAGCATTGCGGCCATTCCCACGGCGCCATGCCGAGCGAGCTCGCCGGCCCCGGAGGCTGGGGACGCGGCTTTACCGCGATCCTGACCGTCGGCATCCGTCCCTGTTCGGGCGCGATCCTGGTGCTGGTGTTCGCGTTGGCCCAAGGCCTGTTCTGGGCCGGCATCGCCGCAACTCTGCTGATGGGGCTCGGCACCGCGATCACCGTCGCGGTCATTGCCGTGGTCGCCGTCTCCGCCCAGGACATCGCCGCCCGCCTGAGCGCCGGACGCGACGGCAACGGCGCGCTGTTCATGCGCGGCATCGAAATCGCCGCCGCCGGCCTCGTGCTGCTGTTCGGTGCAGGCCTGTTGTTGGGTTACATCGCGGCCGAACGGACGACGTGTTTCTGAGTTTTTCCCTCTCCCCTTGTGGGCGAGGGTGGCTCGCCGCGTAGCGGCGAGACGGGTGAGGGGTTGTCTCCGCGAGCGATCCTCTTGCAGCTGCGTTCGCCGATAGAACTCCTCATCCGGCGCTTCGCGCCACCTTCTCCCACAAAGGGAGAGTCACACCGGCAAGAACTGCTTCAACGCCGGCATGAAGAAGATCCCGAGATTGATCGCAAAGCCGATGCTCCAGAGGATGGAGCGCAGCGTCGGGCGGTTCCCGAGATAGGTCAGCACATAGGCGATCCGTACGATCAGGAACAGCACCGCGAGCTCGTCGATCATCCGCTGCGGCGAGTCCCGGAATTCGGCCAGCAGCACCGCGAAGGCGAAGAACGGAAAGGTCTCGATACCATTCTGGTGGGCGCCGAGCGCGCGCTGCGCGATGGCCTCTTCGTAGAAGGCGGGATCGCGCGGGCGTGAATTGTCGAACCCGCGAAACCTGATCCATTTGACCGAGACGATCGTCACCAAATAGAGCAGCAACGCTCCGAAGACGCACCATTCCGCGAGTGTCATCTTTCCTCCCCCGCCTCGGTGCGACCCTAGCGAAACCGGCCTGATCTTGACAAGCTCGGGGCAACGCGCGACCCAACGAGCATGACAACCCTAGCCCCTCTCAAGACCACGAAGCCGCTGCCTCAGTCCGGCCAGCCGCGCGTCGGCGTACTCCTGGTCAATCTCGGCACGCCCGATACCGCCGACACGCGCGGCGTGCGGGTCTATCTGAGGGAGTTCCTCTCGGACGCCCGCGTCATCGAGGATCAGGGCTTGATCTGGAAGCTGGTGCTGAACGGCATCATCCTGCGCACCCGCCCCCGCGCCAAGGCGCGCGATTATCTCAAGATCTGGAACACCGAGAAGAACGAGTCGCCGCTCAAGACCATCACGCGCTCGCAGAGCGACAAGCTCGGAGCCATGCTGTCGGACCGCGACCAGGTCACGGTGGAATGGGCTATGCGCTACGGCAATCCCTCGATCAAGTCGGGCGTCGATGCGCTGATTGCGAAGGGCTGCGATCGCATTCTTGCCGTCCCCCTCTATCCGCAATATTCCGCCGCGACGTCGGCCACCGTCTGCGATGAGGTGTTTCGCGTGCTTGCGCGGCTGCGCGCGCAGCCGACGCTGCGGGTGACGCCGTCTTACTACGAGGACGAAGCCTATATCGAGGCGCTCGCCACCTCGATCGAGACGCATCTGGCGAGCCTGTCGTTCAAGCCAGAGCTGATCGTCGCCTCCTTCCACGGCATGCCGAAGGCCTATGTCGACAAGGGCGACCCCTATCAGGACCAATGCGTGGCGACCACCGAGGCGCTGCGGCGCCGGCTCGGCATGGACGAGACAAAGCTGCTGCTGACCTTCCAGTCGCGCTTCGGATTCGACGAGTGGCTGCAGCCCTACACTGACAAGACCATGGAGCGTCTGGCGAAAGAGGGCGTGCGCCGTATCGCGGTGATCACGCCGGGTTTTTCCGCCGACTGCCTGGAGACGCTGGAGGAGATCGCGCAGGAGAATGCCGAGATCTTCAAGCACAATGGCGGGGAGCAGTTTTCCGCGATCCCCTGCCTCAACGACAGCGACCCCGGCATGGATGTGATCCGAACGCTGGTGCTGCGCGAGCTCCAGGGCTGGATATAGTGAGCCTGGATCCGAGGAGCGCCCCATGAACCGCCGCGAGGTTCTGGCGCTTCTTGGGGTGACCACGATGCTGCCGGCCTCGGTGCTGGCGCAAGCGAATGCGACGCGCCGGCTCGGCGTGCTCTCGGTCACTGCGGCGGACGATGCGATCGGGCAGACGCGTAGCGCGGTCCTGGTCGAGGCGCTTGCCGGCCATGGCTGGAAGGAGGACGGCAGCCTTGAGATCGATTGGCGCAACGGCGGCGGCGACCGCGCGCGGATCGCGCAACTCGCCGACGAACTCGTGGCGCTCAAGCCCGACATCCTGCTTGCGGTCGGCACGCCCTCAGTGGAGGAGCTGCGCCAGCGCACGACGACGATCCCGATCGTTTTCGCCGTCGTCACCGATCCTGTCAGCCAGGGCTTTGTCCAGAATCTCGCCCATCCCGGCGGCAATATCACCGGCTTCACCGATTACGACGGCCCGCTGGCCGGCAAATGGCTGGAGATGCTTACGCAGGTCGTGCCAAAGCCGTCACGCGTTTCCGTCGTCTACAATCCCGCCACCGCGCCGTTCGCGCCGCTGATGCTGCGGACGATCGAAGACGCCGGCCGCGCGCTCGATGTGACGGTGGTGCCCGCGCCGGTCCATGACACGGCCTCGATCGCCGCCCTGGCCTTGCGGAAAGACGGCGGCCTGCTGGTGCTGCCGGATTTCTTCACCATGTCCAACCGTGCGCTTCTCCTGGCAGCCATCAATGAAGCGCGCGTGCCGGCGGTGTTCTGGAGCCGGACCTTCGTCGACGAGGGTGGCTTGATGTCCTACAGCACCGACAGCGCCGAGCAGCTCCGCCGCGCCGCCACCTATATCGATCGCATCCTGAAGGGTGCGCGAGCGGCCGACTTGCCGGTCCAGAATCCGACCACGTTCGAGCTGGCGATCAACTTGAAGACGGCCAAGGCGATCGGCGTCACGCTTCCGCCAAGCCTGCTCGCAACCGCGAACGAGGTCATCGAGTAGGATTTGGCTGCGACCGCCGGATTCGTTAACGTCGTCGCTAGGTGTGCGCCAGCACGCTTTCAAGAGCGCCTCGCAAATACATAATCGCGACCATTCCCTCTCCCGGTGTCTTGTGTAGAATCCTACCGATGCCGAAATCAGGCACGACCGCTGAGCCTTGAATCCTTCTGAACTCTTTACTGAACGCTTTACTGAACCCTTGGGGTCGTGATCCCGACCAATGACAGCGCGGAAAAGGCCTTTTCCCGCCAATCTTTTCCGCCTTGGAGGAAATATGAGCGGTTTCGACATTTTCGCGATTGTTCTGGTCTTGCTCGTCATCGTCACGCTGGTGGCCGGCGTGAAGACGGTGCCGCAGGGCTATGACTGGACCATCGAGCGGTTCGGCAAATACACCCAGACGCTGAGCCCCGGGCTCAATCTGATCGTGCCCTATTTCGATCGCGTCGGACGCAAGATCAACATGATGGAGCAGGTGATCGACATTCCCGAGCAGGAGGTGATCACCAAGGACAACGCCACCGTGACGGTCGACGGCGTCGCCTTCTTTCAGGTGTTCGATGCCGCCAAGGCGAGCTACGAGGTCTCTAACCTGACCCAAGCCGTCACCGTGCTGACCATGACCAACATCCGTTCGGTGATGGGTTCGATGGATCTCGACCAGGTGTTGTCGCACCGCGACGAAATCAACGAGCGCCTGCTGCGTGTAGTCGATGCCGCCGTCTCGCCCTGGGGCCTCAAGGTCAATCGTATCGAGATCAAGGACATTGTGCCGCCGGCGGACCTCGTCGAAGCCATGGGCCGACAGATGAAGGCCGAGCGCGTCAAACGCGCCGACATCCTTCAGGCCGAAGGTGCACGCCAGTCCGAGATCCTGCGCGCAGAGGGTGCCAAGCAGGGCCAGATCCTCCAGGCGGAAGGTCGCCGCGAGGCCGCCTTCCGCGACGCCGAAGCACGCGAGCGGTCGGCGGAAGCTGAGGCCAAGGCGACGCAGATGGTCAGTGAAGCCATTGCCAAGGGCGACGTCGCGGCGCTGAACTACTTTATCGCCGACAAATATATCAAGGCGTTCGGGCAGTTTTCGGACTCGCCGAACCAGAAGATCATCATGCTGCCGATCGAGGCCACCAGCATGCTCGGCTCGCTCGCCGGCATCGGCGAGATCGCCAAGGCGACGTTCGGCGAGAGTGCTGCATCCGCCGCTGCCGCCGCTCGTCGCGGTTCGGTGCCGACGACTGGGAGCACGCCCCCGGCGGTGCCGCCGCGGCAGGGGTAAAGCGCATGCCCCGGAAAAGTGGACACCGGTTTTCCGACAAGGGCATGCGCCATTTCAAAGAGGTCGTGTCATGACCGACATGTTCGTATCGCTCGGCACCTGGAACTGGCTGATCTTCGGCTTCATCCTGATGGCGCTGGAGGTGCTGGCGCCGGGAGTCTTCCTGTTCTGGCTCGGGCTCGCCGCGCTGCTGGTCGGGCTGATCTCGTTCGGAGTGGCGATATCCTGGCAGATCCAGCTCGTGATGTTCGCGATCTTCGCCGCCGCCGCCGTGCCGGTTTGGCGTCGGCTCGCCCGGCCGAAGCCGGATGCAATTGCCGCCAGCCCCTTCCTCAACAAGCGCGCGGATGCGCTGCTCGGCCGCGAGTTCACGCTGGAGAAGCCGATCGTCGACGGCAACGGCACCATGCGCATCGGCGACACCGTCTGGCGCGTCGCAGGTCCCGATACGCCGGCGGGCACGCGTGTGAAGGTGGTGCAAGTGGACGGTGCGAATCTGACGGTGGCGGCGGCTTAGTCCACCGTCATTGCGAGCGCAGCGAAGCGAAGCAATCCAGACTGCTGCCGGTGGAAAGATTCTGGATTGCTTCGCTTCGCTCGCAATGACGAGCTAGTCGGGACGGCATCGCCAGACTTACGCGCCGCTCTTGCTGCGCCACCGCTCCGCAAACCTATGCAGCGGCATGAACGTCTCGCACAAGTCCCGCCCGAGCGCCGTCAGCCCGTAACCGCCGGCTTCGCCGAGCTCCACGAACCCGGCCTCGCGCAAATCGTCCAGCCGCGCCTGCAGCACCGTCGGCGAGGCCTCGTCGCAGGCCGTTCGCAATGCGCGCGAGGTGAGGGGGGCGTCGCGTAGCTCCCACAAGATTCGCAGGCTCCAGCGTCGTCCGAGGAGGTCGAGCAGCACCATGATCGGCCGCCCGCTGCGCGAGCCACGGACGCCGCGCGATCTCGAAGTGGTCTGTTTCGCCATCGTCGCCCTCTTGCGTGGTGCTACAAATAGTGTAGCTTTATGCTACGTTAAATGTAGCAAGAGAGGCGGCCAATGTCCCCGGTCACAGCGCGCATTGCCCCGCTCACCCCGCCTTATCCCCCGGAGATCCAGGCCCAGTTCGACCGCATCATGCGCGGCGCGCCGCCACTGCTGCTGTTCCGGGTCATGGCGGGCCACACCCGCGCCTGGGACAAGTTTCGCGCCGGCGGCTTGCTCGATCCCGGACCGCTGTCGCTGCGCCAGCGCGAGATCGTGATCGACCGCACCTGCGCGCTGAACAAATGCGAATATGAATGGGGCGTGCATGTCGCGGTCTTTGCCGGGCCGGCGAAACTCACCGAGGAGGAAGTGCGCGCCACCGTGCAGGGTGATGCGGCGTCGTCGTGCTGGTCCCCGGCCGAGCAGACGCTGATCGCCGCCGTCGACGCGCTGCATCACAGCGCGACGTTTGACGACGCTGAGTTCGCTGCGCTGTCGGCGCATTACGACGAGGCGCAGATCCTGGAGATCATGCTGCTGTGCGGCTTCTACCGCACGGTCTCGTATCTGGCGAACGGACTGCGGTTGCCGCTGGAGGAGACGGCGGCAAGATTTCCTGCGCCGCTCTAGCCGCCGTCGTTGCGAGCGTAGCGAAGCAATCCAGAGTCTTTCCGCGGTGGCACTCTGGATGTTTCGCTGCGCTCGCAATGACGGTGAGTGGCTCCCTACGCCACGCCTGCCCGCAGCAGATCGTGCAGGTGCACGATGCCCACCACCTTGTCCGCCTCGGTCACGACCAGCGTCGTGATCTTGCGGGTGTTGAGCACCTCGATCATCTCGGTGGCCAGCATCGAGGGCGGTACGGTTTTCGGCTGCCTGGTCATGACGTCGTCGACCGACGCCGTCAGCAGGTCGGGCCGCATGTGGCGGCGCAGATCGCCGTCGGTGATGATGCCGAGAGCCTCGTTCGCCTCGTTGACGATGCAGACGCACCCCAAACCCTTGGCGGACATCTCCATCACCGCGTCCGACATCTTGGTGCCGAGCGGCTTGACCGGGATTTCCGCACCGGTGCGCATGTAGTCGCGGACGAATTTCAGCATCGCCCCTAACTTGCCGCCGGGGTGGAAATGCGCGAACTCCAGCGCGGTGAAGCCGCGGCCTTCGAGCAGCGCGATCGCAAGCGCATCGCCTATCGCGGCCTGCATCAGGGTCGAGGTGGTCGGCGCCAGATTGTGCGGGCAGGCCTCGCGCGCCTTCGGCAGCTCGATCACGACGTCGGCCGCTTGTCCCAGCGAGGATGCCGCGTTCGACGTCACCGCGATCATCGGGATTGCGAACCTTGCGGAATAGTTCACGAGAGTCTTCATCTCCGGCTGCTCGCCGGACCAGGACAGCGCCATGATGACGTCGTCGGTGGTAATCATGCCGAGGTCGCCATGGGCGGCTTCGGCGGTGTGCACGAAGAAGGCGGGCGTGCCGGTCGAGGCCAACGTTGCCGCGATCTTGCGGCCCATATGGCCCGACTTGCCGAGCCCGGTGACGATGACGCGGCCCTTCGCGTTGCGGATTAGATCGACCGCTTGGGCGAAGCTCGCGCCAAGCGGGCCGCGCAGGGCGGCGGCGAGCGCGTTGATACCGCCGCTCTCCGTTTCCAGCGTGCGGAGTGCGGATTCGACGCTGTCGGGAATGGGGCCGGATGATTGGGTCATCAGCGGTTTCGAACTCGGCATGTTCTGGTCCAGGAGGAGGGGCCTTCGCCCGTTGGCGCCTGCTTAACACGCCGCGGCCTTCGAGGCGACGAGCCCGACCCGACCCTCAACCGGTCGTTAACCATAATTGTTTTAACTCCATTAACGATAGTTCCCGCCGATCGGTGGGGACAATCGCGAAAGTGTTTGATTTCGTTGGAGTTCTTCCATCGTGGGGTCGTCTCCAGGCACGAGCCGGAGCAAACGCGCGCATTTCCTGCGCGCGGCTTTGCCGTGCTTTGCGCTGACGGTCCTCGGAAGCGCCCCCGTGGCCGCCCAGAGCCTCACCCCCGACCTGTTCAGTCCCAACCGCGGTGGCTTCGCCTCGCCCGACACGCTGCCGACGCGCCGCACCGCGGGCGTTCCGCAGGCACCGTCGGATGCGCTGCCGGCGCTGCCCGATCCCAACTCCGACTTTCGCAAGCGCCAGCAGGCGCCGGCGCGCCCATGGCAGAACCCGACGAACCAAAACGCGACCAGCCAGGTCCCGACCTATGGCCTGCCTGCCGCCAACGGTGCGAGCAGCTCCGGCTACGACTCGCTGAACCGCAAGCGGCAGCAGCCGAAGTTCTATCCGGGTCAGCCCAAGCCGAAGCGCCCTGCTGGTCCCGGCTCGCGGGCGCCGACCACTACGCCGCCGCCATCCACGCTCGGTCCGCCGAAGATCGCGCCGCCCCCGTCCGCCTCCGCCAACAAGGCGCCCGTGCCGGCGGCGATGGCGGGCACCGTGCCCGGCCAGCCGCTGCGCCGCCGCCTCAAGGCCGATGACGATGCGTTCGGCGCGGTCGGCGACTATGCCGGCAGTTTCCTGATCAAGGGCGGGCTCGAGCTCTCCACCGGTTACGACACCAATCCGGCGCGTCTGAACAAGCCGGTTGGCTCGCCGGCCTATGTGGTTGCCCCCGATCTCCTCGTGGCGTCCGATTGGGAGCGCCACGCGCTGGTCGCGGATCTGCGCGGCTCGTTCTCGGGCTACACCAACAACATGCCGGCGACGATCGACGGCTTTGCCTCGCCTTCGCCGGTCGAGGTCGACCGCCCCGACTTCAACGGCCATGTCGACGGCCGCCTCGACGTCAATCGCGATCTCAAGCTGACCACGCAGCTGCGCCTGCGGCTCGCCACCGACAATCCCGGCAGCCCGAACGTGCAGGCCGGCCTGCAAAAATATCCTGTTTATGCCGCCTATGGCACGACCGTCGGCTTCGACCAGAGCTTCAACCGCTTCCAGATCGCGGCCGGCGCCACTGTCGATCGCACCGCCTACACCAACTCCAAGCTCACCGACGGCGCCACCTTCAGCAACGACGATCGCGACTTCAACCAGTATGGCGGCGTCGGACGCTTCTCCTACGATCTCAAGCCGGGTCTGAAGCCGTTCGTCGAGATCCAGGGCGACACCCGCGTGCACGACCGGGCCGCCGACCGCAACGGCTACTTCCGCGATTCGGACGGCGGCTACGCCAAGGTCGGCACGTCCTTCGAGTTCTCGCGTATCCTCACCGGCGAGGTCTCGGTCGGCTATTCCGCGCGCAATTACGTCGATCCGCGCCTCAGCCAGCTCGCGGGCTTCCTCACCTCGGGCTCGCTGATCTGGAACGCAAGCGGCCTCACCACCGTGAAATTCGCCACCGACACGCAGATCGCCGAGACCACCGTCCCCGGCTCCTCCGGCGTGCTGGTGCACACCTACGCCGCCGAAGTCGATCACGATTTCCGCCGCTGGCTTACGGCAGTGGGCAAATTCACCTACGGCACCTACGACTACCAGGGCCAGAATCGCAACGACAAGACCTACTCGTTCGAAAGCAATCTGATCTACAAGCTCAACCGCAACATCTGGATCAAGGGCACGCTCCGACACGACATCCTGGATTCGAACCAGCCGGGGTCAAGCTCGCAGGCGACGGTCGTGATGGTCGGGGTGAGGTTGCAGAATTAGAGGGGGCGACGGCCGCCTTTTGAGCGTACGTGGCTTAGTTGACTCCGCTCGGACCACTCACTCAGCTGTCATGCCCGGCTTGACCGGGGCATCCAGTACGCCGCGGCGTTTCGGCCCAATCACTGCGGTCTCTGGAATACTGGATCGCCCGCTTTCGCGGGCGATGACACCGTGTGAAAATTAGGCGGCCAAGCTTGTCCAGTCGAGCCTACCGTGGCAGATCCGTCTTCCCCATCAGGAACGTATCGATCGACCTGGCGCACAGCCGGCCCTCGCGGATGGCCCAGACCACCAGCGATTGACCTCGGCGCATGTCGCCGGCGGTGAACACGTTGGGGCGTGAGGTCTGATAGTCCAGCGTGTTGGCCTTGACGTTGCCGCGGGGGTCGAGCTCGACCGAGAGCATCTTGAGCAGGCCCTCGTGCACGGGATGGACGAAGCCCATCGCGAGCAGGACGAGGTCGGCGTCGAGTTCGAACTCGGTGCCGGCGATCGGCTTGAACTTGTCGTCGACGCGCACGCAGTGCAGCTTCTTGACCTTGCCGTTCTCGCCCGAAAACTTCTGCGTCAGCACCGCGAATTCGCGGATCGCGCCTTCGGCCTGGCTCGAGGACGTCCGCATCTTCAGCGGCCAGTTCGGCCAGGTCAGGCCCTTGTTCTCGTGCTCTGGCGGTGCGGGCATGATCTCGAGCTGGGTCACGGAGAGCGCGCCCTGGCGCAGCGAAGTGCCGATGCAGTCGGATCCGGTGTCGCCGCCGCCGATGACGACGACATGCTTGCCGCCGGCCAAGATCTCCTGGACGCCGCCCAGCGGTTCCTCGGAGACGCGGCGGTTCTGCTGCGGCAGGAAGTCCATGGCGTAGTGGATGCCGGCGAGGTCGCGGCCGGGGATTGGCAGGTCGCGCGGGGCTTCGGCGCCGCCGGTCAGCGCCACGGCATCGTACTCGTTGAGCATCTCGCGCGGGTCGACATTGCCGTCGGCGCCGACATGGCTGTTGTAGTGGAAGGTGACGCCTTCGCCTTCCATCTGCGCGACGCGGCGGTCGATGATGCCCTTCTCCATCTTGAAGTCAGGGATGCCGTAGCGCAGCAGGCCGCCGGCCTTGGCGAACTTCTCGAACAGATGCACGTCGTGACCGGCGCGCGCGAGCTGCTGCGCGCAGGCCATGCCGGCCGGACCCGAGCCGATCACCGCGACCTTCTTGCCGGTCTTGTGGGCGGCGATTTCGGGCTTCAGCCAGCCATTGTCCCAGGCGCGATCGACGATCGCGCATTCGATGGTTTTGATGGTGACGGGGTTGTCGTCGATGTTGAGCGTGCAGGAGGCTTCACACGGCGCCGGGCAGATGCGCCCCGTGAACTCCGGGAAATTGTTGGTCGAGTGCAGATTGCGCGAGGCTTCTTCCCAGTTGCCCTGATAGACGAGGTCGTTCCAGTCCGGGATCTGGTTGTTGACCGGGCAGCCCGGCGTGCCGGGCGAGACCGAGCCGGTGCCGTGGCAATAGGGAATGCCGCAATTCATGCAGCGCGCGGCCTGGTCGCGCGTTTCCTTCTCGGAGAGGGGAACGACGAACTCGTGGAAATGCTTCACGCGCTCGGCGACCGGGGTGTACTTGCGGTCATGCCGTTCGATTTCGAGAAAACCCGTGATCTTGCCCATTAAACCCGAAGTCCCTGCCGCTTAAATTCGTTGTGTTTCTCTCTCGTCGTCATTGCGAGGAGCGTGAGCTTCGAAGCAATCCAGTCCGCATCGGAGGAGAAAGTCTGGATTGCTTCGCTACGCTCGCAATGACGGGGTGTGATGCTCAGGCCCCGATCGCGATTTTCGGCTCGGCGTCCGCGTTGGCAGCCATTTCGCGCAGAGCGCGCCGGTATTCGACCGGCATCACCTTGCGGAATTTGGGCAGCCAGTCCTTCCAGTTCGCCAGGATGTCGGCGGCACGCCTGGAGCCGGTCGCCTTCGCATGGCGCGTGATCAGGACGTGCAGCCGCTCGACGTCGGAGGCGAGCAGGTCCTTGAACACGTCGACCCGGCCGTGCGCTTCGAGGTCACCGGAGTGGTGATAGGTGCCGGCGTTGATCAGCTCTTCCGACAGCACCGGCTCGAGCTCGACCATCGCCATGTTGCACAGCCTGTCGAAGTCGCCGGTCTCGTCCAGCACATAGGCGATGCCGCCGGACATGCCGGCCGCGAAGTTGCGTCCGGTCTTGCCGAGCACGACCACGATGCCGCCGGTCATGTATTCGCAGCAATGGTCGCCGGCGCCCTCGACCACCGCCACGGCGCCGGAATTGCGCACGGCAAAACGCTCGCCGGCGATGCCTCGGAAGTAGCACTCGCCTTGAATGGCGCCGTACATCACGGTGTTGCCGACGATGATGCTCTCTTCCGGCACGATGCCGCTGTTGGCCGGCGGCTTGACGATGATCTTGCCGCCCGAGAGGCCCTTGCCGACATAGTCGTTGGCTTCGCCTTCGAGCTCGAAGGTGACGCCTTGCGCCAGCCACGCGCCGAAGGCCTGGCCAGCGGTGCCCTTGAGGCTGACATGGATGGTCTCATGCGGCAGGCCGGCATGGCCGTAGATCTTGGCGACCGCGCCCGACAGCATCGCGCCTGCGGAGCGGTTGGTGCTGTTGATCTTGGCCTCGATCTTCACCGGCGCACCGCGGTCGAGCGCAGGCGTCGCCTGCTCGATCAGCGTGCGGTCGAGCACCGCTTCCAGATGATGGTTCTGGCGCTCGGAGTGATAGATCTTCTGGCCCTTCTCTTCCTTCTGCTTGACGAACAGCTTCGAGAAATCGAGCCCCTTGGCCTTCCAGTGCGCGACCAGCTTGGTCTGGTCGAGCAGTTGCACCTGGCCAATCATCTCGTTGAAGCTGCGGAAGCCGAGCGAGGCCATGATCTCGCGGACCTCCTCGGCGACGAAGAAGAAGTAGTTGATCACATGCTCGGGCTGGCCGGTGAAGCGCTTGCGCAGGACGGGGTCCTGGGTCGCGACGCCGACCGGGCAGGTGTTGAGATGGCACTTGCGCATCATGATGCAGCCGGCCGCGATCAAGGGCGCGGTGGCGAAGCCGAACTCGTCGGCGCCGAGCAGCGCGCCGATCACGACGTCGCGGCCGGTGCGGAAGCCGCCGTCGACCTGGACCACGATGCGGCTGCGCAGCCGCTCGCGCACCAGCGTCTGGTGGGTTTCGGCGAGGCCGATCTCCCAGGGCGAGCCGGCGTGCTTGATCGAGGTCAGCGGCGAGGCGCCGGTGCCGCCCTCGAAGCCCGCGATGGTGACATGGTCGGCGCGCGCCTTGGCGACGCCCGCGGCCACCGTGCCGACGCCGATCTCCGAGACGAGCTTGACCGAGACCGCGCCGTCCGGGTTGACGTTCTTGAGGTCGTAGATCAGCTGCGCCAGATCCTCGATCGAGTAGATGTCGTGGTGCGGTGGCGGCGAGATCAGGCCGACGCCCGGCGTCGAATGCCGGACCTTTGCGATGGTGGCATCGACCTTGTGGCCGGGCAACTGGCCGCCTTCGCCGGGTTTTGCACCCTGCGCCATCTTGATCTGCATCATGTCGGAGTTGACGAGATACTCCGTGGTGACGCCGAAGCGGCCCGAGGCGACCTGCTTGATTGCCGAGCGCATGCTGTCACCGTTCGGCATCGGCTTGAAGCGGTCGGCTTCCTCGCCGCCTTCGCCGGTGTTCGACTTGCCGCCGATCCGGTTCATGGCGATCGCGAGCGTGGTGTGCGCCTCGCGCGAGATCGAGCCGAAGCTCATCGCGCCGGTGGCGAAACGCTTGACGATGTCCTTGGCCGGCTCGACCTGGTCGAGCGGTACCGGCTTGCGCTTCTCTTCGTCCGCATTCTTGATCCGGAACAGGCCGCGCAGTGTCAGGAGACGCTCCGACTGCTCGTTGAGGATCTTCGCGAAGGCGCGGTAGCGTTCCAGCGAATTGCCGCGCGCGGCGTGCTGGAGCAGCCCCACCGACTCGGCGGTCCATGCATGGTCCTCGCCGCGGCTGCGATAGGCATATTCGCCGCCGACATCGAGCGAGGTCTTGTACACGAGCGCGTCGCCGAACGCGTCGGCATGACGGCGCACCGCCTCTTCGGCGATCTCGCCAAGACCGACGCCCTCGACGCGGGTGTGCGTGCCGGCGAAGAATTTTCCGACGAATTCCGCCTTCAGGCCAATGGCGTCAAAGATCTGCGCGCCGCAATAGGACTGGTAGGTCGAGATGCCCATCTTGGACATCACCTTGAGCAGGCCCTTGCCGATCGACTTGATGTAGCGCTTAACGATCTCGTAGTCGTCGAGCGAGCCGGGCAGGCGGTCCTTCATCGCGATGATGGTCTCGAACGCCAGATACGGATTGATCGCTTCCGCGCCGTAGCCGGCGAGACAGGCGAAGTGATGCACTTCGCGCGGCTCGCCGGATTCGACGACGAGGCCGACCGAAGTGCGCAATCCGGTGCGGATCAGATGATGATGCACGGCGGCGCAGGCCAGCAGCGACGGGATCGGAACCCGGTCGGTGCCGACCATGCGGTCGGACAGGATGATGATGTTGACGCCCTCGCGCACCGCGCTCTCGGCGCGCGCGCAGAGCTCGTCCAGCACCTGGTCCATGCCGGCCGCCCCGAGGCCGGCGTGGAAGGTGGTGTCCAGCGTGCGCGACTTGAAGTGCGACTCGGCGACCTCGGAGATTGAGCGGATCTTTTCGAGGTCCGCGTCGGTCAGGATCGGCTGGCGCGCTTCGAGGCGCTTGGTAGTGGCTAGGCCTTGCAGGTCGAACAGGTTCGGCCGCGGTCCGATGATGGAGACGAGGCTCATCACCAGCTCCTCGCGGATCGGATCGATCGGCGGATTGGTGACCTGCGCAAAGTTCTGCTTGAAGTAGGTGAACAGCGGCTTGGCCTTCGCCGACAGCGCCGAGATCGGCGTGTCGTTGCCCATCGAGCCTGCGGCTTCCTCGCCGGTGGAGGCCATCGGCGTCATCAGGATGGTGATGTCTTCCTGGCTGTAGCCGAACGCCTGCTGGCGATCGAGCAGCGACAGGTTGGAGCGCACGCCGGTGGTCGGCACCTTCGGCAGCTCTTCCAGCACGATCTGGGTCCGCTCCAGCCACTCCGTGTAAGGATGGCTCCTTGCGAGCTCGGCCTTGATCTCGTCGTCGGGGATGAGGCGGCCCTGCTCGAGGTCGACCAGCAGCATCTTGCCGGGCTGCAAGCGCCACTTGGTGATGATCTGGTCCTCGGGAATCGTCAGCACGCCCATCTCGGACGCCATCACGATGCGGTCGTCCTTGGTGACGAGATAGCGCGCCGGCCGAAGGCCGTTGCGGTCCAGCGTGGCACCGATCTGGCGGCCGTCGGTGAAGGCGATCGCGGCGGGGCCGTCCCACGGCTCCATCAGGGCTGCATGATATTCGTAGAAGGCGCGGCGCTTCTCATCCATCAAGGGATTGCCGGCCCACGCCTCCGGAATCATCATCATGACGGCGTGCGGCAGCGAGTAGCCGCCCTGCACCAGGAATTCGAGCGCGTTGTCGAAGCAGGCGGTGTCCGACTGGCCTTCGTAGGAGATCGGCCAGAGCCGGTTGATGTCCTTGCCGTACAGCTCGGAGCTCACCGAGGCCTGGCGCGCCGCCATCCAGTTGACGTTGCCGCGCAGCGTGTTGATCTCGCCATTATGCGCGATCATGCGGTAGGGATGCGCCAGCGACCACGCCGGGAAGGTGTTGGTCGAGAAACGCTGGTGCACGAGCGCCAGCGCGCTCTCGAAATCCTTCTCGTGCAAATCGGGATAGTACTTGCCGAGCTGGTCGGCGAGGAACATGCCCTTGTAGATCACGGTGCGGCAGGACATCGAGCACGGATAGTAGCCGGCGAGGCCGCGGTCGCGGCGCTGATAGATCGCTTGCGAGATCGACTTGCGCAGGATGTAAAGCCGGCGCTCGAAATCGTCCTCGGTCTTGGCGGTGCCGTTGCGGCCAATGAACACCTGCATGCAGGCGGGCTCGGTCGGCTTTACGGTGACGCCGAGCGAGGAATTGTCGGTTGGCACGTCGCGCCAGCCGAGCAGCGTCAGGCCCTCTTCCTTGATCTGGTCGGCGATGATGCTCTTGATGACGTTGCGCCAGGCAGTGTCGCGCGGCATGAACAACGCGCCGATGGCGTATTCGCCCGGATTGGGCAGCACGAAGCCGAGCTCCTTCGCCTTGCGGCTGAAGAAAGCATGCGGGATCTGCACCAGAATGCCGGCGCCGTCACCGGCGCGCGGGTCGGCGCCGACGGCGCCGCGGTGCTCGAGGTTACAGAGGATGCTGAGCGCGTCCGCGACGATCTCGTGCGACTTCTGGCCCTTGATGTTGGCGATGAAGCCGACGCCGCAGGAATCTTTTTCCAGGCTCGGATCGTACAGGCCTACGGCCGGCGGCCGTGAATTGTGTTCCTGAATCGGATCGGTCGTTTTCGAGGCGACCGTCGCCGACAGTTGTTCTGCCACGATGTTTCCGCGCTCGACTTGCGACCCGTTCATGTTCTCGTCCTCTTCATGCGGCAAGCTGCCTCACCGCCATCTTCGGCGCACCTTGGGCGTCCCGCGGCACCCGCTTCTGGGTCACCGCTCGTCCGCTCGCGAGCCGCATTTTCTTAAATTCAGGCCAAGGCGTTCTTCGTCCCCGAGAACGGCTTTGCCTGTTGCCTTCTTGGCGCTCGAAAGCACCGACTTTCGTTGCAATCCCTATGCCGGAACCGCAAGCAAAATTGAGACAGTCTTCCTGTCCTAACCATCACCTTGCCAAATTTTTGTCTATCACACAAGCGCGCGCAAGTCCCGATTCCCCATATGTCAATCAATCGCTTTCCAAAAGTTGCGCGGCCCCGGTTTTGAAGCAAACGCGCCCTGATCCGGCCCTGCCGACGCCGGAATCCCCAATGAAGCTTCGGATCAACCCTTTGGAAGACCCGCCACGCCGCAAGAAGCGAAAGAGCGCGATCCATCCGGGGGCCTGACAGGAGCGTCTCGACCATGAAGTTTTTCACAGGATGTGTGGCCGCCGCCACGCTGGCGCTGGCCGCGACCGCGGCTCAAGCGCAGGTTCCAGCGCGAGGGGCGATGATCGCGGTCTCGGATTTCGACGCCCCCTATGCGCCGTCGGAGGCCGCGCCGCCGCCGCGCTACGGCTATGGCTACGAAGAACGCGGGCCGGCCCCGGTGCTGCTGCCATCGACCGAGGTCTACGCGGTGCTGCGCGAGAACGGCTTCTCTCCACTGGGCATCCCGCGCCTGCGCGGCGGCGTCTACACCATCGCGGTGATTGACCGCCGGGGGGAGGACGGCCGGCTCGTGATCGATGCCCGCGACGGAAGGATTTTGCGCTTCATGCCGGCTGCCGACGCCTACGGCATGGCACCCGGCTACGAGCAGCCTGCGGTTGCACCTTACCGCCCGCAAAGCGCGCTGCCGCCGCCGACCATGGTCCGCAGTGGTCCGCCCCGCCCTCCGGCCCCGATCCCGCATGTCGCCAGCCGCTCCGTGCCGCTGCCCAAGGCGGCTCCGCCGCGCGAGGCCCCGGGCGTCCCCGCCAAGCCGGCCGAGCCTGCGACGCCGCAGGCCCAGGTGCCGCAGGCACAACCTGTGACGCAGACCGCGGCCGCCGTGCCGTCCAAGCCCGCTGAGGTCGCACCGCAAGCCGCCGCGCCAACCGTAGGTCAGGTCAAGCCTGCCGCGACTATCCTGCCTACGCAGGAGATGCCGGCGGCACAGGGGCTGGACTAAGCGCGGGCGTTTGAGGCGATGGCCCGCATCACCCCAACGGTGTCGTCCTGGCGAAGGCCAGGACCCATACCGCGAGGTGCATCATATGAGTGACGCGGGAGTACCGAACTCCGAATATTCGCCAAACTCCTCCCTGTGGTGATGGGTCCTGGCCTTCGCCAGGATGACGTTGGGGAGAGAGTTAGCGCAAACAGAAGGCGTCTCAGCACTCAGGCGCCTTCTGAACCATGACAAGCGCGGCTCAGCTCCGGCCATATCCCGCCGCTTCCAGGATCAAATTCGCCACCTCCTTCGGATGCGACACCAGCGAGAGATGGCCGGCGTCGAGCTCGATCGTGGTTGCGTTCATGCGCTTGGCGAGGAAGCGTTCGAGATCGGGATTGATGGTGTAGTCGTCCTTCGACACCGCGTACCAGCTCGGCTTGGAATGCCATGCCGCCTCCGTGGTGCGACCGGCGAAGATCGAGGCGGCCGTCGGCCATTGCACGGCGTAGAGCTCCTTGGCCTGCTCCGGCTTAACGCCATTGGCGAAGTACTTCAGGAAGGCGTCTTCTGACAGCTTGGTGTAGCCGTCGCGCTCGACGACGCCGGCGCGTGCCGGTCCCGCCGGAAACTGCTTCGACAGCGCGACAAAATCCTCGTTGGCATCGGGCGCACGGGCGGCGACATAGACGAGGCCGGTGACCTTCGGGTCGGTGCCGACCTGGCTGATCACGGTGCCGCCCCAGGAATGCGCGACCAGCACGGTCGGACCATCCTGTTCGGCCAGCACGCGCTTGGTCGCCTCGACGGAATCCGCAAGCGACGACAGCGGATTTTGCACGGCAGTTACGTTGAGCCCTGCGGCCTGGAGGATCGGGATCACTTCCGACCAGCTCGAGCCGTCGGCCCAGGCGCCGTGCACCAGCACGACGTTCTTGGCCTTTACGGTCTGCGGCGTCTGCGCGTGAGCGAGGCTGAGAGGGGCCGCCAGCAGGCTCGCGGCGACGAAAAGGCTGCGCCAGAAAGTCATGATTGTTCTCCGTCTTGTTTTTGGGTTCGATATCCAAAAGACGATGCGCGGGGCGGCGGTGTTACGCCATTTCACCGCTCTGTGATGCGGCGCAACAGTCCAGCACGGCCGTTCAGCAATCGGTGACGTCCCGGCGACGACCGAGACCATCCTCTCTGGTAAGGTATGGCAGATCCGTCGTTCGGTATTTCTTCCGTGCACGATTGATCGATCTCGCGGCAGGATTCCCCGGCTCTCGCCGGGACGAGGAGAGCCCAACAAAAAAACGCCCCGGGGCACCGGGGCGTTTTCGCAACCTGGAAGCGGCCGACGTGATTTACGCGGCTACCGAGTTCTCGATCACCTGTGCGCCTTGCGCACCGGTGTTGATCGCGATCTGGCGGGGCTTCTTCGCTTCGGGAATCTCACGGACGAGGTCGACGTGAAGCAGCCCGTTCTCGAGCGAGGCGTTCTTCACCTGCACGAAGTCGGCAAGCTGGAAGGCGCGCTCGAAGGCACGCGCGGCGATGCCACGGTACAGCACTTCGGCCTTCGAGTTCTCGTTGGCGACTTTCTCGCCCTTAATCGTCAACGTGTTTTCCTTCGCGACGATGGAGAGCTCATCCTTGGCAAAGCCCGAAACCGCAACGGTGATGCGGTAGTCGTTCTCACCGGTACGCTCGATATTGTAGGGGGGATAACCGGGGCTGCCGTCCGAACCGGCCTGGTCGAGCAGGTTGAAGAGACGGTCGAAGCCGACGGTGGAACGGTAGAAGGGGGTCAGGTCGTAGGTACGCATGGTCAAGTCCTCCATTGAGCGACTGTTGAGTAACCCGCCCGCCAATCGGGCCGGGCTTTCGTCTGTGTGCAGCCTGATGTTCCGGTTCCGAAACACTGGTAGCGGCCTGCACCAAGGTGATATGGGTTCAGGGGAACGGCGTTCAAGAGGGCGGATACTCAGCCTTTTCGGCGCTCCCGCCCCTGATTTGCAGCTCTTCGTGCCCAAGCCCTCCCCATCATGACGCTGGTCTCGATACCGTCCAATCCCGTTCCCGAAGACGTCGTCAGCGGCACCATCAAGACCCCTGATGGCGTCGAGCTGCGCTTTGCGCGCTGGGCACCGCCGGCGAACCGCAAGGGCACGGTCTGCGTCTTCACCGGACGCAGCGAGCAGATCGAGAAGTATTTCGAGACCGTGCGCGACCTGCGCGACCGCGGTTTTGCGGTGGCGATGATCGACTGGCGCGGGCAGGGCCACTCCTCGCGCCGCCTGCGCGATCCGCGCAAGGGCTATGTCCGCGACTTCGCTGATTTCGAGATCGACGTCGAGACCTTCGTGCAGCAGGTGGTGCTGCCGGATTGCCCGCCGCCCTTCTTCGCGCTCGCCCACTCCATGGGCGGCACCGTGATGCTGCGGGTGGCGCATGCGGGCAAGCGCTGGTTCGACCGCATGGTGCTGTCTGCGCCGATGATCGACCTCCCCGGCCGCGCCACCTCGTTTCCGGCGCGGGCTCTGCTGAAGACGATGCGCGTGCTGGGGATGGGCGGCCGTTATGTCCCCGGCGGCAGCGACCAGATCACCGGGCTCAATCCCTTCATCAACAATCCGCTGACCAGCGACCCCGTGCGCTATGCGCGCAATGCCGCAATCCTGGAGGAGGATCCGACCCTCGGGCTCGCGTCACCAACGGTCGCCTGGGCCGATACCGCCTTCCGCGCGATGAACACCTTCAAGGGCAAAAACTACCCGTCCGAGATCCGTCAGCCGATCCTGATGCTGGCGGCCTCCAGCGACACCGTGGTCTCGATCGCGGCGATCGAGGAGTTCGCCTATCATTTGCGCGCAGGCTCCCATCTCGTGATCGCCGGTGCCAAGCACGAGATTCTCCAGGAGCAGGACCGCTACCGTTCCCAATTCTGGGCAGCCTTCGACGCCTTCGTGCCAGGCACGCCGCTGTTCAAGTGAGGGGAGGCGATGCTGCCCTGCGACCACACGCCGGCATGCCGGGACAAGCCCGGCCATGACGAGGAAGTAGCATCACCCACTACAGCGTCTTCAGATACTCGATCAGATTGTAGCGCTCGTTGTCGTCCTTGAACACGCGGCCGATGACACCGGGACGTTTTTCCTCGCCCGGCTTGCGCTCGAAGGAATGGCCGAGCACGCTGTTGCCCTGGATCGGATCCTTGTCCGACCCGGCCGAGAACTCGGTTTCACCCGTCTTGCACTTCTCGTTGGCGGTGACCGCAAAGCCGACGGTCACGGGATCATAGTCGCGGCGGCCCATGCAGAATTTTTGCGGGCGCTCGCTTGCAGGCTTCAGCAACCAGTAGAGAGAGGGCACCGAACCGTTGTGCAGATAGGGTGCCGTGGCCCAGACGCCGTTCAGCGGCCGTGCCCGATAGCGTGCTCCCCCCACCGGATTGAGGCAGTTCTTGCGCGCGAGATTCCACAATTTCGACCGCTCGGCGTCCGGAGTCTTCTCATCGTCCATCCATTTGCGGGCGACGAGATCCACCACCGTCATCAACCCGAGCGCATAAACCATCTCGGTCGGCGAGCTTGCGGTCGAGACGTCGCATTGCCACCATTTCTGGAGGTCGGCCGTATTCACCTTCAGGAAGCCGGGCAGATCGACGATCCTGTTGCTGAGCACGAGCGACTGTTCGGGATCCGTCTTGATCTCGTCGAGGGGGATCGTCACCGCGTTCAGCACCTTGCTGTCGCCGCTCGGCTCCCAATGTCCCGACGACCAGAAAGCCGGGGTGTCGATCGCCGGCAGATGGCATCCGGAGCACATCTCGGCGTAGATCTTGCGGCCATTGTCGACCTTCTTTTGATCGAGCCTCCAATTGTCGCCAAGGATCTGCGAGGGCCATTTCGGCGCCAGCAGGCCGCCGAACTTCGGGCCGGTGGAGGGATCTGCCGTCTTGAACGGGTCTGGCCCCCTGAGCATGTCCTCGATCCAGCCGAGCGTGTTGATATGAACCGAGGAGCGCCACAGCCTGTCCTCCGGGTAGGCGTCGGACAGGTTGAGCAGCGCCGTCACGCCGAGGGCTTCGCCGGCGTTGCGGATCAGCGGCTGCTCGATCGAGGCGTCGTACTGGGCGAACTTGAACCAGGGCACGGTCCAGATCGGGGGATAGCTGACCGGCGCGTCCTGGGCGTGCAGGTTCTTCTCGAATCCCTTGATCCCGCTCAGCGCGAGATCCTGCGAAAAAACTTGATTGCCGATGCGATTGAGAGCGTCGAGGCGACCGAACCCTTCCTCGGTGTCCTGCTGCTGCCTGCCGTTCCAGGTCTTCTTGCCTTCAATCGTCTTTTGCTGGGTTTGCGCCCAGTCGATCAGGAAGTTGCCGATCGCGCTGAGCTTCTGCTTGAGCGCGGCGCGGTCAGCCTTGCTGGCATCGGGGCCGAGCACGCGATCGGCGAAGCGCTGGAAGCGGAACGGCACGTAAAGCGTGTAGGCGATCGACAGGCCGGTGGAGACCTCGAGCTTCTTCAGGTCGGTCATGGCCGGGCCGCCGTCGAAACGCACGTCCACGCCCTGGTAGTGGATCTGGCCGGTATGGCAGGCCGCGCAGGTCAGCCCGATCTTGTCCTCTTCGCGACGGCCGGTCGCGGGATCGACGACACCGGTCATCCGTGCGAAGCCGACCGGCAGGCCGTCGACGTTCTCCGCCGGCGTCCACCTGGTCGACCAGTCCGGCACCTGTGTCGTCTCGTAGACATTGGCATAGCCGAAGCGGCGCAGTGACGTCGCGTCAGTCTGGATCGACTGCGGGCTCGGGATGAACCCGAAGCGCTCGAGATAGGTGCCGTCCGTCATCATGCCCGGCGCCGAGAACAGATGCAGGCGCGGCTGCTCCAGGGCCATGAACCATTCATAGGGCACCGGGAAGGTCGCTGTGCCCTGGCTGGCATGGTGAAACCAGTGCCTGTCCTTCAGCGACCAATTCTGTTCGAGCCAAAAGGCCGCCTTCGTCTCCGGGACCGTGGGCAAGGGTGGCGGCAGGAGATTCACGAGAATTCCCTTTTGCGGCAGCATGGCGCGCACCTGGTCGGGAAATTCGGCGACCGCAACGAGCAAGGCGAGACCGAGGGCGAGCAACAGGGCCGCAACCTTGAGGGCGCCCCGCACCACACGCTGGCAGGTGGACAGCACCGGCTGCGATACCAGCCGCTGGTTGATGCGAGCAGGGAATTGCCGCTCGTTGAACAGAGTGCGCACGTCGGCCACGCTGAGATAGCGGTCCTCACCCGCGCCCTTGCCCATGATCTTCAGGAGGATCGGCCACTCGAACTTCATCAGCAGGGGGTAGTACCAGCGCGCGGCGCTGCCGGCGCGCTTGAGGTTGTCGCGCATGAAGACGCCGATTTCCGAGGCGTTGAGACCGGGCTCAGAGCCGCCGCCGTTCGGATCCCGGTAGTCCCGGCCGAAGCTCGCAAACCGCGCAAGCTCGTCCTCATCGACCTTGCCGTCGACGCCGAGGACGCGCGAGCCGGCACCGCGCTTGTCGAGAGGGCCGCCACGCAACGCGTCGAGCTGTGCGCCCGAAAATATGCTCTTCAGGATGTGACCGAGCCCGTTGGCGATAAGCGCAACGCCGCGGACCTGGATGCGGGCCGAGACCTTCTTCAGCCCGGTCTCGCCGCTCGCATTCGCGATCGTTTGCGACAGCGTGCCGAGCGGAACGGTTCTGCCGTCAACAAACCCCTCGCCGACGAGGCCGCGGAGGAATGGACAGGGATTGTTCGGGGAGACCTGGATCGAAGGGTCTAAGGAGGGCTTCGGAGCGGAGTCATGCATGGCCCAAATCCTGAAAACGGCGAATCGTGAAATACAGACGCGGCGATAGAGCGCGGAAAGTCCTGACAAACCGACAACACGTTATACTACTTCAGCGTGTAGCCGAGTGTGGCTGAATTCACTGTCGTGTCAATAAAGGCGGAGGGGACATTGCCGCGTGGCCGCGGCTGGCTCTCAGGATTCGGCGACGCGTTTGACGTCGCTCGAAACCAGGGTCAGTTTGCCGAGCGGCACGCCCGCATTCAAGAGTCCGGCGCGGTAATGGGCGAGGTCCTCGGGCCGCTTCCAGTGGAAATTGCGCAAATGGCGGTCGACATTGAGAGTCGGGTAGTTAGCCATGAGCACGCGGGTCGCCTCGACCGCCTCGTCGCCGCGTCCCAATTGCGCCAGCGCCGCGGCGCGGATTGCCAGCGCCTGCAAATGGTTCGGGTTGATGTAGAGCTGTTCTCGAGCCCATGACAGAGTCGCGTCATATTGGCCCAGCAGATAATGGCTGAAGGCGTTCAGTGCGGCCCATTGGTAGCGCGGATCGCTGTTGTCGCGCTGTGCGGCCATCGAGAACAGCTCGATCGCCTCGCGGTGCTCGCCGATGACGAAATGGCAGATGCCGAGCACGCCGCGCGCGCCGTTGTCGTAGGGGTTGAGCGCGACGGCGCGCTTGGCGGCGTCCATCGCGGCCTCGTAATGCCCCTCCAGCGCGTGGGTCCAGGACAGGATCGAGAACGCAAATGACGAGCGCGGATCGAGCCGAACGCTGGTTTCGGCAAGCTTCATCGCCTCGGCCCACATCTCGCGCGTGCCCTTGACCCAGCCGAACTGGATGCTCTGGATCTGGATCGTGGCGAGATAGGCGTGCGCAATCGACAGCTTGGGTTCGAGCCTGATGGCCTCCCGGAACAGGTCGACGGCGATGGCCAGGTCTTCCTTGGTTTGCCGATAATAGTGCGACAGTCCTTTGAGGAAGCGGTCCCAGGCGGTGACGTCGGTCGAGAGCCGCGCCGGCGCCGAGGCTTCGGCCCGGACGATCTCGGTGGCGATGGCGGCGGACAGGTTGGTGGTGATCTCGTCCTGCATCGCGAAGAGATCGCCGATGTCGCGGTCGTAGCGGCCAGTCCAGAGCTGCTCGCCGGTCTCCGGCGCGATCAGTTCTGCGGTCACGCGGATCTTGGCTCCGGCACGCCGCACCGAACCCTGGATCAGATAGGTGGCGTCGATCTCCCGCGCGATCAGGCGGGTGCTGGCGTTGTTGCCCTTGAACACGAACGTCGAGTTGCGGCTCAGCACGCGATAGAAGGATTGCAGCGACAGCGCGTGGATCAGATCCTCGGTCAGGCCGTCGGAGAAATACTCGTCCTGTGCGTCGCTGAGATTGGCGAAAGGGAGCACGCCGACGATCGCGGTGCGATACTGCTGCGAGAGGGCGGATGCCTCCCTCAGCGCGGGCGCAAGCGCCGGTGCACCTTCAGGCGTCCAGGTCCAGACCCCGATCGGATCCTTGATGTTCTTGAAGCGGTGGTTGCCGGCATCGACCAGCGGCACGGTGAGATGCTTGCTGGCCTCCTTGTAGGCCTTGGCCGAGATGGCGAAGCCACCGGGACTCGCCACGGCTTCGAGGCGGACGGCAATGTTGACATCGTCACCGAAGACCTCGTCCTCGTCGGCGATGACGTCACCCATATGGATCCCGAGGCGGAACTGCATGGCGCGATCGGCGGGCAGATGGTGATTGCGCTCCGCCATCAGGGTCTGCATCGCGATCGCGGCCTCGGTGGCGCCGACGATCGAGGGGAATTCCAGCAGGAAGCCGTCGCCGGTGTTTTTGACGACGCGGCCGCCGTGATTGAGGATGATGGGATGGATCGCGCTGCGATGGGCCTTGAAGGCGGCATGGGTGCCGGCCTCATCGGTGCCCATCATGCGCGAATAGCCGGCGACATCGGCGCAGACAATGGCGGCCAGACGTCTTTCCATATTCCGGAGCTCCAAGAGACTTGCAAGAGACTTGGAAGAGATCGAGGACCGGCCACGGCGTGGCAGTCGCCTCGAATCCCGCATTCAAAGAACCCGTTCCTTATAGAGCAGATGAGGCCGAGCGAAAGTATGATCCGCATTGCAAATTCGAGGTAAATCCTCGGCAATCCCGGCAGTGGACGGGGACGAGCGAACGCACTAAGCCGACCTCTTGGGCTACGGTTGGGCGGCGGAGGCACGTCACACATGCTGGGCATTCACGAAATCTGGCTCTTCGTCCTGTCGGGCGTGCTGCTCAACATCACGCCGGGGCCTGATACGGTCTATGTGATCGGCCGCAGCATGCAGCTGGGCTGGCGAGGTGGCGCCGCGGCCGCGCTGGGCATCAGTTGCGGCTGCTTTTTCCATGTCGCGGGCGCGGCAATCGGCCTTTCGGCCCTGCTGATGGCCTCATCGACCGCGTTCTCGATCCTGAAGCTGGTCGGAGCGGCCTATCTCGTCGTGACCGGGCTTCAGATGCTGTGGTCGCGCCCGGTGCTGGCCTCGGCCATCGACGCGCCTGTGCAGAGCTCGCTGCGGCGGGTTTTCCTCCAGGGCGTCTTCACCAACGCGCTCAATCCCAAGGTCGCGCTGTTCTTCCTTGCCTTCCTGCCGCAATTCGTCGCAGCCGACTCGGCGCACAAGCCGCTCGCCTTCCTGATGCTGGGCCTGATCTTCATCTGCACGGGAACGCTGTGGTGCCTGGTGCTGGCGGCGTTCGCGGCAAGGGCCGCCCACCGCTTGCGGAGCTCCGAAGGCGCGGTCGCCTGGGTCAACCGTGCCCTCGGCGGCCTCTTCATCTATCTCGGCATCCGCGTCGCCATGCTGGAGACGCGGTAACGTCCTTTACGCGAATTCCTTCAGCAGCGCGCTGCCGGCGAGGTAGAGGCCGAGCAGGATCATCGCGATCAGGAACCAGCGGCGAAACGCTTCCGCCGGCATCCGCGCCCGCACCGTTTGGCCGATATACATGCCGGCAAACGCGCAGGCCATGCCCACGGCGCCCGGCACCGCGTTGGCCGGCGTCAGCAATCCCCCCGCGGTGAGATTGAAGGCGAGCGCCAGTGTCGCTGTCGTGAAAAACACGCCGAGCGCCTGCACCAGCTCGTCCTTCTCCATGCCGATCGCCTGCATGAACGGCATCGAGGGGATCACCTGCACGCCGGTCGAGGCCGAGATCACGCCGGTGACCACGCCGACCACGCCGCCGACCCATTTCTCGTTCTTTGGCGCAACATGAAACTGGAATTTGTTCAGCCCGATGATCGCGTAGATGACCAGGAGCACGCCGAGCACGATCGTGCCGTAGCGCGCATGCGGGCCGGTGAGCGCGCCGGCATTGAGCCAGCACCCGATCACGGTGCCGATCATCAGCGGCCACAGCCGCCTCAGGATATCGCGCAAATGGGGGCCGACGAAGGTCTGCCAGATGTTGGTGACGATGGCGGGGACGATCACGATGGCGATCGCGCGGCTCGGCGCCATGCTCACCGCGAGCAGGCCCATGGAGACCGTCGGCAGGCCGAGCCCGACCACGCCCTTGACGAATCCGGCGATCAGGAAAACGGCGGCGATGAGAATGAGGAGCGGGTCGATCATATCTGCACATTGACCGATGCAGCGCGCCGGCACAATCTGTAGCTTACGGAGAAAGCCTTCGTTTGGAACGAAGGCTGAAGGGACCCCGATGCGCTTCGACCTCGTCGACCTCCAGCTGTTCATCGCGGTCGCCGACCAGCGCAGCATCACCCGCGGCGCGGAGCGGTCGCATCTGGCGCTGGCCTCAGCCAGCGCGCGCATCAAGGGGCTGGAGGATGCGCTCGGCGTCGCGCTGCTCAAGCGCGGGCGCCGCGGCGTTGAGTTGACCTCGGCCGGCGAGAGCCTGCTCGATCACGCCCGTCTCGTCATTCACCAGATCGACGCCATGCGCGGCGATCTCGCCGGCTTTGCCAGCGGCGTGCGCGCCAGCGTGCACTTCCTCGCCAATACCTCAGGGCTTTCGGAGCATCTGCCGAAGGCGCTCGCCGGCTTCCTGCGCGAGCATCGCGACGTTGCCATCGACATCGAAGAGCGCGAGAGCACCGACATCGCGGCCGCGATCACTGCGGGCGCGGCCGATCTCGGCTTCGCCGCCGAGCACGCGCTGCCCGATCATATCGAGCGATTCGCCTTCAGCGAGGATCGCCTGACGCTGGTGACGTCCAGGCGCGGCCCGTTCGCCGGCCGCCGCGCGATCGATTTTCAGGAGGCGGGCGCTTGCGACTTCGTCGGGCTCACCAGCGCCACCGCGCTTCAGGTGCATATTTCGAAGCACGCCGCCCGGCTCGGCATGCGGCCGCATTACCGCGCACGCTTGCGCGACTTCGATGCGATCTGCCAGATGGTCGCCGCCGATGTCGGCGTCGCGCTGGTGCCCGAAGCCGCGGCCCGCCGCTGCGCAAAACTGATGCCGCTCGCCATGGTCCGCCTGCGCGATAGCTGGGCCAACCGCAAACTCGTGATCTGCGCGCGAAGCTTCAAGACACTACCGCGCCCGGCGAAGATGCTGGTGGAGCATTTGCGGTCTGCGGCGGTGTGAGTTCTGGGATTTCCCCTCCCTTTAGAAGAGGTTAAGACGCAGCTACTTCGCCGTCTCCACGCCAGCGTCCTTGATCACCTTCGCCCATTTCTGCGTCTCGTCCGCGATGAATGTGCGAAAATGCTCCGGCTCATCGCCGACCAGCGTCGCGCCCTGGGCAGCGAGCTTTTCCTTCACCGCCGGATCCGCCATCGCCTTCGTGGCCAGATCATGTAGCGCGGTGACGATCTCCTTCGGCGTGCCCTTCGGCGCGACCATGCCGTACCAGTTCTCGATGCGCAGATCCGCAAAGCCCGCTTCTGTGGTGGTCGGCACGTCAGGCGCCGTCGGCGAACGCTCGGCGGAGCCGACCGCGATCGGTCGCAGGGCGCCCGCCTTGACCTGCGGCAGCAGCACGGGGAGGTCCAGGAACGTCATCTGCACCTGCTGGCCCAGCAGATCGTTCACGGCGGGCGCCGCGCCGCGATAGGGCACGTGCACGATGTCGATCTTGGCCGTCAGCTTGAACAATTCACCGGCGAGATGCGGCAGGCTGCCGGGTCCGGAGGAGGCGAAGTTGAGTTTTCCCGGCTGCGCCTTGGCGAGCGCGATCAATTCCGCGATGTCCTTTGCGGGGACGTTGGTGGCGACCACCAACATTTCCGGCACGGTTGCGACCAACGTCACGGGCGTGAGGTCGTTGAGCGTATCGTAGGCGACCCTTTCCATGCTCGGGCTGATCGCCAGCGCGCCGGCGCTGGAGATCGCGATGGTGTAGCCGTCAGGTGCAGCCTTGGAGACGGCATCGGTGCCGAGCACGCCACCCTGGCCGCCGCGATTGTCGATCAGCACCGGCTGCCCTGACAGTTCCGACATGCGCTGGCCGATCACCCGCGCGATGATATCGTTGGGGCCGCCGGCCGGAAACGGCACGATCAGCTTGATCGGCTTGGCCGGGAAATTCTGGGCGGAGGCGAGCGTCGGAAAAAGAAGCAAGGCCGCGAGAAGGAGCGTACGCCGGTTGGTCATGCAGGCTCCTAGATCGCCTAGCCGTTGAGCAGTTTCAGTGCTTCTTCGTGAACCCTGGCGTCGCCGGCCGCGACGATGCGGCCGCCGCCCTGGGCCGGCTTGCCTTCCCAGGTGGTGACGACGCCGCCGGCACCGGTCACGATCGGGATCAGGGCTGCGATGTCGTAAGGCTTCAGCTCGGTCTCGACCACGAGATCGACGTGACCTGCCGCCAGCATGCAATAGGAGTAGCAGTCGCCGCCATAGCGCGACAGCCGCGCGCCCGTTTCGATGCGGCCGAAGATGGCGCGGTCGCGCTCGCTCATCAGCAGCGGGCTGGTGGTGTAGGTCGTCGCCTCCGACAGCAAGGCGCAGCGCCGGACCTGGAGCCGGCGCTCGCCGGACGGGCCTTTATAATGAGCCGAGCCGCTGTCGCCGGAAAAGCGTTCGCCGATGAAGGGCTGGTGCATCATGCCGTAGACCGGCGTGCCCTTGTGCAGGAGCGCGATCAGCGTGCCCCAGATCGGAAAGCCGCCGATGAAGGATTTGGTGCCGTCGATGGGGTCGAGCACCCAGACATAATCCGAATCCTCGCGCTCGTTGCCGAATTCCTCGCCGACGATGCCGTGCTGGGGAAAGTTGGCCTTGATCAGACGCCGCATCACCGCCTCCGCGGCGCGATCGGCCTCGGTCACGGGGTCGAAATCCTTGGTCTTGCTCTTGTCCTCGATCGACAGCGAGGTGCGGAAGAACGGTAGGATGGTTTCGCCGGAGGCGGTGGCGAGCCGTCCGATGAAGGCGGAGAAATCGATCACCGTCACGGCGTATCCTCAAAAAGCGAAAGTCGGGTGAAGCTCACTCCTGCCTAGCTCAAATCGGAAGAATCGTGCAGCGCTGTCTTGCTTTGCACCCTGGTATTTTGGATGCCGAATGCGTCCCCCTTCAAAGAACTAGGCCGGCCAAAAATCGATCATTGAGTTGAAACCTTAGTTCCGGATCTGCCTCGTTCGTATGCAAATGACTATCAACCCATTGAATTTCCTTATGAAAGGAACTGAATCGGGGTTTCTCTAGAAGCAACCGAGCTATGTCCTCATTGCATGGGAAACCGCTCGAAAGCCCTTGCACTTTGTGCGGCGCGGCCGCATATTGTTGCGGTGCGGTAGCGCTTCTCGCGTTACTGCTGCCCTCCTTGGGCGTTTCCTCCCTAGACTTGGGCCGCTTCTTCATTAGAAGCGGCCCTTTTTTCTTTCAGCCTCTGCTTTCTCTCGGCATCGGCTTTCATTTCGATGCTCGCCGCGAAACGCATTCGCGCTGATTGCACCCAACACAATTGTTCGAAGAAAACGTCGCGCCTATTCAGCCGCGGCCTGGAACGGGCCGAGATCGCCGAACGGGACCGTGGTCGCCAGCACGTCTGCGAGCACGCCGAAGTCCGACGCCACTTGTGCAAAGCGCGGACTGCGCTCGCGCCGCCGCTCGTCCATGTAGATTGCGCGGTTGAGCTCGAGCTGCACGGCATGCAGGCCACTGGCCGGGTTACCGTAATGCTCGGTGATGAAGCCGCCGGCGTAGGGCTTGTTGCGGCCGATCGAATAGCCGAGGCCGGCCATGGTCTCCTCGACCCGGTCGGGCAATAGCGGCGTGCAGCTCGTGCCGTAGCGGTCGCCGATGACGATGTCGGGCCGGCGCGGCTCGTCGCGGGAGACGCCGACCGAGGGCATCGAATGGCAGTCGACCAGCACGACGGTGCCGAACATCTGGTGCACCTTGTTGATCAGCCGGCGCAGCGCGCGATGATAGGGCTTGTACAGCGTCTCGATCCGCCCCAGTGCGTCGTCGACCAGGATGCGCTCGCGATAGATCTCCTGGCCGTCGCCGACCACGCGCGGAATGGTGCCAAGTCCGCCGGCGACCCGCATCGAGCGGGTGTTGGCAAAGCTCGGCAGGCGCCCGGTGAACATCCGGGGATCGAGCTCGTAGGGCTCGCGATTGACGTCGACATAGGAGCGGGGAAAGTTGACCCGCACGGTCGGAAAGCCGCGCTCGCTGAGATGGCCGATCAACTCGTCCATGAAGGAATCTTCGGAACGCCGCAGCGTCGGCAGGTCGATCCTGGAGGCGCTGAGGAATTCGTCCGGATAGGTCGAGCCGGAATGGGGCGAGTTGAAGATAACCGGCGCGCGCCATTGCGCGGGCTCAACGATCTCGAAGGCTGGCGACTTGTCGCCGTCAAACCGGGTCATCTTCTCAGGCTTCGTCCCTTGGTGTCAGGCTTCGCCCTTGGCAATCAGGCTCCGCCTCTCGGTATCAGGCTTCGCCCTTGGCGCATTGATTCGGCCGATCGGGCGGCTCTTATGTGTCGTCATTGTCCGGAATCGCAACCATCCTGCCAAGCGAAAAGATGAGATCTGCGCTGGAACATGTCTTAACCCTGCGGGCAGCGAGGTGGGGACCGGCAGGTACGGCTCGATTGCTTCGTGCCGTATTCCGGTTCACAAGAGTCCGGCAGCGCGAGCTGCGGAGGGTAACGATTTTCACCCCAAATTTACCCTCCGTCGGGCTTAGTGACCTCCGCTGATATCCTCTGGGGATTCGACATTTCCGCCATGCCAAAGATCCTGCTCGCCGAAGACGACAACGACATGCGCCGTTTCCTGGTCAAGGCGCTGGAAAACGCCGGTTTTCAGGTCTCGTCCCACGATAACGGCATGGCCGCCTATCAGCGGCTGCGGGAAGAGCCGTTCGAGATGCTGCTCACCGACATCGTGATGCCGGAGATGGACGGCATCGAGCTCGCCCGCCGGGCCTCGGAACTCGACCCCGACATCAAGATCATGTTCATCACGGGCTTCGCCGCGGTCGCCCTGAACTCCGATTCGGATGCCCCCAAGAACGCCAAGGTGCTGTCCAAGCCCGTGCATTTGCGCGAATTGGTCAGCGAAGTGAACAAGATGCTGGCGGCCTAAATCGGCCCCCTTCCGTCCTTGCACCGGCTCCCGTGAGCCGTTATAGGGACCCGACCCGATCTAGAGACATCTAGGGCGCGTAGCTCAGCGGGAGAGCACTACCTTGACATGGTAGGGGTCACAGGTTCGATCCCTGTCGCGCCCACCATCCTTCGCTCGCGATAGCCGAGTGAAGGATGCCGCGCCGAAGCCCAAAGGGCGCAGGCGAGCTGCCGCCGCGAGCTTCGGCTCGGCAAGCCACCAATCTCATTTCGGCGAAGCGTGTCCGGCGTAGCTCGAAGAGCGGACACGGACTGGAGCGGCAGCCTCCTGCGCCGACACACCGCCGCTAAATCCCCTATTTCAGTTCCGTATTCGCGACCGGAAGGATGGAGGCGACGTGCCAGCCGTCCGCATCCTGAACGTAGGTCTGGCTGATCAGAAACGTATTTTGTTGTGGCGGCTTGCCCGGAAGGCCGCGCGTAAAGACGATCGGCACGAGGATCTGCATGATCTCGTTCGAGATCACGGCGACGCGGAATTTCGACATGTCGGGTTCGAGGTGCCAGGTGCCCTCGTAATAGGTCTTGAAGCGTTCGGCGACCTCATCGCGACCGCGCGTCTCGATGTTTCTGGCAAACAACAGCGTTCCGGGTGAATTCAGGAGCATGGCCTTCATGGCGTCCGCATCATGCGCATTCTGCGCCGCGATGAATTTCTCGAAGATGGTTCGTGCTTCGGCATCATTTGCGGCAGCCTGCGCGCCTCCGGCCGGCCAGAACGTTGCGGCGAGAAACAGCGCTGCGGCAAACGCCGCAACTTGAGGGCGCCGTGAAAACACTCGTGGCGTGAAATTGCCTGAAGGCATTTTGGGTCGGATCATGGTCACCTCTGGTCATTTGCCGGCGGAATTTGAATGGTGAGCGTCATACCATTGTGGCCAGGTCGATGTTTTCAGGATTGCACGATCGGCGATGACCCCGACATCACGGAAACGTAGCCTTCCGGATGCCACGGGACCAGGCAAGCAAACCCTCGCCGCGAGCAGCGAGTTGAGTTATCGTCTTGTGGTGTGAAGTAACCCGGATGAAGGTTGCCCATAAGCGTGTCCGTCATCGAGCAGGCAAAGATCCAGGCGCAGGTGCTGGTGCCCCTGGTTAAGGCGTTGCAGGCCGAACTCGGCGAGGCGCGCGCCAATGCATTGGTGCGCAAGGCGCTTGGCGACCTCTATCGCGGCTTCGGCGAGGAATTCTGGAAGGCAAAGAACAGCACGAACAACGAAGCCGATCTCGGCAAGGCCGTCGCGTCGGCGTTCAAGACCTATGCCCGAGACGACGCGCTCGCCTATGACATCATCGAGCAGACCCAGGACGCCTTTGCGTTCGACGTGACGCGATGCGCCTATGCCGAGTTCTACAAGGCGCTGGGCGAGCCGGAGCTCGGTTTCCTGCTGGTCTGCACCGCCGACTTCGCGACCGCTGATGGATTTGGCGCCGACGTCAGGCTCACGCGCACGCAAACCATCATGCAAGGCGCGTCCCATTGCGATTTCCGCTACTGGCGCGACGAGCGCGGATCAAAATGAAGGGAATGCGGGTGATGCGGGCGAGCTATGTTGCCCTGATGGTGCTGGCGCTGATGTCGTCGCGCGCCGCTGCTGCGGTCATCGACTGGCAGGCCGAACTGCAGCGCTGCCGCGCATTGCGCGAAAGCGTGGCGCCGCTGCTTCAGGCCGGCGAGGGCATCTCGGCCGTCGGCCGCTCCAACAGATCCATCCGCCGCTGCATCTGGATCCAGCGCATCGCGGTGCGCAGGAAGATTCCCGGCGCGGAGGTTTGGTAGCGTAGCTGGTCATGCAGCGCTGCTGTCTCACACTCCGTCATTGCGAGCGCAACGAAGCAATCCAGACTGTTTCCGCGGAGGGATTCTGGATTGCTTGGCCGCGCTCGCAATGACGATGTGGAAGCAGCAACGTGTTCAGCTCATCGCCTTCACGATGGAGATTCCGATACCGAGCTCCTCGTGGAACTTACGCACCAGCGCGGCCTGCCAGCTCTCGCCGAACTCGATCTCGCCGCCGATCGCGACGACGCGATGTGCGAATGAAGGCGCCATGTGGTCATGGGGGATCGTTATCGTGCACCACCTCGGTGCAATGCGCAGCTTGATCCGCGACTCCCCGCCTGCCATTGTCCGCCCACCACGCCAGCGAGAAATGAAGGCAGGTTATCGATATGAGCAGCGTGAACAAACCAGGTGGCAACTACTTGCCGGTGATCATCCATGGTGGAATTGCGTATGTCAGTGGTCAGCTGCCGCGTCGCGGCGAAGCCCTGCTGTGCTCCGGTAAAGTCGGCGCAGGTGTCGATGTCGCCGCCGCACAGGGGGCGGCGGCCCTCTGCGCAGATCTCTGCATTTCGGCCATCAATCACGCAACAGGTGGAGAGGACAAGATCGTCCAGGTCTTGCAGCTCGTTGGATACATCGCCTCGGCCCCTGGATTCACTCAGCAATCGCAAGTCATGAACGGCGCTTCCGACCGGTTGATCGAGCGCCTAGGCGATCGCGGTCGTCACACGCGTACATCTGTCGGCGTCGCCGAGTTGCCGCGGGGTGCACCGGTCGAGCTGAGTATGATTGCCGCTGTTCAGTCGTAGGAAGGCATGCCGTTCGCTGATCGTCAGCTTCGACGTTCGCACTTCGATACGTCGCGACGACACGCGGTCTATTCGACCAGATACTTCTTCACCGCAGCCTCGTCCCACGCGATCCCGTTGCCGGGCTCCTCGTTCGGCAGGGCAAAGCCGTCCTTGATGATCAGCCGCGTTGAAAGCACTGCGTCGGCCCAGTCGACATATTCGAGCCAATGCGCGGTCGGCGTCACGCACAAAAGATGCGCGCTGACTTCCGAGAACAGATGCGTCGACATCTCGATCCCGGCGGCATGCGCCAGCGCGGCGGCGCGCAGCCAGCCGGTGACGCCGCCGATGCGCTGCACGTCGGGCATCACGTAGTCGCAGGCTTCGGCTGAGAGCGCGGTCTGCATCGCGAAGGCGCTGTCGAAATTCTCGCCGATCTGGACCGGCGTGCGCAGCGCATCCGCGATGCGGGCGTTACCCTCATAATCGTCGTGACGGATCGGCTCCTCGATCCAGGTCAGGCCCTCATCGTCGAGCATCTCGCCACGGCGGATCGCCTCGGTGGCCGTCAGCGCCTGGTTATAGTCGCACATCAAGGTCACGTCGTCGCCGACGGCCTTGCGCACCGCGCGCACCACCTTCAGGTCTTCCCGTGCATCGGGACGGCCGACGCGGATCTTTGCGGCCTGAAAGCCCTCGGCCAGCAGCTTGTGGGCTTCCTCCACCGCGGCACCCGCCGGCATGATGCCGAGCCCCTTCGAATTGTAGGCCCTGACCGGTCTTGGCGCGCCGCCGAGCAGCCGCGCTAGCGGCAGGCCGCGTGCGCGCGCCAGTGCGTCCCATGCCGCCATGTCGATGCCGGATTGTGCCAGCCGCTGCAGGCCGGCGAGCCCCAGCAGGGTGAAGCGCTGGGTCAGCTTGCGCTCGATCTCGAACGGTAGCAGCTCGTCGCCCGCAAGCAGCTCCGACATTTCCGCGACCATCGCCGTCAGCGGCTTCAAGGCCGATGGCGTGATCGAGAACAGATAGGCGTGCCCCTGGACGCCCTGGTCGGTCTCGCAGTCGATCAGCACCAGCGGTGCCTTTGCGACAGCCCCGGTCGAGGTCTGGAGCGGGAGGTTCATCGGCACGATGACGGAGCGCGCATTGAAGCGCTTGATGCGGATGGTCTCGGCCATTTGGTGGATCTCCTGGCGGAGTGAATGCAGATAAATGCCGATCTTAAACATTCGCCATGAAACGAAAAGCCGCTTGGCGCGACCACCATAAAATGGGGTTGCGCGGGAGCGCGTTTATTGGCTCTGTTCCGCAAATCGCCCCGAGTTCGAGACAGGAACGCAATCACGGAGCCAAAGAGTGAAGCAAGAGATCTCCGAAGAACAGCGCAAGAGCGGCATCCTGACCGGTGCCGCGATCGCCTTCCTGCTGCTCGCCTTGCCGCTCGCGGTGTGGCTGGACCTGACCGAACTCAGCAAGACCGCGCTGCGCCGGCAGGCGATCGACCTGAATTCGGTGATCACGAGCGTGCGCAGCTACTACGCGACCAACGTGGTCGGGCGCATCATCGCCAATCCGAACGGTACGACCAGGGTGATTCACAACTACGAATCCATCCCCGGCGCGATCCCGATCCCGGCGACATTGTCGCTGGAGCTAGGGCGGGTGATCGGGGCGCAGCAGGAAAACATCACCTACCGTTTCGTCTCGGACTTCCCGTTCCAGAACCGCGCCCCGCACCAGCTCGACAAGTTCGAGAAGGACGCGCTCGAATCGCTTCGCAACGATCCCGAGCAGAAGATCGTCGACACCGAGACCTCGCTGTTCAACGACAAGGTCCGGCTGATTGCTCCGGTGACGATGGGCCCGGCCTGCGTCAGCTGCCACAACAGCCACCCCGAGAGCCCGAAGAAGGACTGGAAGGTTGGTGACGTCAGAGGCATCCAGGAGGTGATCATTGCCCAGCCGATCGCCGCCAACATCTTCTCGTTCAAGTTCCTGCTGGCCTATTTCCTGATCGCCGCCGGCAGCGGCCTGTCGTTTCTCTCGCTGCAGCGCCGCCAGGCGAGCCGTATCAAGGGCATGAACAAGGAGCTCGAATCCGCCAACGACTTCCTGGCTTCGCTGTCGATGAAGATCTCGCGCTACATCCCGCCGCAGGTCTACAAGAGCATCTTCTCCGGCCAGAAGGACGTCACCATCCACACCGAGCGCAAGAAGCTCACCATCTTCTTCTCCGACATCCAGAATTTCACCGCGACGGCGGAGCGGCTCCAGCCGGAGTTGCTGACCCAGCTCCTCAACGAATATTTCACCGAGATGTCGGCGGTCGCCCACGAATTTGGCGGCACCATCGACAAGTTCATCGGCGATGCCATGCTGATCTTCTTCGGCGACCCCGAGACCAAAGGCGACCGCGCCGACGCGCAGGCCTGCCTTCAGATGGCCTGGCGCATGCAGCACCGGCTCACCGAGCTCAATGCGAAATGGCGCGCCTCCGGCATCGAGCTGCCGTTCAAGGCCCGCATGGGCATCAATTCCGGCTATTGCAATGTCGGCAATTTCGGCAGCAGCGATCGCATGGACTACACCATCATCGGTGCGGAGGCGAACCTCGCCGCGCGCCTGCAATCGATCGCCGAGCCCGGCGGCATCGTGCTGAGCTACGAGACCTTCGCGCTGGTCAGCGACATCGTCCGCGCCCACGCGCTGCCCGCGATCACGATGAAGGGCATCAGCCGCGAAATCATTCCCTATTCGGTCGACGCGCTGAACGACGCGGCCGCCGAAAGGAGCGGGATCATCACCGAGCGAGCGCCGGGGCTGGAGCTCTATCTCGACCCCGCCGTGGTCAAATCTGGCGACGCGGCGCGGGTGCGCTCGCTGCTGGAGAATGCGCTGGCCTCGCTGAACCCGGCGTGAGGAGCACGCGCGTTGCCGTCTCCCATCGAGAGAGTGTGCCGTGTGGCACCCCCTCCCTAGCCCTCCCCCACAAGGAGGGAGGGAAACACATCTTTAACGTGGCGACGTTGTCCAACTTCGCGGAAAGTCGATCATGGTGCGACGCTGCTCCGTTCTCCGCTCGGCTCCCTCCCCCCCTTGTGGGAGAGGGCGGGGGAGAGGGGTAGCCCAGCAATAGGTGGGCCCGAGTCAACTCACCGCGCCGCGCCTTCCGTGAAGGCGGTTTCGATCACGTCGCCGAAGGGTTGCCAGGAGCGGCCGTCGAACTGGACCAGCCGCATCTGCCGGATCGGCAGGTAGCTGTTCGGCGAGGTGTTCATCCTGATGTTGGGCAGGGCGACCGAAGGCTGATAATTCCTCAGCGAAGCCGCCTGACGCATGATGTTCTCGCGCGAGAGGTCGTCGCCGCATTGCTTCAGCACCTGCGTCAGCGCCTCTGCCGCGGCGTAGCCATAGAGCGCGGCGCTGCTGTTGGTGCTTTCGTCGTGATGGTATTTGTCCATGAAAGTGAACCAGTCCTTCATGGCGGGATCGTCCTTCCATGCGGGATCGCTCGGGTCCTTCAGAAAGGCCGCCGAGATCACGCCGGAGGAATTCTCCAGGCCTGCGGGCGCCATCGCATTGGCGATTGAGGCGGAGGCGTCGTTGACGATGAAGACCGGGCGCCATTTCATTGCCGCCGCCAGCTTGATCACCTTGGACGCCGTCGACGGTACACCGAGAAAGACGAAGATATCGGCGCCGGCGCGCTTGAGGATCGAGACGTGTCCGTCGAGATGCTCATCGGCAATGTCGAAGGCGATGTCGACGAGGACGAGACGGTTCAGATCGCCAAGACCTTCCTCCAGGCCCTTGAGAAGCGCACGCCCGAACTGGTCGTTCTGCCAGAGCACCACGATCTTCTTCCTGGGATAATAGGCCTGGAGATAGTTGGCGTAGATGCGCCCCTCCGACCGGAACGACGGCTGCCAGCCCATGGTCCAGGGAAACGCCTTGGCCTGGCTCAGCTCCTCGTCGCCGGAGGCGACGAACAGTTGTGGGATCTTCTTCGCGTTCAGATACCAGCGCGTGGCGAGATTACCGGGCGTGCCGAACGATCCGAACATCAAATGCACGTCGTCCGTCTCGACCAGATTGCGCGTCAGCTCCAGCGCGGTCGTCGGATCGGAATTGTCATCGCGCGTGATGAAGCGGATCTTGCGGCCGTTGATGCCGCCGCGCGCGTTGACCATGTCGAAATAGGCCGCTTCCGCCTGGCCGATGGCGCCGAATTCGGACAGCGGTCCCGAATACGGCATGACATTGCCGATACGGATTTCGTTGTCGGCGGTGGGTTGATCGGCGCGCTCCTGCGACATCGCCCCGAGCGATGCCAGGGCAACCATCAACACGAACAGCATCCTGCCGGAGACGCGCATGCCCGATACCTTGACGTTGGCCCCTCATCGAGGTCGGCTCAATCCGCACCAAGGCTGCTTGATCTAGGTCAAGCGTTTGTCAAAGCTGTGGCGCGGTGCGCAGCTGGAGGGCCGGACGAAACGGCAGGCGTGCTGACGCGCCGACTGGGGCGCGCCGCTAGGGCAGCCCGCGGACTTTGAACTCCATCTCGACCCGGCGGTCGTGAAATCGGGCGATATAGCCCGGGTGCGCTCGCTGTTCCGCACTCGTCCGATGAAAAATGAATCGATCTGTGAAAGATCATGTTTGGGATAGCGGGCCGTAATTTGGATGGTGGTCTATATTGACCGGTGGCGGCAGAGCTCTCGGTTCCATGATGGTCCATCACCGCCCGCATCGGCGCCCATCGGTGACTGAGAGTATCGCGCTCCCGCCGGATTCAGGCGAGCCTCATGGCCATTCAGCGACCACCTTGTCCTACATGCCGGATAACAACGACGCTGGCGCGCATCACGCCAAGCTCCGCCGGTTCTGAGATTTGGACCTTCGAATGTCCCGCTTGCGATTTCGTCGACCAGATCGCGGTCGTGCTGGTCGACCCAATGAGATCGTCTGATACCTTGGCTTGGTTTCAGGGCGAATTGCGGGCGCCTACATAGGGCGCGCGCTATCTGGAACGATCGAGCGCCGAAGGCCTGGACGTAGGCATTGGTCGAGAAGAACCGGTTGCAGCGCTCGGCTTGGCAACGACGGTGACGTTCAGCGAGCTTGGTGCTGCGCTTCATCAGCAGAGGTAGTCACCCGAAAATCCGCATCATTAATGCTTTGCCGATCGGGGCGGCGTGGATGCCGCTGAATGCGCTGACGTAGTCACCGGAATAGAAAGCGCGAATGAGAGCGATGCGGGTGTTGAGGGTTTCATCAAACCGGATTGCAAAGCCATTCCCCGTGCGTCGCACGACCAGGGCCGCGACGTTTCTCTCCTGGAGGGTGCAGCGAACCGCGGTCCCGACAGGTGGTGGATTGTCGCTCACGAAGCGAGCGCCCGTGATCGACATGTCTGCCAAACGGTAGATGCACTGCCGGGAACCGATATTGAAAAGGACAGGCTCATCTCGCTCGAACCGCTCGGCCTTCCGTCGCCGCGGCTGCTCGATGGACACCAGGCAGACGATCAACAGAATGATGGCGTTGTACAAACTCCAGGCGAGCGCCAGACCGCCATAGGCGATCATGTCACCTTGCACATGAAGCACGAAGGCATAGACGATACCCGCGAGCGTAATCGCCAATGCGGTGCCGTATATCCTGAGCAGTGGCCATTCGACGAAGCGTTGGTCGCGATCCCCGCCCTTCGCCGTGACCTTGAATGTGTGTCCCTGCGTCTGGAGCAGTCCCGCCGCCACGGCCTTGAGAACCGCCGGCAGTGCAATGTATTGAGCGACATCCGACATCACCGGCATGGAGCGTCCGCGGGAAATCCAGGCCATGGTGAGCGAATACCAGACATAAAAAGGCAGGAAATATCCGAGGAGTTCGAAAAGATCGGCCTGGACCGCATTGATGCCGAAGAGAAGATAAAGGCTTGGAACGACGAGACCGAAGACCTTGACGACATAGGTCGAGGTCCAACTCATGAATGCTTCGATGAGAGAAAGCCTGTCGACAACGTCCAGCTGCGATCTTCGGGAAAAGGGACCACTGCGCCCCCGAAAGATTTGCATGAAGCCAAGACACCATCGGCTGCGCTGAGTGATGTACTCCTTGAGTCCCTCCGGGGCCAGCCCCAAGGTCAGACGCTCGTTCAGGTACACCGTGCGTGATCCAATTTCCGTCAGCCGCAGCGTCAGCAAGTAGTCCTCCGTCACGGAATCGGTCGGAAAGCCGCCGATCTTCACGAGGGACGAGAATCGGATGACCGACGACGTGCCGCAACAAAACGCCACGCCCCAAGCGTCCTTCGATGGCATCAGGATATCGAAGAAAAAGCGCTGCTCGTCCGGCCAGACCTTGGTCGCGGCCAAATTGGTTTGGATCGGATCCGCATTGATGAAATGCTGAGGTGTCTGTACCACGCCTACGCCCTGGTCGCGGAACAGGCACGTCGCGCGGCTGAGAAATTCGGGCATAGGCACGAAATCGGCGTCGAGAATCGAAATGAAATCTGGGGGATCGGCGAGCTCCGCCACATGCCACAGGGCGTGATTGATGTTGCCGGCCTTGGCGTCCTTGTTGTCCGGGCGCGCCAGATACCGGCAGCCGAGCTGGCCGGCAAGCTTTTCGAGCCAGTCACGCCGTCCGTCGTCCAGAACCCAGACGCGGTAGTTGGGATAGTTCATTCCCGTGGCGCCGATGATTGTGCGCTCCAGAATCGACGTTTCCTCGTTGTAGGTGCAAATGAATACGTCGATCAGCGGAGCTTGCCGTCCGGCAAGCCACCGCCTGTTGACTTCGACTTGCGGCGTTCGATTGGTCGAGCGGCTGAGAAACACCAGTGTCAGTGCACCCGCCGCAAGCGATACAGCCTCGACGAAGAGGAACACGGATCCCACGGCGAAGTCGGCGGTCCAGCCGACGGGCGGCACCGTGGCTGTCATGCGCCATCCAAAATAGCGGATCATGAGCAGCGATGCGATTGAGATCATCAGCGAGCGCGCCGTGGAGTTCTCGTGCCGCAACCAGGGAAGGACGGCAACGCAGAACCCGAGCGCAATAAGGCCCGGTGTCAGCGCGGCGATCATGGCTTTCTCGCAGTGTCTGGCGAGAAGATGACGCGTCCGGTTCGCCCGACTGGACAATCGTTGGAGCCATCGTTGAGGTCGGGGACCGAAATCGTCGCACGATACGGTTCCTTGCTCAGCGCATCGGGATTAATGGCGAGGTTCGCTGCGACCCCTGCGGAGCCGGTGAGATTGACGACGGTGCCAGTCAATTCGGGGCCGCCGGCGCTCGGCCGGAAATGTGCGAGAGATCCCAGTTGCAGCCCGTTATACACGCTCTCAGTGACGTTCGCCGTCACTACGGCGCCGGAACAATCGAGTAGACGAATGAGCGGTTGTCCGGCCCGGACGTCCTCTCCAGGTGCCGTCATGACCTCCCATATTCGGCCGGCGACGGGGAACTTGATGTCCGCCTCGGAGCGGCCGATGTAACGAGATCGCTCTGATTCTATCTCGCCGACGAGCCACGAGATTTGCGCATCGGCGTGCGCTACGTCCGCGGTGAGGCCTTCAGCCCGCTGCCGCATTTCCTCCTCACGCTGCACCGAGCTCGGACGATCGTTGTAGCTGTCGCCGAGGAAAGTGCCCTCGCGCGCGGCGGTGAGCTCGACCTGGGTTGCATCCAGACGGCGTCGCGCGCCGATTTCGGTCTGCTGAGCAATGGTTTGATCCCGCGTCAGGCGCCCAAGCTCGACAGACGAAACGCTGCCCGATTTGATGAGCGATGATGCTCGTTCCACCGCGGCTGCCGCCTCTTCACGACGCGCTGCGGCCGCTTCGATTGATGTTTGGATTTCTGCGATGCGCGCCTCGAGCTGACGAATGCGCCCCGCTGTGAACAGGGCCGCCTGACGCGCCAGATCCTTCTGCCCCGCCTGGGCTGAAGCTATCTTCGAAACGAGGCTCGGCCTTTCGTTTTCGAGGCGAGACATCTGACTGCGCAGGTCATCGAGCCGCACGCGGTCGCCGCGCGGATTGACGACACGGAGGATGAAAGTGCCCTCACCGACGGTGCCTAAATCGCCTGACAGACTGGCCCCGGCTGAAATCTTCCCGTCAATCGGCGACCTCAACGTCACGAGCCTCGAATTGACGACGGCTTCGACGCTTGACGTCTGGAAAAGCGCTCTGAGCGGCAGCCAGCCGAATACTGCGACGATGGCGATGCCCGCCGCGGCCTTCACAAATCGGAGAAGCGTCCGGCTCGGCTTGGATTGCGCTACATCCGCGGCGGCATCGCCGCCGGTTGCGGGGGCATCGGCATTGCCGGGACTGAGACGCGCATCCAACGCGCGTTGCAAACCGTGCGCGTCATGGTTTCCGTCCACCGCGAGAGGTTTTGCGATATCTGGACCGCCGCCGCCTTCGAATGTCGAATCGAAACGCGTTTTGTTTTGCATCATACACCTGAGAGTCAACGCGCAACCTCCGCGCGAGATACGGCCGGCCGAATCCAAATGCGATGTTGGTGTTGCAAAGGCTAACTGAAACATGAGAATTGTCTGCGATAGCGGATCGCCAAGAGTCGCATTGGGCCGATAGAGGCACGGGTCCGTGCTACCGTTCAGCCGATGTGTTGACGAGGTGCAGCTTGGTCGCGGGCGAAGCCCGCGGCATTGCTTTCTCAAACTCCGCGAGAATGCTGGCGCCGAGCTCTGAGGCGGGGATCGGCCGGCCGAAGAAGAAGCCCTGGACCTGATCACCGTTGGCCGCGTCGAGGAAAGCTGCCTGGTTGGCGGTCTCGACGCCTTCGACCGTCACCCGCATGCGCAGTTCCCGTCCGAGCGCGATGATCGCTTTTACTACTGTCCCGACCTGACAATGAGGGCCGTCGAGGCTCTGCATGAAGGCTCGATCGATCTTGATCTTGTCGAACGGAAAGCGCCACAGATAGCTGAGGCTCGAATAGCCAGCCCCGAAATCGTCCATCACGATGGCAACGCCCATCGTCTTGAGCGTCCGGAGCTGAGCCATGATCGTTTCGGTGTTGCCGAGCAGCAGGCTTTCGGTGATCTCCAGTTCGAGTCGGTGCGCCGCGAGTCCGGCGTCTTTTAGTGCGGCGGCGACGATGTCACCGATGTTGCCCGCCACGAACTGCACGGGTGACAGGTTCACTGCAACGGTCAGGTGCGCCGGCCAGGTCGCGGCCGTGCGGCATGCCTCCCGCAACACCCACGCCCCGATCTTGTCGATAAGCCGCAAGTCCTCGGCGACCGGAATGAAGGTCAATGGCGGAATGAGGGTTCCGTCCGCCGCGGGCATCCGGATCAGCGCTTCGAAGCCGGCAAGGCGGCGCTGGGATATTTCGAAGAGCGGCTGATAATGCAATTCGAAGCGATCATTCAGTACCGCGTCGCGAATCGCCCTCTCGAGCTCGATGCGCGCTTGTAGCTCAGTGTCCATTTCAGGCAGGAAAAACCGGATGCAGTTGCGGCCGGCTGCCTTGGCCGCGTAGAGCGCGAGGTCGGCACTCTTGAGCAACCGCTCGGCGGTGGTGTCTTCCCCCGTCGCCAGCGCCACGCCGATGCTAGCGGTGGTGAGGATCTCGTGCTGCTTGAATTTCACGGTCGCATTTACCGCGGCGGCGAGATGGCTCGCAAACGACTCGGCCTGAGCTTTGCCGGCGATCCCGCTCTGCACGACCACGAATTCGTCGCCGCCGAGCCGCGCCACCACGTCGTCGATCCTGGCCGCGGCGCGAAGACGCTTGGCGATGGACTTGAGCAGAAAATCGCCACCGTCGTGACCAAGCGAATCGTTGACCTCCTTGAAACGGTCGATGTCGATGAAGTGTACGGCAAGGCTGCCGCCCCGCATCGGCAGGCGAGCGATGGCGCTCTCCAGTTTTTCGATCAGCTGCGGGCGATTGGTCAGCCCGGTCAACGCGTCATGATGGGCGAGAAACCGGATGCGCCGGTCAGCGTGCTTCACCTTTGTTTCCCGATACCAGGCAATTGCGGGAATGGAGAAGGCGAGACCTGACAGCAGGCAAAGGAACACGGCCGCGGTCAGGAACGTATTGTGGACATTCTTGCGTTGCTCGGTTTCATCCACGTAGGCCGCAACGACAGCGGTGAGGCGACCGTCGGTCTGGACCGGGACATAGGCGCGGGCGAAGAATGCCGGTCGGTCGGGCGAATTTCCCTCCCTGACGTCGACGATCGGGAGACCGTCAACCGCTGATCGCGCCGCATCGGGGCTATATTCAGACAAGTCGACGAGCGCGATCTTTTCGCGGGTCGAAACGAACTGGGAGTAGCCATTACGGTTGAATATTTCGTAGTGAAAGACCTCGCCGGAATTTCGCGCCGACAGGAAGAACACCATGCTCGCGGCGGAAGGCTGCTCGCCGCCGGCGATCTGCTCGAGATCGGTGACACTGGCCGCCAGGAACCTCGCCCAGCTACGAGCGGTCGACGTCGCATCTTGACGGAGAAGATGATCGGTCGTGATCTTCAGGGTCGTCCCGGCGCCCAGCAACAGAATGGCAAGCGCGGCGACGATGGTGACGATGTTTCGCTGAGGCCAGATACTGGCGAGTGACGGCATCAGTGCTACCGGGTCGATCGCATTTTCGTGAGCTCGGCCCGAACCGTTTTTAGCAGTTCGGCATTGCGCTCACTTTTCGAAGCCCAATCGTCGGCAACGGCCGCGAACACGGCATTGGCCGCATCGAGGTCCGACGGCGTGGGTATGGTCACCTGGCGTTTGGGATCGGACTTCAGCTCCCCCATAATGCTGTTTTCAACGGCTTCGTAGGTATCCATGAAACGTCCGGCAGACCACGCACCGCTGTATTTGAGGATGGTCGCCTGTGCAGGTTTCGGCAGCCGGTTGAATATTTTCCGGTTCATCAAAACCATCAGCGGTGCGCCGCTGATGCCAAGAAGGTAATGATAGGTCGCAACGCGTTTGATGCCGTAATCGACCAATGGAGATGGTGGTACCAGGGCGCCATCGATGCTGCCGCTGCCGATGGCTTCGGAGATCTTGGTGACCGGCAGAAATACGGGCCGCGCTCCGAGCTTTTCGAGCGCTGCGGCTTCGCCCGGATTGTTGACGCGAATTCTCTTGTCCTTCAGATCATTCAGCGACGTGATCGGAATGTTGCTGTGGATCGTCTCGGGCTCGGTGACATAGGCGCCGATCACCACGTAGTCGTCGTATCCTTGCAGCGCGCCGGCGGCCATAAGCCGCTTGAAAACCGCAACGGACTCCCGCATGTTCGTAAACAGGCCGGGCATCTCGATGATTGCATTGTCTGCGAACCGGTTGCGAGTCAGTCCCGTCACGACGTAGGCGATGTCGGCCGTACCATCGAGCACGAGCTGGGGTTGCTCAGCCGGATCCTTTCCAAGCACGCCGCTGAAATAGGTCTCGATTTCGATCTGGCCTCTTGCCTCGGCGTTGACCGCGTCGACGAATGGCTTGACCGCAGCGAGATAACTCGTCGAGCGGTCGGAACTGGGGAAGGCCAATTTGAGCTTGACCGGTTCGGCGGCGGAGGCCGAAATCAACGCAAAAGAGATCACCGCGCATCGTGCAAGCAAACTAAGCATCGGTTTTCCGATCGTGGCGGCGGCGCGTCGAAACGCCGATTTGCTCGGTCCCTAACGAACCCCCATAGATAGAAATGCTTCAGAGAACTCTCCTAGATAGCACGCGGCGATCCGGGCGGCGACCAGATCGCGAATCGTAGTTTGAAGCGTGCTAACGCCGGCGAGACAATTGTCTGAGAGCGCGCGGCCGCGAGAGGGCAACCCAGCTAAAGGTGGACGTTATCAGCGCGCTGCCGGCAACACGCCGCTACGGCAGACCGCGCGCCTCGAGCTGATGCACCAGCAGCAGTGTCGGCTCGGCGAGGCTGTCGCCGGAGCCGTCGAGGCCGAAGGCGCTCGCGATGCCGTCGCGGCTGCGCAGCAGCGCGCTACGCGGACAATGGCCGGCGCCGCAGAGCGTCTTCTTCAGGGTTTCGCCCTGCGCCGTGATGCCGGCGGAATCATCCGCGGCCCAGGCCAGCACGATCGGGACGTCCACATTGAGGATGCCGGGGAAGACCGAGCGCTTGTTGTACTGGCTGGCGTCCCTGCCGAGATAGGCCTTCTCGCTGTCGCTGGCGTCCTTGCCGGCGCGGTAGATCCCGGACACCAGCACGACCGCCGCGACATCGGCGCGGTCGGTCTGGAGTTCGGGATGGGCCAGCAGGGTGGCGACGTGGAAGGCGCCGGCGCCGTAGCCGACTGCGACGATCTCGCGGGCATCGCCGTTGAATAGGTCGATATTGCCGTAGACCCAGGACAGCGCCGCCGCCACGTCGCTCGCACCCGCCGGCCACGTCGCCGAGGGCGCCAGCCGGTAGTTGACGCGCACGCCGATCATGTCGTTGCGCGCGGCAAAGCACATGGCCTGGTCCTGGATCTGGCGCGACAGCTCCGGCGCGGCGCGGTCGCCAGTGAAGGTGTCGCCGGTCACGAACAGCAGCACCGGCCGCGGCGTATCCGCCTTGGTCGTGGCGGTGGCGACATCGAGCACATTGGCTTCGCTCTCGCCGTAGCGCAGGCCGCGCGAGAAGGTGACCTGCTCGCATAGCCGCGCGGTGCCGCCTGCGGTGGTGTCGCTATCTGTGAGGCCGACCTGGACAAGATCGGACGGCGCAGCCGGCCGCGGCGGCAAGGGGCCGTGCGCGGAGGCTGCCGTCAGGCCCAGAATCAGAAAAAATGCGAGAAAATTCTTCATGTCGGTGGTGGCCCTGCGTGCCCGATATGGGCTCGCGCGTTTGGCCCGTCTTTTCAATTCGCCTTATTAGTTAGTTGGTCATGAGGCGATTTCGCGGCACCCATGGTTCTCTCGGCTCGTCCTCCACGCGTGGTTCAATTCCCCGGCTGGAACGTGCAATCCGCCCCGCTGCCGTCCTTCCGGCGGATGGCATTGGGGTCGATCGTGCAGCTCAGCTTGGTCAGGCTCTCGAAATTCGATCCTGCGGCGCCGTCGGCCGGAATGCCGGCCAGAGCTTCGGTGGCGAAGATCTCGTTGGCCGTGGAGCCATTCACCGTCCGGGTCTTCTTGCCGAAGGTGACCTCGCAGTTCCGGACGGTGATGTCGACATTGCCGGCGCGACAGACGATTCGATCGGCGGTCACCATGATCGGCTTCTTGTAGGGAATGTCGCTGTTGGCGGCGAACAGCATCGCCATTGCCTTCTTCTCGGCGCCAGACAGGACCGACGACAGCGGCGCGATCACCCCCGCGAGCGCCAGCGCCGTCGCGCCCGAGACTTTTGCGGGCGTCGCGTCGGAGGCTCCCGCGACGCCGGAGGCGGCTGCGAGGACGAGGGTGCAGGCGAAGATCAATCGACCGGCTTTCATCTTCCCTCCCTGGACCTGCAATCGCGGCTTCCCTCCGAGAAGCGCGCGGAACCAGATTAGCATGTAAATCCGAATTGGAAGGCAAGTTCGCCTCGCCTCGCGCCTTCGCGCGCTACGGCTGTTTTGCTCCGAGGTGTCAAACGGTTACGCCGCGGGGCCGAGCCCCGCGCCCAGACGGCCGTTCTACTGTGCATGGGGTTGTTTCGTGTTTTTTTGTTTGGCCGACCTGTCAGGCCTGCTTCATCGTCCGGAAGGTGATGGAATAGCGGCGCGCCTCGGCCGGCGGGATGCTGTGCTCCCATTGCGACCGCGCCTCGCCGTCCATCATGTAAAGCGAGCGCGGCCGGGCTTCGAGCGTGTGGCGCTCCCATTTGTCGCCGCTACGGCGGCGGAAACGGAATTTGCAGGACGAGCCCAGCGACATGCCGAGGATTTTGTCGAAATGCGGCTTGTCGCGATGCCAGCCGATGCCGACGCCGGCCTCGTATTCGGTGCAGAGCACCTGCCGCACGCTGCCGCCGGCAAGCCCAGCCCATGCCTCGACCTGCCGCGCGACGGGCAGGACCCAGTCCGGGATCGGCTCGGCCTCGGCCAGCCGCTGCAGCGAATAGTCATAGCGATAGCCGAAGGACGCCACCCGGCGGTTGCCCTCGAAGGCGCCGAACTGGAAGCGCTGGAGCGGCAATGCTGCGATGCGGCCGATGAGCGCCTGCTCGACGGCGGTCTCGACGAAGTCATCGGCATAGCGAAGGCCGGCGGGCCCTACGTGCGGATCGGCGAACAAACCAAGCTGCGTCATTCCTCGCATTTCCGTGATGGAACCTAATGGTGGCTGATGCGACTTACATATGACGCGGAAAGTAACGTGCGAGGCTGTCATGGCAGAGAAGCATACCGCCGATCCGGCAGAGATCATGCGGGCGACCGGTCATCCTGAGCTGGAATACGCCGCCGGCTGGACCATCGCCGGTCTGGTCACCATCGGCACCATCGTCGCCGCCTGGGTGTTCGCGATCTAGCCCATTGGAAACTGCAGCTCGAACGCCGCGCCCTGATCGGTCGGCGTGAGCCTGATCGAGCCGCCATGGCTCGCCATCACCGCGCGCGCGATCGCGAGCCCCATCCCGGTGCCGCCCTGGTCGCGGCGCGTGGTGAAGAACGCGTCGAAGATCCTGTCGCGGTTCGGCGCCGAGATCGGCTCGCCGTCATTGCTTACCGTCACACGCAGGGTCGTACGCTCGTCGATCGCTTTCAGCCTGATTGTCCCAGCCTTGTGTCGCATCGCATTATCGGCGAGATGCGACAGCACGATCAGCGCCTTCTCGGCCGACATGCCGATCATCAGGTCGAGGCTGCCGCTGGCCTCTATCGAGCTCGCCGGAAATCGGCTCCTGAGGTCGGCAATCACCGGCGCCAATTCCGTGCGCTCGTTTTGCGGCAGGCTTTCGGCACGCGCGAGTTCGCGCAGCCGCTGCGCCATCGCTTCCAGCCGCTTTGTGTCGGACAGGATGTTGGCGATGAACGTCTCCTGCTCGGCCGGCGTCAGGCTGCCCGCTTTGCCCTGAAGCGTCCGCGTCGTGTAGATCACCCCCGCGACGTGGTTGTTGACGATGACAGGCATTGCCGAAAACACGTGGACGCCGAGGCCGCGGCCATCAATTCTACGGCGTCACCGCTCCGCGGGGCACGGCGCGTGGGGCGGTCAGCTCCTTCCACGTCGAATTGGCGACATGCACGGGCGAGAACGCCGGGCGCTCGACATAACGGCCGTCGCCGGCCTCGGCGCGCAGATCGCCGTCTTTCCAGACGATTCGGCCGCGCGACAGCGTCGCCGCCGGTCCGCCGGTGCAGGAAAACCCCTCGAACACGTTGTAATCGATCCGGCTCATCTGCCGCTTCGCGCTGATGGTCTTGCTCGCCTTGGGATCCCAAACCACGATATCTGCATCCGAGCCGACGGCGACCGCGCCCTTGCGCGGATAGATGTTGAGGATGCGGGCGATATTCGCCGAGGTGACTGCGACGAATTCTTCCTTCGTCAACCGTCCCGTGGCGACGCCCGCGGTCCACAGCAGGGCGAGGCGATCTTCGAGGCCGCCGGTGCCGTTCGGGATCTTTCTGAAATCGCCGAACCCGAACCGCTTCTGCTCGGTGGTGAAGGCGCAGTGGTCGGTCGCGACCACCTGCAGCGAGCCGGCTTGCAGACCGGCCCAAAGACTATCCTGATGCGACCTGTCGCGGAACGGCGGCGACATCACGCGCTGCGCGGCATGATCCCAGTCCTTGTTCTGATATTCACCGGCGTCCAGCAACAAGTGCTGGATCAACGGCTCGCCATAGACGCGCTTGCCCGCCGCACGTGCGCGCGCGATCGCCTCATGCGCTTCGCGGCAGCTCGTGTGCACGATGTAGACCGGCGTCCCCGTCATGTCGGCGATCATGATGGCGCGGTTGGTGGCTTCACCCTCCACCTCCGGCGGCCGTGAATAAGCGTGTCCCTCGGGCCCGGTGATGCCGCGCGCGATCAGCGCCTCCTGCATCAGGGCGACGACGTCGCCGTTCTCCGCATGCACGACCGGCATGGCGCCGAGATGGGCGCAGCGGGCGAACGAGTTGTAGAGCTCGTCGTCGTTCACCATCAGCGCGGCTTTGTAGGCCATGAAGTGCTTGAAGGTGTTGATGCCGTAGGTTTTGACCACGGTCTCCATCTCGTCATGGATTTGCTTCGACCACGACGTTACCGCCATGTGGAAGCCGTAATCGGAGGCCGCCTTCTCGGATTTGTGCCGCCACTCCTGATAGGCCGCGAGCATCGACTGGCCTGGATCGGGCAGACAGAAATCCACCACCATGGTGGTGCCGCCGGCCAGCGCCGCCTTGGTCCCCGATTCGAAATCATCGGCGGTGACCGTGCCCATGAACGGCATTTCGAGATGGGTGTGCGGATCGATGCCGCCCGGGATGACGTAAGCGCCGCCCGCATCGATGATCTCGCACCCCGTCGGCGCATCGAGCGACCGCCCGATCGCGACGACGGTCGCGCCGTCGATCAGCACGTCCGCGCGGCGCGAATGATCATGATTGACGACGGTGCCGCCGCGGATGAGGAGGGGCATTGGATGCTCCGGAGAGGGAAGTGGACCTCGCGAAGCTAAGCGCGCGGCACACGACGCGACAGGTGAAATTTTAGTCAGGCACGCCGACAGTTGAGCCGTGCTCTCTCGGCCTCTACGCCGCCCGCGCGATCAGCCCGTCAATCATCGCGCGCACCAGGCCCGCGATTTCCTTCCGGAGCGCCGGCAGCGGCACCGCGACCAGTTTCTGCTCCAGTCCCAGCGCCACCATGCCATGCACCGCCGAGAACAGGCTGCGCGCGGTGATGCCGAGCTCCTCCCGACTGCGTTTTGGAAATAGCGCGGCCAGCGGCTGGTAGACGTGGCGAAACAGCTGCAGCTGGTCGTCGATGGACCAGTCGGGGAGGGGCTTGTCGGCTGCCATGCGGTGCTCGAACAGAGCGCGCCACAGCTCGAGATTCTCCGCGGCGAAATCGCAATAGGCGAGAGCAATGCGGACCAGGGTCTCCTGCGGCGACGGCTCGCGCGCGCTTTCCGCCGCGCTCAGGGCCCGGTCGAGCCGAAGCAAAGTGCGCGAGCCCACGCGTAGGATCAGTTCATCGACATCGGCGACGAGATTGTAGACCGCGCCGTTGGCGCAGCCGATCTCGCGGGCGAGATCGCGGGTCTTTAAACCCGCCAATCCCCTGTCGGCGATCATTCGTTCCGCCGCCAGGATCAAATCGGATCGAAGTTTCTCTCGGCGTTCCAATGGCTTAGTCATCCGCAAACCAAATTCTTGAGCGTCGCTCAAATATTCCTTGAACGATGTTCAAGTTTCTTGCTACAAACCATCCGTGAGCAACGCTCATAACAGGGAGCTTCAGATGTTCAAGACCGTAGTGACACTTTTCCGCGGCAGCGTGGCCGCCGCCAGCGAGGAGCTGGAAGACCGGACGGCCCTTCTGATCCTCGATCAACAGATGCGCGACGCGGCCGCGGCCGTCGAGCGCGGCAAACGGACCCTTGCGCTGGCGATTGCGCAGGACCAGCAGGAAGCTCGCAAGCTCGAGGCGACCGTCGCCCGCATCGCTGATCTCGAGATGCGCGCGGTCGCGGCGCTCGACGGGGACCGCGAGGATCTCGCCAACGATGCTGCCGAAGCCATCGCGGGCCTGGAGGCCGATCGCGATGCGGCGCTGACGGCCCGCGCACTGTTCGCAACCGAAATCGCGCGGCTGAAGCGGCACGTCGCAAGCGCGCAGGCCCGCATCACCGAGCTCGACCGCGGCCGCCGCGTCGCCCGTGCCTCGGAAGCGGTGCGCTCGCTTCGCCGCAGCGGCATCGAGGCGGCACGCCCCTACGAATCCACGCTGCCGGAGGCGGAGAGCACTTTGAGGCGTCTTCGTGAGCGGCAGATGGAAGCCCAGGCCGCCGACGACGCGCTGGTCGAGCTCGATGCGGCCACCGGTCCGCTCGCCACCGCCGAAAAACTCGCCGAGCAGGGTTTTGGCCCCAGGCTCAAGACGACCGCGGACGACGTGCTGGCACGGTTGAAGTCCAAGCGCACGCCGACGGTCTGATCCCAAACCCATCATCATTCGAACCAACAGGAGACCATCATGAACCAGAATGGCCAGCCCCACAGCGGCGCCTGGGTGACTTTCACTTACGTGTCCTTCGCAGCCTCCGCCTTCCTCATCGCCATCGGCATCTTCTTCCTGCCGATCGACCTCTGGATGAAGGGTTATCTCACCATGGGCATCGTCATGTTGATCCAGACTTGCATCACCCTGACCAAGACGGTCCGGGACAACCATGAAAGTAGCCGGATGGTGAACCGCATCGAGGATGCCAGGGCGGAACGTTTACTGATGGAAGTCTCCAAGGCGGCTTGAGAGGCATGACAATACGCGAGGAAGCAGCGGAGTAATTCGCTCCGCTGCCTCGGCGCCGACCCGCATTCCGCCAAACTTCGTATTGCGCCTGCGAAATGCAACCGAGCCATGACGGATCGCGCGGGCGTGCGCTCTTGCGCACCGGCAGCGGCCGGAGCACTTTGCACGAGCGGCACACAAAGAATGCCGCCAAAAAGATGTGCTTACAAGATCTCGGCGAGGAACTTCATGGCGGTGACGCGGATCGACTGCGACATCCACCCGGCGGTTGGTGGCACGCGCACGACGCTGCTGCCCTATCTCAGCGATCACTGGAAAGAGCAGGTCGTGAGCCGCGCCATCGACGGGCTCGATCTCACCTCCTATCCGCCCAGCATGCCGCTGGCGGGCCGCGCCGACTGGCGTCCGGCGAACGGCGCAAAGCCTGGTTCCGATCTTGCGATGGTACAGAAGGGCGCATTCGAGCAGTTGGGTGCCAGCCACGCGATTCTCAACGTGCTCTACGGCGCTCAGGCCGTGTTCGATCCCTACATGGCGGCCGACTTCTGCAGGGCGATCAACGACTGGATCGCGACTGAGTGGCTGTCGCGCGATGCGCGCTTGCGTGCCTCGATCGTGGTGCCGATGCAGGATCCGGATCTGGCGGTCGAGGAGATCGAGCGCCGCGCCGGCGATCACCGCTTCGTCTCGATCCTCGTGCTGGCGCAGGGCGAGACGCTGCTGGGACGCCGGCATTTCTGGCCGGTCTATCGGCTCGCGGAAAAGTACAAGCTGCCGCTCGCGATCCACGCCGGCACGCAATATCGGCAGGCGCCGAGCTCGGCCGGATGGCCGTCGCACCGCTACGAATATTACTTCGTCGAGGCGCAGGCATTTCAGGCGCAGATCCTGAGCCTGATCTATGAGGGCGTGTTCGGCAAGTTTCCGGACCTCAAGGTCGTGCTGATGGAATCCGGCGTGAGCTGGCTCCCGGCTTTCATGTGGCGCGCCAACAAGACCTGGCGCGGCGTGCGCGTCGAGGTGCCCTGGGTCGAGCGCGAGCCGGCAGCGATCATCCGCGACAGTTTTCGTGTCACAATGCAGCCGTTCGACGCGCCGGGCGACGCCAAAAGCGTCGAGGAGATCATCGACCAGATCGGCTCGGACAAGATGTTCCTGTTCGCGTCCGACTATCCGCACTGGCAGTTCGACGGCGACGATCCGATCCCGCCGGACCTGCCGAACAGCATCATCTCGAAGATGTGCGTCGACAACCCGCTGGAGACGTTTCCGCGGCTGTCGCTCGCCAACTAGACCGGAGTTTCGCATGAGTGACGTCATCGACCGCCCACTACGAGAAGACGAAAAGCCTGCCGCTTCGCGGCTGCGCATCGTCGATTGCGACGTTCATCCGAGCCTGCATTCGTTCGACGATCTCAACGAGTTTCTGCCAAAGCGCTGGCAGCAGCATCTGAAGGAATATGGCAGCCATTTGCGCACGCCCTATCTGTTCACCACGCCCTATCCGCGCTCTTCGCCGCTGATCGCGCGGCGCGATGCCTGGCCGCCGACCGGCGGGCCGCCCGGTTCGGATCTCGCCTTCATGCAGAAGCAGCATCTCGATCCGCTCGATGTCGAGTTCGGGATTTTGCAGGTGCTCGATCTCTTCATCTTCTCGCAGCAGAACCTCGAATTCGGCGCCGCGATCCAGCGTGCCATCAACGACTGGCAACTGGCGTTCTGGTCGCATCGCGACCCGCGCCTGAAGGCTTCGATCCTGGTCGGGCAGGACGGCGTCGATCTCGCCATTGCCGAGATCGAACGCTGCGCGAAAATCGGCGAATACGTCCAGATCAACGTCTCGCCGCGCGCCAACGAGCCGTTGGGCCGCCGCCGCTACTGGCCGATCTACGAGCGTGCCCAAGAACTGGACCTGCCGCTCGGCATCCATGTCGGCGGCTATGGCGGGCATGCGCCGACCGGTGGCGGCTGGCCGTCCTATTATGTCGAGGAGCACCAGTCCAACGCGCACACCATTGCGGCGCAGCTTGCCAGCCTCGTGATCGAGGGTGTGCCGGAGCGTTTTCCGAAATTGAAGTTTGTCTTTATCGAGGGCGGCTTCGGCTGGATCCCGTCCGCGGTGTGGCGAATGGACCAGCATTTTGAGCGGTTTCGCAGCGAGGTGCCGCATCTCAAGCGCAAGCCGTCGGAATATGTCCGCGAGCATTTCTGGTTCACGACGCAACCGATCGACGAACCTGACGAAGCCCGGCACCTGCGCTCGTTGATCGAATGGGTCGGCATCGACCGTCTCCTGTTCTCGTCGGACTATCCGCACTGGGATTTCGACGATCCGCGCTTTGCGTTCAAGACGCCACTGACGGAGGCCGAGCGAAGGAAGATCTTCAGCACCAATGCCCGCGCGGTCTACAAGTTCTGAGAAGGTCTGCACGGATGGCCCGTCACATCGTCGCGTCCACCTCGGAGATCCCACCCGGTGGCAACAAGGTCGTCGATGTCGCCGGCCGCGACATTGTCGTGTTCCACGTCAATGGCGAGTTCTTCGCTTTGCTGAACCGCTGCCCGCACGAAGGCGCGCCGCTGGAGAAAGCGGCCTGTGTCGCGCGACTGACCTCGCCCGAGCCCGGCATCTATCAGCGCTCGCGCGTCGGCGAGATGCTGCGCTGTCCCTGGCATGGCTGGGAGTTCGACATGCGCAACGGCCAATCCTGGTTCGACCCGAAGCGCGTCAAGATTAGGTCATATCCGGTCGCGGTGGAGCGAGGCGAGGAACTCCAGAAAGGCCCGTATGTTGCCGAGACCTTTCCGGTGCATGTCGAGGACAGCTACGTGATTGTCGAGGTCTGAGCAGCCGTTTCGGATTGTGATTTCGCCGCAGGTGGGATAAGCCTCGCCCGCATTTATGGCGGAGACGAGCTTTGTCGAAACAATCACTGCGTGAGGAGGCCGAGCGCCTGATCCGCGAATCGATGGAAAAGAAAACCGTCGTCGTCAAGCAGGGCGATACTCGCATCGAGGCCGTCTGTGGTAAATGCGGCGCCCCGAACCGTGTGCAGGCGCCAAAGGGCCAGACCCGCATCAAGTTCGCCTGCAAGAATTGCGGGCATCAGCAAGAGACGCTGTAGGTTTCTTCGCCCTCTCCCTCTGTGGGAGAGGGTGGCTCGCCGCATAGCGGCGAGACGGGCGAGGGGTTTCTCTCTGCGAGAGACACTGCTCCTGAATTTGCGGATGCAACCCCTCATCCGGCGCTTCGCGCCACCTTCTCCCACAAGGGGAGAAGGAAAAACGCCTAATCCCCCTTCACGAATTTCGCGAATGCATCCGCATGGTCCGGGTGCCAGCGTGACAACGGCGGGCGGTTCTCCACGATGTCGCCGGCGGCCCACAGCATGCGCTTTTCATCGAGCGCGCGCGGGACGTCGTTGTCCGGGCACAGAATGTAGAAATCCCCGGCCTCCAGCCGCGCCAACATGAAATTCACGGTCTGCTCGGCCGTCCAGGCGCCGGCCGGCTTCTCTGTGCGGCCCTTCGCGGTAAGGCCCGTAAAGACGAAGCCGGGAATCAGCAGATGCGCGGTGATGCGGCAACCCGCAGTGTTGCGCAGGTCGTGCTGGAGCGCTTCCGTAAAAGCTTTCACGCCTGCCTTGGAGACGTTGTAGGCGGGATCGCCGGGCGGGGTGGTGATGCCCTGCTTCGACCCGGTGTTGATGATGAGCCCCGCCCTGCCGCGCGCGATCATGTTGGGCGCGAAGATGCGCGAGCCGTTGATGATGCCCCACATGTTGACGCCGATGATGCGCTGCCAGTTGTCGGGTTCGCCGAACAGCGTGCTGCCGGGCTGGATGCCCGCATTGTTCATGAGGATGTCGGTGCCGCCGAAGCGCTCGTGGACGGCGCGCTCCAGTTCCATCACGCTCTCGGCCTTGCTGACGTCAATCGCGAAGGTCATCACATGTGCGGCGGACGTGAGGGATGAGAGTCTTGTCGCGGCGTCCGCCAGCCGCGCCTGATCCACATCGGCGATACACACCTTCACGCCGTTTCGCGCGAAGGCTGCGGCGGCGGCGAATCCGATGCCGGACGCGCCACCGGTGATCACGGCAACATTGTCTTTGATGATCGCGGGATGTGGCATGGATCGGTCTCCGGGGAGGGGCTCGGTCGTGCTATAACATGGCACTCGCGCGACCCCGCACAAGTCGGCATGGGAGGTGTTCGTTCCGCGCCGACTCTACGCCTCTACTTTACGCCTGTCCGGCATCGCAGTAGTCTATCGACCAACGATCCCACCCAGATCGAACCAATCAATCATTGACAGGGAGTTCAGCCATGGCTGTGTCGCAGGCTATTCCGATCACGCGCCATCCATTCGCCAACGGATCCTACAAGCAGATGCTGATCGACGGGAAGTGGGTCGATGCTGCCTCAGGCAAGCGCTTCGAGACCCACAACCCCGCGACCGGCGAACTGCTCGCAACAGTGGCCGAGGGCGACAAGGAAGATATCGATCGCGCAGTTGCTGCCGCTCGCCGCGCCTTCGAAGGGCCCTGGAGCAAGGTCAAGCCGTTCGAGCGGCAGAATCTGCTCCTGAAGCTTGCCGACCTCGTCGAGAAGAATTTCGACGAATTGTCGCAGCTCGACACGCTCGACATGGGCGCGCCGCTCAGCCGTACCCGTGCCTATCGCCTGCGCGCCGTCGGCATGCTGCGCTATTATGCCGGCCAGTCCACCGCGATCCATGGCGAGACCATCGAGAACTCGCTGCCCGGCGAAATCTTCTCCTACACGCTGAAGGAGCCGATCGGCGTCGTCGGCGCCATCATTCCCTGGAACGGTCCCTTGACTGCGACGATCTGGAAGATCGGTCCGGCGATCGCGACCGGCTGCACCGTCGTGCTCAAACCGGCCGAAGAAGCGCCGCTGACCTCGCTGCGCATCGCCGAGCTCGCGATGGAAGCGGGCGTTCCGCCCGGCGTCATCAACGTCGTGCCTGGCTATGGCGAGACTGCGGGCGCGGCGCTTGCCGCACACCACGACGTCGACAAGGTTGCCTTCACCGGCTCGCATGTCACGGGCCAGTCGATCATCCGCGCCTCGGCCGGCAACCTCAAGCGCGTCTCGCTCGAGCTCGGCGGCAAGTCGCCGGACATCGTGTTCGCGGATGCCGATCTCGATGCGGCCGTGCCGGGCGCTGCGATGGCGGTGTTCGCCAATTCGGGACAGATCTGCAGCGCCGGCACCCGGCTTTTCGTCGAGCAGTCGATCTATGAGGAGTTCGTCGGCCGCGTGGCCGAGTTCGGCAAGAAACTGCAGGTCGGCAACGGCCTCGATCCCAACACCCAGATCGGACCGCTGGTGTCCGAGCAACAGCTCGAGCGCGTCACCAGCTATCTCGACATCGGCCAAAAGGAAGGCGCGCGGGCGCTTGCCGGCGGTGGCCGCGTCACCGAAGGCGCGCTTGCAAAAGGCTTCTTCGTCTCGCCGACAGTGTTCGCGGGCGTCCAGGACAATATGCGCATCGCGCAGGAGGAGATCTTTGGTCCCGTCATTTCGGCGATCGCGTTCAAGGACATGGACGAGCTGGTCAAGCGCGCCAACGCCACCACGTTCGGTCTCGGCTCGGGCCTGTGGACGCGGGACGTCAGCAAGGCGCATGCGGTCGCGAAGAGGCTCCGTGCCGGTTCGGTGTGGGTGAACTGCTACCAGGCGATGGACCCGGCCGTGCCCTTCGGCGGCTACAAGATGAGCGGCTACGGCCGCGAATCCGGCAAGCAGCACGTCGAGGAATATCTCAACGTGAAGGCGGTGTGGATCAAGACGGCGTAACACTGGTCTTTCCCGCGTTCCGCGGGAGGGAATATCTGCTTTTGCAGGGGCGGCGCCTTCTCTCGGTAGCCGCCCCTCGCTAAATGATGCGCATCCTTCCTTCGCCATTCGAGGCCAGCATGAAATTCGAGGCGTTGTTTCAACCGTTGCAGGTCGGTCCGTACACGCTCGCGCATCGCGTCGCGATGGCGCCGTTGACGCGCATGAGGGCCGAGCGCGAGAGCTTTTCGCCGCGGCCGCTCAACGCCGAATATTACGGCCAGCGCGCCACCCAAGGCGGCCTGCTCATCGCCGAGGCCTCGCCCGTGCTCTCGCACGGCCGCGGTAATCCAGCGACGCCCGGCATCTATTCGGAGACGCAGATCGCGGGCTGGCGCAAGGTGGTCGACGCCGTGCACGCCAAGGGCGGCATCATCTTTCTCCAGGTCTGGCACGTCGGCCGCGTCTCGCATTCCTCCTTCCACGGCGGGGAGCTGCCGGTCTCGGCCTCCGCGATCCCGATCAAGGCCGAAGGCATGAAGGCGATGACTGCCGACGGCAAGATCTCCAACTATGAGACGCCGCGCGCGCTGGACACGGATGAAGTCAAGGGCATCGTCGAAGCCTTCAGGCAGGGTGCGAAGAACGCGCTGGCCGCCGGCTTCGACGGGGTCGAGATCCACGGCGCCAACGGCTATCTGCTCGAGCAATTCCTGCAATCACGCAGCAACCAGCGCACCGATCAATATGGCGGTTCGATCGAGAACCGCGCGCGGCTTCTGCTCGAAGTGACCGAGGCCGCGATCGACGTCTGGGGCGCGGGCCGCGTCGGCGTGCGGCTGTCGCCCCACGGCATCGCCAATGATTCCGGCGAGCCCGATCCGATGCCGCTCTACACGCACGTGGTCAACGCGCTCGACAAGCTCGGTCTTGCCTATCTGCATTTCATCGAACCGCGCTCCAGCGGCTCGGGGCGCGCCGAAGTCAACTGGCAGAACGTGCCGTCGGCGATGCTGCTGTTCCGCCCGCTCTACAGCGGCGTGCTGATGACCGCCGGCGGATTTACCGGCGAGACCGCGAACGCCGCCATTGCGGAGGGGCATGCTGACATCATCGCCTTCGGCCGCATCTTCATCTCCAACCCCGATCTGCCGCTCCGCCTGCAGCACGATTACCCTCTCACGCCGTATAACCGTGCGACGTTTTACGGTGGCGAGGAGAAGGGTTATACGGATTATCCCGCGTACGACGAACTGACGCCGGTCTGACACTGCTGTAGCCCGGATGAGCAAAGCGATATCCGGGGTTCACTCAAGCTCTGGTCTCCCCGGATGTCGCTTCGCTCATCCGGGCTACAGAGTTATTGTGTTGCCCCGACTGACACCACGAACTCCGTCATTGCGAGCGCAGCGAAGCAATCCAGACTGCCTCGGCGGAAAGACTCTGAATTGCTTCGCTGCGCTCGCAATGACGAGAGGAGAGACAATGGCCAAAGCCGCAGCCGCCGCAGGTATAGCCACCGGCCAGTGCCTCTGCGGCAGGGTTACCTTCGAGATCGACGTTCCCGCACGCTGGGCCTGGCACGATCACTCCGCCGCCAGCCGTCGCGCCCACGGCGCCGCCTATGCAACCTATGTCGGAAGCTGGAAGAAGCGGTTTCGCATCACCGCAGGTAAGACGGCGCTGACGCGCTACGAGGACAAGGCAACGAAGACCGCGCGCAGCTTCTGCGCGCATTGCGGCACGCCGATCGCATATGAGCGCCCGCGCGGGCCGCATATGGTCAACATCCCCCGTGCGCTGTTTAGGGAACGCACCGGCCGCCAGCCGCTCTATCACGTCGCGATCGAAGAGCTGCAGGAATGGACCTATACCGGCGAGCCGCTGGTGCCGCTGAAAGGCTTTCCCGGTGTGGTCTGGCAGCGCTCGAAAAAAAAGAAGCGGGCGAGCGGCGAGGATCCGTTCGAGTTGGGGCGCGAGGAGATGTAGCGCTGTCCCACGCAACGCAGCCATGACCGCGCTTCCTTGCGCGCCTCCCGCGATTTCGGCCATCATGCTTTTTGCCTTGCGGCAACGTCGGCCTCTGGAGGAAACATGAAGAACAAGATCACCGGCCGCTCCGCCTTTCTCGCGTTGCTCAAGGACGAGGGCATCACGCATCTGTTCGGCAATCCCGGCACCACCGAGCTGCCGATCATGCATGCGCTGAAGGATCACCCTGACCTCGCCTATGTGATGGCGATGCAGGAGAGCCTGGTGGTGGCGATCGCGGATGGCTATAGCCGCGCCTCCGGAAAGCTGGTCGCCTGCAACGTCCATGTCGCGCCCGGCCTCGGCAACGCGATGGGCTCGCTCTACAACGCCCAGTTCACGGGCACGCCGATGATCCTGACCGCGGGCCAGCAGGAGCAGGGCCACGGACTGATGGAGCCGGTGCTGTATGGGCCGCTGGTGCGCATGGCCGAGCCGCTGGTGAAATGGGCGGTCGAGGTGACGCGGCTCGAGGATCTGCCGCGCATCGTGCGCCGCGCCGCAAAAGTCGCAACCACCCCGCCGACCGGGCCGGTGTTCATTTCATTGCCCGGCGATATCCTCAACAGCGAGGCAGGGATCGATCTCGGTCGCTCCACCCGCATTGACGCTCGCACAAGGCCATCGGATGAGGCACTGAAGGCGTTCGCCGCCCGACTGCTCAGGGCCGAGCGTCCCGTGATCGTCACCATGGACGAAGTGGTCAAGAGCGATGCGCTGATGGAGGCCGCCGAACTCGCAGAACTACTCGGCGCGGCTGCCTACCAATCCTCGACGCCCTATGGCTCGCACTTCCTCTCGGAGAGCCCGAGCTTCGTCGGCACGCTGGCACGTGTCCAGAAAGTCGCGCGCGACACGCTTGCGCCCTTTGACCTCTTGATCGCGCTCGGCGGCGATCCCTTGCGGATGTCGGTCTACAGCGAGGTCGACGCGCTGCCGGAGGGCCTTGGCATCGTGCAGATCGGCCTCGGCGATTGGGAGATCGCCAAGAACTACGGGGCTGAGATCGCGCTGAAGGCGGATTTGAAGGAAACGCTGCGCGCGCTGATCCCGGTGTTGAAGGAGATGGGCGGCGCTGCCCTGGCGAGCCGCGCGAAGCAACGGCTGACCGAACTCGCGCCGAGGAACTGGACCGCGCGGCGCACCGCGCTGGTCGAGCAGATCGGCAAGGCCGCGGACCGCAGCCCCATCGATCCGGACTGGCTGGTGCTGCAAATGGTCGAGGCCATGCCCGCTAATGCCATCCTCGTGGACGAAGGCCTCACCTCGAGCCGCCAGATCAAGGCCTTGCGTGCGCACCGCGATCGCTTCGGCTATCACGGCCTTGCCTCCGGCGGCATCGGCTGGGGCCTGCCGGCCTCCGTCGGCGCCAGCATCGCCAATCCCGATCGCCCGGTGGTCTGCTTCTCCGGCGACGGCAGCGCGATGTATTCGATCCAGTCGCTGTGGACAGCGGCGCATCACAAGCTGCCGCTCAATGTGGTCATTGCCAACAATGGCGGCTACCGCATCATCAAGCAGCGCCTGCTCGCCTTCCACGGCGACGACAATTACGTCGGCATGGATTTTGTCGATCCGCCGGTGGATTTCGCGGGCGTGGCTAAGGCGCTGGGATGTGAGGCAATCAAAGTCAGCGATCCCCGAGAGTTGAAGGCGACGCTGGCGTCGGCGTTTGGCCGGCCGGGGACGAAACTGATCGAGGTGATGGTGGACGGGAAGCTGTAGGGCAGCGTCACCTGCGGCATTGGTGCCGCCACATTATCAGTCGTGATCACCCGCGAAGGCGGGTGATCCAGTATTCCAGAGGCGGCGGTGATTGAGTCGAGACGTTGCGGCGTACTGGATGCCCCGGTCAAGCCGGGGCATGACAGCGTACCTAGCGGCGCTACCCCTTTCTCCCCACTCTGAACCCTGCCGCCGGATGCGGCGCACCTAGCCGCGCCCGCCCCTCGCCGAACAGCTTCTCGCGTAGCGTGCCCTGCGCGTACTCCGCCTTGTACCGCCCGCGTCGCGTCAGCTCCGGCACCAGCATGTCGGCGATGTCCTCGAAATCGCCGGGTGAGATCGCGAAGGCGACGTTGAGGCCGTCGACATCGGTCGCCTCGAACCACGCCTCGATCTTGTCCGCGACCATTTCCGGCGTGCCGACCACGACGGGACCTGCGCCGCCGACGCCGACATGCTCGATGACGTCGCGCACGGTCCAGACGCGATCGGGATCGGCGCGGGTGACGTTATCGAGTGCGCTGCGGCCGGCATCGTTCTGAACATGGCGCACCTGCTGATCGAGCTCGTAGCCGGAGAAGTCGATTCCGGTCCATCCCGACATCAGCGCCAGCGCGCCTTCCGGGCTGATGTGGCGGCGATAGTCGGCATATTTTTCGTTCGCTTCGGCTTCCGTCCGCCCGAGGATGATCGTCATCATCGAGAACATCAGGATTTCCGCCGGATTGCGGCCGAACGCGGCGGCCTCCTGACGGATCGCCGATACGCGCGGCGCGATCACCTTGGCTGACGGCCCCGACATGAACACGCATTCGGCGTGCCGTGCCGCGAACTGCCGTCCGCGCGGCGAGGTGCCGGCCTGATACAGCACGGGCGTCCGCTGCGGCGACGGTTCGCTCAGGTGGATGGTGTTGTTGATGCGGTAGTTCGCGCCCTCGTGGTTGACGCGATGGACCTTTGTGGGATCGGTGAAGATGCCGCGCGTGCGGTCGCGCAGCACGGCGTCGTCCTCCCAACTCCCTTCCCAGAGCTTGTAGACGACCTCCATATATTCGTCCGCGATCTCGTAGCGGTCGTCGTGCCCGATCTGCTTGTCCTTGCCGGCGCCGCGCGCGGCGCTGTCGAGATAGCCGGTGACGACGTTCCAGCCGATACGCCCCTCGGTGAGATGATCGAGCGTCGACATCCGCCGCGCGAACGGATAGGGCGGCTCGAAGGAGAGATTGCTGGTGACGCCGAAGCCGAGATTCTGCGTCACGGCGGCCATTGCCGACAGCAGCAGCAGCGGATCGTTCGAGGGCGACTGGGCTGCGTTGCGCAAGGCTGCGTCAGGACTGTTGCCGTAGACGTCATAGACGCCGAGCACGTCGGCCAGGAACAGTCCGTCGAAACGGCCGCGCTCCAGCGTTCTGGCAAGATCGATCCAATAGGGCAGGCGGTTATATTCGGCAGTGCGGTCGCGCGGATGGGTCCACAAGCCCGGTGATTGGTGCGCGACGCAATTCATCGCAAATGCATTGAGCCTGATCTGCTTGGCCATGATGGTCCCCCGGCGCCCTGTACCGGGCGCTCTTCGAATGATAGAGCTGCGCCCGAACTTGGCGAAGTTCTTGCATATAGCGCGACGTTGGCAAGGCCAAAATCAGCGGCGCTGCCGCGCTTGGCAAGCCAATCTCAAGAGAGCAAGAACGAAATCCCAAGACTATCGAAGTCCCCGCCACTTTCGGAGGCCTGCCCGTATCGGGTATGCTCCTTCGCCTCGCAACCTAAAAAAGAAAATAATGACCAGAGCCGATGCCATCGCCCGCGCCCGTGACGATTTTCAATCGGGCGCGTTCCTCGCCGAACTCGACCGCCGCGTCGCCTACCAGACCGAGAGCCAGAATCCGAACCGGAGCGTCGAGCTGCGCGCCTATCTGGAACAGGAGATGGTGCCCGCTTTTGCCGCGCTCGATTTCGAAAGCCGGATGATCGAATCTCCCAGCGGCAAGGCGCCGTTCCTGTTCGCCGAACATCACGAAAGTGAGGCGGCGCCGACCGTGCTGATCTACGGCCATGGCGACGTCGTCGACGGGATGGAAGGCGAGTGGCGCGACGGCCGCGATCCCTGGCGCACCACGGTTTCGGGCACGCGTCTCTACGGTCGCGGCACCGCCGACAACAAGGGCCAGCACAGCATCAACATGGCGGCACTCCGCGCGGTGCGCGAGGCCCGCGGCGGCAAGCTCGGCTTCAACGCCAAGTTCATCCTCGAGATGGGCGAGGAGATCGGCTCGCCGGATCTCGGCAAGGTCTGCGATCTCAATCGCGATGCACTCAAGGCCGATCTGTTCGTGGCCTCCGACGGGCCGCGCCTGTCCGCCGACCGTCCGACCCTATTCCTCGGCTGCCGTGGCGGCATCCGCATTCATCTCGATGTGAACGTTCGCGACGGCGGTCATCACTCCGGCAATTGGGGCGGTGTGCTCGCCAACCCCGCGACCATTCTGGTCAACGCGATCTCGACGCTGGTCGACGGCCACGGTCGCCTTCAGCTGGACGCGCTGAAGCCGCCGCGCCTCACCAACCAGATCCGAAGCTATCTTGCGGACGTGCAGGTGGTGCCGACCGAGGACGAGCCGGCGTTGGCCGAGAACTGGGGCGAGGAGGGTCTTTCGGCGGCCGAGCGGCTCTATGCCTGGAACACGCTCGAAGTGCTGGCGATGTCGTCGGGAAACATCGAGAAGCCGGCCAACGCCATTCCCGGCCACGCCAATGCCGTGCTGCAACTGCGCTTCGTGGTCGGCACCAAGGTCGACGGCCTGATCGAAGCCGTCCGTGCGCATCTGGTCGAAAGGGGTTTTCCGATGGTCGAAGTGCGGGCCGCACAGAGCTTCGCGGCATCGCGCACCGATTTCGACAGCCCCTGGATCGCATGGGCGGCCAATTCGGTGAAGGAGACCACCGGCAAAGTGCCGGCGGTGCTGCCGAATTTCGGCGGCTCGCTGCCCAATGACGTGTTTTCCGAGATATTGGGCCTGCCGACGATCTGGGTGCCGCACTCCTATCCCGGCTGCTCCCAGCATGCGCCCAATGAGCACATCCTGCTGCCATTGACCGAAGAGGCCTTGACGGTGATGGCCGGCCTGTTCTGGGATCTCGGGGAATTGCCAAGCCCGCTAACAAGCCCGCTAACGCGCCCGCCCGCCGGCCTGAGCCGTTAACCGGAGCCGCGATCCAGCCAAAAGTCACATTCTATTCCAACCCAATTTGTGCTTGCATCCCGCCGGCATCATCCTGAAAGGGGACCAAAACGTGAAACATTTCCGTAGCATCGGCCTCGCGCTCGCCGCGACCTTCGCCGTCGGCCAGGCCGGGGCCGAGGAGCTGACCGGCACGCTCAAGAACATCAAGGACACCGGCGCCATTACGCTCGGCTTCCGCGACTCCTCGATCCCGTTCTCTTATCTCGACGACAACCAGAAGCCCATCGGCTACGCGATGGACATCTGCTACAAGATCGTCGACGCCGTGAAGAAGGAGCTCAAGCTCGACAAGCTCGAGGTCAAGCTCAATCCGGTGACCTCGGCGACCCGGATCCCGCTGATGGCGAACGGCACCATCGATCTCGAATGCGGCTCGACCACCAACAATGCCGAGCGCCAGAAGCAGGTTGCCTTCACCAACACCCATTATTTGACCGCCAGCCGCTACGTCTTCAAGAAGTCGAGTGGCCTGAAGGCGATTGACGACCTCAAGGGAAAATCGGTGGTTTCCACTGCCGGCACCACCAACATCAAACAGCTCACCGAGGCCAATGTTGCAAAAAGCCTCGGCGCAAACATCATTCCGGCCAAGGACCACGCCGAGGCCTTCCTGATGGTCGAGACCGACCGTGCGGTCGCCTTCGTGATGGATGATATCCTGCTCGCGAGCCTCGTTGCCGGCTCGAAGTCGCCCGATGACTACGTCATCTCCAAGGACGCGTTCTCCAAGCCTGAGCCCTACGGCATCATGCTGCGCAAGGACGACGCGGCCTTCAAGAAGGTCGTCGACGCGGCGACCGCTGCGCTCTACACCTCCGGCGAGGGCCAGAAGATCTACGACAAGTGGTTCACGCAGAAGATCCCGCCGAAGGGCCTCAATCTCAACACGCCGATCTCGGCCGAGCTGAAGAACGAGTTTGCCAAGCCGACGGACTCGCCAAACCCGGACGATTATAAGTAAGCTATAACCTCGATCTTTCGATCGGGATCGTGTCCGGCCATCTTGACTCCAGGATGGCCGGACATTTGCATAGGCGCCAGGACATCGATGACTGGCGCGTTCGCGCGGGGGACACGTGAACTACAACTGGAACTGGGGAATCTTTTTCCAGCCGAACCCGATGGGGACCGGCACCTATCTCGACATGCTGTTGTCGGGCCTGGTGCTGACCCTCAAGACGGGTGCGCTCGCCTGGATCATCGCGCTGATCACCGGATCGATCGTCGGCGTGATGCGCACACTGCCGTCGAAGGGAGCGTACTGGTTCGGCTTTGCCTATGTTGAATTCTTCCGCAACATGCCGCTGCTGGTGCAGCTCTTCCTGTGGTTTTTCGTGCTGCCGGAAGTGTTGCCAAGGTCCGCGGGATTGTGGCTGAAACAACTGCCGAACGCGCCGTTCTGGACGGCCGCGATTGGCATCGGGTTCTTCATGTCGGCGCGCGTCGCCGTGCAGTTGCAGGCCGGCATCGGATCGCTGCCGCGCGGGCAGAAGATGGCGGCGACCGCACTCGGCCTGACGACCCTGCAGGCTTATCGCTACATCCTGCTGCCGATGGCTTTTCGCATCATCCTGCCGCCGCTGACGTCCGAGTTCCTCAACACCATCAAGAACACGGCTGTGGCCATCACCATTGGTTTGCTCGAACTGACCGGCCAGGCGCGCTCGATGCAGGAATTCTCGTTCCAGGTGTTCGAGGCCTTCACCGCTGCGACCATCCTCTATCTCCTCGTCAACGCCGTCGTCGTGACCGCGATGCGCTTCCTCGAGCGCTGGGTCGCGATCCCCGGCTACATCACGGGGAAGTAGCGCCATGTTCAGCAATTTTGATTTCGGGGTCATCATCCGCACGCTGCCCTATCTATTCTATGAGGGCATGACGTTCACGCTGATGCTGACCGGGCTTGCTGCACTCGGCGGCCTCGTCTTCGGCACAGCGATCGCGCTGATGCGGCTGTCCGGCTACAAGGTGCTGGGCCGCATCGCGGGCGTCTATGTCGACTTCATGCGCTCGCTGCCGCTGGTGCTGGTGATCTTCTGGTTCTACTTCCTGGTGCCCTATATCGGGCAATGGGTAACTGGCGCGTCGCGTCCGATCAGTGTCGGCGCGTTCGCGTCCTCGCTCATCACCTTCATCATGTTCGAGGCCGCGTACTTCTCCGAGATCATGCGTGCCGGCATCCAGTCGATCTCGCGCGGCCAGCCGGCCGCAGCCAACGCGCTCGGCCTGACCTACGCCCAGACCATGCGCTACGTCGTGCTGCCGCAGGCCTTCCGCAACATGCTGCCGGTCCTGATCACGCAGACCATCGTGCTGTTCCAGGACACCTCACTGGTCTATGTGCTGTCGATCACCGATTTCCTCGGTGCGGCAAGCAAGGTCGCGCAGCGCGACGGCCGTCTGGTCGAAATGTATCTATTCGCAGCGATCGTCTACTTCACCATCTCCTGTATCGCGTCCTTCGGCGTTCGCCGCCTGCAGGCGCGCATCGCCATCATTCGATAGAGTTTGCCATGATCGAGATCAGCCACGTCGACAAATGGTACAGCCCGGCCTTCCAGGTGCTGACCGACTGCACCACCAGCGTCGCCAAGGGCGAGGTGGTCGTGGTCTGCGGTCCGTCGGGATCAGGCAAGTCGACGCTGATCAAATGCGTCAACGCGCTGGAGCCGTTCCAGAAAGGCGACATCAGCGTCGATGGCACCAAGGTCAACGACCCCAGGACCAATCTGCCCAAGCTGCGCGCGCGGGTCGGCATGGTGTTCCAGCACTTCGAGCTGTTCCCGCATCTGAAGATCATCGACAATCTCTGCCTCGCGCAGCAGAAGGTGCTCGACCGGTCGCGCGACAAGGCGGTGGCGAAAGGCATGCAACTGCTGGAGCGGGTCGGCCTGAAGGAACAGGCGCAAAAATTTCCCGCGAACCTGTCCGGCGGCCAGCAGCAGCGCGTGGCGATCGCCCGCGCGCTCGCGATGGATCCCATCGTCATGCTGTTCGACGAGCCGACCTCGGCGCTCGACCCCGAAATGGTGAGCGAGGTGCTCGACGTCATGGTAGACCTCGCCCATGAGGGCATGACCATGATGGTCGTGACGCACGAGATGGGCTTTGCCCGCAAGGTCGCCAACCGCGTGATCTTCATGGACCGCGGCGAGATCGTCGAGGACGCCCCGAAGGACGATTTCTTCGGCAAGCCCCGCAGCGACCGCGCGCAGAAGTTCTTGTCGAAGATTCTGTCGCATTGATCCCACTGTCATTCCGCGACGTGCCTCCTGGCGCTGGTCGGGAATGACGGGTTGAGGGTTTCGTGGCACCGACAAATCCCTTATACCAGCGGGTAATCCCTATTCCCGCCAGGAGACCTGCCTTGGATCCGATCGCCTATGTCAACGGCTCATTCGTCCCGCTTTCGGACGCCAAAATTTCGGTCCTCGATCGCGGCTTCCTGTTCGCCGACGGCATCTATGAGGTCTCGGCCGTGCTCGACGGCAAGTTGGTCGACAATGCCTCGCATCTGGCGCGGCTGGAGCGCTCGGTCGGCGAGATCAAGCTGAGGCTCCCGGAGACGGTCGAGCGCATCACCGAGATCCAGCAGGAGCTGATTGCACGCAACAAGGTCGAGAACGGCCTCGTCTATCTCCAGGTCACCCGCGGCGCCGACAAGGGCCGCGACTTCGCCTTCCCCAAGGGCGACGTCAAGTCGAGCCTGGTGATGTTCACGTCGGAGAAGGACATCATCAACGCCGCCTCGGCCAAGACCGGCATCAATGTGATCACCGTGCCCGACATCCGCTGGGAGCGGCGTGACATCAAGAGCGTAGCATTGCTGGCGCAAGTGCTGGCAAAGCAGGCCGCGGCCGAAGCCGGTGCGGGCGAAGCCTGGATGCTGGAAGACGGTTACGTCACCGAAGGCGGTTCGTCTTCAGCGTTCATCCTGACCCAGGACGACGTCATCGTGACCCGCAAGAACTCCAACGCGATCCTGCCGGGCTGCACCCGCAAGGCGGTGGTGGCGCTGGCGGAAGAGCGTCAGCTCCGCGTCGAAGAGCGTTCCTTCACGGTCGCCGAGGCGCTCGCCGCCAAGGAAGCCTTCGCCACCTCGGCGTCGCTGTTCGTCCAGCCGGTGGTTGCGATCGACGGCAAGAAGGTCGGCGACGGCAAGCCCGGCCCGATGGCCATGCGGCTGCGCGAGATCTACGTGGAGTTCGCGAAGGCGACGGCGGTTTAAGCTACCCACCGCCGTCATCGCCCGGCTTGACCGGGCGATCCAGTAGTCCGTGACGGAGTGCTGGACTCGAGAAGCCGCGGCGTACTGGATGCCCCGGTTAAGCCGGGGCGTGACAGGCGAATGTATTGAGGCAGTTTGGCCTCATGCGTCAGCACCTCACGCCACCGACGCCTTCACCTTCACCGGATGAACCGCACGGAATGCGATCGCTAGCCTGTTCCAGGCATTGATGGCGCCGATCAGCATGGTCAGGTTCACCGTCTCCGCATCGGAGAATTGCGCGCGGACCTGCTCGTAGACGTCATCAGGCACGTGCGTCTCGGCGATCAGCGTCACTGATTCCGTCCAGGCCAGCGCGGCGCGCTCGCGGTCGGTGTAGAGCGGCGATTCGCGCCAGGCGTTGAGCAGATAGATGCGCTGCTCGGTCTCGCCGCGCTTGCGGGCGTCCTCGGTGTGCATGTTGATGCAGAAGGCGCAGCCGTTGATCTGCGACGCGCGGATCTTGACGAGCTCGATCAGCGATTTCTCGAGGCCCGTCGACTGGATCTGCTCTTCCAGTGCCATCAGCGCCTTCATCGTGTCGGGTGCGGCCTGGTAGAAATTCATGCGGGGTTTCATGGTCGTTCTCCTTGCTTGCTGGGTCGATGTCAGTGGGCGCCGCCGGCCGAGGCGTGGCCGGCCTTCTTCAGGAAGAGGGTGGCGATCAGCGCGACGATCAGTGCCACGCCGAGCAGATAGAAGGTGTCGCTGAAGGCGAGGATATAGGCCTGCTTCTGCACGATATGGCCGATCGCAACATAGGCGCGATGCAACGCGTCCGCCCGGTCGAGAATGCCGTGATTGACGAAGTATTGGGTGAGCTGTTCCAGCCGCGTCCGCGTCGCCTGCTCGAACAGCGAGACTGACTGCATCAGCACGTTGGAGTGATACTGCTCGCGCTTGGTCAGCAGCGTCTGCAACAGCGCGATGCCGACGGCGCCGCCGAGGTTGCGCATCATGTTGAACAGGCCGGAGGCCGAGCCCGCGTTCTCCGGTTCGATGCCTGAGGTCGCCACCGCAGACAGCGGCGCCATCACCAGCGCCTGGCCGATCGCACGAACCACATTGGGCCAGAGCAATTGATCGGCGGCATAGTTGCCGGTCATGTAGATGTTCATGAAGTTGGAGGCCGCGAACAGGACGAAGCCGGCGCCGATGATGAGCCGCGCATCGAGCTTCTGCATCAAACGCGGCACCAGCGGGATCAGCAAGAGCTGCGGCAGGCCGGTCCAGGCCAGCACCATGCCGATCTGCTCGGCATTATAGCCTTGGATGCGGGCCAGATATTGCGGCAGGATGAACACAGAACCGTAGAGCGCGATTCCCAGCAGGAAATTCGCAAGCATGCCGAAGCCGAAATTGCGGCGGACCAGCAGGCGCAGGTTGAGGAGGGGCTTCGTCACGGTCAGCTCGATGATCAGGAAGGCGGTCAGCGCCACGGCCGCGATGACGGACAGCTTGACGATGAAGGGCGAGCCGAACCAGTCGTCCTTATTGCCTTCCTCGAGCACGGTCTGCAGCGCCGACAGTCCGATCGCCATGGCGATGATGCCGGCCCAGTCGCCGTCGCGCAGTAGTGCCAGCTTCATCGGCTTTGCATCGAGGGCGTACCAGAGCATGCCGACCATGATCCCGCCCGGGATGACATTGACGTAGAAGATGTACTGCCAGCCAAAATTTTCGGTGAGATAGCCGCCGATGGTCGGGCCGATCGCGGGCGCGAACGTCGCCGACAGCGCGAACAGCGCAAGGCCGACCGGCTGCTTTCCGCGCGGCAGCAATGTGATGATGAGCGTGAACGCCATCGGAATCAGCACGCCGCCGGTAAACCCTTGCACCGCCCGCAGCACGATCATCTGCGGCAGGTCTTGCGCCAACGCACAGGCGGCCGACAGAACCAGGAACAGGACCGCGTTGGTGAGCAGATAGATGCGGATCGAGAACACCTGCGCCAGCCAGCCCGACAGCGGGATCACCACGATCTCCGCGATCAGATAAGAGGTCGAGATCCAGCCGCCATCGTCGATGCCGGCGCCGATCGCGCCCTGGATGTCGGCGAGCGAAGCATTGACGATCTGGATGTTCAGCACCGCCATGAAGGCGCCGAGTGTCGCGCCGATCACGGCAATCCAGGTTTTGGTCGAAACCACCGGCGTGGCGGCCGCGGCCGGAGCAGGAATGCTGGTGGCGGAAGTGGCGTTCAGGGCGGGTTGGAGCGTGCTCATGAAGGGCCTCGTCTCGGGTACGGAGACAGGATGCACCAGGCGGATGGCTTCGATCATCGGGAAGCGTGGGAAGGATCATCCGGCAGGACTTGATATTGCTGCCGGAGCCGGCCTTTAGCCTCCGTTGGGTCGCGTCGCATTGTCGGCGAGGCGCTTGGCCGTCTCGCGCTCGGCCATGACGGCCTGTTTGGTGTCGATAGTCGGCGCCGCGGACATGCCGGGGCGCAGCAGCCCGGTCAGGCTGTGGTCGTCGAGCACGATCTTCACCGGCACCCGTTGCACGATCTTGGTGAAATTGCCGGTGGCGTTGTCGGGCGGCAGCAGCGCGAACTCAAGTCCGCTGGCCGGCGACAGGCTGTCGACATGGCCGCGCAGGGTCTGGTTACGGAAACTGTCGACGTGCAGCTCGACCGGCTGGCCGGCGCGGACATGAGTGAGCTGCGTCTCCTTGAAATTCGCCACGACATAGACTGCATCGAGCGGCACCACCGCCATCAATTGCGTGCCGGCTTGCACGAACTGTCCCACGCGCAGTGAGCGGGCGCCGACCGTGCCGTCGACCGGCGCGGCAATCTCGGTGTAGGAGAGATTCAGGGTCGCCTGCTCCGCGACCGCGCGCGCGTGCTCGAGTTGGGCCATGGCCTGCGCGCGCTGGGTGGTGAGCACGTCGATCTTGCGTTGCGCGGCCACGAGCCCCGACCTGGCATGTTGCAGTTGCGCGTTGCTGGCGCGCAACGCGGCGTCCGTCTGTTGTGCGCGCTGAATCGTGCCTGAGCCCGATTTCATCAAATCGTCGTAGCGGGCGCGCTCCTCCTGCGCAAATTTCAGATTCGCGTCCGCAGCAGCAACATCGGCCGTGCTCTGCTCGATGATCGGCTGCTGGAGTTCGAGCTGGGCGTCGAGGTTGCGCACCGACGCTTCCGCCGCGGCGACATCGGCGCGGGCCTGGTCGAGCGCCGCCTTGAAGTCGCGGTCGTCGATCTTCGCCAGCAGCTGGCCCGCTTTGACCTTTTCGTTGTCACTGACCAGCACCTTGGCGATGTAGCCCGAGACTTTTGGCGCGACGATCGTGGAGTCGGCCTTCACATAGGCGTCGTCGGTTGTCTCGAGATAACGGCCATTGACCCAGTAGTCGTGTCCGTAATGGACAATCGCTGCTGTGCCCGCGAGGAACGCGAGCGCCAACGCCGCCCGCCGAACCATATTCCGGGTCGGACCACGCACCGGCGCCGGCTGAGAAGCTTGCAGTATCTCAGTCGCTTGCTGGAAGTTTTCGGTGCGGGGCATCTCGGACATGGCAGTCTCCTATCGGGTCGTTGGGACTATCGGTCTTCTTCGCTCGATCGATAATCGACGAAATACCGGAAGGATTATCCGCTGAGAGTGGATAGTCCGGGAATCCCGCCTTCGCGTATGGTCTACCGAGCCGAAGGTGCGACTGCCCCAGAGCGATTGCCGCCTCTGTCGAGGGATTGCGGCCAACCCATCCGCCATCCGCGCGCGAGCCGATCCGACGGATAATCGGACAGAATTCCTTGCGATTATCGACCAAGAGCGGATAATCAGTCGGCATGGACCGATTGACGAGCCTCGAAGTCTTTAGCCGGGTGGTCGAGACCGGCGGCTTCTCTGCAGCAGCCCGCAAGCTCAACATGTCGACCACCATGGTGAGCAATCACGTCCAGGCGCTGGAAGACCGGCTCGGGGTGAGGCTGCTTCAGCGCACCACGCGTAAGGTCAATCTCACCGAGATCGGCAAGGCCTACTACGACCGCTGCATCCAGATCCTCGCCGATATCGAACAGGCCGACGATATCGCGAGCGAATTGCAGTCGGTGCCCCGCGGCACGCTACGGATCCACGTCGCCACGCACATGGTGCCGTTCGTCGCGCCCGTGGTGGCGAAGCTCCTGTCGGCGTATCCAGAGCTCAAGATCGATCTGCGCATGGGCGAAGCCGACATCGACCTCATCGAAGAAGGCTACGATGTTGCCCTGCGCATGACCGCGCCGCCGGATTCGAGCCTGATCGTCCGCAGCCTTGCCACCTGGCGTCACGTGCTGTGCTGCTCGCACGACTATCTCGACAAGCACGGTCGCGTGCAGAAGCTCGATGAGCTCACCACGCACAATTGCGGGCGCCATTTGAACTATCCGTTCGGCGACGATTGGCGCTTTTTCGATCGCAAGGGCGCGCCGGCATCGGTACGCATCTCCGGCAGCTTCGTCACCAACAGCGGTGAGGCCTTGCGGAAGGTGGCGCTGGAAGGCGCTGCCGTCTGCCTGATGGCCGGCTTTCTCGTTCGGGACGATCTCGAAGCCGGTCGGCTCGTTCGCCTGCTGCCCGAGTACCGGCCGGTCGAGATGTCGATGAACGCCGTCTATCCGCACCGGCATCATCTGTCGGCGAAGGTCAGGACCTTCATCGACATGCTCGTGCATCACAGCGCCGAGCAGCAGAAGCTGATCAATCCGTATTCATGAGTGGCGCGGCGGCGGCAATCGCCCGAACACGGCGTCGAGTGCCATGCCGATCGCAAGCAGGCGGCGATCGCTGCCCGCGGGGCCGTCCAATTCAAGCCCGATCGGCAGTTTGCTCCGGGTGCCGAGCGCGATTGGAATCTGGATGCCGGGAATGCCGGCATTGCTGCCGGGATCGGTGTTCTGGATGAACAGGGCGAAATTCTCCAGGCTGCTGGAATCGGGATTGGAGGCAATGGCCACGCGCAGCGTGGTCGGGAAGGCGATGGCATCGAGCCGGTTGTCGGCGAAAGTCCTGCTGTAGAGCGCCTGAAGCGCGGGGCGCGCTGTGTTGATCGCGGCGTCGTAGATCGGCTTGGCGTCAACCAGCGTGCCATCGGGGGCGGGCAGTTTGCGCGGGATCACCAGCCCATCATAGGTGCCCTTCACGTCTGCGCTGGATATCTCCGCTGCCAGCGCCACGATGCTGAGGCCGGTACCGGTGTGTCTAAGATAGGCGACCATGTCGTCATAGGCCTCATACAGCACGACGGGAAAGCTTACCTGGCCGTTGAGTTCGGCGAGCAGAGGCATCTCGATTTCGATGACGGTGACGCCCTGCGCCTTCATTTTCGAGACGGCCGCCTGGAATGCGGCGTCGGTGTCGGCGTCGAGATTGGTCAGTGTGGCTTTCACGATGCCGATCCGTACCTGGTTCAGATCGGCCGGCGCGATAGTATCGCCGCCCGTAATGACGCGGTCGAGCAGTGCGACATCCGCTATGGTCGCGGCCATGGGACCCGCGGTGTCGCGGGTGTGCGAGAGCGGTGCGATGCCGTCTTGCGGATAGCGGCCGATCGTCGGACGCAGCGAGGCGCAGCCGTTCAGCGCAGCCGGCACCCGGACCGATCCGCCGGTATCGGTGCCGAGCCCGCCTGCCACGATGCGCGCGCCAATCGCGGTACCGGTCCCGGAGGAGGAGCCGCCCGCGATCAGGGCGCGGTCATAGGCGTTGCGCACGCCGAACTCCGCGCCGGTCTTGAATGCGGTGTTGTAGCCGGAGATGCCGAAGGCGAGCTCGTGCATGCTGGTCTTGCCGATGATGACCGCGCCCGCCGCACGCAGCTTTGCGACCACCGGCGCGTCGCCCCTCGGAACGTAATGTTTCAGCGCTGGCGTTCCCGCGCTGCACGGGAGCCCCGCGACCTCGATATTGTCCTTGATCACGATGGGAACGCCGCCGAGCGGCTTGTCCTTGTTGTCGTTCGCGTCGAATGCGGCCGCAGCCTTCAGGGCGCCGGCCTCGTCCAGGGTGACGAAGGCATTCAGATCGGCATTGGCCGTGGCGCGGGCGAGAGCTTCCGTCGTGAGCGCGGTGCTCGTGATTTTTCCGGCGCGGAGGTCGGCCACAGCCTGGGTCAGGGTCAACTGGTCGAAATCCATGAGGCGTCACCTCGTTGCAGGAGCGCCATCAGGGCGCGCCTCGGCTCCAGAGGCTGAAGCCTCGTCGGCGCCCCGTCAACCGTAGGCGCGCATCTTTGCAGGTGATGGGGCGTCGAGCTCGGCGAACAGCCGCTCGACCTCGGCCTTCACCTTCCCGATCGCGGCGTCCTTAACCGGCCCGTAGCCCCGGATATCCATCGGCGCTTTTGCAATGGCGACCAGACTTGGCAGATGCGCCGCCTCGAGCCCGCCGAGCAGCCGTTTGATGGTGCCGTCGTACCAGGTGATCAGTTCCCGCTCGGCGCGCCGTTCCGCCGTGTAGCCGAACGGGTCGAACGGCGTCCCGCGCAATCCCTTCAATCGCGCCAGCATGGCGAGCGGCATCTGGATCCACTGTCCGAAGGCGCGCTTGCGCGGACGTCCGCGGGCGTCGCGCTTCGACGGCAGGAACGGCGGGGCGAGGTGATATTGGATGCTGAAGTCGCCGTCGAATTCGCCTTTCAACTCGTCGAGGAAGCCGCTCTGCATGTGCAGGCGCGCCACCTCGTACTCATCCTTGTACGCCATCAGCTTGAACAGGGCGTGCGCGACCGCCTGGGTCAATGCCTCGCTATTCAGGCTGGCTTCGGCATGGCGAACACTTGCAACGCGCTCTCGATAGCGCGCTGCGTAGGCATCGTTCTGATAAGCCGTGAGGAAGTCGGCGCGGCGGTCGATCAGCTGGTCGAGCGTCTCGGCCTTCGGCGCTTCGTCCACCTTCGGCAAGAAGTCGGGATCGGCGGCTGCAATCCGGCCCCAGGCGAAAGCCTGCTTGTTGCTTTCGACCCCGACGCCGTTGAGCTCGATCGCGCGCAACAGCGCCGACAGCGAGACCGGCAGCAGCCCGCGCTGCCAGGCAAAGCCCAGCATGACGATATTGGCATAGACGGCATCGCCGAGCAGGCGCTCGGCCAGCGCATTGGCGTTGATGGTGTCGAGATTGCCGTCGCCGATCACCTGGCCGATCGCACGCAGGCGGGCGGGTGAGGCGAGATCGGCGTCACGGAAGCGGACGACGTCGCCGGTCGGCATCTCCGCGGTGTTGACCGCGGCGCGCGTACCTTTTCGATAGGTGCCGGACGCCTTCGGCGAGGAGCTGACGACGAGGTCGCAGCCGATCAGCGCATCGGCCGCGCCCTGGTCGATACGGACCTGGTGCAATGCGTCGGGGGATGCGGCCAACCGGATGTAGCTCAGCACCGGCCCGAATTTCTGCGCAAAGCCGGTAAAATCCAGCACCGAGACACCGTTTCCTTCGAGGTGGGCCGCCATGCCGATCAGCGCGCCGACCGTGATCACGCCGGTGCCGCCGACGCCGGTGACGAGCAGATCATAGGGACGGTCGAGCGTTGCGGGCCCGGGCAGGGGAAGCGTGGCCGCGTGGCCGACCGCGTCGATCCGGCTCGCGCCCTTCTTCCGGCGCCTCGCGCCCTCGACGGTGACGAAGCTCGGGCAGAACCCGTTGAGGCAGGAAAAGTCCTTGTTGCAGGATGAGAGGTTGATCCGGCGCTTCCGGCCGAACGGCGTCTCCTTGGGCTCGACGCTGAGGCAGTTGGATTCGACCGAGCAGTCGCCGCAGCCTTCGCAGACGAGATCGTTGATATAGGCGAAGCGTTTGGGATCGATCATCTGTCCACGCTTGCGGCGACGCCGTTTCTCTGTCGCGCAGGTCTGCTGATAGATCAGCACCGAGACGCCGGGAATATCGCGCAGCTCGCGCTGCACGCTGTCCATCTTCTCGCGCGGATGGAGGGACACGCCGACCGGAAGATCGCCTGGCGGAAATTGCGCCGGATCGTCCGACACCAGCGCGATGCGCGCAACGCCCTCGGCGCGGACGCTGTGCGCGATAGCGTGGACGCTGATTGGGCCGTCGACGGGTTGGCCGCCGGTCATCGCCACGGCATCGTTGAACAGGATCTTGTAGGTGATGTTGGCCTTGGCGGCGATCGCCTGCCGGATCGCCATCGAACCCGAATGATAATAGGTGCCTTCGCCCAGATTCTGGAACACGTGCTTGTTGCCGGTGAAGCGTGACGAGGCGGCCCAATTCACGCCTTCGCCTCCCATCTGGATCAGGGACGATGTCTCGCGGTCCATCCAGCTGGCCATGAAATGACAGCCGATGCCGGCCAGCGCCTTCGAACCCTCGGGCACTTTCGTCGATGTATTGTGCGGGCAGCCCGAGCAGAAATAGGGCGTACGCGTCGCACCGCTGACGTTGATCGTGCGCGAGGCCTCAGGCATCAAGCCGGCTGCGCGTGCGGCGAGATTGAGGCCTGGGAACATCGGATCGAGACGGCGTGCGAGCACCCCAGCGAGCGCACGCGGTGACAATTCGCCGATCCAGGAGATCAGCCGCGCCCCTTGCTCGTCATGCTTACCGACCATGCGCTCGGGTTTTTCGCCCGGATAATCGTAAAAATATTCCTTGAACTGGCTTTCGATGATGCCGCGCTTCTCCTCGACGACAAGGATCTCGCGCTTGCCCCTCACGAACGCCATCGCGTCATGCAGCGCCAGCGGCCAGACCATGCCGACCTTGTAGATGTCGATGCCGATGCTGCGGCAGTCCGCTTCGTCGAGACCCATCAGCCGCAGCGCTTCCATCAGATCGAGATGGGCCTTGCCCGTGGTGACGATGCCGTAGGTGGCGTCCGGGATGTCGTAGATGTGACGATCGATCGGATTAGCCTTTGCGAAGGCGTAGACCGCGTGCTTCTTCGCCTCCAGCCGCTCCTCGATCTGCGGGCCGGGCAGATCGGGCCAGCGATAGTGCAGGCCGCCGGGTGGCGGCGTGAAGTCTGGCGGGTGGAAGGCCCGCGGTGGGCGCAGCGCGACGGACGCGCCGGATTCCACGATCTCAGAGATCGCCTTGAAGCCGACCCACATGCCGGTGAAGCGGCTCAGCGCGTAGCCATATTCACCGAATTCGAGATATTCGCTGACGCTTGCGGGGTGGAGCGTCGGCATGAACCAGCTCATGAAGGCGACGTCGGACTGGTGCGGCATCGAGGACGAGACGCAGCCATGGTCGTCGCCGGCGACCACCAGAACGCCGCCATGCGGTGAGGAGCCGTAGGCGTTGCCGTGTTTCAGCGCATCGCCGGAGCGATCGACGCCGGGGCCCTTGCCGTACCAGAGACCGAACACGCCATCGACCTCGCGGTCGGCTTGCGTCTCGACCTGTTGTGAGCCGAGCACGGCGGTCGCGGCAAGATCTTCGTTCACTGCGGGGAGGAATTCGATGCGGTCCCGCTTCAGTCGCTCGTGGATGCGCCACAGCTCGAGGTCGATCCCGCCGAGTGGCGAGCCGCGATAGCCTGAGATGAAGCCCGCCGTGTTCAGCCCCGCGGCACGGTCGCGCCGCACCTGGTCGAGCGCGATGCGGACGATGGCCTGCGTGCCGGTGAGGAAGACGCGGCCCCGTTCGCGATCGTAGCGGTCGGAAAGCTCGTAAGGATCGAGAGACGAAATGGCGTCCATGCGGACCTCCCCACGGCATCCTTGCCGGATGGGAGAAGAGTAAGCCTGGGCAACTGGTAGGTCTTACCTTTCTTTCCGAATAGCGTACCTATTATGGTAGAGTTATCCAAAACGATCTACGGGAAGGTAGATTAATCCATTTTGGTGGTTTCCATGATCGAAGACCAGGACGCGCGGATTCTCGCCTATCTTCAGAAGGACGGCCGCGCCACCAACCAGCAGCTCGCCGACGCAGTCGGCATGTCGACTTCGGCATGCTGGCGCCGGGTGCGCGCGCTGGAGGAGAGCGGTGCCATCCGGGGCTATGCGGCCCTGGTCGCGCGCGAGCAGGCCGGCTTTGCGATGTCCGCGATCCTCCACGTCTCGCTGGAACGGCACGACGCAAAATTCGTCGACGAGTTCGTCGCGCGGGTGACCACGCGGCGTGAGGTGCTGGAGTGCTTTGCGACCACGGGCGATGCCGATTACCATTTGCGTGTCGTCGTGCAGGATATGGCGGCGTACAACAGATTCCTCGACGACTTCATGTTCCGCATTCCCGGCATCCGCTATGTCAGAAGCAACGTGGTGCTGAAGGAGATCAAGACGGGCGTCGCGCTGCCGTTTTGAGAGGCAGCGCTTATGCCGCCTCTTCCTGCCTGCGCCGAAACAGTTGGCGCAGCGACAGCGCGTGCAGCAGGATCGAGCTTGGCACGACGAAGGCGGGCGTCAGCACATTCGGAAAGGTGTCTAAGGCCATGCTCGGGCCGTTCGAAATGATCAGCTGCAATGCGCCGGGCGACATCATCATCCCCAAGCCGATCGCGACGGCGAAATCGGCGAGGCCGAACAGGTTCCAGAGGATGGCTGCCTTTCGCCCCTCAGCCGTTCCGGTCGCGAGCGCGAGCGCTGCCGGCACGGCGAAAAGGCCGGTCAGCACATCGCCAGTTCCTGCCGGCAATGCAAACAAGCCCGGCAGCACCCCACGCATCCAGTAGGCGAGCCATTGGCTGCCAAAGATGCGATAGAGCTGAAGCGCGATCAACCACGTCGGCGGCGTTGCATCGAGCAATTGTCCCACTCGCTTTGACAGCAGCAGCACCGGAGCGCCGAGGATGACCGGCAACAGGATCGCGGCTGGAAGCAACGGCAAGGCGGAGGCGCCCGCGCGAAATGCACCGTTGATGGCCGCGGTCCAGGCGACTGTGGCCCACAGCGTCAAAGGCACCATGAGGACGAGCCAGGTTGCCTGGCGCTGTCCTGGTGTCAGGTCAGTGTTTCCAAGGCCGAGCCACAGACCAAGTGCGATGAGCCCATGCGTCATCAGCCGAACGCCCAGGGCCGGAATGCCGCTCTCCGGAAGTGCCGGCACCGCGTAGATCAACCAGGTCCAGAGTATCGTGAACAGGACGGCCGACATTAGGCTGAGCCGCACGGGACGCGGAGCAATTTCGGCGGCGGAAACGGCATCGCTGTTCATCGGCATTCCTTCCTCAGAGGCTATCCCGCGCATCGACGCAAGCCATCTCGGCTGGCATGTCGGATTGCGGCCCGGGCGCAGTATCATGCTGCCTGCTTGTCCGATCCGGGCCTCAGCAGGACTGTGAAGACGAGGACGTGGCTGACCAGCAGCAGAGGTACATAAAGGGCGGGGATATAGATGCCGGCGCCGAACAGGCCGGGATTCTGGATCCTCACGCCCATGTAGTACGCATTCAGGAGATCCAGCGTACCCCAGACGTTGAATGTCCAGACGATCGGGATGGCGATCGACCATCGCCAGGACAGCGCCGCCATTGAAATGAGTGCGAGAGTGGCGGCGACGAGATCTCCCCATCCAACTTCGCTGGCGAAGTCCGGGCTCAATTCCGAGGACACGAACCCGGCAACCATGAAGTTCATCCCTAGGAACCTGAACGCATGGAAAGCCGCGAGAAGCCGCAAGGCGTCGTGACGCGGCATGGCGCCGACCGCCGGCCAAACGTAGGTGATGGCCACCACCGCGCTTGTCAGGAAGGCGCCGGCGACGCTGAGGACGAACGGAAGGTTGAAGCTCGATGGCACGTCGGATGTCCTTATGAATGTCAGGATAGTCGAGGTCGAAGCTCGGCATCGATGGACGCTTAGGGCTTGGCCATGAGCAGGCGAAGCGGCATGAGCGGGCCGACCGCGATGTATTCATGCTCGATGAGGTCCTGCCTGGCGAGCGGCAAGCCATCCATGATCGCATGCGCTTCGGCATCATTCTTGGCATCCAGCACGAACACGGCGCCGCGCCCGTCGGAACGCGAATACCATTCGCGGACCTTTCCGTTGAGATAGAGCTGCACGGTCTGCCTGATTTCATCGGGCATGACGGCCATGATTTGCTCGCGCGTGATGCCCGCTTTCACGGTCAGGATGACCATGACCCCGGTGGTCGCGGGTGACGGCGCTTGTGCTTGCGCAAGGGATGGATCGGTCATGGCGGTAATACCTGTCAGTGTGAGGGCGAGTGCCAGGGCGGCGTTGCGGATTGCCTTCATCGGTTTCGGTCTCCGGTGCGGCTCATTTGCAATCCGGATGTATGGCCGCTTTCCGCGGGCGACTATTCGCGATAATGTTGATGGGCTATGAAGCAGAACTTCACAGTCAGGCAGGGAGCGCTCGACGGCGTGGAGGCGTTCCTCAGCGTTGCCCAGCACCGCAGTTTCCGCCGGGCGGCCGCTGAACTCGGGGTAACGCCTTCGGCTATCAGTCAGGCGGTTCGCGCGCTCGAGGCGCGCGTCGGCGCCGCGCTCTTCATCCGTACGACCCGCAGCGTCGGTCTGACCGAAGCCGGCGAAAGATTTTTCGCGCGCGCAAGACCGGCGTTCGAAGAACTCATCGCGGCAAGCGGGGCGGCGCGTGAGCTCGGACGGCGACCGGCCGGGCTCCTGCGCCTCACCGTACCGCGCTCGGTCGTGCCGATCCTGCTCGAGCCGCTGATCGCCTCGTTCTGCCAGACCTATCCAGAGATCGAGGTGGAGCTTGCCGCGAGCGAAGAGATGATCGATCTAGCGGCCGGAGGCTTTGATGCCGGCATCAGGATGGGGCAGTTCATCGCCCCAGACATGATCGCCGTGCGGCTGACCAAGCCGCTCCCGCTCATCGTCGTCGGCAGCCCCACTTACCTCGCGCGTGCCGGTCGGCCCGAGCATCCGGACGACCTGCGTACGCACGCTTGTTTGCGATTGCGGCGGTCGAGCGGCGCGCTCGCATCATGGTCGCTCGACGACGGCGGCCGTTCGATCGAGATTGCGGTATCAGGACCTTTCATCGCCTACGATTTCCCCACGATGTTGGGGGCAGCAATCGAAGGTGTGGGTCTTGCGCAAGTGCCCGCACCATTGGCCACAGGCGCCATAGCGACGGGAAAACTCGCCCGCGTGCTGGAGCAATTCGCGCCGATGACACCGGGGGTCTTCCTCTACTATCCCGGCCACCGGCAAATCATGCCGAAACTGCGGGCGTTTATCGACCATGTGAAGGGCCACTCAGGCGCCACGAGTTGATCACCGCTCTTCCCGCACGAACCTGTTCCGCAGCGTGCCGACACCGGTGATGTCGATCTCCACGACGTCGCCGTGCTTGATATCAGGCGAGGCACCATCCGTGCCCATCCAGATCACATCGCCCGGCCATAGCGTAAAATACTTGGTCAGCTCGACTAGGAACGGCACCACGCCAAAGATCATGTCGTTGGTGTGGAAGCGGTTGGTCTCCTTGCCGTTGACCCGGACGATCGTTTCCATCTTGTCGAGGTCGGCCTCGGTCTCGATCCACGGGCCCATCGGCTTGAACGTGTCGGCGTTCTTCGACCGCCACAGGCTGCGGTCGGCCTTCTGCCAGCTTCGTTCGCTGACGTCGTTGCCGATGGTGTAGCCGAAGACGCAATCCATCGCATTCTGATTGGTGAGATGCTTCACCTTCTTGCCGATGACGACAACGAGTTCGCCTTCGTAGTGGATCTTGTCCGTCGCAAAGGACGGGATCGCGACGTCCTCGTCATGCGCAATCAGCGCGTTTTGCGCGCGATAGCCGATCTCGGGGCGGTCGGGGACAGCAGGCACTTCGCCGCGCTTGTCGGCGGCTTCCTTCAGATGCTTGAGGTAATTCAAGCCGACGCAGTAGAAGGTGCGCGGAATCAGCGGCAGTTCGATCTTGACCTGCGAGAGCTGATACGTGCGCGAGGTGCGTTGCCATTCTCCGAAGGGATCGCCCTCGATCGCGATGACCTGGTCACCCTCGACGATCCCCCAGGACGTCTTGTTCGCAGCGGTGAATTTCAGCCAGCGCATGCCGTGTCTCCGTTGTTATTCCGCGGCATCGCGCGGCTGCACTTTCCAGTCGCCGGCTGCCGGGCGCTTGAGCCCGAGATTTTCCCGCAGCGTCTTGCCGCGATACTCCTTCTGGAACAATCCGCGCCGCTGCAATTCCGGGACGATATGTTGCACGAAATCGGCATAGGAGCCGGGCACATAGGTCGCGGCGATGACAAAACCGTCGCAGCCGCGCTCGACGAACATTTCTTCGAGCTTGTCCGCGATCTCCTTGGGACCGCCGACCATCGCATCCTGGACCTGACCGCGGCCGGAGAAGGTGACGAAGTCGCGCGCGCTCGGATTGCTTTTGCCGGAGTTCTTGAGCACGCCGTCGCGGATGCCCAGAATGCCCTGCATGCTCTTCAACTCCTCAGTCGTCAGCGGCTCGTCGAGATCCTTGGAGGCGAAGTCGTAGTTGAGCGCTTCGGCCAGCAGCGACAGCGCATCGATCTGCAGCGGCAGCTTGTTGATCAACGCCATCTTGTCTTCGGCCTCAGCTTTGGTCGCGGCGCAGACTGGTGTCGTCAGGTTGCAGAGGAACATCGCCTCCGGATCCCGACCGGCTTTCGCGGCCTCGTTACGCACCGCCGCATAGCCTTCCTTGGCGGCGGCGAGGTTGCGCGCGGCGGTGAAGATCACCTCACCCCATCGTCCTGCAAAGCGCTGGCCGCGGCCGGACGCGCCGGCCTGGATGATCACGGGATGGCCCTGGTCGGAGCGGGGCACCGTGAAGGGACCGCGGGACTTGTAGAATGGGCCCTTGTGATCGAGCCGCTTCACCTTGGCCGGATCGGCAAAGCGGCCGCTCGTCTTGTCCATGATGAGCGCGCCGTCTTCCCAGGTGTCCCAATGGCCGAGAACGATCTCTATGAATTCGTCGGCGCGGTCATAGCGGGCGTCGTGCTCGGGATGAGAATCCCGGCCCATGTTGAAGGCCTCGCCGTCATTGAGCGAGGTCACGACGTTCCATCCGGCGCGTCCGCCCGACATCAGGTCGAGCGTTGCGAAGCGGCGGGCGATGTCGAAGGGCTCGAAATAAGTCGTCGAGCCGGTCGCACCCAACCCGAGCTTCTCCGTCACCATGCCCATCGTCGTCAGCACGATCAGGGGATCCATCTTCACGCAGCGGATGCCGTATTCGACGGTGTGGGCGTGATCGTTGCCGTAGCGGTCCGGCATCGCCAGCCGGTCGTCGAAGAAGGCCATGTGGAACTTGCCGGCTTCGAGGATTTTGGCGATCTCCTGATAATAGTCCGCCGACATCGAATCGTCGCGCGAGTCCGGATGTCGCCACGAGCTCGGCAAATTCGTGCAGTTCTGGGCCTGAAGGAAGCCGACCAGTACCATCTGCCGCGTCATGCTGCTGTTCTCCGAATTGCGTCAGGCCGAAATCCGTCAGGCCAGGTCGAGGACCGTGTCGAGCCTGTACTCGCGCGCCAGCGCGCGCAGTTTTTCCCAGGTCGCATCCTCGATCTCGATGCCGTCGCGCAGGCGCTGCTGCTCACGCAAGCCCTCGATCTCACCGGGATAGAACACGCCCTTGCTGCCCTCGGAGGGCGGGGTCGATTTGAGATAGTGTGCGAACTCGGCGACCTCGCGCTTGAAATCCTGCAGCGGGCGAAACGCGGCGACGTTGAACACGGCCATGAAGCAGCCGTCATTGTGCCGGCCCGTGGGCTCGACGCCGAAACCGAGGCCGGTGAGCAGGCCGCACAGGACCTCGACCATTGCGGCGAGGCCGCTGCCCTTGTAGCCCTCGGTGCCGCCGAGCGGCAGCAGCGCGCCGCCCTTGCGATACTGGGTTGGATCGGTAGTGTGCCGTCCCTCGGCATCGATGATCCACCCCGGCGGGATTTCCTCGCCGCGGGCGACCGCGAGCTGGATCTTGCCGGCCGCGACCGCAGAGGTCGCCATGTCCAGGTAGAACGGCGCATCGAGGTCGGACGGCACCGCGATCGAGATCGGATTGGTGCCGAGCCGTGCCTCCTTGCCGCCGAATGGCGCCACATGCTTCGGCGAACGGCCGGAATCCGCCGTTGCGATCCCGATCATGCCTTCGCGCATTGCCATCAGCGGATAGGCGGCGAGGCGGCCGACATGGCTTTGCCGGAACACGGTGCAGGCGGCGACATTCGCCGTCTTCGCTTTCTCGATCGTCAGCGCCATCGCCTTGGCGTTGACGTGGAAGCCAAAACCCCACTGGCCGTCGATCACGGTCGTCGTCGGCGATTCCTGCACGATGGTCCATCTGGCGCCGGGCACGATGTGGCCGGCCTTGATCCGGTCAACATAGGTGGGAATGGCGATCACGCCGTGGGAATCGTGGCCGGCGAGATTGGCGTTGACGCAGCCGTTTGCGACCGCGTCGGCCTCTTCCTCGGAAGCCCCGGCAACCCGAAGCAGCGCTGCGCTGATGCGCGTGAGGCGGTCGGCATGGACGATCGGCATGGCGCTTCCCCGGCATGGTGCCCTTAACAGGCTGCTTGTTGGGAGCCATGGTCTCAAAGCGCGGCTGCGATATCAATCTCCTGTAAACCAATACAGGGCTGCAAATTCGCAGCGAGCAGGGCCGTCGGGCGAAGATTCGTCCCGCGCGGTGGCATTTTCGACAGATTGGCGCAGGTCGTTCGCAGCTCGTTCACTTTGATCGACGGTTTGCAGCGCGCAATAACGACCACTTAGGCGATCGCCGGTCATAACGTCATCCGGGAAAAAAAGGCAGAAATGCCCGGGAGCTGAGATCGTGCCGACGACACTCGCGCGCACCTTTGCGGCGTTGAGCGCCATCAACGAAGCGATCCTCTACGCGAAATCGCCGGATGAGCTGTACCAGAAGGTCTGCGACGCCGGGTTTGCGAGTGGAGACTTCATGGCCGTGGCCGTGTTCCTTGTGGAGCCGGATGGCCATAAGCTTCGCTTTGCCGCTGGTCGCGGCGATGACGTGGCGCGGCTGAGCGCGATCGAGATCACCACGCAGGCTGGCACGCCGGAAGGCTTGGGCGTGGGCGGCGAGGCGTTCCGCAGCCAGAAGCTCTGCATCAGCAACGATTTCCTGAACGATCCGCGTTCGCTGGCATGGCGCAACGGCGCGGTGGCGGCGGGTGTCGGCGCGGCCGCGGCGCTACCCCTGGTCTGCATGGGACGCAGTATTGGGGTGTTGTATGTTACGCGGTCGGGCGCCGGCTCGCTCGACGAGGCGATGGTCTCGTTGTTCGAGCGGATGTCGGCCAATATCTCTCACGCGCTGGAGAGCTTCGCGACCGAGGGAGCCCGCCTGGATGGCGAGCGGGCAGTGCGGCGGCTCAACCGCATGTTCGGCGCGCTCAGTGCGACGAACGAAGCAATTCTGCAAGCCAGCACTGAGCTGGACTTGTACCAGCGGGTCTGCGACGCCGCTGTTTATAGCGGCAAATCGCTTGCCACTTTCGTTCTGCTGCACGAGCCGGATTCCGAATGGCTGACGCCGGTGGCAGCGACCGGACATAATCTGGATCTGATCAGACAGTCGCGCTACTCGATTGATCCGGAGAGTCCCTACGGCAAGGGCATCTCCGGCGAGGTGTTCCGGACCCAGCAAGCGATCGTCGAGGACGACCTCGTCAATCGCACCAAGGGGACCACCTGGGAGCAGGCCAACGTCAATGCCGGCGCCGTCGCCTGCGTGGCTGCTCCCTTGATCAAGCGTGGCACCAGCATCGGCGTGCTGTTTTTCTTCGTGAGCAAAGCCTGGGCGAAAGACGAAGGCATCGTCGCATTGTTGCTGCGCATGACCGAAAACGTGTGCTTTGCGCTCGAGAACTTCGACCGCGACAAGGAGAAGGCCCAGATCGCCTTGGAGGAGGATCGGCTGGCGCGTATGTACGCAGCGCTAAGCGCGACGAACGAAGCCATTCTGCGGGCAAGGTCGCGCAGCGAACTGTTGGATCTGGTTTGCGAAGCCACGGTGCACGGCGCCAAGTTCGCCTCGACCTCCATTGCATTGCTTGACCGCGATGCGGGACTGCTTCGTGTTGTTGCGTCCTTCGGACCGAACGCCGAGGAAGTGCGATCCTTCAGGCTGTCGGTCAGCGACAAGGAGCCGGAAGGACGAGGGCTGACTGGCACCGCGTTCCGGACGCGGCGGCCCTGTATCAGCAACGACGTCCTGGCAGACGCCCGCCTCAAGCCTTGGCACGCCAGCGCGCGTCGCAATGGCATTAGGTCCTCAACCGCGATGCCGCTATTCAACGGCGACAGCGTCGAAGGCGTATTCCTGTTCAATTCGCCCGAGTGCGGCACTTTCACGGACGAATTCGTCGAGCTATTGCGCAAGCTCCAGGCCAATGTCGCCTTCGCGTTGGAGAACTTCGACCGTGCCGACGAGAAGGCGAAGGCCGACAGGCAGCGTGACAGGTTGAGCGGCATGTTCGAGGCGCTGAGCGCGACGAACGAGGCAATCATGCGCGCCAAGACGCGCGAGGAGCTGTTCGAAGGGGCGTGCCAGGCAGCCGTGCTCGGCGGCGTATTCGCCTCGGCGACAATCGGCATTATGGACGACCAGCGTGAACTCGTTCGCGTGGTTGCCGTGAAGGGGCGCCTCCAGGAGCGGATGGTGGGACGCACCTGTTGTGTTTCCGCCGACCATCCTGAGGGTCGGGGAATCATCGGGATGTCGCTGCGGACCCGCCGGCCCAGTGTGATCAACGACTATCTCCATGACCCCCGATCGGCGCATTGGCACTCGAAGGCGATCGAAGATGGAACGCGAGCGGCTGCCAGCTTCCCGCTGCTGCGCGCGGGGCAGGAGCCGATTGGCATTCTGCTTTTTCTCGCGCCGGAAGAGAATACGTTCACTCCCGATATGGTCGAGCTGCTCGGGCGCCTAGCCGAGAACGTGTCGTTTGCACTCGATAATTTCGATCGCGCCGAGGAAAAAGCCCGCAACGAGGCGCGGACGGAGCGCTTGGCTCGCATGTTCGCGGCGCTGAGCGCCACCAACGAGGCGATCATGCGGGCGAAGTCGCGCGCCGAACTGTTCGACCTCGTCTGTCTCGCCGCATCGAACGGAGCCAAGTTCACCTCGACCACCATTGCGCTGGCGAGAGCCGATAGCGATCAGCTGGAGATCGTGTCGAGCGCCGGGCCATCGTCTGACACCACGCGCAATGTCCGCCTGTCAATCGACCCCGAACGTCCCGAGGGCCGCGGAATGAGCGGCACGGCGTTCCGCACCCGCCGGCCCTGCATCAGCAATGACTATCTCAACGACGATCGCGTTCGCGCCTTCCATGCCATCGTCCGCAACGACGGTGCGCGGTCGGGCGCGGCTTTTCCGCTCGTCGCGCACGATCAGGCCGTCGGCGTCATGATCTACATGTCGACCGAGCCGGGCACCTTCACGGCCGAGTTCGTCGAGCTGTTGCAGCGCCTCGCCGACAACGTCTCCTTCGCGATGGAGAATTTCGACCGGGCCGACGAGAAAAACCAGGCCGATGAGCGGATCGAGTACCTTGCTTCGCACGACAGCCTGACCGACCTGCCGAACCGCGAGACTTTCAATGAGCTGCTGCATGAGGCGATCGACGAAGCGCAGCGCCATGATCACCGCTTTGCGGTGCTGTTCATCGACCTCGACCGTTTCAAGGTCATCAATGATTCGCTGGGCCACGAGGCCGGCGACCTGCTCCTGCTCGAAGTGGCCAACCGGCTGCGTGGTGCCCTGCGCGCAAGCGACGTGGTGGCGCGGCTCGGCGGCGACGAGTTCGTAGTGATCCTCGATCAATGCGGCGAGGTCGACGACGTCCAGCGCATCGCGACCGGGCTGCTGACGGCGCTTGCCGAGCCCATGGAGCTAGCGGGGCACGAGTGCCACACCACGGCCTCGATCGGCATCGCGATGTATCCGACCAACGGCTCCGACGTTCAGACGCTAACAAAGAACGCCGACATGGCGATGTATCTCGCCAAGGAAGATGGCAAGAACGGCTATCGCTTCTTCTCCAAGGAAGTGAAGACGCAGTCGATCGAGCGGCTGTCGTTGGAGAGTGCGCTGCGCCGGGCGCTGGAGCGGAATCAGTTCACTTTGAACTACCAGCCCAAGGTGGACATGGAGACCGGCCAGATCACCGGCGTGGAAGCCCTGCTGCGCTGGAGGCATCCCGATCTCGGCAGCATCTCGCCGGCGCAGTTCATTCCGCTTGCGGAGGAGACCGGATTGATCGTGCCGATCGGCCGCTGGGTGGTGAAGGAGGCCTGCGCGCAAGCCATGGCCTGGCAGCGCCGCGGCCTTTTGCCGGTATCGATTGCGGTCAACCTGTCGCCGCGCCAGTTTGTCGACGAGCATCTCTTGCAGGACGTCGACGAGGCGCTCGCCGCAAGTGGGATGTCGCCGGTGCTGCTCCAGCTCGAAGTCACCGAGAGCATGATGATGCGCAACGTCGGGCGCGCGCTCAAGGTACTCGACGCCATCCAGAGTCGCGGCATTCGCCTCGCCATCGACGATTTCGGCACCGGCTATTCGTCGATGTCTCTGATGAAGCATTTCCCGATCGACACCATCAAGATCGACCGCTCCTTCGTGCGCGACCTGCCGCAGGATTTGGAAGACCAGGCGATCGCGCAGGCGATCATCAGCATGGGCAAGGCGCTCGGCATGACCGTGGTGGCGGAAGGCGTCGAGAATGCCGAACAGGAGGCATTCCTGCGCGCCCATGGCTGCGACGAGATGCAGGGCTTCCTGATCTCCAAGCCGCTGCCGGCGCGGCAGATGGCCGAGCTGCTGCAGCCCATGGAGCTGCCCTACGCGCCGCCGCTCCAGCCGGAGCCGGACCATGCCGCCACCGCGGCCGCGGCGCTACGGTTGAAAAGCGCTGTCGTCTGACGGCTGCGGGTGCAGCTCGCGGGCGTCGTCTTCCTTGATTTCCGCCTTGCGCGGAAAATCATCCGGCCAGGTCGGCGAGGTTTGCTTGGCGAACAGGGCGAGCAGGGCGTGCGCGCCTTCGGCAAAGCTCGAGTCGTGGCTCAGACCGAGTTCAGAACACCACGCGTGTGGCATCGGCTCGTGCGCGTCGAGCACCGCCATTGCCGGACCCCACCACCAGGCCGGCGCTGGCGATCGTTCGCCCTCCGGTATGGCCTGCCAGAGGACGAGCTCGTCCATCATGCGCTCGAATTGCAGGTTTGCGGCCTGATGCATTCGTTCCGTGCTCCCTTGGGTCGCGCCTGAAAGCAGGCCGATGCGCGGACTCGATCGTGGCCTTCGCTGTGAAAAGCTGGCTCGCGCTATTGGCTGAGCCGATTGTGCCGCTTGTGTCGGCGGCCATACAAAACACGCGGCGGCCGGGAAAGTTGCCGACACCGACTGTGACAGTCTCTTTAGCCGCTTATGAGCCCGGCCCGCAAGGCGCAATACCGGCGCCGCTGGCGTTGAAATAGCGCAGGCGGGGCTGGCAACCGGCGGCGATCATGTCGTCGTCTACTCAGCGATTATTAAAGGGCCGATTGCGGCTGAACAGCAGATAGATTGCGCGTGGGTTGGTGGTTAAATAGCGCCAGAACAGGCGGCGGGGCTCGAGCAAGGTGCGCCAGGCCCATTCCAGCCCGATCTTCTGCATCCATCGCGGCGCGCGGGCGCGGCTTCCCGACAAGAAGTTGAACAGGCCGCCGGATGTCTTGATGACGCCGACATTGGTGAGATGCGGGGTGAATTCCTCGACGAACGCCTGCTCGTTTGGCACGCCCAGCGCAACCCAGAGATAATCCGGCGCTAGCGCGTTGATCTCGTCGACCTTCGCGCGCAGCGCGTCGCCACGGAGATAACCGTGGCTGTAGCCAACGATCTTGAGGTTTGGATACATCTTTCGGACGTTCTCGACCGCAAGGGCGTTCTCGTCCTCGCTGGCGCCGAACATGTAGAAGGTGCGGCCGACCGCTTCAGCCTTGCGCGCGACGACGTGAAACAGGTCCGTCGTGGCGACCCGCTCGGGCAACGGAAACCAGGATTGTAGCCTGGACGCCGCCACCAGCGGCTGGCCATCGGCGTTGATCAGGTCAGCGCTGCGGAACAGGCGCTCGGTCTCGGGTTCGGTCGAGCACCGCGCCAGCACCTCGCCATTGGCCGAGGTCAGGTGCAGCGGACGGCCGATGCGATGGCGCGGATCGGTCGCCTCGATCATGAAATTTGCGGTCGCTTCCAGATCGAGTGCGGCCATGCGAAGGCCGCCGATGGTGATCCGCGGCACGTCGGCGGTTGCGGCCCGGCCATCGAGATTGATGCGGCGCTCAAGCATATTGTCTGCCTCGTTGGCGAGCTTGGGCCATAGGGGTGAGTTCGTCGAGCACGACGCCGACGAGCTTGCGCTCCGCGCGGCCGAGTGTGCTCAAGATCTCCTCCAGGCCGTCGTTGATGTCGAGGCTGGTCGGCAGCACCGCCACCAGCGCGTCGGCATCATCGAGCAGCTTACGGCTGCCGGCCGTGAGTGGCGCCGCGGGGCCGTCAACGATCACAAGGTCATAGCCGCCGGCGGAGCGCGCCTGCTCGATGGCCTTGCGGATGGCGTCAGTGGCCTTGCCGGCGTCGCGTTCGGCGGCCGGCAATATCGAGATGCCGTTGAGTGTCTTGATCTCGCGCGCGGCCTTGCTGCCGATCGAAAGCCATCCGACCTTGCTCGGCTCGCTCTTGACGGGACGGCTGACCTTGTTCGAGAGCGGGTGCGCCTGATGGTCGGCATCGATCATCAGGACCCGGGCGCCGTCGCGCGCGGCCGCGAGCGCGAAATTCAGCGCGGTCACGCTGCGCCCGGTGGTCTCACCGGCACCGACGAGCGCGATGACCGGCATTGTCTTTCCGCCGGCGCGCCGGGCCGCCGTAGCGCGCATGTCGCGCCAGGCGTTGAGCAGCGTCGTCAGTGGAAAGCCGGGGCGCAGCGTTGGCCAGCCGAGCCGGGTGAGGTCGATGCCGCCGCCGGTGGCGAGAATGGCACCGAGCGTGTGGATGACGTCGGCCTCCTGGAGGCGCGCGATCAGCGGCTTTTCGATCAGGGGCTTCTCGACCATCGAAGGTTGCAGCGGCGGGGCGGCGAGTTCCGGCAGTGCCTCCGCGACTTCCGGGGCTCGCGAGACCGGCTGGGACCGGGCAGTCTCCGGCGCCCGCGAAGGCTCCGGAGCTCGCGGCAACGGAATGCGATTGGACCGGGCCGGCGCCGGTGCCGGCGCGAACGCACCGGCGAACAGCAGCTCGGCCGCGACGAACCAGCTCGATGCAGCGATTGCGCCGAAGATGAAGCCGATCATGGCGAACAAGCTCATCGCCGGCGGGAACGAGCGCCGCTGCGGCACCGTCGCTTCGCCGATGATTCGGGCCGCCGAGGTGTTCAGCGTCTCCTGCTCCTCGGTCTCGCGCGAGCGCTTGAGGAAGGATTGATAGACGTCACGGCTGGCATCGGCTTCGCGCTCGAGCTCGCGCAAGCGCACGGCGGCCTGGCTGAGCTGGACGCTCTGCCGCTTCTGTGCCTCCAGCGCCCGGCTGAGCGAGGCTTCAAAGTCGCGGGCGCGCGTCAAATCGTTCTTGGCGGACTGGGCGAAGCGGTCGATCTCTTCGTTGATGGTGCGCTTGAGATCCTCGACCTGCTTTTCGGTCTGGCGCAGCGCTGGATGACGCGGGCCGAGCTCGCCGGCCTGCTCCGCATATTTCTTGCGCGCGTCGGCATATTGCGCGCGCAGGTTGGCGATGGTTGGCGATTGCAGCGCCTCGGAGTTCGCGCCTGCATCTGCCGTCGTGCGCCGGCTCGCCTCGATCTGGTCGAGGCGCGCCTGCGCGTCCATCGTCGCGGCGCGGGCGGCGGAAAGCCGCTGGTTGCTGGCGGAAAGCTGCTGGTCGCTGATCAGCGCGTCCTGGGTGCCGACGAAATTGTTCTGGGCCTTGTAGGTCGCGAGCACGGTCTCGGCGTTGCGCAGCCGCTCGCGCAGTTCCTTCAGGCGGCCGGAGAGATCGTTGGTGGCGCGCCGCGCGGCTGACGCCTGCGAGTTGCGGGACTCCGCGAGGTAGGCGCTGGTCAGCGTGTTGGCGAGCATTGCCGCTTTCGCCGGATCGGTCGACCAGACTTCGATGTCGACGATGAAGCTCTTCTCGGTCTTGCGGATCGTGATGTGCCGGTTCAGCGCCTCGAGGGCGGCGAGCTGCACTTCCTTTTTCTCCGCGGCGGAGGGCGCGTGGGGCTGAAGGCCGATCAGGCCGAGCAGCGACGACATCACGCCTTTGCCGTCGGCGCCGCCGCCGAATTCGGGATCCTTGTCCAGATCAGCCTGCTGGATCACCTGGAGCAGCACGCTGTTGGAGGTGATCAGGCGCGCCTGGCTCTCGACCACCATCGACATGCCGGAGACGTCCTGCGCGCGGGGCGTTAGCTCGCGGTCGACGAGCTGAAGCTCGCGCGGGTCGACATAGAGCTGGGCGGTGGCGGTGTAGCGGGGCGTCAGGCTCTTGCCCACGGTGACGGCAAGCGTCGCACCGAGCAGCGCGGCAACGGCAATCGCGATCTTCCGGCGCCAGAGCAGATTGACCAGCTCCAGCACGTTGAAGCCGGCCTGAGGCCGCTGCTGCGGGGCCTCCGGTCTGGCCCGATCTATCGGCTGGTTATAGTCAAGCATGATCCCCAGCTCTCATTCCAAGTGCCGCGTGCTGAGGGGGTACTCTTCGCTCTACGCCACGCACCTCACATATAGGTGCCCACTCAACGCAACAGGGAAAATTAACCATACTCATTGCGGGACTATTCACCGAAATGGCAAACAAAGCGTTTAAGCGCATGCCACTCCGCGAGGCGCCGTCGTGACGCGTGCGATGACGCGGTCCTTCAGAGATTAACGGTTCGTTACCGCGTGCGGCGTGGCCGCGGGGCTTCGCTGGTCTTGCGATCGGCCGCGCGCGCACCATGGCCGTCAGCTTTTCCGCAGGATGACGTGATAATCGCCGCGGCGGACGTCGGTCCCGCGCGGGAGCACGGCGTTGAGCACGGCGGCGCCGGCGTCGACCAGGGCTGCGAACCGCGGCTTGCGCCGGCGCATCTCGGGATAGCGCGGGCTCTCGACCTCACGGCGGTAGATCATCTCGAGGCCATTGGCGGCGGCGAACGCTTCGAGCCTCGGCAGCGACACCAGGGGATGGAAGAAGGTCGGGAACGGCGGCTCGCCCGGCAAGCCGGCATCCTTGATGCCGCGAATGTGCCGGTAGAACCAGACGTGGAACCAGTGCGGCGAGTATTTGGTGACGACCCCGGACAATGAGCGCGGATTGGGCGCGCCGATCAGAATCATCCCGCCGCGCTTGAGCGCATCGCGGAAATTCAAGAGTGCGGCGTCGACCTTGGGAAGATGTTCGATCACGTTGTAGCAGATCACCAGATCGAAGGTCTCGCGCCCGAAGCGGTAGGTCTGGACGTCGCCGAGGATCGCTTCGTCCGCGTAGCTGTTGTTGCGAACCTGGTCCTCGTCGATGTCGACGACGGTGACCTTGCTGCGGTTCAGCAATTCCGGTGGCAGGACGCTGCACGAGCCGCCTCCGGCTTCGTAGGTGGCGAGCTGGCCCCGTGGCAGTTCGCGGCGCAGTACGTCGTGAACGGCGAGCAGGCTGTCGCGGGCTTCACCGGGGACGAGATCGTGCAGCGCCTGAGTGTGTGCAATGGCCGCGGGAATTTGGACCGCCGTGGCTGTCGCGAAATCGATCGTGGCTGGCTTGTTCATTTTTTTCGGACCGCGCTTGTTCGACTTAAATTTACAGGAAAAATCTCGTGTGCCCGTAGAGCAAATCCGATGCCGCGTCGCTTCACCCGCCGCGGTGCTTACGATCAGGTTAATGAGCATGTGCGTTAACTACGGCATCGTCCGCGTCAGCCGCCGTCGGCACGGTGGACCGCGAATTGCAGTATCACGCGCGCAAGGTTTCGCGGCAGAAACACCCGAAAGCGGTTAAGTGCATGGATGGCGGAACATCGGCGGCCTTGGCGCCGTCGTCAGGCTCAAACCGGCCGTTCATTTTGGGACGCATCCGTCCCGGGGCGATGTGCCGTCGCGGGACGGCGCTGATCCCGGGATCGAAGCAGGGCTTTTTCAATCTATCTCGGACATCTAGAACGTCATGACATTGATCCCGACAGACCTGTCCGCCACGCGCATCTCGGATGCCGTGCGCGATCCCAGCCGGGAGATCGCGGCCAGCTCCCGGATTATCGACCTGTCGGTTGGTATCGTCGTCTGCATCCCCTGCTTCCGCCGCCCGCAGCATCTGCGGTTGACACTGGACTCGCTCGCCAGCCAGCGCACCCCGCGCTCCTTCGCCGTCGTCATGGTCGAGAACGATGCGGTCCGGCGCGAAAGCGCGCCGGTGGCCGCGGAGTATCTCGCCGGTGGCAGACTTCAGGGTGTCTGCCTGGTCGAGAAACGGCAAGGCAACGTCCAGGCGATCAACGCCGCCTTCGAGACGGCGCTGGCGCTGTTTCCCGCCGCGACCCGGTTCCTGATGATCGACGACGACGAGATCGCCTCGCCCGATTGGCTCGAGCTGATGGTCCGCACCGCGGAGGCGACCGGCGCCGATGTGGTCGGCGGGCCGGTGCTGCCGGTCTTCGAGGACCACAGCATGCCCTGGCTTTCGCGCCACCCGGTTTTCTGTCCGGCCTATGATTACAGCGGCGCTGTGCCCCTGATCTACGGCTGCGGCAATTGCCTGATCACGCGTGCGGCGTTCGAGAGCTTCGCCCGTCCCGCCTTCGACCCCCGCTTCAACTTCCTCGGGGGCGGCGACTGCGATTTCTTCGTGCGCTGCCGCGATGCCGGCATGACCTTCCACTGGACGGCGGAAGCAGTCATCACCGAGACCGTGCCGCAAAGCCGCACCAGTTTTGGCTGGATCGTGAAGCGAGGCCTGCGCATCGGCGCGATCAATTATCGTGTGCAGTCCAAGGCCGCGCAGGGCGCCGCGGCGCGAGTGTGGGTGTTTGCGCAGATGCTCGGGAGGTTGCCGCTGTCGCTGTTGCGCGCGGCCGCTCTGCTGAAATCGTCGAAAGCCGTCGTCGCGATGCATCCCGTGATGGTCGCGCTCGGCTCGGCGCTCGCCGCGTTCGGCATCGAGCCGAAGCCCTATGAGGCCTCGAAGATCGTGTCCTGACGCCGAGGCGGCGGGCTAAATACCAAAGCAGGCGAGGGCGACCCTGACCGCGGAACGCGGCAGCGATTTGAGCGAGCGGCGCCCGACTATCCCGAGATAGGCGAAGGCCTGGCGATATCTACCGAAGCGGACCGCTTGCATTGCCGAATACGTGACGAGATGAACCTCGGCGGCCTGGCGCAGCCCGGCCGCCATGCCCGCGGGCAATCGCGCCATGATCAGCCCGTCGTCGAACACCCGCGCGATCGCCGGAAAGAAGTCCTGTGGCGTCCGCACCGCCGCGTTCATGGTGTTGGCCGTGTGAAGGCGGTAGTCGAGCAGAAGGTTCGGCGCAAATTCGAATTCGCCGATCGCGGCAAGGCGGCACCAGCAGTGCCAGTCCTCGCAATATCTGAGCGAGACGTCGAACCCGCCGATGGCGCGGAAGGCCTCTGCACGTGCGAGCGCAATGCCGCCATTGACGATGAAGTTGCCGGCGGCGAGCCGCGCCAGCACGTCGCCGGACGGTTTGCGGCGGCCCTTGAGCAGATCCCGACGGCCGATCTGCCGTCCCTCGCTGTCGATCGTATTGTAGTCGCCGTAGACCAGAACCGCTCGCGGCGCGCCACGCGCAGCCGCCAGCAGCGCCGCGACCGCGCCGGGCCGCAGGCGATCGTCGGCATCGAGGAAGAGCAGCCATTGGCCGTTCGCATGCTGCGCGCCGAGATTGCGCGCTGCCGATACGCCGGCGGCGCCGTTGGTCATCAGGCGCAGTCGCGGGTCACGAATGACGCGGACGATGGCGGGGGTGTCGTCGGTCGAGCCGTCGTCCACGACGATCACTTCGGTGACCTCGGTTTGTGCCAGTGCGCTGGCGAGGGTTTCGCCGACATAAGCCGCAACATTCTTGGCCGGAATGACGACGGACACCGACGTGGTTGAGCCGACCTGCAGCGGGACGCGCGCCGCTGGAACGACGCGCGATGTGGCGGGCAATTCGAGAATGTCTTCCGCGGTGATCAAGATACGGCTCGCCTTTAACGGTCTGTTAACCAGGGCGCATCTGCCCGTTGGCAATGCGATCGATCGCAACCCTGGCCGCCCTCGATGATACTCGCATCGGGAAAAAAGCGTCGCCACGAAGGCTGCCGCAGCGTTGGTTTCGTCAATTAGCGTTAAGCCGCCGGCATTAAGCCTGTGGCAAATTAGGAAGAGTGCGACAGCCGGTCCCATGCGAGAATGCGCATCAGGCCGCCGCGGATGGACACCAGTGCCCGCAAAGACATTCGACTACGATCCCGACGATATGGTCCTCAACCTGTTCTACGAGGACAAGGACGATCGCTGGTTTCCCGGCGACCGGCATCTGCGGCGCATGGCGCGTCGCATGCTGCTTGGCGAGCCGCGCATGAGCGGGCAGCTGCGCGTGTTCCTCAATCTCTGTGCGGGGCTCGATCGGCTCGGTATCCGCTATCGCGTCAACGACTATGGCTACATCGCGCGGCATCCGGGCGAACTCGCCTGCATCATCGGCCGCACCTTCTTGCTCGACAAGTTCGCCTGGAAAAATCCGATCCTGCTCGGCGTCGCCGCCCACAATCATCCGCTCGACGATCCCGACCTGTTCAAGCGCCTGCCGGTGAAGAAGGTCGTGGTGCCCGGCCCGTGGTACGCCGACATGTATCGGCCGCATTGGCCCGACACGGAGGCCTGGCCGATCGGCATCGACACGGATCTCTGGGCACCGCCGGCGACGTCGCAGAAGAGCGTCGACGTCCTGATCTACGACAAGGTGCACTGGGACCGCGATCGCTACGCGGCGGAGCTGATCGAACCCGTCCGCGCCCGGCTCACGAGGGAAGGCCGCTCGTTCGCCGAGCTGCGTTACGGCAGCTACAAGGAAGAAGACTATCGGGCCGCGCTCGCGCAATCGCGTGCGATGATCTTCCTCTGCCAGAACGAGAGCCAGGGCATCGCCTATCAGCAGGCATTGTCTTGCGGCGTGCCGGTGCTGGCCTGGGATCCAGGCGGGCCGTGGCGAGACACCGACTACTATCCGCATCGGGTCCAGTTCGCGCCGGTGTCGTCGGTGCCGTACTGGGACGATCGTTGCGGCGCCAAGTTCGTCGACATCGCCGGGTTTGAGGCGGGCTGGGATGATTTCTGGGCCGGGTGCGCCGCCGATACGTTCGATCCCCGCGGTTTCGTGCTGGACAACCTGACGCTGGAACAGCGCGCGCTTCAATATTACGAGATCGCGCGGAGCATCGTGCGGCAGCAAGCGGTGCCGCAGCGCCCCGCTGGATTGGTTGACGGATGCTTAACAGGGATCGGCTAAGACTTCGAGCTTCCCCCGGGCTTCACCACCAGCCTTGAGCCATGGATCGCAGCGCCACTGACATGACCGACGTCGAGGCCCGATCGTTCGGCGGCGTCCTGCGCGATGGGCTTGCAGGGGTCGACGCCGTGCGGGCGGCGCGCTGCCTCGTCGCAGTCGCAGCGCTGCTCCTCGTGCTGGTGACGCTCGATCCGTTTCCCGACCTGCGCAGCGAGGATGTCACCACCGTCGTCGGCGGACGAATGGCGCTCACTTATGTCGCCTGGGGCCTGCTGGCCGCGCTCGCAGTCCTGTTGGTCGCCGCAACGGATGCGCCCGCGCTTAAGACGCTGGTGACGCCGCTGCATCTCTGCCTGGTCGGCTGGCTGTTGATCAGCATCGTCTTCTCCGAGAATCGCGGAGTCTCGATGCAGCGCTTCATGCTCGCAGCCAGCGTGATGTCGCTCGCGGTGCTGTTGCCGTTGCTGCCGCCGACGCAGCGCAGCTTCAACCTGTGCCTCGGCGGCGCTGCCCTCGTACTGCTTGCGCTCTGCTATCTCGGCGTCTTCGTGGCGCCGCAATACTCGATCCACACCGCACTCGACGTCACCGAGCCGCAGTTGGCCGGCGACTGGCGCGGCAGCTTTGGTCACAAGAACATCGCTTCGCCGGTGATGACCATCCTGATTTATGTCGGCATTTACCTGTCTGCCATTGGTTCGTTCTTGATGGGGCCGGCCATCGCCGCGCTGGCTGGAATCTTCCTGATCTTCACCGGCGGCAAGACGTCGTCGGTACTGTGCCTTGCGATTTATGCGCTCGCCTCGCTGGTCTGCGTGACGCCGGGCCTGTGGCTGAAGCGGATCATCTGCTTCGTGCCGCTGATCGCGATGAACCTGCTGACGGTCGGCAGCGTCATGAGCCCGGCGCTCGGAGCGATGACGCGGCTGCTTCCGCTCGATCCCACCTTCACCGGCCGTTCCGCCATCTGGGAGTTCGCGCTCGCAGCTGTCGCGGAGAAGCCGATCATCGGTCACGGCTACGCCGCGTTCTGGGACGACGTGACCGCGCGGCAGACCGCCCAGGGCGCCGAATGGGCGACGAGCGCGGCGCACAGCCACAACAGCTATCTCGACCTCGCGGTCACCATCGGCCTGCCGGGGCTGTTGCTGGTGATCCTCGTCTTCGTGCTCGCGCCGCTCGGCAATTTCCAGACGGCCCGAACTCACAACCGCAGCGGTGCGTTGGCAAAGCTGTTCCTGACCGTATGGCTGTTCGGCCTGTATTACGGGGCCACCGAGACCTTCTTGCTCGAACGGCAGAATCCGATCTGGTTCATGTTCACTGTTGCCGTGGCCGGCCTGCACTTCCTGGCCAAGTTCCAATGCGTCGCGGAAATGGAACCGGACGACTTGTCGCAGCCGGTGCCGCCGCAATGGCATCGGCTTAACGATAAGCTGTGAGCTCACTTGTGGCCGCGACAAAACATAATCTATCTGGAAACGCCCAGTAATCGTATGTCCCGCGGATGACGATCCTCAGCGTCGAGCAACCAGATGGTCTTGTGTCCAGCGCGTCGGCAATCGCGGTCGATTTCGTGCGTGATTGGCCGCGGGCCGCATCGCACCTGAACGCAGGCCATCGCACTGCATTCCAGCATGGCTACTGGCTCGGCGCCTGGTACGAGGCGTTCCACGATCTCTCGCCGCTGATTGCATTGATCTCCGATGCCACGACCGGCAGGGACATCGCAATCGTGCCGATGATCAGCCACCTCAGGCGCGGCATCCGCATCGTCGAATTCGCCGATCTCGGCGTTTCCGACAACAACGCGCCGATCCTGGCGCTCGATGCCGCGTTGGACGCGGCGGCGGCGGATGCGATCGGCACGGCGCTGATCGACGCATTGCGCGCATTGCCGGACCGCTTCGATTTGCTGCGCCTGAAGAAGATGCCGGCCCAGATCGGCGGCAACCCGAACCCGCTGGTGTCGCTCGGCCGGATCGGGTCCTGCTCGCTCAACGGCAACCTCGTGCTGACCGGCGACGACTATGAAGATTACCAGGCCTCGATCAAGCGCATGCAGATGCCACGCTGCTGGCGCGTCTTCAACCGTCACGCCGGCGCGCGATTCGAGATCGCCACCGATGTCGCGCGTGCGCGCGAGCTGCTGGACGTGATGGATGCCCAGCAGCAGGCGCGCATGCGAAAGCTCGGCTCGCGCTTCGTCCTCAACGACGAAACCCATGCGCAGTTCTATCGCGAGGTCGCGCGTCGGGGCGTCGCGAACGGTTATGCCGTCATCTCGGCGCTGGTTTGCGACGAGGCCATTGTCGCCACCGCGCTCGGCGTCAGGTTCGGTGAGACCTATTTCCTGCTGCGCATCAGCCACACCGGCGATTCCTGGTCGAACTGCTCGCCGGGGCTGCTCGTGACCGAGCGCACTATGGCGGCGCTGCATGCGGAAGGCGTGCGCCGTTTCGACCTCAGCATCGGCAACCAGGACTACAAGCGCCGCTTCGGCGCCGAGCCGGTGCCGCTGACGGATGTCAGCGTCGCGCTGTCCTGGCGCGGCATGCCCTTCGCGTGGCGCGACCACGCCGCGCAGGGCCTGCGTCGTCACCCCAGGCTTGCCGCCTTTGCGGCGCAGGCGATGGGCAAGAGGACGCGCTGACGCGCCGCCCTGGATTGTAGGGTCACTCGATTATCGCAATCGTTGTGTTATCGTCGCCTGTTTCCCGGAGGCGACATGGAAGATCGTTCGGCAAAATATCGCGCATTCTATGCACAGTTGATCAGCGCCGCGGCGAGGGCCGCGGACCCCCGTATCGAAGAAGCGTTTCGCACCGTCAGGCGCGAGACGTTCGCCGGACCCGGGCCGTGGTCGATCTCGGTTGGCGGCCACCCCTATGTTGTCACACCCGATGATGATCCCGCTTTCCTCTATCAGAACACGCTGCTCGCGCTCGACAGCGCGCGGGGTCTCAATATCGGGATGCCCGGCGCGCACGCCTATTGGCTCAGCGGTTGCGCGGTGAAGGAAGGCGAGACTGTGATCCAGATCGGCGCGGGGAGCGGCTATTACACCGCAATCCTCGCGCATCTCGTCGGCCCCGGCGGCCGCGTCCATGCCTACGAGATCGACGAACGTCTGGCAGGCCTCGCGCGCGAGAATCTGAAGGACATCGCCCATACGGACGTGCGGGATCGATCGGGCATCGCGTCCGATCTTCCCAAAGCCGACGTGATCTATGTCTGCGCGGGTGCGGCGCAGCCGGCCACCGAATGGCTCGATGCCTTGCTGCCCGGTGGGCGGCTGGTGTTTCCACTCGCGCCCGAAGGCATGATCGGCGGCATGTTGATGATCACGCGCCCCGACGAGGGGGCGGTCTGGCCCGCCAAATTCCTCGGGCGTGCCCAATTCATCGGCTGCGCGGGATTGCAGAACGCGGATGCCGCCCGGCGACTGGCCGAGGCGTTCGCAAGGGGGTGGGAGGGCGTGCAGTCGTTGCGGAGAGAGGGCGCTCCCGACGAGACCTGCTGGTTCGCCGGTGAGGGCTGGTGGCTGTCGACAGCGCCGGCGCCTGTCGCGACTGCGCCCATTAAGCCCAACGCGGACATCACGCAGGCCTAGTGGCTAGAGCATCATGACTTCGCGCAGCCGGCACAGTGAAAGCGGCCGCGTGAGGCCTTGAACAGGCTCCGGCAATACCAGCGCCGCGCCAGCGCCTGAGCGGGCCTGCGGATCATCTGCGCGATCAACAAGAGTTCGAAAGCCATTCGTATCGCTTTTGGTGAAATATCCTGGCCACAGAGATGGGGCGGCATCTCCAGAAGAGAATGCCGCCCAGATCGCACCTGCCATGCAGTGGTTCGGACGTAAAGCTTAACCGCGCTCAGCCGTGCAGCTTCCTGGCTGTCTCCGCGATCTGGCGGCCCTGATAACGTGCGCCGGCGAGCTCGTTGGCGCTGGGCTGCCGGCTGCCGTCGCCTCCGGTGATCGTGGTGGCGCCGTAAGGCGCGCCGCCGGTGACCTCGTCGAGCTTCATCTGGCCGGCAAAGCCGTAGTTCAGGCCGACCACGACCATGCCGAAATGCAACAGGTTGGTGATGATCGAGAACAGCGTCGTCTCCTGGCCGCCATGCTGGGTCGCGGTCGCCGTGAAGGCGCCGCCGACCTTGCCGTGCAGCGCGCCCTTGGCCCAGAGACCGCCGGCCTGGTCGAGGAAGTTCGCCATCTGCGAGGCCATGCGGCCGAAGCGGGTGCCGGTGCCGACGATGATCGCGTCGTAGTTTGCGAGATCCTCGATCGTCGCGACGGGGGCGGCCTGGTCGAGCTTGTAATAGGACGCCTTGGCGACCTCGGCCGGCACCAGCTCGGGTACGCGCTTGATGTCGACGGTGGCACCGGCTTCGCGCGCGCCTTCGGCAACGGCATTGGCCATCGCTTCGATGTGGCCATAGGCGGAATAATACAGGACGAGAACTTTGGTCATGATGTCTCCGATGGGATTGAGTGAGTGCTTTTTTTGGGTCGTCATGCCCGGGCTCGTCCCGGGCATCCACGTTCTTGTTCGCTCGTCGCGGGGCGTGGATGGCCGGGACAAGCCCGGCCATGACAGAGAGAGCCGTTACGCCGCGTCGACGAGCACGATCTCGGAATCTTCCAGTGCCGTGATCTTCAGCCTGTCCTCGTCGCGGATCGCGGCGCCGTCGCGGGCGTTGACGCGCACGCCGTTAATTTGGACTGACCCCGCCGCGGGCACCAGATAAAGGTGCCGCGACTTGTGCGGCACGTACTCGGCGCTCTCACCGGCCTTCAGCGTGGTGGCGAGCACCCGCGCATCGGCGCGGATCGGCAGCGCGTCCGTGTCATGCTCGAAGCCGCTCGCGATGGTGACGAGCTTGCCCGAGCGGTCTCCTTTCGGAAACGGCTTCGAGCCCCAGGTCGGCTGCCCGCCGCGCGCGGTCGGCTCGATCCAGATCTGGAAGATGCGTGTCTTGGTCGACTCGAGATTGTACTCGGAGTGGCGGATGCCGCTGCCGGCGCTCATCACCTGCACGTCGCCCGCTTCGGTGCGGCCTTCGTTGCCGAGGCTGTCCTGATGGGTGATCGCGCCCTCGCGCACATAGGTGATGATTTCCATGTTGGCGTGGGGATGGGCGGGAAAGCCGGTGTTCGGCGCGATCTCGTCGTCGTTCCACACCCGCAAGGCGCCGTGACCCATGTTGTCGGGGTCATAGTGGCTTGCGAAGGAGAAATGATGCTTGGCGTTGAGCCAACCGTGATCGGCGCCGCCGAGCTTTGCGAAGGGTCTGAGTTCGATCATCTGCGTAATTCCTTGTTTTGGCGGATGGCGCCTTGATCAGGCGCCAAAACCGCCGTCGACGTTGAGCACCGTGCCGGTGACGAAGGAGGCTTCCGGACTTGCGAGGAACACGACGCCAGCCGCGACTTCCTCGGGGCGGCCGAAGCGCTGCAACGCGTGCTGCTTGCGCTGGGTCTCGGCGAACTCGCCGCCGTCCTTCGGGTTCATGTCAGTGTCGATCGAGCCGGGCTGCACCACATTCACGGTGATGCCGCGTGGGCCGAGGTCGCGCGCTGCGCCCTTGGTGTAGCCGACCACGGCGGCCTTGGTGGCGACGTAGTCCGCAAGACCCGGGAACGAGGCGCGATCGGCGAGCATCGAGCCGACGGTGACGATGCGGCCGCCTTCGCCCATCAATTGCGAAGCGGCGCGGATCGCAGCGATCACGCCATGCACGTTGATGGCATCCTGGCGGGCGAGCGCTTCGGTGTCGGCATTGGCGTCATCGATCGCACCGCCGCTCGCGACGCCGGCATTGTTGACGAGGATGTCGAGATGGCCGAACTCCTTCGCGACGTCGTTGACGAGCTGCGTCACGTCCTTGGCCGAGGCCTGGTCCGCCTTGAAGGCGCGGGCATTGACGCCTCGGGCCTTCAACTCGGTGACGACGGCTTCCGCCTTTTCGGGAGAGGCAACGTAGCTGATCGCGACATCCGCGCCTTCATCGGCGAGGGCGCGAGCAGAGGCCGCGCCGATACCGCGCGAGCCACCAGTGACGAGGGCAACCTTGCCTGAGAGCTTCTTGGTCATTGGATTTCTCCATTCCTGAATTTCTGATGACCCTTGGATAAGCCTCTGTTTGTGGTGTAGAAATAGAAACTGTCGAAACACATTGTTTCCTTAAACATCCCAATTGGATCCGCTTTCATGGCCAAACTCCCCGATTTCGAGGCGCTCGCGATTTTCGCAAAAGTCGTGGAATTACGGTCGTTTGCGGGGGCCGCTGGTGAGCTCGCGATGTCCAAGGCGACGGTGTCCAAGGCGGTCACGCGCCTCGAAGAGCGGCTCGGCGCCCGGCTGTTCAACCGCACCTCACGCCGGCTCGCGCTGACCGATGCCGGGCATAAGCTCGCCGAGCGTGCGACGCGCCTGCTGTCCGACGGCGAGGCGGCGGAGAACGAGGCGCTGGCGCAATCGGTCGCACCGCGCGGCCTAGTGCGGCTCGCCGTGCCCATGACATTCGGGATCAAGGCGGTGGCGCCGCTGCTGCCGGAGTTCTTCGAGGCGTATCCGGAGGTCTCGGTCGATCTGCACTTGAGCGATGCGACCATCGATTTGATTGGCGAGGGCTTTGACATGGCGGTGCGGATCGCGCGGCTGCCGGATTCCTCGCTGATCGCCCGCCGGCTCTTCACCATGCCGCGTTTCACGGTGGCCGCGCCGTCATATCTCGAGCAACACGGGCGGCCAACGCATCCGATGCATCTGGCCGAGCACAAATGCTTCAGCTACGCCTATCTCTCCACGCCCAACGTCTGGCACTACACCAACTCGGCCGGCGAGCAGGCCAGCGTACGTCCGGGCGGACAGCTCCGCGTCAACAACGGCGAAGCGGTGATGCCGGCGCTGATCGCCGGCCTCGGCATCGCCGACCTTCCGGAATTCATCGTCGGTGACGCCATCTCCTCCGGCGAGGTCGAAGTGATCCTGAAGGACTGGAAGCAGGTCGAAGGCGCCGTGCATCTGGTGACGCCACCTGGCGGCCCGCGCCCCGCGCGCGTCGAGGCGCTCGGTGATTTTCTCGCGGCGAAGCTGCCGGGGACGTGCAAGCGGCGAGTGCGCGGAAAGGCAAAGCCGTCTTAGAAAAGCCGTCGTAGAGCGAGCGGCTTCATCGACCTCCGTCATTGCGAGGAGTGAAGCGACGAAGCAATCCAGAATGTCTCCGCGGAGGTATTGTGGATTGTTTCGCTGCGCTCGCAATGACGGGTTGGACTAAGACACCTTCTCACCATTGCGCACCACAATTCGCAAGCTCGGCTTCAACGTCTCCTCCAGTTGCGACTTCAAATCATGAACACGCGGATCGCGCGAACGCTTCGCGCAGACCGCGTATTGGTGCACGGATTGCGCCAAGGCGCGTCGGGCTTCCGGCGTTCGCGTCACGTCCGGCTTTGAAAGCCGCAAGACGATGGCGGCGAGATTCACCAGCATCTCGTCCAGCGCCACGTCAATGGTCTGAAGTCTATTCATCGCTCCACTCCCTGGGAGGCAACGGTGAGGCCAGGGGGGCGTTCCTGACCGGGCGGAACATGGATAATGCTTCGTTAATCCCGCCGCGCGGCTTGTTCTTGCGGACGGTCACGCTAGGCTGGCAGCGAAATAAGAAAACAGGGGGAAATCTGCCATGGATCGACGCGATGTCCTGCGCGCGGCTGCCGCATTGCCGTTGTTGCCTGTGTTGTCGAGCGCGGCTTTCGCGCAAGCCTATCCCTCTCGCAACGTCACCATGATCGTGCCGTTTCCGGCCGGCGGCCAGGCGGATCTTGCGGCGCGCCCCGTCGCACAGGCGCTGGAGCGAATCCTCGGCAAGGCGGTCATCGTCGACAACCGCGCCGGCGGTGGCGGTGGATCCGTCGGCAATGCCGCGGCGGCGCGCGCCGAGCCCGACGGCTACACGCTGCTGATGACGCTGTCCTCGCTCGCGGTGCTGCCCGAGGCCGACCGGCTGTTCGACCGTCCGGTCGCCTACGAGCTCTCGCAGTTCATGCCGATCGCGCGGGTGCTGGCCGATCCCACGCTGCTCGCGGTGCCCGCCTCGGCGCCATGGAAGACCGCGCAGGATTTCGTCGAGGATGCCAGGAAGCGTCCCGGCCATATCACCTACGGCTCATCGGGGCCTTACGGCACGCTGCACGTGGCGATGGAGATGTTTGCGAGCAGCGCCGACATCAAGCTGCTGCATGTGCCGTTTCGCGGCGCCGGACCGGCGCTCACCGCGCTGCTCAGCGGCACCGTGCAGGCGATCGCCGCCGCACCGGGAACGCTGAAGCCGCAAGTGGAGGACGGCAAGCTGCGCGTGCTCGGCAATTGCGGCGCCAAGCGCGTCGCAAGCTTCCCCGATGTGCCGACCTTCCAGGAGCTCGGTTACAAGGACGTCGAGATGTACATCTGGGCCGGACTCTTTGCACAGAGTGCTCTTCCCGCGCCGATCGCGACTCGCCTGCGCGAGGCGGTGGCGCAGGTGATGACGAGCCCCGACGTGCTCAAGGCCTTCGAAACGTCGGGCAGTCTCGTTGCCTATCAGGACGCGCCGGCGTTTGCCGAGTTCGTGGCGGTCGACAGCGCGCGGCTGATTGCTGCGGTGAAGAAGATCGGCAAGGTCGAATAGGTTCCTGGCCCGTTTTCACAATTTTTTGTTGGTCCAGAACCTCTCCGCGTCTCATTGATTGAACAGAATTCGAGAGACTCGCGAAGGAATCGGACATGCGAACAGAGCGGATCGCGCTGGGTGTGGCGCTTGCAATCGGCGGCATCGTCGCGCAAGGCGCTGCATCCGCTGAAGAGTATCGCGGAACCATGGAGCAGCAGATGGCCTGCACGCCGGATGTGTGGCGGTTGTGCAGCGATCAGATCCCTGATGTGAGCCGCATTACGGCCTGCTTGCGGCAGAATACGCCCCAGCTCTCCAGCGGCTGTCGCGCGGTGTTCCAGTCCAACAACCAGATGCCGCCGCAGCAGCAGGTTCCGGGCAATCGCGCCGCGCCGGCGCCGCGATACAACAATGTGCCGCCACCACCTCCGCAGGCGCAGCCGCGGCCTTATGACAATAGCGACGATTAGTGCTGCCCAAGGCATGATCGGGGGGCGGGCGCGCAGCAGTGGGCGTGAAGCGCGGTTGTGCCGCCTCGTTCAGCGCTCGCTCTTGCCGCCCGACTCGGGTCGATCCCGGAGCGCCGTCCGCATGATGGCGCCGAAGAGCAAAGCTGCCACCGGCCAATGGAACCAGATCTTGTGCATGCCGGTGAAAATATTGATCAGAATCAGAAAGGCCGACACCGTGAGGGCCGCCGCAACCGGGCGGGGCAGCTTCGCCAGTCCGTCTGAAACGAAGCCCATCCAATTGGATGACTCGGATCTGTCGCGGTGCGCGGCGTCAGTTTGCGAGCCCGCACTTGCGGTCTGAGATGTCAGGCGTTCGCCAGGCGGAAAGCTCCGTGCTTGAGCGGTTTGGCCGCTCATGGTCACACGATAGCTGGTCACGGGAGCAATGTTTTTCATTGGACGCTGGCCGAGGCAGTCGAAGCCAACAGATAATTTGTTGTGCACCTGATCATAGGCGGAGCTGGAGATCACGATACCACCGGGTTCGGCAAGTTCTTGCAGACGCGCCGCGATATTGACCCCGTCTCCATAGAGGTCGGAACCATCCACCATCACATCGCCGAGATTGATGCCGATGCGAAACCGCATCGGGGGAGGTGGGCCCGAATCCTGGTTGGAAATTTCCTGCTGAATCTCGACCGCACACTGCACGGCTTCCACGACGCTGGCGAATTCGGCGATGACGGCATCGCCCCAGGTATTCACGATCCGGCCGTCATGGCGCTCCACCAATCGCGCGATGGCCGTGCGATAGCGGCGGAGTGTCTCCAGCGTTCCCGCCTCGTCTGCTTCCATGAGACGAGAATAGCCGTGCACATCAGCGCATAGCACGGTGGTCAGCCGCCGTTTGACCTTATCATCGGGCATGGTCCGTACATTAGCCTCCCTGACCGGCAAATGCATCAGGCATCCCCCAGCTGCCTTACGGCCTGACTTCACAGACATCGACCCATTCAGCCCGGGTCAGCTCCGCCATCCGCTCCGGCGTGATGCGCACGGCGCTGTGGGTCGAGCCGGCGGCCGGCACCACCACGTCGAACGCTTTCAGCGAGACGTCGCAATAGACCGGCAGCGGCGCCTTCAATCCGAACGGGCAGACGCCGCCGACCTCGTGGCCGGTGATCTCGGCGACCTGTTCCAGTCCCAGCATTTTCGGCTTGCCGCCGAACGCCGCCTTCACCTTCTTGTTGTCCATGCGCGAAGTGCCGGCCGCGACGATCAGGATCACGCGCTCGCCGATCCGCAACGACAGCGTCTTGGCAATCCGTCCGGGCTCGACGCCATAAGCCTCGGCGGCCAGCGGCACTGTCGCGGAGCTGATCGGGGATTCGATAACTGATATGTCGGGGGCTTTCTCGGCGAAGAAGGCGCGAACGGATTCCAGGCTCATTCAGGTCGGCTCATTCCAGACTTACCGTTGGGCGGCGATGCCTAAGCAACTTGGCAGTTCCGAGAGCGCCCGGACGCGATGATCCGGCGCAAAGCCGAGCTCGTCCATCTGGGTGCGGATCGCCTTAAACATCGTCAGCGGTGCCACGAGTTCGTTCTCGACGCAAGCCAGCGCCATCGCTTCCGGCGTCACCCGTTCGATCCAGGCAACGTTCAGTCCGAATGCTTTCGCGCCCGCGACATCCCAGGGATTGGAGGAGACGAACAGCACCTCGTCAGGCGCGGTGCCGAGCACCTCGCCGATCAGCTCATAGGCCTCCGGGCTCGGCTTGAAGATCTTCTTCTCGTCGACGCTGATCGTGGCGTCGAGCAGGGCGTCGAGGCCGGAGTTGCGCACGAGCGCATTCAGCATGTCCGGACTGCCGTTGGAGAGGATGGCGAGCTTTCGCGGTTTCAGAGCCGTGAGCGCCGCCGTCGCATCCGGATAGAGATCGAGATGAAGGTACTTCTCGACGACGCGCTCGAATGCCTCATTCTCGTAAGCGAGCCCGAGCACGCGCAGCGTATAGGCAAGCGAGTCGCGCGTGATGGCTGCAAAGTCCTGGTAGCGCCGCATCAGCGAGCGCAACCAGGTGTATTCGAGCTGCTTGATTCGCCAGATCTGCGTGATGATCTCACCGTAGCCCGGAAACGCATCCTCGGTGGTCTCGGCGACCGACTGGATATCGTAAAGCGTTCCGTAGGCATCGAAGACAACGGCTTTGAGACTCAATTGACCTGTCCTCCGGGATCGTTGCGGTCCACGGACTATACAAGGCGCCGCGGTATCGATCCAACACGGAAACGCGAACTGAGCCCTCGCTTCTAAAGCCTGATCACGATCTTGCCGAAGTGTGAGCCGGTCCGCAGGTGCGCATACGCTTCGGGAACGTCGTCGAAGTCGTAGACCCGATCCACGATCGGGTGGATCGCGTGTTCGGTCAGGAAGCGATTCGTCGCGGCAAAGTGTTCGACCGATCCGACGGTGACACCGATGATGTCGGCATTCTCCCACTGAAGGCGCGCGAGGTCCGGCTTGGGACCGAACCCCGTCAAGACACCGATCTGGACGATCTTGCCACCCGAAGCGACCGATCGCAGCGATCGGTCGTAGGTGCCGGGACCGCCGAGTTCGAGGATGTGACTGGCACCTCTGCCATCCGTTGCGTTCATCAGCGCGACATCCCAGTCGGGCGTGTCGCGGTAGTTGATAAGAATCGAGCCGCCCAGCGCCTTGGCGCGGGCGAGTTTTTCGTCGGAGGAGGATATCACGATCGCACGCGCCCCCAGCGCCACTGCGAATTGAAGCCCGAACAGCGCGACGCCGCCTGTTCCCTGGACCAGCAGCGTGTCGCCTTTGCGCATCCCGCCGCGTGCGATGAGGCCATGGAAAGCCGTGACGCCGGCACAGGGCAGGGTCGCTGCCTCCACCGCGGACAGATGGGCCGGCACTGAGACCAGCGCGGTCGCCGGCAGCACGACATACTCAGCCAGCATTCCATCCATCGTGTTGCCACCGAGGGATGACGGAATATAGCTGGACTTGAACGGCCCCGAGATCCAATTGCGGAAGAACGACGCAGCGACGCGGTCTCCGAGTCGCCATTGCGCGACGCCGGCGCCGATGGCGTCAACGACGCCCGCACCGTCGGAGAGTGGCACGCGGCGGTTGATCTCGCCTTGGCCTGCACGGTCGAGGATCAGGAGGTCGCGGTAATTCAGACTTGCCGCTTCGACCCGAATGCGGACCTCGCCATCGGAGGGTTCGGGTTTGCCGACGTCGACGCACGCAAGGCGGCCAGCACCAGCATGGCCATTCAAATGGTAGGCTTTCATCGTTGCTCCCTTCACGAGTGGCGTTCACTTGGACGAGCAAAGTCTGTAAGGTCTGACAGTGCTGTCAGGGTCAAGGGGCTTCAGATGAAAATCGGCGAACTCTCCCGGCGGACGGGGGTCAGCGTCCGAATGCTGCGCTACTACGAAGGCGAAGGACTGCTCACGCCGCTGCGGACGAACTCCGGCTATCGCGACTATGGCTTGGCCGAAGAGGAAACCGTACGGCGCATCAAGATGCTCGGCGGCGCGGGAATGACGCTCGAAACCATCAAGCGGTTGCTCCCATGCGTGAGGAACAACGATCCAGCTTTCACGCCGTGCAACGAGCTGCGAAAAATACTCACTCAGCAGGTCGGCCTGATCGACGAACGTATCGAGACGCTCAGCCAAAGCCGGACAATCCTGGCCGGCTTCCTCGCAGGCGTGAACTGATCGCATAACATAGCCATCAGATTCACCGCGCCAAAGTCTTAGGCCCTCAGGGCCGGAGCATGAGGGCTTCGATAGCAGCGTCGAAGCCCTCGATGCGCTGACGAGTACGCGCCTAGATCCCCAGCAGCTTGCGCGCGTTGGCCTTCAGCACCTTCGGCCGGATCTCGTCGCGGATCTCGATCTTGGCGAAATCCGACAGCCAGCGGTCGGGCGTGATCACCGGCCAGTCCGAACCGAACAGCATCTTGTCCTGCAGAATCGAGTTGATGTAGCGCACCAGGATCGGCGGGAAATATTTCGGCGACCAGCCCGAGAGGTCGATGTAGACGTTGGGCTTGTGGGTCGCGACCGACAGCGCCTCTTCCTGCCAGGGGAAGGAGGGATGGGCGAGAATGATCTTGAGGTCGGGGAAATCGGCCGCGACGTCGTCCATGTACATCGGGTTGGAATATTTCAGCCGCATGCCCATGCCACCGGGCATGCCCGAGCCGACGCCGGTCTGGCCGGTGTGGAACAGCGCGATCGCGCCGCCATTGTTGATCTCTTCATAGAGCGGATAGGCCATGCGGTCGTTGGCGTAGAAGCCCTGCATGGTTGGGTGGAATTTGAAGCCGCGCACCCCGTATTCCTCGATCAGCTTGCGCGCCTCGCGCACACCGAGCTTGCCCTTGTGCGGGTCGATCGAGACGAAGGGGATGAGAACGTCGAGATGGTCGGAGGCGATCTCCAGCATCTCCTCATTCTTGTAGCGGCGGAAGCCGGTCTCGCGCTCGGCGTCGACCGGGAAGATCACCGCGGCGATGTTCTTGGACCGATAGTAGGCGGCGGTCTCCGGCACGGTCGGCGGATGCTTGTGCGGCGACTTGAAATAGTCCGCCATCTGCGCCTGGAAGTCGTCATAGCCGTCGTCGGGATGGGTGCCGCAGGGCTCCTCGGCGTGGGTGTGGATGTCGATGGCAACGACGTCGTCGATGTTCGGCAGCTTCAGCTTCGGCATGGGTTTCCTCCCGACGGGTTGTCGAATTGATTATATGATATAACGAATTTGGCAAGGCATTGTGGGGACAAGGCCTTGTGGGATCGGCGTCGTCCGAGATGATTGAGCCCGATCCGGCCGCTTCTACTTTGCATGGGGTTGTTTTCCTGAATTTGCTGGGTGCGATCGGGCCAGTTAACATTGACATCCGGTCCTCCCATGCCTTAAGAACCGCCCCGTCCCGGGCGGTCGGTCCGCCAGCGGGAAAATCTCATTTTGCCTCATTCGCGCGTGCCGAAACGGTAGTGCCGAACACGGCCTTTCGAACGTTCAGGATTCTGCCATGAAGGTCCGTAACTCGCTGAAATCGCTGCGCGGTCGCCATCGCGCCAACCGCCTGGTCCGCCGCAAGGGCCGGGTCTATGTGATCAACAAGGTGCAGCGCCGCTTCAAGGCTCGCCAGGGCTGATTTGGGCGGCTGATTTCGCCCTGCCGGACGCTCGCGCGCCCGCAAGACCACGGTCTCACACGAGTTTGACGCCGCCCCTGCTTTGCAAGGGCGGCTTTGCGCGTTTAGACTTCGACCATGGCAGTGAGATTCCTCTTCGCGCGCACCCTGTGTCTGGCTCTTGTGCTGGGAGCCGCCGGCCTCGCTCCGGCGCTGGCGCAGGCTGATCCGCCGGCTCCGCCCGGCAAGCAGAAGAAACTTCCGGAAGCGCCGGCCAAGCTGCCCAAGGTCGACCGCACCAAGAATCTCGATTTCCTGTTCGGCGCGCTGAAAGCTGCGCCCGACGAAGCCAGCGCCAAGCATGTCGAGGCGCGGATCTGGGCGATCTGGATCCAGACCCCGAGCGACACCGCGGCGCTGCTGATGGCGCGGGCCAAGACCGCGGTCGACGCAAAGAAGATCGAGGTTGCGATCAAGCTGCTGGATTCGGTGGTCAAGCTCAGGCCCGACTACATCGAGGCCTGGAATCGTCGCGCGACGCTCTACTACATGCAGAACGATTATGGCCGTTCGCTCGCCGACATTCGCGAGGTGTTGATCCGCGAGCCTCGTCATTTCGGCGCGCTCGCAGGCCTCGGCATGATCATGCAGGAGGTCGGCGACGAAAAGCGCGCGCTCGAAGCCTACCGCAAGGCGCTCGCCGTCAATCCGCACCTCGAGAAGATCCCCGACCAGGTCAAGGCGCTGACCGAGAAGGTCGAAGGCCGCGATATTTAGCGGACAAGTCGATCATTGCTCGAGCGAATGCGGCGCAGGGGGATTAACCACGATGACACGCGCCGCGTTACAAGGGGTGTGGCTGGCACCGCCGCAGACCTACCTTCATGGCGGGAGCACAGCCATGAAGCGTTTGATCTTTGCAGGTACGTTGCTGTTGGCGTCGGGCACGGCGAGCCTCGCCGACGGACTGTTCTGGGTGGTCGGCAATCGCGCCACCGGAAAATGCAACATCGTGACCAGCAATCCCGTGATCTTCGGCGACGTCTGGTTCGGTGACGGTCCTTACAAATCGAAGGCCGACGCCAAGCTTGCCCGTTCGACCATCCGCGCCTGTCCCGCACCCACGCCTGATGAGGAAAAGGACGAGGACAGCACGAACTAGGTCGACAGCAATCTAGTGCAAAACGCTGCCTTCGCGCTCGGCGAGGCCGCGATCGACCGCTGCGGCGTAGGCCTTTGCAAGCTCCGTCTCGAGGTGCTCGTTGATCAGCAGCAGCGCGCGCACGGCACCGCGCAGGTCACCGTGGCAGCTTGCCACGATCTCGTCGATCGCAGTATCTTTGGATCTCAGGCTCATCGAAATTCTCCGGTTCAAATCAGGATAAATCCTGCCGGTCTTCCCGCATCCCTGAGGGTTGCGAGCACGATCGGCGCCCACCTGCGTCTAAATGGCGGAACCGACCATGGCGATTATAAGGAAGCCGCGATGACGAGTGCATGAAGCTGTTTCGAAGCCTGCGTGCTCCGGGGAGCGGTATTGATTTCATTGCGTTTTTCTCGCTTGAATTATGCACATATCCACAGCCCCGGCATTTCAAGTGGAGCGCGGGGGCTCCCCGGGCGAAACTGCCGGCCGCAAGCCACGTAACTGCCCTGTGCCTTGGGTCGCCCGGATTCCGTCCATGATCGTGATGTCAGTCGTGACCGCGCTGGTTGTGCTGGCGCTGGTCACGCAGGCCGGCGTCCTCGCCGTGCAACGCGCCTTTCCACCGCAGGGCCGGATGATCGAGGTCGAGGGTGCCGTGCTTCACCTCGTCGATATCGGCCCGCGCGATTCGGGCCTGCCGATCGTGATGCTGCACGGCGCGAGCTCCAACCTCGAGGCAATGCGGCGGCCGCTCGGCGATCTCCTCGCCAGGAACCATCGCGTCATCCTGATCGACCGTCCCGGCCACGGCTGGAGCACGCGGGCGCGGCGGCAGGATTCGACGCCGGAGGTCCAGGCGCGAATGATCGATGAGGCGCTCGGCAAGCTCGGGATCGATCGCGCGGTGTTCGTGGTGCATTCCTGGAGCGGCGCGCTCGGCGCGCGGCTGGCGCTCGATCATCCCGGCCGCGTCGCGGGCCTTGTGATGCTCGCGCCCGTCACCCATCCCTGGCGCGGCGGCGTCGGCCGCTACAACGAGATCATCGCAACGCCCGTAATCGGCCCGCTGCTCGCCTACACCATAACCCTCCCGCTGGGCTATTTCCTGAGCGAGTCCGGCGCGCGCAACGTCTTCCTGCCGCAAACGATGCCGGACGGTTTCGTGCAGGACTCCGCGACGCCGTTGCTGCTGCGCCCGCGCGAGTTCATCGCCAATGCCTATGATCTGGTGTCGCTGAAGCAGGCGGTGGCTGCGCAAGCTCCGCGCTACGGCGAGATAACGGCGCCGGTCACGATCATCGCCGGCGAACCCGACAAGACGGTAAAGACCGCCATTCACGCCCGCCCGTTCGCCGCCACCGTGCAGAATGCCAAGCTGATCGTGCTGCCTGATCTCGGCCACATGGTGCAGAACGCGGTGCCCGATCTCGTGAAGACAGAGATCGAGACGATGATCGGGAAAATCGTCCCGGCGCAGGCGACCGCCGATTAGAGCGTTTTCGAGCGAAGTGGATGCCGGTTCGCGTGAAGAAAACGCGTCAAAACGAGAAGCTGGAGCTTCGGTTCAGAACCGAAGCTCCAGCGGCCGCCGTTCCGGCGCTTACTGCTTGATCTTTCCGTCTTTGTCGAACTGCGACACGTAGGCCCAGAGATTGTTGATCTCGGTCTCGTTCTTGATGCCGGCGAACGCCATCTTGGTGCCGGGGATCTTGGCCTTGGGGTCCTTGATGTATTCCTTGAACACGGCCTCGTTCCAGGTGATGCCGGAATTCTTGTTGGCGTCGGAGTAATTGTAGTCCGGCGCGGTGCCGGACTTGCGGCCGTCGAGGCCGTTGAGCTCGGGGCCGACCTTGTTCTTGGCGCCTTCGCCGATCGCGTGACAGGCCAGGCATTTGTTGAACGACGACTTGCCGGCCGCGACGTCCTGCGCCATCGCGGCGGGTGCGGTGGCAATCGCGGTGAGGATGGTCAATGCGCCAAAAATCAGTTTTGTCATCGGGTGCTCTTCGTCTCTTCCCTGGGGGCTGGTCAGTTGCATGCCTGATCGGCAACGGTCGGACCTGCCGGTTTTGGCAGGCCTGCTCGGATTGGACAAGCCGCCAAACCATGGCAGGTTTCACGATTTCCTACTTGTCCCAGAGCGAACTCGCGCAGGATCGTCGATCCGACTTTCGGACGGCCTACCCAAACCACCGCGGACGTGGTTGATTTACCGCGACAAATCGATCATGCGGCCTTGGCCGGAAGGATATGCCATGAAGGAAATGTTATGGCCATCATGATGCCCGCGAGCGACCAGGCCGTGCTCGCGCGCCGCGCCGAGATCGTGGCTGCATTGCGCGCAATCGTGCCGGGCGAAGGCGTGATCGACAGCGCCGCCGAGATGCGGGCCTATGAATCCGATGGGTTGACGGCCTATCGGCAGCCGCCGATGGTCGTTGTGCTGCCCGACACGACCGAGCAGGTTTCGCTGGTCCTGAAATATTGTGCAGGGCAGGGCATCAAGGTGGTGCCCCGCGGCTCCGGCACCTCGCTGTCCGGCGGCGCGCTGCCGCTGGAAGACGGCGTGCTTCTGGGCCTCGGCAAGTTCAAGCGCATCCGCGAGATCGATTTCGACAACCGCGCCGTCGTCACCGAACCCGGCGTCACCAACCTCGCGATCAGCCAGGCCGTCGCCCATGCTGGGTTCTACTACGCGCCGGATCCGTCATCGCAGATCGCCTGCTCGATCGGCGGCAATGTCGCGGAGAATTCCGGCGGCGTGCACTGCCTGAAATACGGCATGACCACCAACAACGTGCTCGGCTGCGAGATCGTGCTGATGAGCGGCGAGATCCTGCGCATCGGCGGCAAGTCGGCGGAAAACTCCGGCTACGATTTGATGGGCGTCATCACCGGCTCGGAAGGCCTGCTCGGTGTCATCACCGAGATCACGGTGCGCATCCTGCAAAAGCCGGAGACGGCGCGCGCGCTGATGGTCGGCTTCGCGCAAGTCGAGGCGGCCGGCGAATGCGTGGCGCGCATCATCGGCGCCGGCATCATTCCCGGCGGCATGGAGATGATGGACAAGCCCGCGATCCACGCCGCGGAGGCCTTCGTCCATGCCGGCTATCCGCTCGATGTCGAGGCCCTCCTCATCATCGAGCTCGACGGTCCCAAGATCGAGGTCGACGAGCTGATCACGCGGGTCGAGACGATTGCGAACGCTTGCGGCTCGACCACCTGCCAGATCTCGACCTCGGAAGCCGAGCGCAATCTGTTCTGGGCCGGCCGGAAAGCCGCCTTCCCCGCCGTCGGCCGCATCTCCCCGGACTATCTCTGCATGGACGGCACCATCCCCCGCGGTGCGCTGCCGAAGGCGCTGGCGCGCATCCGCGAGCTCTCGGAAAAGTACCAGCTCGGTTGCGCCAACGTGTTCCATGCCGGCGACGGCAATCTGCATCCGCTGATCCTCTATGACGCCAACAAGCCCGGCGAGATCGAGCGCGCCGAAGCCTTCGGCGCCGACATCCTGCGCGCCTGCGTCGAGTTCGGCGGCGTGCTCACCGGCGAGCACGGCGTCGGCATCGAGAAGCGCGATCTGATGCCGGAAATGTTCAGCGAGATCGACCTCAACCAGCAGCAGCGTCTGAAATGCGCCTTCGACGCGCAGGGCCTGCTCAATCCCGGAAAGGTGTTTCCGACCCTGCACCGCTGCGCCGAGCTCGGCCGCATGCACGTCCATGCCGGGAATCTGGCATTCCCGGACATCCCCCGGTTCTAGGCGCTTGCGCCGATGGAAGGGCTTGCGATGCACGCCTCTTTCCTCGGCAATGCCTACAGCAGTCCGTATTGCGCCCGCTCGCGCTTTGCCAGCAGCGGCAGGGCTTCGCCAGCGATCCAGGTCTTGAAATGCGCGCTCTCCTGGTGCGCCTTGAATGCCGCCTCGTCGCGGAACAGTTCGTAGAACAGGAACTGGGCCGGATTGTCCTTTGCGCGCGAGATCAAGAACAGCTTGACGCCGTCCTCGCGCTGGGCCTCCGGCAGGAAGCGGTCGAGGATCGCGGCGATCTTGTCGGCCTCGCCCGGCTTCGCTTCCCATTGCGCGACGACGAGCAGGCCGCCGCCGTCGACGGCGTCGCTGAGCGATTTCTGCGTGGCATAGTGGTTCATGATGTCGTCTCCGTCGGTTGGTCTCTCGGTGCAGATTTGTAGCGATCGGCTGTCGGCTTTGGTTCGCCGGTGATCGAAGTGTCGATGTCGTGAATGCTTCGATGAGGATCGAATCTTGGCCGTGGCTCCGAGGTCGAGCCGCATCGCGCGGCAATGGCCGCTGTCGTCACGCTGCATTTGATTTTGGCGGCGAATTTCGCTACCGCCTTTGCCCGTGGATACGCTCAAGGTACGAGACGCCAAAGACGTCGAAGAGGTGGTGCGCGCGGCGATTGCCAATGAGCAGCCGCTCGAGATCATCGGCCATGGCTCCAAGCGCGGCATCGGCCACGCGATGGCGACCAACGCCGTGCTCGACGTCTCCGCGCTGAATGCCATCACCGGCTACGAGCCCAACGAACTCATTGTCACGCTCCAGGCCGGGGCGCCGCTGGCCGACGTGCTGTCGCTGATCGATGCCAAGAACCAGCAATTCGCCTTCGAGCCGATGAACACCGCGCCGCTGCTCGGCACGCCCGCGCTCGGCACCATCGGCGGCATGATCGCGGCTGGCCTGGCCGGTCCGCGCCGGATCAAGGCGGGCGGCGCGCGCGACCATCTGCTCGGGGCGCATGCCGTCTCCGGTTTCGGCGACAGCTTCAAGACCGGCGGCAAGGTGGTGAAGAACGTCACCGGCTACGACCTCTGCAAGCTTCTCGCCGGTTCCTGGGGCACGCTGTCGGTCATGACCGAGGTCACGCTGAAAGTGATGCCCAAGCCGGAGGCCGAGCGGACGCTGTTGCTGCGCGGGCTCGACGATGCCGCCGCCAACAAGGCAATGACGGCGGCGCTCGGCTCGCCTTTCGATGTCTCCGGGGCCGCGCATCTGCCGACATCGGCGTTCCGGACCGAGATCGAAGGTCTCGGCGATATCGCAGGCCAGGGCGAGGCGCTGACCGTGCTGCGGCTCGAGGGCATTGCCGCCTCGGCCGCCCACCGTGCCGGCTCGCTGCGCGAATTGCTGGCGCCGTTCGGAACCGCAATTCTCGTCGAGGACACGGCGTCAGCGGCGCTGTGGACCACGATCCGCGACGTCCTGCCGTTCGCGGCCAGTGGCGCGCTGGGGGCCTGGCCGGTCTGGCGGATCGTCTGCCCGCCGGCGTCGGGCGCGGCGCTCGGGACCCTGCTGGCGCGCGAGACCGGTGGCGACGTGATCTACGATTGGGGTGGTGGACTGATCTGGGCGGCGGTGCCACCGAAGCCGGACGCGCATGCTCGGGCCGTGCGCGAACGTACGAATGCCGCCGGCGGGCACGCCACGCTGATCCGGGCGGCCGAGGACATCAGGCGCGCGATCGATGTATTCCACCCGCAAGCCCCTGGCCTTGCCGCGTTGAGCGAGCGGGTCCGCGCCAGTTTCGATCCGAAGACCATCCTCAACCGGGGGCGGCTGACGCGAGGCACTGCCGCATGAAGACCGAATTCTCACTCGCGCAGCTCGCCGATCCCGACATCGCGGAAGCCGACAAGATCCTGCGCGCCTGCGTCCATTGCGGCTTCTGCACCGCAACCTGTCCGACCTATGTGCTGCTTGGCGACGAGCTCGATAGCCCGCGCGGCCGCATCTATCTGATCAAGGAGATGCTGGAGAAGGACCAGACGCCGACGGCCGAAGTGGTCAAACATGTCGACCGCTGCCTGTCGTGCCTGGCCTGCATGACGACCTGCCCCTCGGGCGTGAATTACATGCATCTGGTCGATCAGGCCCGGGTCAGGATCGAGCAGCGTTACGAGCGGCCGCTCGCCGAGCGGCTGCTGCGCCGAGTGCTGGCCTTCGTCCTGCCGCACCCGCAGCGTTTCCGCGCCAGCATGTGGCTGGCGCGGCTGGCCCGCCCGCTGGCCGCGTTCCTGCCGACGCCGCGGCCGTCGGCGACGCCCGGCCTGGTTCTGCGCCTCAAGGCGATGCTGGCGCTGGCGCCGGACCGGCTGCCGCCGCCCGGGCCCGCCGCCGGCAGTGTGTTCGCGGCACTCGGCAAGAAGCGCGGCCGGGTCGCGCTGCTCCAGGGCTGCGCCCAGCAGGTGCTGGCGCCGCGAATCAACCAGGCCGCTATCAGTCTCCTCACGCGCCACGGCATCGAGGTCGTCCTTGTCAGGGACGAGCAGTGCTGCGGCGCCCTGACCCATCACCTCGGCGACGATCAGGACGCATTGGCACGGGCTCGCGCCAATGTCGCGGCGTGGCGCGCGGAAGCGGCCGGCGAGGGGCTCGACGCCATCCTGGTGACGGCGTCAGGCTGCGGCACCGTGATCAAGGACTACGGCTATCTTCTGCGCGAAGACGCTGCGTTTGCCGCCGACGCGGCGAAGGTCTCTGCGCTCGCCAAGGACATCACTGAATACGTCGCCGGCCTTGGAGTCGCGGCCACGACGCGACAGCACAACATCGTCGTCGCTTATCACTCTGCGTGTTCGTTGCAGCACGGGCAGAAAATCACGGGCCTTCCGAAAGAATTGCTTTCCAATAACGGATTCGTGGTGAAAGATGTGCCGGAGAGCCATTTGTGTTGCGGTTCGGCGGGGACTTACAACATTCTCCAGCCCGAGCTTGCGGGCCGGTTGCGCGATCGCAAGGTCGCCAACATCGCGAGCGTCAAGCCGGACATGATTGCCGCAGGCAATATCGGCTGCATGGTGCAGATTGCCAGTGGCACGTCAGTTCCGGTCGTACACACGATTGAGCTTCTCGATTGGGCTACGGGCGGGTCGCAGCCGGCACTGAACGCGCAAGACTGAGCTTTCGAAGACTAAGCTTCGAGGGCTGAGCTTTCGTCCGGAGGTAACGGCTGAAGACACCCGATCGACCATTGTTCGGCGGCAACAGGAGGATCACGATGGCGAAAGCGAAGAAGAAAAAAAGCAAGAAGGCCAAAAAGGCCAAGAAGGCAGTAGCGGCGAAGAAGACCTCAAAGAAGGCAGCCAAGAAGTCCGCGAAGAAATCCGCGAAGAAGTCTGCCAAGAAGGCTACAAAGAAATCTGCGAAGAAGGCCGCGCCAAAGAAGGCCGCTAAGAAGGCTGCGCCTAAGAAGGCCGCCAAGAAGGCTGCGAAGAAAGCGGCGCCGAAGAAGGCGAAGGCAGCTCCGAAGCCGTCAACGCCGGCAGCTCCGGCTCCCGAGCCTGCCGCCGAGACAAGCTGGGCGATGCCTTCGTCTTCTGCGGACACGACACCGGCCGAAGGACAAGGTTAGGCCCAAGGTCAGGCCAAAGGCTGGATCCAATCCGACGACCATGATCGGCAACAGGAAGGCCGCAGCGGCGATGCTGCGGCCTTTTTGCATCGGCGCGCCGGCGCGCGGGGATGATCTCGTCGGGAAGCAGCCTGATTCGTGGCACGGGCAGCACGGTACCGCCGGACCCGTACTAACGCGGGCCTCCCAGTGCACTTTGGAATGCAAATAATGTGATCGAGAAGACACACGGGCTGACAACCTTTCGTGGAATCGTCAGAACGCCCAAAAAGTCGGCAGATGCCCGCGTTTTTTGCTTCACGGTTTGCCTCACCCCATCCAGATTGCCGCAGTTACGAAATTTGCAATCAGGTCGAGCGTTCCGGGGGCTTCCGGGATCCGGCTGGGGTCTTAGAACTGGTGATGGGGATCGAAATGAAAAAAGTGGCTTTGTTGGCAACGGCGCTGGCAATGGTGACGGGCTCGGCTTTCGCGGCAGACATGCGAGTGAAGGCACTGAAGGCCCCGCCGGTGGTCGCGTTTGATCCCTGGGATATCGCCTTCGGCGGCGCCATCATGAGCGACTACATCTTCCGCGGCGTCACGCAGTCGAACCACAAGCCGTCGGTCGCGGCCTATTTCGAGCCGCGCTACAACGTCAACAAGGACCTCCAGCTCTACGTCGGCGTGTCCGCCGAGAGCATCTCCTTCGCCAATCGCGCTGCTGCTGAAGTCGACATCTACGGCGGTATCCGCCCGACCTTCGGCGCCTTCGCCTTCGATATCGGTGTCTGGGGCTACCTGTATCCGGGCGGCAGCTGCGCCGACAACGTGCTCACCGGCGGCATTCCGGGCGGCAACGTCTGCGGCGTCAGCACGACCACTATCTTCCTCGCCGACGGCAACGTCATGAAGAAGGACGTCAGCTTCGTCGAAGTCTACGGCAAGGTGAACTACACCATCAACGACAGCTTCACGGTCGGCGCGACCGAGTACTACTCGCCGAACTTCCTGAACTCGGGTGCCTGGGGCAACTACGCTTCGTTGACCGCCAAGTACACGGCGCCCAGCACGGCCTTCGGTGCTTCCGGCATGGGCATGTACGTCTCGGGTGAGTTCGGCCGGCAGTGGTTTGGGACTTCGGACGCCTTCTACGGCACCGGCGTCGGCACCGTTTTCGCCAACGGTATCCCCTACAAGGACTACAACACCTGGAACATCGGCATCGGCTTCACCTACAAAGTGTTCACGCTGGACCTGCGTTACTCCGACACCGACCTGAACAAGGGTGATTGCAACGCCTTCACCAGCGCCTTCAACGCCACCGGCACCACCAACGTCACCGCGATCAATCCGGGCGGCGCTGGCTCCAACTGGTGCGGCGCGGCCGGCATTGCCAAGCTGTCGTTCGACCTGACGGCCATGAGCAACCTGAAGTAGGCTTCTTCCCGAAGCGAATTGATGAGGGCGGCAGGGCAACCTGCCGCCCTTTTGCTTTGGGGCTTTGGGGCGTAGGCCAGGGGCCCGCATGGTTCGAGACGGCGGCCTCCGGCGGGCTCCTCACCATGAGGGGTCACAGATCTCACCGCGAGGACAGACCTCATCCTGAAGGCCGAAAAAGGCGGGCGTCTCGAAGCACGGCCGCAACCAAGGGCCATAGCCTCAGAGCTTCGTCGGGCCGTCTCAGCGTGCCGCGCTCGGCTCCTTCTCGACCGGCACACCACCGTCACCGAGGACGTGGATCGCGCCGTGCTTCACCATCGTCACCTTGCGGGTATGGAAGGCTTCCAGCGTCGAGCGGTGGCCGATCGAGACGAGGGTGGCCTGTGGCAGCTTCTCCGCCAGCAACCGGTACAGGCGGGCCTCGGACGGCTCGTCCAGCGAGGCCGTGGCCTCGTCCAGGAACAGATAGTCCGGCGCGTGCAGCAGCGCGCGGGCGAGCCCGAGGCGCTGCTGCTCGCCCAGCGACAGCATCCGGTTCCAATGACCGTCCTCCTCAAGCCGCTCGGCGAGGTCGGGCAGGCCGACCGCGATCAGCGCGTCCCTGACGCGTGCAGTTTCGAATGCGCCCGGCGCGGCCGGATAGACCACCGCGTCGCGCAACACGCCGACCGGGAAATAGGGGCGCTGGGGCAGCATCATCAGCTTCGCTTTTTCCGGGACGAAGATGGTGCCGGTGCCGAACGGCCAGATGCCGGCGATGGCGCGGAACAGCGTCGACTTGCCGGAGCCCGACGGTCCGGTCACCAGCACGCGCTCCGGCGTCTGGACGGAGAAGGCGTCGGTGGCGACCAGCGGCGTGCCGCTCGGCAGGTTCACGCAGAGCTGTTCGAGGGTGATATTGCGATTGCCGCCGGCGGCCTTGAGGGCGATCGCAGGCTCGTGCGGCGGCAGGTGCGCGGCCGCATCGACCGACATCTCGAAGCCGTCGAGGCGGGCGACGATCGAGCGCCATTCCGCCAGCGATCGGTACGCCGTGACGAAGAACGACAATGCGCCCTGTACGCTCGAGAAGGCGGAGGCGGTCTGCATCATGTCGCCAAGCTGGATCTTCTTGGCGAAGAAGGCCGGCGCCACCAGCACATAGGGAAAGATCACGGCAGCCTGCTGGTAGCTCGCGGTGAACGCGGTGAGGCGCTTGGTGCGGCTCATGATGGCGTACCAATTGCCGATCACGAAGCCGAAGCGGTCCAGCAGCCGGCCGCGCTCGGCGCCTTCGCCCTTGAGCAGCGCGATCTGCTCGGAATTCTCGCGGACGCGGACGAGGTTGAAGCGGAAGTCGGCCTCGAAGCGCTGCTGCTCGAAATTGAGATTGACCAGCGGGGCACCGATCCAGTGCGTCAGCGCGGTGCCGAAGATCGCGTAGACCAGCGCGCCCCAGCACAGATAGCCGGGGATCATGAGATCGGCGCCGAACAGGTGCAACGGCGCAGCATTGGAAAGCCCCCAGAGGATGATCACGAATGAGAACAGCGTCACGATCGACGAGAGCAGGCCGAGCCCGATGGTCAGGGTCTGCTCGACGAAGTTCTTGACGTCCTCGGTGATGCGCTGGTCCGGGTTGTCGGCCGCATCGCCCTTGAGCTGCATGCGGTAGTGGGTGGCGCCTTGCAGCCATTCGCCCAAATAGTGCCGGGTCAGCCATTGCCGCCAGCGGATCTGGAGCCACTGGTTCAGGTACAGCTTGTAGACCGCCAGCGCGATGAAGGCGGAGGCGAGGCCGATGAAGATCCAGATCTCCCTGACGAAGCTATCCCAGTCACTTGCCTGCAGTGAGCTGTAGAACCGGTTCTGCCATTGATTGACCAGGACGTCGATCGCGACCAGCGCCAGCTCCATCGCGATGACTGCGGCAAGCAGGCCGCGGCCGGCCCATTTGTCCTCCGACCGGAAATAGGGGGCGGCGATTCGCCAGACGATCGCGAGCGTGGCGCTGATGTTCTTCACAGAGCTCTGTCTCCTGAGGGATGTGCACAACTGCCCGGGGCCAAAGACTTGGGACGACGGCGGAAATCGGCGCGCTTAGACTAAAGTCGCAAGTCCTGCAATTTGCGTTGGCTTGTCGCAGCTTGCAACCCTAGCATGGGGCTCGACGGCGCGGGGTGGGGGCCTTCGGGATTTCGCGAGCTTGTGAGCGGACGGGAACCGCTGCATTCGCGAGGAATTCGCGTCCGGCTCGGGGGGTATCGCTTCAGCGTCAAGCAGGATCGGCTGTCCACGCGGGCCGCCTGCAGCACACATGCGTGGGGGAGGAAGATCATGTGGAATCAAGTTTATGACCCGTTGCACAGCCCCGTGCTGTCGACGATCGCCGCGGCAGTCCCTGTCGTCACATTGCTGGTCCTGATCGCGAGCGGACGGGTCCAGGCTCATATCGCAGCGGTCATCGCGGTGATCGTGGCCAATTTGATCACGATCTTCGTCTTCACCATGCCGGCGAACATGTCGATCCGCGCCTCGGTGCTGGGCATCGTCACCGGGTTCTTCCCGATCGGCTGGATCGTTCTCAACGTCATCTTCCTCTACCAGGTGACAGTGAGCACCGGACGCTTCGAATTGCTCAAGCGCGCGGTCGGCGGCGTCACCGAGGACCGGCGGCTGCAATTGCTGCTGATCGCGTTCTCGTTCGGCGCCTTCTTCGAAGGCGCCTCGGGCTTCGGCACGCCGGTCGCGATCACGGGCGCCGTCCTGATCGGCCTCGGCTTCTCGCCGCTTGCAGCAAGCGGCCTGTCGCTGATCGCCAACACCGCGCCGGTCGCTTATGGGGCGCTGGGCACGCCGATCCAAGGCCTTGCCTCGGTGACCGGGCTTGATCCCTACATCCTCGGCGCGATGGTCGGCCGGCAATTGCCGTTCTTCTCGCTGATCGTGCCGTTCTGGGTGGTGTGGGCGTTCGCGGGCTGGAAGGGCATGAAGGACGTCTGGCCGGCGATCCTGGTCACCGGCGTGTCGTTCGCGGTCCCGCAATTCGTGATCTCGAACTACGTCAATCCCTGGATCGTCGACATCGGGGCGTCGCTGATCTCGATGGGGGCGCTGATCCTGTTCCTGAAGGTCTGGCAGCCCAGGCAGCTCTGGCTGTCGCCGGCGCTGCGCGGCCGCGATGAATCGGCCGCCACCATGGCCGCGGCAAAACCGATGGACAAGACGCCGCTGACGCAGAGCGAGCTGTTCAGCGCGCTGCTGCCGTGGATCATCGTCTGCATCGTGATGCTGATCTGGGGCAATGGTGGATTCAAGACCTGGGCGAACTCGATCTTCACCTGGAACTATCCCGTTCCCGAGCTGCATCAGATGATCAACAAGATGCCGCCGGTCGCGCCGGGGCCGACGAAAGAGAGCGCGGTGTTCGGCTTCACCTATCTCTCGTTCACCGGCACCGGCATGCTGATTGCGGCGATCATCTCAGGCTTCCTGATGGGCGTCGGTCCTGGCCGGCTCTTGACGGAATACGGGCGCACCATCCGGCTTTGCGCGATCTCGCTGATCACGATCTCGGCGATGCTCGCGATTGGCACGCTGACGCGGCTCTCCGGCGTGGACGCGACGCTCGGTCTCGCCTTTGCTGCAACCGGCGTGCTCTATCCCTTCTTCGGCACGCTGCTCGGCTGGTTGGGCGTGGCGCTAACGGGATCGGATACCGCTTCCAACGTTCTGTTCGGAAATCTTCAGAAGATCACCTCCGAGCAGCTTGGTCTGTCGCCGATCCTGATGGCTGCGGCGAACTCGTCCGGCGGCGTGATGGGCAAGATGATCGACGCCCAGTCGATCGTGGTCGCGTCCACCGCGACGAATTGGTACGGGCACGAGGGCACGATCCTGCGCTTCGTGTTCTGGCACTCGATCGTGCTGGCCTCGTTGGTCGGCGTGTTCGTGACGCTGCAGGCCTATGTCTGGCCGTTCACGGCGATGGTCCTGAAGTAGCAGGCCACGCCCGGCTTCAAGCCAAATCCCCGCGAGGTTGCTCCTCGCGGGGATTTTTGCGTGGCCCATGGGCGAACCTTCTCAACGGCGCCGCCGTCTTATAGAAGGTGCCGCAAATCACGTCGGTCGAGAGGTCTCATGGTTTCGTTCAGGCAGATGGTGTGTGCGGCGGTTGCAACGCTCGCGATGTCCACGCTCGCGCGTGCGGAGGACGGTTTTCCGTTCGGCACCGAGATGACGCTGGAGGCGCTGCCGCAGCCGGGCTCGAAGCGGATTCCGAACATCGAGATCGGCGACAATGGCGAAGTCGTGCTGGAGCTCTGGTGCAAGGGCGGCAAGGGCCAGTTCTCGGTTGCCGGCAACACCGTGATCTTCGTCCCCGGCCAGATCCAGGACCGCTCCTGCCCGCCGGCAAGGGCCCAGGCCGACGACGATCTCGTTGCAGCCCTGGGCAGTGTCGAGACCTGGAAGCGCCAGGGTGACGTGCTCACGCTCGTCGGCCCCAAGCCGCTGCGCTTTCGCGTCAACGGCAATTAGCCCCTGCTGTCATTCCCCGCGACCCGGCTACGCCAAGGCTTCGCCGGGGTTGAGGTCCAGGGGCGCCGAAGCTTTAGCACAGGCGGCAGGCGGGGAATCCAGTACGCCGCGGCTTCTCGATTCATCAAAACCTTCTCGGAGTACTGGATCGCCCGGTCAAGCCGGGCGACGACCGAGAGTTGATATGCGGGCTACATCACTTCCACACCGACTTGTCGGCGTCCCAGCGCTGGCCTTTCAGCTCCTTGGTGAGCGCCTCGACCGAACCGTTGTCGTCGGGCTGATCGCCTTCCTCGTCCGCGGTCGCTTCGTCCGAGAGATTGAGCTTGGCGCCGCTGCTCTCGTCAGTGGTCGTGGTCGCGGGACTCCCGATCCAGAGCATGAGCTTGTCGGTCGTGCCGGGCTTGTCGGGCGAGACGAGGCCCGCGACCTCGATCGTGTCGGTGAGCTCGAGCGCGGGAAAATCCTGGTTCGGTCGCTTGAACACCAGCTTGAGCTTGCCGGTCGCCGGGTTGAAGCTTTGCGAGACCGGCTTTGCCGCGAGCGTCCTGCTCAGCACGCCAGCCACCGCGGCCGCGAGCTTGTCGCGGTTGATCTTGTCGCCCTCGCGCCAATCGGCGGCGGCAATGCGGATGGTGCGGTCCATCTCGGTCATGCCCGCGGTCCAGCCCGCGGCGGTGACGCCGGGCGTCGCCTTGAATTTCGCCAGCAGCGCGCCGGCGCGCTCCGGATCGACCGACATGTTGATGGTCTGCTCGCCCGCGCGCAGCGCGTCGCAGCCGACGGTGAGACTCGCCAGCGTCACCTCGACGTCCTGGCCCTTCAGGCTCTTCAGGAACTCGGTCGCGGCATCCAGCTTGACCTTGACCGCGATCGCTTCCGGCGAGACGTCGGTGAAGTCCTTCGGCTGCGGCGTGATGCCGTCGTCGGAGGTCTGGTTGTCGAGGAATTCCTTCTCGCTGAGATCGGAATTGTCGGGCGAGGTGACCTCGGTCACGGTCTGGCCAATGCTGATCTGGCCGCGGAATTCGAACGTGTCTCCGGCCTGTTTGCGCAGCAGCTTGACTGTGACCGGCGCCTTCGCGCCGAGGCTCTGCGTCGTACCCGTCAGGTTCTGGCCCGCGACCTGGAGATTGACGACGAAGCGGTCCTTGCGGTCGGAATTCTTCGCGACGGGATAGCAGACGTCGAGCACGGCTGCGGTGACGGTCTTGCCCTGGCGTGTCTCTTTCAAGATCACGTCGGCATTGCCGTCCATCAGCCCGTCGATCGAGGTGAAATAGCGCGTCTCGACGCCGCCGGGCGCCGTGGCCTTCGGCGCCAGCTTCATCTGGGCGGATGCGACCTCTGGCGAACCTGCAAGCAGAGCCGCCAGAACGGCCGTGGAGCAAAACACAAGCGCGCGCATCGACGAAATCCCTGAGGCAATGGGGCATGACCCGGAAAGTGTGAAGCGGTTTTCCGTTGAGATCAGGCCCAAACAATTCGAATCGGCGTCACCGTAGTGGGTTTTGGCTGCCGGTTGAATTGGAAAGCACGGGTCATGATCGGCAAAAAAGAAGGCCGCCCGGAGGCGGCCTTCGCAACACTGCAATGGAACGGACGGCTTAGAAGCCGCCCATACCGCCACCGGCCGGCATGCCGGAAGCGGCTTCCTTCTTCGGCGACTCCGCGACCATGGCCTCGGTGGTCACCAGCAGGCCGGCGATCGAGGCGGCGTCCTGGAGTGCGGTGCGCACCACCTTGGCGGGGTCGATGATGCCCTTCTCGACCATGTCGACATACTCCTCGGTCTGGGCGTCGAAGCCGAAGGTCTCGGACCTGTTCTCCAGGATCTTGCCGACGACGATCGAGCCTTCCACGCCCGCGTTCTCGGAGATTTGGCGGATCGGGGCTTCCAGTGCCTTCAGCACGATGTTGATGCCGGCCTGGACGTCGGCATTGGCGTTGGTCAGACGGCCGACCGCCTTCTTGGCGCGGAGCAGCGCGACGCCGCCGCCGGGGACGATGCCTTCCTGCACCGCGGCGCGAGTGGCGTTGAGCGCATCCTCGACGCGGTCCTTCTTCTCCTTGACCTCGATCTCGGTGGCACCGCCGACGCGGATCACCGCGACGCCGCCTGCGAGCTTGGCGAGGCGCTCCTGGAGCTTCTCACGGTCGTAATCCGAGGTGGTTTCCTCGATCTGGGCCTTGATCTGGCCGACGCGGGCCTCGATCTCGGGCTTCTTGCCGGCGCCCTTGACGATCGTGGTGTTCTCCTTGTCGATCACAACCTTGCCCGCGCGCCCAAGCATCTTCACCGTCACGCTCTCGAGCTTCATGCCGAGGTCTTCGGAGATCAGCTGGCCGCCGGTGAGGATCGCGAGGTCCTCGAGCATGGCCTTGCGGCGGTCGCCGAAGCCCGGCGCCTTGACGGCGGCGACCTTCAGGCCGCCACGGAGGCGGTTGACGACCAGGGTGGCCAGCGCCTCGCCCTCGACGTCCTCGGCGATGATGACGAGCGGCTTGCCCGACTGCACCACGGCTTCCAGCACGGGCAGCATGGCCTGCAGGCCGGACAGCTTCTTCTCGTGCAGGAGGATGTAAGCGTCCTCGAGTTCGGCCGTCATCTTCTCGGGGTTGGTGACGAAGTAGGGGCTGAGATAGCCGCGGTCGAACTTCATGCCCTCGACGATGTCCACCTCGGTATCGAGTGACTTGTTCTCCTCGACGGTGATGACGCCCTCGTTGCCGACCTTCTGCATCGCCTGCGCGATCATCTTGCCGATGGCGGCATCGCCGTTGGCCGAGATGGTGCCGACCTGGGCGACCTCGGAGGAGGCGGCGACCGGCTTGGCGCGCTTCTCGATGTCCTTGACGACGGCCGCGACCGCGATGTCGATGCCGCGCTTGAGGTCCATCGGGTTCATGCCGGCGGCAACCGACTTGGCGCCTTCGCGGACGATGGACTGGGCCAGCACGGTCGCGGTGGTGGTGCCGTCGCCGGCGAGGTCGTTGGTCTTGGAGGCGACCTCACGCACCATCTGGGCGCCCATGTTCTCGAACTTGTCCTCTAGCTCGATCTCCTTGGCGACGGTGACGCCGTCCTTGGTGATGCGGGGCGCGCCGAACGACTTCTCGATGAGCACGTTGCGGCCTTTCGGGCCGAGCGTCACCTTGACGGCGTTGGCGAGAATATCGACGCCGCGCAGCATGCGTTCGCGCGCGTCTCCGGAAAACTTGACGTCTTTGGCAGCCATGGTCTGCAATTCCTCTTCTTCGTGATGTGTCTTGCTTATTGGGTCGCCTCATTCCGGGGTCCGCGATCGAACCCGGCGGAATGATGCATGCCCGGATCGAGTGACCCGGGCATGCATTCAGCGGCCGTTCAGGCGTCTGGCCTTAGGCCATCACGCCCATAATGTCCGACTCCTTCATGATCAGGAGCTCATCGTTGTCGATCTTGACCTCGGTGCCCGACCACTTGCCAAACAGCACACGGTCGCCGACCTTGAGGTCGATCGGGATCAGCTTGCCGGCCTCGTCGCGGCCACCGGGGCCGACGGCGACGACTTCGCCCTGGGACGGCTTTTCCTTGGCCGTGTCCGGAATGATGATGCCGCCCTTGGTCTTTGACTCGGCGTCGATACGTTTGACCACGACACGGTCATGCAGCGGACGAAATTTGGATTTAGTCATGACGTTTCCCTTTGGAGGCTCGCTTCGGAAGGAGAGGAAGTGGGCGGGCGGCGCTTCCGTCCACCCTTCCCGAGGATCGATCGGCGCGCGTTAGCAATCCATCTTTCAGAGTGCTAATGGTGCGCCCGGGAATATGGCTTGGCCGCGATCCTGTCAAGCAAAGGTGGTTAAGCGATTGGTGAGACGGATATAGGATGGTGACATTGGAAACTTGTTCGGGGTGCCGGCGTATTAAAGGACGTCATTGCTCCGGCAGCGGTTTTGCGCTTGGCTGCGTAAGGGGTGCGGCCATGGTTTTGTCCGGGGGAATGCCATGATCAGTTCAGCTCACGCGCGCACGGTCGCCAATCTGGCGGCGGCTTCTTGCCTGGCGCTGCTGCTTGGTGCCTGCGGCGGCGGCATGAGCCTGCCGTCCTTTTCTTCGTCCTCACCGCCCCCCGAGGCCGAGCCCGGCACCGGTCCGGAAATGCCCGCGTCGATCCGCGCCGACGAGATCGTCGGGCGCTGGGGCCTCGCCTCATTCCAGAACCCGGCCGACCGCGCCCGCACCGAGGCTGCCGCCCGGGCCCAATGCAAAAATCCTTACGTGATCACCGCCGGCTCCTCCGGCGGCGTGATCATGCATCTGGCGGACCAGGCAACACCGCAGGAACTGCGGCTGAAGGGTTCGCCCAGCGGCAAGAATTATATTGGGCCGGCGGGTCCGACGCCCGGCGAGCAGGACCGCGAAATCGTCTCCTTCGACGGCCGCGTCCTCATCACCCGCTTCATCGACAAGGACGCCGCCACCCGCTACGGCAACATGGTCTACGTCCGCTGCGCGCCGAGGGCGTAGTCTCTATCCTTCGTCATGCCCCGCGACCCGGCTACGCCAAGGCTTCGCCGGGGTTGAGGTCCAGGGGCGCCGAAGCTTTAGCGTAGGCGGCAGGCGGGGCATCCAGTACGCCGCAGCTTCTCGGCTCAATCATTGCCGTCTCTGGAATACTGGATCGTCCGCCTGCGCGGACGATGACAGCAGGGGACGATAGACAACAAAAAAACGCCGGCTTGCGCCGGCGTTCGTTATTCAGAGCGTCGCGTCCGTTCAGTCGAACAGCGCGTCGATGTCGTCCTGCGAGGCGTGGCCGACGTCGCCGGCGAGCTTCGGGCCGTTGAGAAGCTTGTCGTCATCGCTGCGAGTGTCGACCTGCGGCACGACGTGAGACTTGATCGCGTCGACACCGCCCCAGATTTCCATCATGGAATTGATGTGCTGCTCGATGAACTTCATCGTGCTCATGACCTTGCTGATGCGCTGGCCGGTCAGGTCCTGGAAGTTGCAGGCTTCGAAGATCGAGATGACGCGTTCCTGGATATCGTCGGCGAGCCGCTTCTGCTGATCGGCCGATTGCACCTTGGCCATCGCGCTGGCCGCCTGGTCGATCGACTCGGCGGCTTCGAGGATCTGCTGGGTCGCCTGTTCGGTGCCGCCGACGACCGCGCCGAGCTCGCCATTGACCTTGGCCATTTCGCCGCCGTCGAAGCTCTTGCCATGCAGTGTCGCGATCTCGCGCTTGGTGCGATCGATGGCGTCGTGGATGAGGTCGAGCTCGACCTTCAGCTTCTCGCACTGCTCGATCTGCGCCCGGTAAGTATCGAGCATGGTACGGGCTTCGGAGAGCTCGTGGGCGGTGGAGGCGTCGATCGCCGCCATGGCGGCGCTGCCGGACAACGGCGCGGTGCCCTTCGCCATCTGCGTGCGGATCGCACGCAGCTCGGCCATGATCTCGCTATGCATCGGCGCAGCCTCCTCAATCATTTCGGGGCTGGGCATCTCGCCGACAATAGCCTCCTCGACACGAAAACGTTTGCGGTGAATAGCCATCAAGAACTCCCCCCACCTCACTCACGCGTCTTTGTAGGCAGAAGCGATTTAACACGAAGTTCACAGCCGGAACTGTCGTGCGGCTGCGCGCGACGGCTTGCAAACGGGCGATTAACCATGCGTGCACGGCGTTCATCGAAAATAAACGCTGATCGCCAAATTGCGCCGTTGCCGACGATGTGGTGAATCGAAATGGCGTTTCCGTTTACCAAACAAAACGGCTTTTGCTCTTTATTGACCACGTCGCGGATGCGGATCAGCCATCACCTCGCCACGACGCATGTGATCTAGACGAAACAGTACAGAGTACGTCGATGTTCAAGAAAATGTCTGTTGCGCTGCTTGGCAGCGCTTGCACCTTCATTGCCGGCGTCAACAGCGCCAGCGCCTTCGACAATAGCGTGCCGAACGATCCGCCCGCGGTGCTGTACCAGCCGCAGGTGCCGCCTGCGCCCGTGCGCGTCGCCTCCAACATGGGCGGTGGCTTCATCGAGTTCATATTTGGCGACGGGCCCGGTCGCGGTCCGGCCTACGCTCCGCAGCAGCCGGTGTATCAGCAGCAGCCAGGTTATTATGACCAGCGCCGCCTGCCGCCGATGGGCGAGCCGCAGATGCAGGGCGCAAGTCTCCAGCAGGAGGCGGTCGATCCGCGGCAGCGTCAGTTTGACCCGAGATTCGAGAAACAACTCGTTGACTATAGCGGCAACGAAAGCGCCGGCACGATCGTGGTCGATACGCCGAACAAATTCCTCTACCTCGTCGAGGGCAACGGCCGCGCGATGCGCTACGGCATCGGCGTCGGCCGCCCCGGCTTCACCTGGTCCGGCGTGAAGTCGATCACGGCCAAGCGCGAATGGCCGGCCTGGACGCCGCCGGCGGAAATGATCGCGCGCCGCCCCGACCTGCCGAGGCACATGGAAGGCGGCCCGGAAAATCCGCTCGGTGCGCGCGCGATGTATCTCGGCTCGACGCTTTACCGTATCCACGGCTCCAACGAGCCCTGGACCATCGGCACCAACGTCTCCTCGGGCTGCATTCGCATGCGCAACGAGGACGTCATCGATCTCTATGGCCGCGTCAACGTGGGCACCAAGGTCGTGGTGATGTAGGCGCATAGTGCTCGGAACCAAAACGGCCGCCTCATCGGCGGCCGTTCTCGTTTGGAGCAAGGATAAGAAGCGTCAGGCGTAATCGCTGCCGCCATCGTCGCCGCCGCCGAAATCGCTGTCGTCGGCGAGGTCGACATTATCGATGCCATTGTCGTTCTGATCGTTGTAATTCTGGTCGTCGTTCGAAGCGTGGTCGGCGAAGCCCTGCCGGGAAGCATCACCGCGGTTCGAGCCGATGTCATCGAGGCCGGCATCGCGCGCGAGCGAGCCGCCGGACTGATCGCTGCCGGTCCAGGGGCTGCGATCGCCCAGAGCATTGGTGTCGCCGAAGGCCTGCTGATGCGATCCGCCCATCATGCCGCGGATGCTGGAGAGCAGCAGCGAGCCGCCGACGACGCCGGCCGCGGCGGCCGCCGCCGTGCCGAGGAACGAGCCACCGCCACCGCCGATCGGCGGCGCACCATAGCCCTGACCCGGTCCTTGGCCGTAGGCCTGTCCGTACGGTGGTTGGCCATAGCCCGGCTGTGGCTGCTGCATCGCCTGGCCGCTGTTCCAGACCGGCCGCGAGTCACGCGGCGGTACGTTCGGAACCGAGCCGCGCGACGGACCCCCGCCGAATAGCGTGTCGCGCATGGTGTCCAGGAAACCGCCGGACTGCGCCTGCTCGGGCGCCTGCGCCGCCTCCAGCTCCTGGATGCGATTGTGAGCACGCTTCAGCGCCTCATCCTGCAACAGCACGGTCTGCACCAGCGCATAGATCGCGCCGGGCGCCTTGCGCAGGCCGTCGGAGATCGCGGCGATCGCGTCGGGATCGCGCGGTGCATTTTCCAGTTTCGAAAGCCGGTCGAAAAGCTCGTCGACGAGCTGGCGTTCCTGCGGCGTCATGGTCAGTCTCCCTCGCGCAAAACAAGCGCGAGGCAGATGTAGGGTTCCATTGTGGCCCCAACAGTGCCGGCTGGATTAAATTTCGGTATGCGACAAGCTGCCCCGCGGGGCGGCTTTCTCGCAAACTTCGCCGGTTTTACCCCAGCGTGACGCCGCTGTCCGTCAGCAGGCGCGCAAAGGCATCGCCGGCGAGATAGGAGTGCTCGCGTTCGCGGACATCCGTCATCGGGTCGAGCCCGGTGAGAATTTCGTCGACGAAGCCGGGATGACACATCACGAGGCCGCCATCCGGCAGGCCTTCGAGAAATTGCCGCATCAGCTCGCCGAAATCGGCCGCCCGCGTGAAATCATAGGCGCCGGCGAAGCCGGGATTGAAGCTGAGGCCCGCGCTGACGGCACGGCGGCGGAATTGCGCGCTGAGAATGTCGAGCACCATGGCTTTCGGTGAGGCCAGCCGCTGCATCAGCGGCAGGTCGCGGCCGCCCTGGCGTACCCAGGCTTTTGGCGCGACTTCGCTCACCGCATCGACAAAGCCGTCGCGCACCTGCGGGTAGAGCTGCACATGCTGATGGCCGTCGACGAAGTCAGGCGCGCGTCCGAACGCTTTCGCGAAGGCTGCCAGCTGCGCCTTGACCTCGTTGCGAAAGAACTCGCGGTCGAGCCTTCGCGCAAGACCCGCGCGCAGCAGCTTCGGAAACGGGAGAAACATGTCGCCGTCGAGCGGACGGAAATGCATGGTGAGCGGCCGGAACGGTGCCGACAACGTCACGTGCAATCCGATCGCGCAGCGTGGGCTCGCTTGCGCTGCCGCCTGGAGCGCTTCGATCTCGCTGCGCTCGACCGCAGGTCCCACCATCATCACCGAGGTAGCGTTGAGACGGCCGCGTTCGATCAGGTCGCGGATGGCGCGATTGACGCCCGGGCTGATGCCGTAATCGTCGGCGCAGAGCCAGATCCGCCGCAGCGGCGCGGCCGCGCTCATTCGGCCGCCGTCCTCTTCGAGGCGTCCAGGCTTGAAGCGTCCTGGGCCTTCTCGGTTTCGAAATGCTTTTCACTGTGCTCGGCGACGAAGTAGATCGGGCGCGCCTTCAGCTCGGAGAGGATCTTGCCGATATATTCGCCGACGATGCCGATCATGATGAGCTGCACGCCGCCGATCGTCATCAGGCCGATCACGAGTGAGGGATAGCCGGGCACCTGCTTGCCGGTGGTCAAGACCTCCCAGAGGATCGACAGACCGAACAGGAACGCTCCGCCGGCGAGGATCACGCCGAGCAGGCTGGCGAAGCGCAGCGGCGCCACCGAGAACGAGGTGACGCCTTCGATCGAAAGACCAAGCAGGCGTGCGGCGCTGAAGGTCGTCACGCCATGGGTGCGCGGCGCGGGCTCGTAATCGACGCGGATCTGGCGGAAGCCGATCCAGCTCGCGAGGCCCTTGAAGAAGCGGTTGCGCTCGGGCAGCTGCCTCAGTGCTGCGACCGCGCGCGGCGACAGCAGGCGGAAGTCGCCGGCGTCTTCGGGAATCTTCTGGCGCGCGCCCCAATTGATCAGCGCATAGAAGCCGCGCCCGGCGAGCCGCCGCAGGAAGGGCTCGTTGTCGCGATGCGCCTTGGCGGTATAGACGACGTCGTAGCCGTCCTCGATCCAGTGCCGCACCAGTCGCTCGACCAGCGACGGCGGATGCTGGCCGTCGCCGTCCATGAACAGCACCGCGCCGAGCCGGGCATGGTCGAGGCCAGCCATCAGCGCGGCCTCCTTGCCGAAATTGCGCGACAGCGACACCACCTGGACGTCGACCGCGTCGGCCGGCAGCGAGCGGGCGATCGACAGCGTCGCGTCCGCGCTACCGTCGTCGACATAGACGACCTCGCAAGCCAAGCGATAGCGCTCCCGCAAGGTCTTTGCGAGATCGCAGATGCGCTGGTGCAGGGCGGCGAGGCCGGCGGCTTCGTTGTAGAGCGGGACGACAATCGACAGCCCCTTCGCGGCGGCGCTTGCCGCGGTGGTCGTCATGCCGGAAACGTCAGAGCCCAGCGTCATCGATCAAGGTTCCAGAGGCGTTCAAGGTCATCTCAACAGCATATGGTAGCTGCCGTTTGCTGTCGCTACGCTGAACGGAATTGCTCAACAAACTTTGGGCTCACTGCCGCAGGAACGCCTCGAGCCTGGCGAACAGCGGGTTCTCCCGGTCGAACACGTAATCCAGCGAAACCACCGAGACGGTCTCGGCGCCATGCCCGCGCAGGAAGCTCGCGAGTGCATAGAGCTGGCCCGGCGGGCAGTGCAGCGTGAGCATGCCTGACGAGGTCGGTCCGCCGAACGGGGCTTCGACGCCGAAGCGCTCGTGGGCCTCGGTGAGCATGGCCGCGTCGCACTGGCGGAAGCGGGTGCGGACTTCGCGGTATTTGTTGGCCCGCGCCCGCGCCGCGATGTGATCGAGGATGATTCGCGCGGTCTCCCGCGCTTGCGGCGACCAATCGGCGTCCCTTGAGGCGACCAGATTGGCCTGGCTGCGCAGGATCACGCCGTCGTCGAGCACCCGCAATCCGTTGGCGGCGAGCGTCGCGCCGGTCGTGGTGATATCGACGATCAACTCGGCGCTGCCGGCGGCCGGTGCGCCTTCGGTCGCGCCCGTGCTTTCGACGATGCGGTAATCGGTGATGCCTTGGCTCTGGAAGAAGGCGCGGGTGAGATTGATGAACTTGGTTGCGACCCGCATCCGCATGTGATGCTGCTCGCGGAAGCCGGTGGTGACGTCGTCGAGGTCGGCTATGGTGCGGACGTCGATCCACGCCTGCGGCACCGCGACGACGACGTCGGCATAACCGAAGCCGAGGCCTTCGATCAGGGAGACGCGCTTGTCGGCGTCCGCGATGGTCTCGCGCACCAGATCCTCGCCGGTGACGCCGAGATGCGCCGAGCCGCGGGACAGTTGCGAGGCGATCTCGCTCGCCGAGAGATAGGCGACTTCGACATTGTCGAGGCCCGCGAGCGTGCCGCGATAGTCGCGGGCGCCGCCCGCCTTCGACAGCTTGAGCCCGGCGCGGGCGAAGAAGGCCTCGGTGTTTTCCTGAAGGCGACCCTTGGAGGGAACGGCCAGAACGAATGGCGCGCTCATGACTTAAGCTCCCACCTTGCGGCCGATCCGGGTCAGCGCATCCACCCAGACCGAGAAACCGACCGCGGGGATCGGCTCGGCCGATCCAAGCTGGGTCATCAGCCCGTCATAGCGGCCGCCGGCAACCAGCGGCTCGGCGCCGTTGCCGCGGTGATGCAGCTCGAATTCGAAGCCGGTGTAGTAGTCGAGCCCGCGCCCGAACGCGGTCGAAAACCGCGTCCCCTTCACATCGATGCCGCGCGCCGCCATGAAGCCGACCCGGCTTTCAAACTGGTCGATCGCAGCACTGAGGTCGAGCTTCGCATCATTGGTGAGCGCGCGCAGCTCGGCCACGGCGTCATCGGGGTTACCCGATATCGACAGGAAACGCTTGAGCACGGCGATGGCTTCGCGCGGCAGCGCGCCGCCCTTCAGCGTCGACTGCTCGAGGAAGCGGTCGGCAATCTCGGCCGTGGTGCGGCCGCCGACATTGGTGGTGCCGGCGATCGACATCAGATCGGTGACGAAAGCGAGTGCTGCCTTGCGGTCGGAGCCGGTGAGCGCCGCGAGCACGCCCTCATATTCGCTGCGGGTCGCTGTGGTCGCGGCTGCCAGCCGTTCCAGATCCTGCTCCAGGCTGATCTTGCGGTTGAAATCCTTGACCAAGCGGCGGCGCCAGACCGGATAGAGGTCGAGCGCGTCGAGCAGCGCGTTGAACAGCGCCACGTCGCCGGTGCGGATCTCGACGTCGCGAACGCCGAAGGCGGCGGTCGCCTCCAGCGCCAGCGCCAGCATCTCGGCATCGGCCGCGGCGCGGTCCTGGCGGCCGAACGACTCGATGCCGGCCTGCAGGAATTCGCTGCTCTGGCCGTTGCGGTAGCGGAACACCGGGCCGAGATAACTGAACCCGGCCGGCTGGCCGGCACGGCCAGAGCTGAGGTAATCGCGGGCCACCGGTATGGTCAGGTCCGGGCGCAGGCAGAGCTCATCGCCGGAGAGGTCCGTGGTCAGGTACAGGCTCTTGCGGATGTCCTCGCCGGAGAGATCCAGGAACGGTTCGGCCGGCTGCAGGATGGCGGGCTCGGCCCTGACATAGCCGGCCTGGCCGAACGACAGCAGCAGCGTGTCCGCCCAGGCGGCGGAGCCGGCAGCGTTTGAGGTGGCAGTCGCGGTCATCTCGGGGTCCATCGTCCCGGTGGAACCGGGCAGGGCAAGCAGGGAACGAATTGCCGCAGGCCTTAGCATGGCCCGAAAGCGGTTTCGACCTCCAAAGGATCAATCGCTTAACAGCGCCGGAGCGACGCGCCGTCAGCAGAGGATGCGAAGCCCAAATCAGGTATCGTCGCCAAGCTAGGTAATATAATACCGATCGATCGCGCTGCGGCCGACCCAGTTAGGTTGGACGCCTCACCCTCATTCATTTCGGCCAGGCAGGTCTCCGGGCCGCTTTCACGAAGGAATGGGCCGCCTGGGCGGAAAGCTCGGCCCTCGCATGTAACCTCATCCGCGAACTGCTTGGCCCGGTTGAGGATGTCCACTGGTCTCATGCTCAATTTGGGTAGGGCGGACGATCCGTTCGCAGAGCCTTGGTTTACCATGCGAAAGTTGGTTTCCGATTCATGCGACAACGCACAGATGTAATCCGAACGGTCGCGCGACACACGCTGGCCTATATGCTGTTTTGATTAGCGAGATGTTCCGGCACTACGACTTAGATCCACTCGACCTTCTGATCGTTCGTGCCATTCTCAATGCCCCGCGACCTGCGGCGCGCCGGGGCCAGAGGGCCGGGTGGTTTGCGTCGCGCTAAAGTCGCCGTCTCTACGAAGAAGGTCAGGTAAGCAGCAGAACATGGATCAAAGCCGTCTAGTCCCTGCTCGCGAGGCAATGCAAAAGATAGCGGCGGATCGCTTGATGTCGTTCCAGGATCTCAAGCCATCCTCGGCGCTCGAGCTCAAATCGTATGACATCGATCATTTCGGTGAGACCGAGAAATACGCCGGCGCATCGAGCATGCCGTTGTCTGTCGGGACGACCGCGATCATGCGTGCCCGGCTCACCTTGCCGACCCTGACCCTGTCGCTGTTGAAAACCTTCCCCCGGATCATTCGCGGCTATCAGCTCACCAATGCTGCCGCAGTGGTGGTACCGATGGATCACGTGACCTCTGCCCGCATCAACGGGCAATCGATCGGCGGTTCTGTTGTCATTCTAAAAGGCGGTTCAGATTGCTTGGTGCATGAGCCGGAGGGGCGTCTGCTGGCGGTGGTCTACTTCAGTCCATCCGGGCGGGAGCCATTGCCTGAATTGAGCGATGGATGCCATTTGCTGAATCCGGCGCCGGACGTGCTTGCCTCGCTGCGCCGTCTGATCTCGATCTCGCTTGAAACCGCGGCAAATGACCCGGACTTCCTGAACGAGCCGGCTTCGCAAACGATTGTCGAACGATCACTGCTCAGCACGATGGATGCGGCGATCTGGTCCAGTGTCGCAAGCGCACCTGCGTCGTCCACCACCGAGCATTATCGGCGGATCGTGGCTGATATGGAAAAACTGATTCGGCGCGATCTGATGATCTGGCACAAGACCACCGAACTGGCGGAACAGGCGGGCGTGTCGGTCCGGACTCTCCAGAGTGCGACACGGGCCATCTGCGGCATGAGCCCACATCGCTATAGCCGGGTCTTGCGCCTCTGGTCGGTACGCAAGCAACTGCGCACCGGCCGAGCAGGCCGGAGTGTGAAGTCCTGCGCGCTTGCGCATGGTTTCTGGCATCTCAGCGAATTCGCAGCGAGCTACAGAGAGGCTTTCGGAGAGTTGCCTTCGGAGACCCTGAACCGATCGCTACGAGGCGAATAGCAACGTGCCTTAGCCGCGTTCGCCACCCCAGTCGCCCAGCACCGCCTGCACCAGCGCCAGCGCGGCCACCGCGGCGGTGTCGGCCCGCATGATGCGGGGTCCGAGCGCCAGCCGCAGGATTTTCGGCTGCCGCAGCAGCAGGACCCGCTCTTCCTCGGCAAAGCCGCCTTCGGGTCCGATCAGCACGTCGATTCCCTCCCCGGCGCGTGTGGCTTGCAAGCTCCGAATGGGGTTTTCGAGCTCCGCCGCCTCGTCGCAGAAGATCAGCAGTCTGCCAGCGGCGCGCAGGGTCAAGAAGCGCTCCAGCGGCACCGGCTCGGCAACGGTGGCGATGCTGAGAATGCCGCATTGCTCGGCCGCCTCGACGACATTGGCGCGCATCCGCTCGGTATTGACGCGTGAGGCCTGGGTGAATCGGGTCAGAACCGGCTGCAGGCTGGCGGCGCCCATCTCGATGGCCTTCTGCACCATGTAGTCGAGCCGGGCATGCTTGAGCGGGGCGAAGATGTAGGCGAGGTCGGGCAGCCGGTCCTGCGGCCGGGTCTGCTGGAGGATGACGAGACCGTCCGGCCGCTTGCGGCCTTCAATGGCGGCCTGCCACTCGCCGTCGCGGCCGTTGAACGCCAAAACCTCGGCCCCGGCGGCAAGCCGCAGCACATTGCCGAGATAATTGCTCTGGTCGCGGTCGAGCTCGACCCTGCCGTCCTGGGCAAGCGGGGCGTCGACGAACAGGCGGGGGCCGCGGAAATCGTGGGAAGGCATCGTCAAAGGTCCGATTTGCCGCCGTTCTTAACCGAAAGCAGTCCTTTCGGGGTAAATTTTGCCAAAATGGTGCGTCGGCGCGCCGCGCTCCCGCCCTATTCAACGGGTTGTTAAGGGCCGGCGGGAATCGTAAAATCGCGAGCACGCTGGTTGCGCTTCAATTGGGAAGACGCCGAACCCGCATGCTCCTGCCGGAGAGACTGCCTTGATGATCCGTCATTTGATGGTTCCGATCACTGCCGCCATGGTCACGATGGGCGCCGTTGGTGCCTATGCGCAGGGTTTTCCCGCGCCGCTGCCGGGCCAGGCCCCAACCAGTTCCGCCTTCCCGCCCGTCAATGGCTCGGCGCCCGTCGCCTCCGTCGGCGGCGCGCCGCAATCGTCCTTCCCCGTGAATGGGGCCGCTCCTGTCGGTGGCGCCGGCGCCTTCAGCGCGGCCCCGCCGACGCAAGCCGGTCCCGGCGAGGACTGCATGAAGGCGTTCATGCCTCTGCGCGAAGATGCCGAAAAACGCGGCAAGCTGATCAAGGCCGCGAGCGACCGTCACGCCCCGCCTGACGAGGCCTGCAAGCTGATCCGCAACTTCAGCCAGGCTGAGACCAAGATGATCAAGTACATCGAGGCCAACGCCTCGAAGTGCGGGATTCCGGCGCAGGTCGGCGCGCAGATGAAGGACGGCCACAAGAACACCGAGGCCATGGCGGCGAAGGTCTGCAATGTCGCGCAGCAGATGCAGAACCAGCCGCGCGGACCGGCCGGTCCGTCGCTGAGCGAAGTGCTGGGTTCGGGCTCGCCGCCCGAGGCCAATGCCGGCAAGAAGGGCGGCAGCACCTTCGACACACTCAACGGCAACGTCCTGACGCGATGAGCGACACGTCAGCCCGAGTTGCCGATTCCACTGGCAACTGGGTCGATACGCGTGCGCCGCAATGGGCGCGGCCTTATCTGCGCTTGTCCCGCTTCGATCGTCCGATCGGCTCCTGGCTCCTGTTGATGCCGTGCTGGTGGTCGGCGGCGCTCGCCGCCGGCATGGCCCATGACGTCCGCGGCCTGCCGCTCACCATCGTCCTGTTCTTCATCGGCGCCTTCGTCATGCGGGGGGCAGGCTGTACCTGGAACGACATCACCGACCGTGACCTCGACGACAAGGTCGAGCGCACCCGCTCGCGGCCGCTGCCCTCGGGCCAGGTGAGCGCGAAGCAGGCGCTGGCGTTCATGGTCGCGCAGGCGCTGATCGGGCTCGTGGTGTTGCTGCAGTTCAACCGCTTCGCGATCCTGACCGGCATTGCCTCGCTGCTGATCGTCGCGATCTACCCGTTCATGAAGCGCATCACCTGGTGGCCGCAGATCGTGCTCGGGCTCGCGTTCTCCTGGGGCGCCCTGATGGGATTTGCCGTCACCTTCGGGCGGATCGATGTCACCGCGCTCGTGCTCTATGCCGGCGCGATCTCCTGGGTGATCGGCTACGACACGATCTACGCGCATCAGGACGCCGAGGACGATGCGCTGATCGGCATCAAGTCCACCGCGCGCCTGTTCGGCGCGCATACGCACCAGGCGCTGATACTGTTCTACGGCCTCGCGGTGCTGCTGATCGGCGTGGCGCTGGCGTCGGGCGATGCGCGCTGGCCGGCCTGGCTCGGACTTGGGGCCTTCGCCGTGCATCTGGCCTCGCAGATCGGGCGGCTGAATATCAGCGACGGCGATCTCTGCAAGCGCCTGTTCTACTCGAACCGCGACGCGGGGGTGTTGTTGTTTGCGGGTTTGCTGGCCGACGCGGTGATGCGGACGGCTTAACTCCGGGCGATGATCTCGCGCTCATCGCGATGCACCGACAACTCCCGTGCAACACCGGTGCGGCGGCGCATCAGAAATTTCGGACGGCGGTCGCGAATCGCGTTGGCGCGGCGGCGGCGCGGCGTGGGCTTGCGTGCGCCTTCGTCGAGCTGCGGAAGCGCGAACAGCTCGCTCCAGATCGCCCAGGCCTCAACGAGTTCGTCGCCATCGGCGCTGACCAGCAGCGGAATGGAGAGCGAGGGATCGCGATGCACGAGGACGAGGGTCTGGGCCTCGTCGTTGCCGCGCAGCGCGACGCCGATGAAGTCGCTGACGCGGACGTTGATCGCCATCCGCATGCCGCGGACGGCACGGTGCAGCACGACACGTTCGCGATGAAGCTCGATCTGCCGGACATATCCGTCGGCACGCGGATCATGCGCATCGAAGCGGACCGGAAGGGAAAGGGGGTCGAGCCGCAGGGAGCGGCTCGACCCGGCGGGAGCGATCCCGCTTGTTGCTGTTTGACGCCTCACGGCTTTAGTTCTCCCCGCCGGGATTATGTTCCCGGTCGATGCGAGGACCTTAGCGCGTGCCTTTCCGAAACCGCTTAAAAAGGCTGGTTAATCCAACCTCACCGCCGCGCATGATTGACAAGACCTTGGCGCGCATGATTGACGAGACGTTGCGCACAAGCTGCGAATCTGAGCTTTTGGTGGGCTGAAAATGCTTGAAGTCCGCGCGATCAGGGCACATCTGTGGGTTCCGGTCCCGCAGCCCGACCCAACAGGATTTCGTTTGTGAACCCTTCACCAAGCTCGACGCTTTCGCCCAAGGATTCGTCCACAGCCAGCCGCGACCTGTTCGACCAGTCTGCGCTCTCCGATCTCGCGCAGCGGCTGGTAGAGGCTGCCAGGCGCGCCGGCGCGGATGCGGCCGATGCGGTCGCCGTCCGTGGCGTCTCGCAAGGCGTCGAGGTGCGCGACGGCCGGGTCGAGGAATCCGAACGTTCCGAGGGCGACGATGTCGGCTTGCGCGTGCTGGTCGGCCGACGCCAGGCGGTGGTCTCGACCAACGACGCCAGCGGCGATGCCGTGACCAAGCTTGCCGAGCGAGCGGTTGCGATGGCGCGCGTCGCGCCCGACGACAAATATGTCGGCCTTGCCGATCCCGCACTGCTCGCGCGCGACTTCCCCGATCTCGATCTGCTCGACCCTGACGTGCCCGCGACCTCGGAGCTCGAGCGCCGCGCGCTCGAAGCCGAGGCTGCGGCGCTCGCTGTGAAGGGCGTGACCAAATCCGGCGGCGCCTCGGCCTCCGCCGGCATGGGCGGCATGGTGCTCGTCACCAGCACCGGCTTCCACGGCTCTTATCTGCGGTCCAGCCAGGGCATCTCCGCCACCGCCATTGTCGGTGACGGCACCGGCATGGAGCGCGACTACGACTTCACCTCGGCGCCGCATGGTGTAGACCTCTTGTCACCGGAGATCGTCGGCCGTTGCGCGGGCGAGCGCACCGTGGCGCGCTTCAATCCGCGCAAGGTCGAGACCTGCAAGGTGCCTGTGGTGTTCGATCCGCGCGTCGCGGGCTCGCTGGTCGGTCACGTCGTCGGCGCCATCAATGGTGCTTCGATCGCGCGCAAGACCAGTTTCCTGAAGGACAAGCTCGGCCAGCAGCTGTTCGCCAAGAACATCCGCATCATCGACGATCCCCTGCGCAAACGCGGCCTGCGCTCGCAGACGTTCGACGCCGAAGGCGTTGCCGTGAAGAAGATCGCGCTGATCGAAGAAGGCGTGCTGACGACCTGGCTGCTCGATTGCGCCACCGCGCGTGAGCTCGGTCTCACCACCACCGGCCATGCCCATCGCGGCGTCTCCTCCTCGCCGTCGCCCGGGCCGTATAATCTGCATCTCGAACCCGGCACTCCCACGCCGGCCGAGCTGATCTCCGACATCAAGCAGGGGTTCTACGTCACCGATTTGATTGGCTCGGGGGTCAACGGCGTGACCGGCGATTACAGCCGCGGCGCCTCCGGCTTCTGGATCGAGAACGGCGAACTCACTTATCCCGTGAGCGAGGTGACGATCGCCGGCCATCTGTTCGAGATCTTCAAGTCGATGCAGCCGGCGAACGATCTCGAGTTCCGCTACGGCGTCAATGCGCCGACGGTGCGCATCGAGGGTTTGACGCTTGGCGGACGTTGACGCGAACGCAACAGGTGGAGCCATCCTGACGCGCGACGCGGCGCTGCTGCAAGAGACGGTGCGGGAGGCGGGCGCACTCGCGCAGTCGATGTTCCGCACCGAGCTGAAGAAGTGGACCAAGGGCGCGTCCTCGCCGGTCTCGGAAGCCGACATTGCCGTCAACGATCTCCTGGAAGCGCGCCTGCGCGCGGCGACGCCCGACTATGGCTGGCTGTCGGAGGAGAGCGCCGACGACGAGGTGCGGCTGTCGCGGCGGATGACCTGGATCGTCGATCCCATCGACGGCACCCGCAACTACCTCAACGGCCACGACGAATGGTGCGTCAGCGTCGCGCTGGTCGAGGATGCCTCGCCCGTCCTCGCCGCGGTGTTCGCGCCGACGAGCGATGAGTTCTTCTTCGCCGCCCGCGGCCAGGGCACGACCCTCAACGATGTGCCGGTGCGGGCGACGGCGGGATCCGAGCTCGACTTCTCGCGGGTCGCGGGTCCGAAGCCCCTGGTTGAACGCCTGAAGCCGTCACTGGGCGAGATCAAGCTGCATCCGCGAATCGGTTCGCTCGCGCTGCGGCTGTGCCGCGTCTCCCATGGCGCGCTGGATGCGGCTTTTGCGGGCGGCAACAGTCATGATTGGGACCTTGCCGCGGCCGATTTGATCGTGCAGGAAGCCGATGGTAGGATGAGCGATCTCTCCGGAGATCCCATCCTCTATAACCGCCGGCAAGTCACGCATGGGGTGCTGGTGGCAGCGGGTTGCGATCGTCATGCGAACATTGTCTCGCATTTTCGAAACCGCCCCTTGCCGTGAAGCGCTTTCTCGTGCTTGTCGAACACTGCTTTGCCGGGCAGCCCGTTAGGAACAGAACCGATGCCAGATAGTGCCCCGCAACAACTGCTCCACCTCGTCGTCGGCGGCGAGCTCGTCGATCTCGAGCACAACACCTTCAAGAACCTCGACGACGTCGAGATCGTCGGCCTCTATCCGAACTATGCGACCGCGCACGCCGCCTGGCGTGCCAAGGCGCAGAGCACGGTCGACAACGCGCAGATGCGCTATTTCATCGTCCATCTCCACCGGCTGCTCGACCCGAATCAAGAACCGGCGCGTTGAAAAAGCTGCTTCGCAATACGCTGAGGAGCAGTTTCGTCCAGCGTGCCGTCGGAATCCTGGCGGCGGAATATCTGCGTCTGGTGTGGCGGACGAACAAATTCACGTTCGATCCGCCCGACGTCTATGACCGCGTCGAACCGCAGATCCCGGCGATCTTCGCGTTTTGGCACGGTCAGCATTTCCTCACCCCCTTCATCAAGAACAAGGACTGGTACAAGGCCAGGGTCCTGATCTCCCGTCACCGCGACGGCGAGTTCAACGCGATTGCCGCCGAGCGGCTCGGCATCGGCACCATCCGCGGGTCCGGCGACCATGGCGGCGCGTTTCACCGCAAAGGCGGGGTCGGTGCCTTCAAGGAAATGGTGCGGACGCTCCAGGACGGTTGTAATGTCGCGCTGACCGCCGACGTCCCCAAGCGCTCGCGCGTGGCCGGGCTCGGCATCATCATGCTGGCACGGGAATCGGGGCGGCCGATCATGCCTTTTGCGATGGCGACCAGCCGCTTCGTCCGGCTCAAGAACTGGGACCGCACCACCATCAACCTGCCGTTCGGGCGGGGCGCATTGGTCGGCATCAAGGAAATCCACGTTCCACCGGATGCGGACGCCGCCACCATGGAAGCGCTGCGGCTCGAGCTGGAGGAGACCTTGAACGAGGCGACCCGCCGCGCCTATGCGCAACTCGGCCGGCCGGGACCTGCAGATGCCTAAATCGCTGCCCGGCTCGCTGCCTTTGACGCTGCGGATGTACCGGCGCCTGGCGCGCGGCCTGGTGCCGCTCGCGCCTGTGCTGATCAAGCGGCGCCTGAAGCAGGGCAAGGAAGATCCCGCGCGCGTCGGCGAACGGCGCGGCCTGTCCCGGGACGTGCGGCCGCACGGCCCGCTGGTCTGGATTCATGGCGCCAGCGTCGGCGAGGTCCTCGCCGCGGCGGCATTGATCGAGCGCTTGCGCGATCTGAACCTGCGCATTTTGCTCACCTCGGGCACCGTCACGTCGGCTGCTATTGTCGCAAAGCGCTTTCCGCCCGACGTCATCCATCAATACGTGCCGTATGATTCCCCGCGTTATGTCGCGCGCTTCCTCGACCATTGGAAGCCGTCGCTGGCGCTGTTCATCGAATCCGATCTGTGGCCGAACCTGATCTTGGCAGGCGCCGCGCGCCGCGTGCCGATGGTGCTGATCAACGGGCGAATGTCGCCGCGCTCGTTCCCGCGCTGGCGCCGCATGCAGGGCACCATCTCGGCGCTGCTGTCGCGTTTCGACATTTGTCTGGCGCAGTCGAAGACCGATGCCGAGCGCTTCTCGGCGCTCGGCGGCCGGGACGTCGTCACCACGGGCAATCTCAAGCTCGACGTGCCGGCGCCGCCGGCCGATCCTGCCAAGCTCGAACGGCTGATGGCGATGACGCGCGGGCGTCCGATCATCGTCGCGGCCTCGACCCATCCGGGCGAGGAGGAGATGCTGGTGGCGGCGCATCGCAGCCTCAGCGGATTCTTCCCGCAGCTCCTGACCGTGATCGTGCCGCGCCATCCGGATCGCGGCTCCTCGATCACAGGCCTGATCACGGCGTCCCGCCTGAAGCCGGCCCTGCGCTCGCGCGACGAGCTGCCGACGGCGACCACCGACGTTTATATCGCCGACACCATGGGCGAGCTCGGCCTGTTCTATCGCCTCTCGGACATCGTGTTCATGGGCGGATCGCTGATCCGCCATGGTGGCCAGAATCCGATCGAAGCGATCAAGCTCGGCGCGGCCATCGTCCATGGTCCGCACGTCTTCAATTTCGCCGACGTCTACGAGGCGCTCGATCACAGCGGCGGTGCGCGCCAGGCCGACACGCAGGAGCTGCTGATCAAGCAGCTCGGCCAGCTGCTCGCCGATCCTGCCGTGCGTCACAAGATCCAGCAATCGGGCGCCGGCGTGGTCGAGGATCTCGGCGGCGCGCTCAACCGCACCATGACCGCGCTCGAGCCTTATCTTCTGCAGTTGCGGATCGAGATGGGGGCCGCCAATGCGTGAGCCGGCCTTCTGGTACCGGCCACGTTCGCTCGAATCGTACGCGTTGGGGCCGCTGGGTGCGCTCTACGGCGCGATCACCGAACGGCGGATGCTGCGCGAGGGCGTCGACGCCGGCATCCCCGTGATCTGCGTCGGCAACTACCATGTCGGCGGCGCCGGCAAGACGCCGACCGTGCTGGCGCTGACGAAGCTCCTGCGCGAGCTCGGCGAGACGCCGGTGGTGCTCAGCCGTGGCTATGGCGGCAGCCTCAAGGGCCCGGTGATGGTCGACCGGACGCGTCACACCGCGTCCGACGTCGGCGACGAGCCGCTGATGATGGCGCGCGACGTTCCCGTCACGGTCGCGCGCGACCGTCTCGACGGCGTCGTGCTGGCGAAGTCGCAAGGCGCCACCGTGATCCTGATGGACGACGGTTTCCAGAACCCGCGTCTTCTCAAGGACACCTCGCTGATCGTGATCGACAGTGAGCGCGGCCTCGGCAATGGCAAGGTGTTTCCGGCCGGTCCGCTGCGTGCGCCGCTGGAGGCGCAGCTCGCGCGCACCGACGCGCTGGTCGTGATCGGCGGCGGCCGCGCCGCCGACGATGTCGCGGCCGAGCTAGCCAGACGCAACAAGCCGGAACTCCGCGCGCGGCTGAAACCCGACGCCGAGGCGGTCGCAAGACTGTTGGGCAAGCCGGTGTTCGCGTTCGCCGGCATCGGCGATCCCGAACGGTTCTTCCGTACGTTGCGCGCCCGCGGCATCGACCTCGCGCGCACGCGCGCCTTTGCCGATCATCACATGTTCTCGAACGAGGAGATCGCAGCCATCGCTGCGGAGGCGGGGCGCGAGCAGCAAACATTGGTAACGACGGAAAAGGATCTTGCTCGCCTGCACGGCCGTGAAGGCGTGCCGGATGACGTCGTGCCTTTCGCGGTGCAGCTCGAGTTCGATGACCCGGTTGCGCTTCGGCAATTGATCAGCGATCATCTCTACAAGGCGCGCGAGCGGCGGTTTTCCAGGCGATGATCTCGTAAGGTGGGCGAGATCTGATCGGGACGACATGTCGCACTGATGAATTTCCTTCCGCACGTTCGGGAGTTGATGTAGCCTCGCATGAGAGCCGTCACCGGGACGTGCCGAACTCCCGGAAATCATCGACGGCGTTTATGCCCACGGCGGGCAGTACCTTCATCATTTCAGATGCAGCGGCCGTAACGACGAGTTCGGAACGGCAGGGAAAGTCATTGCCAAAAACCCAGAGGAGAACATGCCATGCATTTTTGCCTCACCGGACAATACACACCCCGCGCTCTCAATGCCATTTTGGAGAACCCCAAGACCGATCGTCAGGAGGCGGCAAGAAAACTCATCGAAGCGGCCGGCGGAAAGCTGATTTCGATGTTCAGCGTTGCGGCCGACGGCCCAGGCGTGTTGGTGATTTTCGATGTGCCTGATCCGGGTGCGGCTCCGGCCATCTCCGGCCTGACCGTCACGGCGGGCACCCTGCAGAACGTGAAACTGACGCGGCTGTTCACGCAGGACGAGATCAAGCAGGTTCGCCAGAACGCGGCGAAGCTGCGTTCTTCGTATACTCCGCCCGGAAGCTGACATCCGGATCTAAAGCGAAGCCGCCGCAGTCGAAGGAAGCGGCGGCAACGCTCACCTCACAGCAAGAATCACGTCTGCAACCGAGGCAAGGCGAAGGCCTTCCAGCCTGCGTTGACGAACCATGCTGTCCGGTGCGTGCTGCGTCCGCGGCGTTCAGCAGTCAATCATGCTCACCACGCCCCAACGGCCATCAATCCGATAATGGTCAGGCATGAGACGCAGGCCACCATGGCGGTATAGTACTCGGGTGTATTCATTGCTGCCTCCCAAACTGTTGCCAACTGCTTGGTCACTGCTACGGGGAGAGATCGCCGGTCTCGGGCCGCTTCAATTCGGCGCGCGGCGACCGGTCTCGCGTTGTGCGTCCGTCCTCTCATCGTCACCCTGATCCGGATGATGATGCGCGTCGAGAGCTTCAAAGCGTTCAGCTGCGATCAGAAGCTGTTTCCGCATTTCAGCGAGGCGGGCGCGGCAATATTCACGATAGAGCAGGTCTAATATGGTGGGCATGATCACCCCCATCGTTGATTTTCGATTACAGATATTCCACCGCAAATTTTCGAGGTGATCGTAGCCCGACAGATGGCTCTTCGATATGAGCCCGTTCACAGACTGCGCCAATTCCAGAGCTCAGTGGCCGCTTGGCTGACTTGATTGTCTGTGCGATAAAAAGAGCAGGGCCAGTTACCTAAGATGAAGCATAGCGGCGCTTTGTTTCACCAAGACTTCGTCAAACAACCTAAGAGCGCCAATCGCAACAAAGAATCCAACCACAACGCGAAATAACTAACCATGGAGTGCAAGCACTCTTCGATGCAACGCGGATTGGCATAACGGAAATCATCTCGGCTGTGAGAGCAGCATTTCTGATGCGTCCGAACATGCCTCGTGAAAAAGCTGCACCGCTCGTGCTATGCCGGCAGGGCAGCTGCGCTTTGCCCATCGACAGCAGCCTGCCATTCAGGCGCCATTCATCGCAAGCTCCTATCGTTTTCAGACGCTCAGGAGAATGCGATGAAGTTGCCGTCCGCCGCCGTTGCCGCCAGTCTTGTGGGTCTGATCATTGCGCCGGTGTTTGCACAGACGGCACCGCCGGCGGCGTCCACCGCCACAGTGTCGGTCCCCGCGACCAAGCGCGTGACGTGTCTTTCCACGACGGCAAGCCTGAAGGGACAGGACAAGCGCGACCAGATGCAGCTCTGCATGGCGCAGGCGCGGCTCGATTGCCTGAAGCAGGCGATCGATCAGAAGATCGTCGGCGAGACCAGGAAGAGTTTCATCAAGACCTGCGTGGGCGCGGATGGCGCGGAGCAGCGATAGACGCGCGGCTGCGGCCTCACGCCTGCGGCTTGGGCGCGCCCGGGTAATGCCGCTCGAGCACGGCGGCGGGCGTGGCGTAGGCTTCCTGCAGGTCCACGCTCCAGTATTTCAACTCGTCGAGCGGAATGCGCGTATCGGTGATCGCGCAGCGCACGAAGGTCCCCGGCGAGATCACGCGGAAATCGCCGTCGAGATACTGCACCTGCGCTTCGCCATGGCCCGAGGGGCCGAACTTGTTCAGCACGGTCGAAAGTCTCCGTGGAAGGCCGCTCCGGGATCACATGGGAGGGCACGATGTGTTGGACGGGATGTAGCACAGATAGGGTGGCTTGTCCGCCCGGTAAACCCACCGGTTTGTGATGTTTTGGCGGCGTTTCCGCATGATAGTGCTTGAGCGAAGGATCCAACGGCAAAGTTCGATGCGCCTTCCGTTCACCGCCCTGTTCCTGACCTTCCTGCTCTCGGCCGCGCACGGCTCGCCGGCACCGCAGCCGGTCGAGATTCCGCTGGCGTCCGGCGTGCTGCATGCGCAGCTCTACAAGCCCGAGGGCACCGGGCCGTTTCCGACCGTGATCGCGCTCCACGGCTGCGGCGGCCTCGGTGGCCATTCCGATTCCGTGCTACCGCGCTATCGCAACTGGGCCGAGCGGCTGCTCAAATCCGGCAACGCCGTGCTGCTCCCTGACAGCTACGGCTCGCGCGAGCTCGGGCCGCAATGCCGCGTCAAGGAGATCCACGTCAAGGCGCGGCGCGAACGCGTCACCGATATCGCGGCGTCGCGCGCGTGGCTGATGAAGCAGAGCTGGGCAGCGCGCGACCGTGTCAGCCTGATGGGCTGGGCCAACGGCGCCAGCGCGCTGCTCTGGGCCGTGCGTCCGCAAAACCTTGCGCGCGAGACGGGTCCGGATTTCCGCGCCGCGATCGCGTTCTATCCGGACTGCAGGATTTCCGCCGGCCTCGGGTGGAGCACACGGGTGCCGACGCTGGTGCTGATCGGTGGCAATGACGACGTCTCGTCGCCGCCGGCCTGCCGCCAGATGGTCGAGGGCGCGCATGGCCGCAGCGCGCTCGCGCGCATCGTGGTCTATCCCGGCGCCTATCACGATTTCGACCGCGCCAACACGCCGCTGCACGCAGCCGCCGGCAGCCTTGATGCCGCCGCGCCCGAGCACGGCCATCTCGGCACCGATGCGGCAGCGCGCGCGGAGTCGCAGAAGGAAGTGGCGGAGTGGCTGGCGCGTGATGGCAGTGCCGTAGCCCGGATGAGCGTAGCGATATCCGGGTAGGCCTGTCCCGCATGTCGCTGCGCTCATGCAAGCTACATGTGGCGAGCGGGCTCGCCGCGCCGTAGCTCGTGAGAAGCGAAGGCGGGGCCGCCGGAGGGAACAACAGCGGACAGCCCCGCATCGACCACCGCCCTGCACGGAAAATGGCCGACCGTGACTCTACGGATCGCGCGCCGTGAGGGTTTCATTTCGTAACGACGCCATCATTCGACCACGATGTCGATTAAACGCAATCCCATGCGCAACCGCTTCGTCCTGTTCTCCTCCGCCCTGATCGTCTTCACCGTCGCGGTCTTCCTGTTTGAAGCCCATGCCGGCGCGCCGCAACTCGCGCCGGAACATTGCGGCTTCTGGACCACGATCGACGCGGGATTGTCTTGCCGCTGAGACGCGCAGTCTTGTAGCCCGGATGAGCGTAGCGATATCCGGGGCCGCTGCTCCCGCATGTCGCTACGCTCATGCGGGCTACGACAGCGAGTTCGTGACACGCGTCCCACACACTCACTGTCATCGCCCGGCTTGACCGGGCGATCCAGTACGCCGAGGCGGTTGTGATGGATCGAGAAGCCGCGGCGTACTGGATTCCCCGCTCCAGTGCGCAATTGCGCACAAGGCGGGGAATGACGGCGAGGGTGGCGCGCCGCCCTCCCGCCTAAAACAAATTCCCCTGATCCACCGGCTTGCCCACGCGCTTCGGAGCTTGCTTGGCCTCCTGCGCCGCCGCCTTCGCTTGCGATGGCGCGCGCTTTGCCGTCGGTGCTGCACGATCCGCATCCGCCGTCGCACCCACACGGCCATCCGCGAACTCGATCTCGACCCTTGCACCAGGACCTATCGCGTCCGCTGAATGCAAGGGATGCCCGGCCTCGTCGCGCACCAGCGCAAAGCCGCGCGCGAGCACGCCGCGATAGGACAACGCGGAGAGCAGCTTGCCGCTGTTCTCGACGCGGGCATCCAGCCGCTGCAACAGCGTCACCAGCGCGCGACCCGCGCGCTCGGCAAGGCGATGCGTGCGCTCGCGCTGACGGTGAATCGCGTTGCGCTGCGCCTGCGCATTGGAAAGCTTCGAGGCGCGCAGGCGCACCTCCAGTCCGGCAAAGCGGTCGCGCCGCCGCCGTAAGAGCGAGCGCGTGGACAGGCCGAGCCGCTCGCCGCACACGGTGAGGCGGTGATCGGCCTGCGAGATCTGGCCGTGCAGCACCCGCAGCGTCAGCTTGGCGCCTGCGGCGGTGAACCTGCGGAAATGCGCATGCGTGTTGGCCTTGAGGCAGCGGGGCAGGGACGCACCCGCTGAATCCAGCCGCTGCCGCGGGATCGCCAGCAGATCGCCGGCGGCCGGCAGCGCGCGCGCGGCGGCGCGCAGCTCGCTGCGGCGGCTCTCCTGGCCGCGTTGCCAGCAGGACCGGGTGCGTCGCCCGAGATCGCCGACCTCGACGAAGAGATCGCTGCGCACCGGCACCGCCATCTCGGCCGCCGCCGTCGGCGTCGGCGCGCGCTTGTCGGCGACGAAATCGATCAGCGTGATGTCGGTCTCATGCCCCACGGCCGAGATCAGCGGGATCATGCTCTCGGCCGCGGCACGGACCACGATTTCCTCGTTGAACGACCAGAGGTCCTCCAGCGAGCCGCCGCCGCGCGCCACGATCAGCACGTCGGGGCGCGGAATCTTGCCGCCCTCAGGCAGCGCGTTGAAACCGCGGATTGCGGCTGCGACCTGCTCGGCCGAGCCTTCGCCCTGCACCTTGACCGGCCATACCAGCACGTGGCGAGGAAAGCGGTCCTCCAGGCGATGCAGGATGTCGCGGATCACGGCGCCGGTCGGCGAGGTCACCACGCCGATCACCTCCGGCAGCCACGGCAAAAGCTGCTTGCGCGCCTCGTCGAACAGGCCTTCGGCGGCGAGCTTCCTCTTGCGCTCCTCCATCAGCGCCATCAGCGCGCCGATGCCGGCCGGCTCCAGCGCCTCGATCACGATCTGGTATTTCGAGGACCCCGGATAGGTCGTGAGCTTGCCGGTGGCGATGACCTCGAGCCCCTCCTGGGGCTTGAAGCGCATGCGGCCGTGCACGCCCTTCCAGATCACCGCCTCGATCTTGGCGCTCTCGTCCTTGAGCGCGAAATAGCAATGGCCCGACGAATGAGCCCCGCGGAAGCCGGAGATCTCGCCGCGGACCCGGACATGGCCGTAGGTGTCCTCGACCGTCCGTTTCAGGGACTGCGAGAGCTCTGAAACGGTGAATTCGGGCGTGTTGATCAGGGGTTCCGCTGAAGGCATCGGCAAACGATTCGGCATGTGGGGATCAGACCCGACGTTAAGGATTTTTGCAGCGCCGCGCCAATCCGGGGATTGATTAGGAGAGTACTCTGTACTATAGAGTTCTCTATAGTTGATTAGTTTGGGAGGAGTAGATCATGGCAATTCGAGTGCTGCGCGGCGTTTTGAGCGGGCTGAAATGGGCCCTGTGTGCGGCCGGCGGTGTGGCGCTGATCCTGACCGTGATGATCGCAACGCCGCTGGAGCGGCCGCCGGAGATGCGATCGGTCTCCGACTCCGCCAAGGGAATCGACTGGACCACCCTCCCGCCCTTGGAGCGCTTCCAGGCCCGCGACGGCACCTGGATCGGTTTTCGCCACTACGCTGCCAAAGCGTTTTCAAGCGAAGTGGAAGCCGGTTCGCGTGAAGAAAACGCGTCAAAACAAGAATCCGGAGCCCCGTTCCGATCCCATCGGAACGGAAATGGCTCCGGCCCCGCGACCGGCCGTGGCGCGATCTTCATCCACGGCTCGTCCGGCTCCAGCGGCACCGTCAATCATGCCCTGACCCAGGCCATCGCCTCGCGCGGCGTGGAGACCTGGGCGCTCGACATCCGCGGCCATGGTGGCTCCGGCACGCGCGGCGATATCGGCTATGTCGGCCAGCTCGAGGACGACCTCGTCGATTTCGTCGCTCAAATCCGCAAGACCGCGCCGGAGCTGCCGCTCACCTTGATCGGCCATTCCGCCGGCGCCGGCTTCTCGCTGCGCGTCGCCGCGACGCCGATCATGCAGGACATGTTCGTGCGCACCGTGCTGCTCGCGCCCTATCTCGGCTATGACGCGCCGACCAACAAGCCGCATGCCGGCGGCTGGGCCAATGTCGACCTGCCGCGCTTCTTCGCGCTGGCCACGCTGCGCAAGATCGGCATCGACTGCTGTTCGCAGCTTCCGGTGCTCGCGCTCGCCGTGCCCGCGACTTCGGCAAAGTACCTCGTCTCGACCTATTCGGACCGCCTGACGCGCAATTTCGCAACGCGCGGCTATCGCACCGATTTTCCGGCGACGACCCGCCCGATCACGATCTTCGGCGGCGCCGAGGACGAGATGATGATCTCGGACAAGTACGCGGAGACCGTGCAGGCGGTGAAGCCGTCGGTCGACGTCAAGATCATCGACGGCATCAACCATATGGGCATCGTCACCAACCCGAAGGCGATCTCGGTCATCGCCGACGATGTGGCGACGCGCGGGACAGGGCAGTCATGATCGACAGCAAGGAAGCCTCGGCGGCGCTGGCCGATATCGACGACATCGTCCAGCGCGTGAAGCAATCGCAGCTCTACGAGCTGGCGAGCTTTGCTGCCGTCTGGTGGGGCGCATTGGTGTTCGCGGGCAATCTCGTGACCTGGCTTTGGCCGGTCTATGCGGGCTACGCCTGGGTTGCCGTGGACGTTTTGGGCGCCGGCGGTCTGGTGGCGCTGCGCATTCTCAATCCGCCACATTATTCCCATGGCGTCGCCTTCAACATCAGACTGCTTCTGGTGTTCGCGCTCTTCTTCGCCTTCGGTTATCTCTGCACCAGCGTGATCGGTCATTTCGGTCCGCGCCAGCTCGGCACGTTCTGGCCGCTCTACTTCATGCTGTTCTATTCGCTGGCGGGTCTCTGGTTCGGCTATGCCTTCATGGCGATCGGTCTCGGCATCTCCGCGCTGACGCTGATCGGCTATTTCTACATCGGCGAGGCGTTCCCGCTCTGGATGGCCTTCGTCAATGGCGGAGGCCTGATCCTCGGCGGCCTCTGGATGCGGCGGATCTGATGGCCGAGCTCGACGACATCATCCACCAGCCGTTGCGGCTCAAGATCATGGCGGCACTGAACGCGCTGCCGGCCACCGCAGGATTGGAATTTTCCCGGCTGAAAAAGCTCACCGGCGCCACCGACGGCAATCTCGGCGCGCATATCGAGACGCTGGCGAAAGCAGGCTACGTGTCGGTGGAGAAGGCGTTCGTCGGCAAGAAGCCGCAGACCACGGTGACTGCCACAGCCGCCGGCCGCGGCGCGTTTGCGCGGCATGTCGCGACGTTGCAGGAGATTATTGCGGGGAAGCAGGGGTAGGACGTACTCATAAATGTCGGCTTACCAACGCAAAGCGGAAGTCTCCCACCTCGGGCATGATCGATGGCTTGTGACCCGAAGCTGACCTGCGAGGCTCGCCCGTACAACGATAGTCCATATCAATTTGGGGATTGCCGGCATTGCGATGCCCGATTGCTGCGGGTCCAAAGCTATCTCGATACACGCTTCTTCAAAACCGTCCGCATCTTCAAGTGCCAGGAGCTCATTGCGACGATTGAGGCACCCACGACATCGATTAATCTATGTTAAAGCCGCGCCCCGTAACTGGGAGGTAAAACGTTCCCAACGGGGAAACGCGTGCGATGGACTACCGCGCTTATATCATGGGCGAGGACGGGCGGATCAGCGGCGTTCATGAGATGGATTGCGCCGACGACGAGGAGGCCACAGCCAAAGCGAGACAGCTGCTCGACGGCCACGATTTAGAAGTGTGGCACAGAGATCGGCGCGTCACTGTTCTCAAGCACCACACAAGACAGTAAGGCCGCTCAGTGGCGGTCGCGGCCATGCAATGTCCCCGGTCAGGCGGCCCTTAGCGGACATGCTCATCAGCTTGTCCTGACGCCGATAACCGCCATTAGCGGACCCTCGCGAACCCGTACCTACGGGGGGAACCAAGGGGCCCGTGATGCGTTAAGAGCAGTTCGGCGGGCCGGAGGGGCGTCCGCCCATGTTTATTGCACGAACGACGCTCGTATCGGGTCGTCGTTCCTCTCGCCCCCGAGAGCCGGGCACCCGCATGTCGAACGTAGAAGAATTCCCACTCTCCGCCCGGCACCGCCCCACGGAGTTCGAGGCCCTGGTTGCGGCCGGCGCTGCCGCGCTCGATGCCATTCCGGGCGCAGTCTATCTCTGTGACGCGGAGGGGCTGCTGGTCGCCTATAACGCGGAGGCTGTGGTGCTGTGGGGGCGCACACCTGATGTTGGGAGGGAGCGCTTCTGCGGTTCACACCAGCTCTACCTGCTGGATGGAACTCCCCTCGCGCATGCCGACTGCCCCATGGCCACCGCCGTTCGCGCGGGAACGCCGACGCGCAATGCCGAAGTGATAATGGCGCGGCCGGATGGCTCTCGCTTCACGGCCATGGTCAACATCCGGGCGTTGCGCGACTTTTCTGGTCGCATCCAGGGCGCCATCAATTGCTTCCAGGACATCACCGGACGCAAGCAGGTCGAGGAGGAAGTCCGCCGCACGACGCAGGATCTGCAGGACTTTTTCGACAACGGCGCGGTGGGCCTTCACATCGTCAGTGGCGAGGGAATTATCATTCGCGCCAATAAGGCCGAATTGGATCTGCTTGGGTACCGGCCCGAGGAGTATATCGGGCGTCATGTCGCCGAGTTCCACGCCGACGCTCCCGTGATTGGCGATATTCTCCAGCGTCTTTCGTGCGGTGAGCCGCTGCAGCGCTACCCTGCCCGGCTGCGCGCCCGCGACGGCACGATCAAGCATGTCCTGATTACCTCGAACAGCCGCATTGTGGACGGCAAGTTTGTCAACACGCGCTGCTTCACGACCGACGTCACCGAACTGCATGCTGCCGAAGAGGCACGGCAAGCAAGTGAGGCGCGGCTTGCGGCGACTTATGAGGCCGCCAGCGTCGGCATTTCGGAGACCGACGAGAATGGTCGCTTCTTGCGGGTGAATGATTCCCTCTGCCGCATCACCGCGCGCAAACGCGACGAACTGTTGGGGATGACCTTCCTCGACTACACCGATCCCAACGATCAGACCGAAGATGCCGAATTGTACGCGCGGCAAGTCCGCGGCGACATCGAGAACTACACGGTTCGCAAGCGTGTACTACGGCCTGACGGGTCCGTTCGCCATCTGGATATCTTCAGTTCGTCGGTGCGGGATTCGGAAGGCTGCTTCCTTTATGGCGTGCGGGTCGCTCAGGATGTCACCACCACCAAGCAACTGGAGGATCGCTTGCGTGAAGGCGAGCAGCGCATGCGCGATCTCCTCGAGGCGTTGCCAGCAGCCATCTACACGACGGACGCCAAGGGGCGCATTAATTTCTTCAATCGGGCTGCCGTCGAGATGGCGGGCAGAACGCCGCAGCCAGGCGACGAATGGTGTGTGACCTGGAAGCTCTATTGGCCCGACGGCTCGCCGCTGCCGCACAATGAATGCCCGATGGCTGTTGCGCTGCGCGAAAACCGGCCGGTTCGCGGTGCCGAAGCGGTGGCCGAACGTCCAGACGGCAGACGCGTGCCGTTTATTCCTTTTCCAACGCCGCTGCGCGACGCGGACGGCAATCTTGTCGGCGCCATCAACATGCTCGTCGACATTAGCGAGCGGAAGAACGCCGAGAACGCTCAAAAGGCTCTCATCGACGAACTAAACCACCGTGTGAAAAACACCCTGGCCACGGTGCAATCTCTGGCGAACCAGACCGCCCGTCACGCCGCCGATCTGCAGGAATTTCTGCCGACCTTCACGGGACGGCTGCTTGCGCTCGCCCGCGGACATGACCTGCTGACGAAGCGAAACTGGCAGGATACCCCTTTCGAAAAGCTCGTCCACGATATCGTCGCTCCGATGTCGGGCGGACGGGTGCTGACTAGCGGGCCGCACGTTGAGCTAGACGCCCGCATGGCACTTAGCATCACCATGGTGCTCAACGAGCTTCTGACCAATGCGGCGAAGTACGGCGCACTCTCAGTGCCGAATGGATCAGTTTCGCTCACTTGGCGGATCAGCGCCGGCGAGCGCTCGCAAGCCGTGCTGGATTGCGAATGGCACGAACGTGGCGGACCACCTGTTACGCCTCCAAAGCGGCGCGGCTTCGGCACGCGGTTGATGGAACGTTGCGTCGAGCATGATCTCGCAGGTGAGTTCGATCTGGTATTCGAGCCGGAGGGCACTCGCTGCCGCATGGTGTTTCCCATTATGCCTGCAGCGTCCAATGGTTGAGCTGTCCGGCGCCAAGGTTCTCCTGGTCGAAGATGAGGGCCTTGTGGCCCTCATGCTCGAAGATATGCTTGAGGAACTGGGCTTGAAGGTCGTTGCCTCAGCAGCCCACGTACAAAAGGCGTGCGAACTCGCGACGACGGCATCGTTCGATTTGGCGCTCCTTGATGTGAACCTGGCTGGCGAACTTGTTTTTCCGGTAGCTCGCATCTTGCGGGAGCGAAGGATTCCCTTCCTGTTCAGCACGGGTTACGGCGGACCTCCGCTCGAGGAGGAGTTCAACAGTTCGCCCGCGATAGGCAAGCCGTTTTCTATCGATCAGTTGAACGAGAAATTGCGGGCGATTCTGGCGCTCCCATAGCAGGACGGCTTCGCGCGTTTCCTTGCGTCGGATGCCGATCCGGGCGCCGTGTGCAGGTGCCGAAAGCGAGTACGATTCTCCGGGGTCCGAGGCATCAAGGGGCCAACGCTGCTTTACTGGTACAAAGCTCGTAGGATGGGTTGAGCCCTTGCGAAACCCATCGCTTCTCTATCCCCGTTCTCCGAAATCGCGGCCGTCATCCGACTGATCGCCGGCCCAATCGGCCGGGTAATTGCCGAACTTTATGTGGCGATGAAACGAGGAGGGCGCCCAGTCACGGACTCTGTCGACGAGCCCGTGCTTGACCGGATTGATATGAACATAGTCTACATGCCGCGCGAAATCAGCTTCGTCGCGAATGGTATGCTCCCAATATCTGCGTTGCCAGATGCCCCGTTCACCTTTGGCCGCGCGGCTTGGGGATATCCTCTCGTTGCGCGCCAGGCCGCGCGAAAAGGTGGATTTGATCAACTGCCAGCGCATTGCAAAATCGGCACCACCTTCTGGCAACGTCCACACCGTGTGAAGGTGATCAGGCAGCACCACGATGGCATCGATCGTGAATGGATGGCGTCGGTGCGTTTCACGAAACGCCGTGCGCAACAACCCGATATGATCCGTCAGCAACGCTAGCTTCCGCTCCGCCAGGTTGACCGTGAAGAAGAAGCACCCACCCGGAAGAAAGTTGCGGCGGTACGCGGTCATGACGGGACGTTACCACGAAACAAGTGCGATGGGTTTCGCAAGGGCTCAACCCATCCTACGGGCTGTAATTGAGCAGGTACGTTATGGGCGCAAATGACGAACAGGCCTGTCTGATTTCTGGCACGTCGTCATACGAGACCACCCAGGTAGCGTTACGCCTGCGCTTGAGTTCAGCCGCAATCATAAGGTGGTCCTCAGCTCGTAGGATGGGTTGAGCCCTTGCGAAACCCATCGCTTCTTTATCCCCGTTCTCCGAAAACGCGGCCGTCGTCCGAGAGGCGATCGCTTGCCTCAAGGCGCGTGGCGTGTGGCAAGTTCGATCGTGGCGGGAAAGCCCGTGTTTTATCGCTTAAGGCCGTCCGGCGAGCACCGCTTGACGAGACTCGATGGGACCTATATAGAAAATCTACATAGGGGTGATGTAACCGGGAGCACGTAATGGGTACCAACGAACCGCGCTTAAGCGCGAAAGGACTGAACGTGTTGAACGCATTCGTCGAGGCCGGGAACCGAGAACTTTCCGGTGCGGACATTGCGGAGCGCACCGGCATCCTGTCCGGTACGCTCTACCCTATCCTGATCCGGTTCAAGTCTGCCGGATGGCTCAAGGACCGCTGGGAGAATGACGATCCCGTCGAACTCGGGCGTCCGAAGCGTCGGTATTACAAGCTCACGCCCGCAGGTCAAGCAGCCTATCGTAAAAATCTTCCTAGCGTGTCACCGAAGGGGAGCCTTGCATGGGCGTGATCCTTGGCATTCTTGGAGTGGTCGGGCTTGGTCTCGTCGTCCGCTGGTTTGGCGTCGAGATCGGAGTGCAGCACCTGCCGCTCTGTCGCCGGCTCGTTAGGTTCGCTGCTGCCCGCTTACCTGTCGACGAACGCGCTGCCGCCGAGAGCGAGTGGCTGGCCGTGATCGAGGACCTCCGCAGTCCGGCGGCTCAGCTTGTGCACTCTCTGAGCTTCGCAATTTCTGCGTTTCGCATTCGGCAGGCAATCAAGCCTAGGACGGCTCGCACGCTGTTCTTCAAGATTTATGTGTCCACCCTTACAACAGTGGCCGGGTTGAGTGCTGTGGGGACTTTCGCTTTCATTTACCTCTATCGGGATGTGGCACGGGATTTGGCCAAATATTTTCCAACGTCGAAGCTTGCCCTTGCAGGATTCCTTGCCATCGACGTGTTGCTCTTGATTGTGGCTTCCTATTTGCTCTTCCGCTTATTGAGACGGATCGTTGGTCGATACGAGCAGCGGCGCGGAAATTTACCAACAGAGTGAAGGTCGTTGTCGTGCGTGAGACCTCGAATCCGCCGGCATCCGCTCACTGTCATCAACGCGTCTATTTCTCCTGCGTGAACGCTTAGCATCGCGCAAAGCTTGGAAAGTCGGCCACTCGGCGCGTCGCGAGATATGGCCGCCATGCCGTCCCGAACGTCGAGCGGATCGCCATCAAGCGATGGCGCTGAGCTAGTGCGGTGCTCGGCTAGGTTCGATCCGAGAGAAAGGCCTCCTTGCCGTCCTACCTTCGGCCGTGCTGGTCTTGCCGACGGTGATGCACTCTGAATCGAGGCGTACCGCAACTATGGATTCCGGACTCGCGGCTTCGCCGCGCCCCGGAATGACGGGAGTGGGGCCGTTTCCCCTTGAGCCCCGCCCCGATTCATGCGACCTCGGCCCCCAGCCAAACCCCTCATTTCGAGCCTTCGATGCACATTCTCCTGCTTGGTTCCGGCGGCCGCGAACATGCGCTGGCGTGGAAGATCGCGGCCTCTCCCCTGGTGACCAAATTCTGGTGCGCGCTGGGCAATGCCGGGATCGCGCGCGAGGCGGAATGCGTGGCGCTCGACATCGCCGACCATGCCGCCGTGATCGACTTCTGCAAGGCGAATGCGGTCGAGCTCGTGGTGGTCGGCCCGGAGACGCCGCTGGCGGCCGGCATCGTCGATGACCTCACCGCCGCCGGCATCAAGGCGTTCGGGCCGGACAGGATCCCCGCCCAGCTCGAAAGCTCGAAGGGCTTCACCAAGGCGCTGTGCACCGAGTTCGGCATTCCGACCGGCGCCTACAAGCGCTTCACCAACGCCGCCGATGCGCGTGCTTACGTCCAGAGCCAGGGCGCGCCGATCGTGGTCAAGGCCGACGGTCTTGCCGCCGGCAAGGGCGTCGTCGTCGCCAAGTCGGTGCGCGAGGCGGAGGACGCCATCGCCATGATGTTCGAGGGCGGCTTTGGCGAGGCCGGCGCCGAGGTCGTGATCGAGGAGTTTCTGCCGGGCCGCGAGATCAGCTTCTTCGCGCTGTGCGACGGCGAGACCGCCATTCCGCTGGCGTCCGCGCAGGACCACAAGCGCGTGTTCGACCACGACGTCGGTCCGAACACCGGCGGCATGGGCGCGTATTCGCCGACGCCGCTGGTCACGCCGGCGATCCATGACGCGATCATGGCCAAGATCATTCTGCCGACGGTATCAGGCATGAAGCAGCGCGGCACGCCGTTTCGCGGCATCCTCTACGCCGGCATCATGCTGACGACGCAAGGGCCAAAACTGTTCGAGTTCAACGTCCGCTTCGGCGATCCCGAGTGCCAGGTGCTGATGCTGCGGATGATGTCGGACATCGTGCCGGCCTTCCTCGCCGCCTGCGACGGGCAGCTGAAGAACTTTGACCTGCGCTGGCATCCGGAGGCCGCGCTCACGGTGGTGATGGCGGCAAAGGGATATCCCGGCGATTACCAGAAAGGCACGCGGATCGAGGGGCTCGATGACGCCGCCAAGGTCGAGACCGCCGAGATCTTCCACGCCGGCACGGTCGAGAAGGACGGCGCCATCCTCGCCAATGGCGGCCGCGTCCTCAATGTCTGCGCGCTCGGCAAGACCGTGACGGAAGCGCAGGTGCGCGCCTACCAGGCCGTCGACCGCATCAACTGGCCGGAAGGCTTCTGCCGCCGCGACATCGGCTGGCAGGCCGTGGACGCCGAGAAAGCCAAGAGCTGACAGGCTTTTTTCGCACACGCGCGCAATTTCGCCCCGCCCGACGGCACTCCGAAATTATGTAGGCGGTTGTTGGACTTAGCTACTGTGCATGGGGTTGTTTTTCGACTTTTTGTTTTGGGGCATTCTCAACACCGAACAGATCCCACGCTGACAGATAAGGATGCACAAGATGTCCGATCTCGCCGACCTCTATCCCGGCTTCGCCTCCGAATGGATCAATACCTCCTTCGGCCGCATCTTCGCCCGCGTCGGCGGCAAGGGACCGCCGCTGTTGCTGCTGCACGGCTTCTCCGAGACCAACGTGATGTGGCACCGCGTGGCGCCGCAACTGGCCGACCAGTTCACGCTGATCATCGCCGATCTGCCCGGCTATGGCTGGTCCGACATGCCCGAGAGCGACGCGCTGCACATGCCCTACAGCAAGCGCGCGATGGCCAAGGCCATGATCGAGGCGATGGAGCGGCTCGGCCACGTGCACTTCGCGCTCGCCGGCCACGATCGCGGCGGCCGCGTCTCGTATCGGCTGGCGCTCGATCATCCCGGCCGGCTGTCGAAGCTTGCGGTGCTCGATATCCTGCCGACCTATAATTACTGGGAGCGGATGAACCGCGCCTATGCGCTGAAGATCTATCACTGGACTTTTCTGGCGCAGCCCTATCCGCTGCCGGAGACGCTGGTCGCGAGCAACGGCGAGTTCTTCCTGCGCTTCAAGATGGCGAGCCAGACCAAATCGAAGACGCTCGATGCGATCGACAAGCGCGCGCTCGAACACTACATCGCCCCGTTCCGCGATCCCGCCCGCGTCCACGCGATGTGCGAGGATTATCGCGCCGGCGCCTATTTCGACTACGATCTCGACAAGGCCGATTTCGAGGCCGGCAAGAAGATCACCATTCCGATGCTGGCGCTGTGGGGCAATGCCGGCGTGGCGCAAGCCGCCGCCACCCCGCTCGACATCTGGAAGCAATGGGCGACGAACGTCGAAGGCATGCCGGTGGATTCGGGGCACTTCCTCACCGAGGAGAACCCTGACGTCACCGCAAAGGCGCTGCGCGAGTTCTTTGCCGCGCCTTAGCGCCGCTCCCGAAAGAAGTCCTTGAGCAGCCGCGCCGCCTCGCTTTCGCCGACCCCGGAATAGACATCCGGGACGTGATGGCAGGTCGGCTGCGTGAAGAACCGCACACCTGATTCAACCGCGCCGCCCTTGGGGTCGGCGGCGCCGTAATACAGGCGCCTCACCCTTGCAAACGAGATCGCGCCCGCACACATGGTGCACGGCTCCAGCGTCACGTAGAGGTCGCAGTCGACCAGACGCTCGCTGCCGATCTTTTTGGCCGCCTCGCGCAGCGCCACGATCTCGGCATGCGCCGTGGGGTCGTAGTCGGTCAGCGTCCGGTTCGCCGCGGTGGCGATGACCTCGTAATTGCGGACCACGACACATCCGATCGGAACTTCGCCCGCCTTTCCGGCGTTTTCGGCCGTTTTGAGCGCCAAATCCATGAAAGAGGGGGCTTTCAAGCCTCGTATCATCGCGAGAAACCTGCTAGTAGCTGCGCCTTCAGCAGAAGTGCTTGACCGAATTTGCCTGAGCATGCGGCTCGAGACGAGCGCGCACAATGCTTTCTGGCCATCCCCTGAGTGAGATTATTCATGCCTCGCGACAGCGACAAAGACAACGATTCCCGCGGCCGGCGTGATCGCGGCCCGGCCAAGGGCGGCCCCGCCAAGGGCCGCTCCGGCAAGCCACGCGGACCCGACAAGAAGTTCGCCAAGCGCGGCCCTCCCGGGGACAAAGGCGACGCCCGCCCGCCCCGCGGCGACCGCGACAGCCGTCCATCATTCCGCCGCCGCGAGGAGGGCGATGCCCCGCGCCGCGACTTCAGCGACCGCCCGAAATTCAATCGCCAAGACCGGCCGCGTGAAGACCGGCCGCGCGGCGAGGATCGTGGCGAGCGCAGCTTCAAGCCGCGCGGCGATCGTCCCTTCAAGCCGCGTGAAGACCGTCCGTTTTCCGATCGTCCGTCGCGCGACGGCGAGAAGCGCCCGTTCAAGCCCCGTGGTGACCGCCCATTTTCTGATCGCCCCTCGCGCGATGGCGACAAGCGGCCGTTCAAGCCGCGCGGTGATCGCCCGTCCTATGGGCGTGATGACCGTCCGCCGCGCAGGGATCGCGACGATTCCCGTCCGGCCGGCCGAACCGGTGACGCGAAGTTTGGCGACAAGCGACCTTACGCGCCGCGTGGCGACCGTCCGGAACGCAAGTTCGACGGCGAGCGGAAGTTTTCGCGCGGCGCACCGGACCGCAATCGCAGCGAGCGCAGCGATTCAAAACCCTGGCAGAAGCGCGATGCGGCGCCTCGCGGCGACCGGCCGCCGCGCAAGGACTTCAGCAAGGGTCCGCGCAAGGATTTTGGCGGCAGCGACCGCGGTGGGGACAAGCCCTGGCAGAAGCGCGACGATCGGCATGGCGGTGGCGAAGACCGTCCGCGCTTTTCCCGTTCGCGCGACGATCGTCCATCGGGTGATCGTCCGTTCCGCGAGCGGCCCAAATTCGATCGCCCCAAGTTCGATCGTCCACGCGATGATCGTCCGAGGTTCGATCGCGGCGGCGATCGCCCGAAATTCGATCGTCCGCGCGAGCGTTCCGAGGGCCGTTCCGACTGGCACGAGCATCCCCGCAGCGAAGCGCGTTCCGGCGATCGTCCACGCCGCGAAAACGAGGACGAGAGCAGGATCTTCGAGAAGCGTCCGGCCTTCGGCGGTCGCGGCGCCTATCGCGAGCGCGATCGTGATTCCGAGCGGCGGCCGCGCCGCGAGGAAGAGACCAAGCCGAAGAAGGCCGGCGAGCGTATCGCCAAGGTGCTGTCGCGCGCGGGCCTCGCCTCGCGCCGCGATGCCGAGGAGATGGTCACGCAGGGCCGCGTCAGCGTCAACGGCCGTGTCATCAATTCGCCGGCGCTCGACATCACCTCGAACGATGTCGTCACTGTCGACGGCAAGCCGTTGCCGGAGCGCGAGCGCACGCGGCTGTTCCTCTATCACAAGCCCCGCGGCCTCATGACGACGCATGACGATCCCGAGGGCCGTCCGACCGTGTTCGACAATCTGCCCGAAGGTCTGCCGCGGCTGATCAGCGTCGGCCGGCTCGACTTCAACACCGAGGGCCTGCTGCTGCTCACCAATGATGGCGGGCTCGCGCGCACGCTCGAGCTGCCGGACACCGGCTGGCTGCGCCGCTACCGTGTCCGCGCCCATGGCGACGTCACGCAGGCGCAGCTCGACGAGCTGAAGAACGGCATCGAGATCGAGGGCATCAAATACGGTCCGATCGACGCCACGCTGGAGCGTGACCAGGGCGCGAATGTCTGGCTGGTTTTCGCGATCCGCGAGGGCAAGAACCGCGAAGTGCGCAACGTCTGCGCTCATCTCGGGCTCGAGGTGAACCGGCTGATCCGGGTCTCCTACGGCCCGTTCCAGCTCGGCGAGGTCCCCGAGGGCCAGGTCGAGGAGATCAAGTCCCGCGTGCTGCGCGACCAGCTCGGCGAAAAGATCATCGAGAAATCGGGTGCGCAGTTCGACGTGCCGCAGAAATCTGCCTCGCATGAGGGCGACGACGTGCCGCGCGAGAAGAAGCCGGCGACCAAGCGCGGCGTGATCAACGACCGCAAGGGCCGCCGCGTGCTGGTGCAACGCACCGGCAGCGAGGAAGCGCGCGAGCGCAACGAGGCTGAGGCGAGCGGCTACGGCCCGCCGCGCCGTCCCAAGCGCGGCTATCACGGCAAGCGCGATCTGGCGCCGAAGGAGGACTGACGTTGCGCGTCGTCGGCGGTCGATTGAAGGGGCGCAATCTGGCCTCACCGTCCTCGCGCGACATCCGCCCCACGGCGGACCGCCTGCGTGAGTCCGTGTTCAACATCCTCGTGCACGCCTATGACGATCCGATTGCGGATGCGCGCGTGCTCGATCTCTTCGCCGGCACCGGTGCGCTGGGAATCGAAGCGTCTTCACGCGGCGCGAAGTTCACGCTGTTCGTCGACAACGGCGCGGAAGCGCGCGCCCTGCTGCGGAATAATGTCGAGACGCTGGGCCTGGGTGGCGTGACAAAAGTCTATCGCCGTGATGCCACCGATCTCGGGCCTGCGCATCCGGTCGAGCCGTTCTCGCTGGTGTTCCTCGATCCGCCCTATGGCAAAGGGTTTGCGGAGAAGGCGCTTGCGAGCTTGCGCGACGGGGGCTGGCTCACGCCGGGCGCGCTGCTCGTGGTGGAAGAGGCGAAGGCTGCGCAGTTCGTCACGCCGGAAGGCTTCGAGGAATTGGAGCGGCGCGCTTATGACGACACGGAGTTCGTGTTTTTGAAGCGGCCGTAATTTCGAACGTTACCGTCGCCCGAACAGCTTCTCGACATCCGACAGCTTCAGCTCGACATAGGTCGGCCGGCCGTGATTGCACTGGCCGGAGTTCGGGGTGTCCTCCATCTCGCGGAGCAGGGCATTCATCTCCTCCGGTCGCAGCCTGCGGCCGGCGCGCACCGAGCCGTGGCAGGCCATGGTGGCGGCGACGTGCATCAGGCGGCGCTCCAGAGGCAGCGCCTCGTCCCACTCGGCCATGTGCTCGGAAAGATCGCGCAACAGGCCGCCGGCGTTGGTCTTGCCGAGCAGCGACGGCGTCTCGCGCACCGCAACCGCGCCGGGGCCGAAGGATTCGATCGCAAGGCCGAACGACGCCAGCTCCTCGCTGCGCTCGAGCAGGCGCTCCACCGTGGCCTCGTCCATCTCGACGATCTCGGGGATCAGCAGGATCTGCCGCTGCACGCCGTTGGCCGCCAGCGAGGCCTTCAGCCGTTCATAGACGATGCGTTCATGCGCGGCGTGCTGGTCGACGATGATCAGGCCGTCGCGGGTCTGCGAGACGATATAGGTCTCGTGGATCTGGGTGCGCGCAGCGCCGAGCGGGCGGTCGACCAGGTCACTGACTGGCTGGGATTCGATCCGCACGTCCGCGCTGGGTGCGCCGACATCGAACGCGGCCTGTGCGCGCTCGGCGAAGGCCGGCACGGCGGCACCGTCGAATGACGGCATCGGCGCGACCGGGGCGGATGGCGACTGGCGCCAGTCCCAGCTTGCCGGGCGCGGCGTGAATGCGGGGCGGAACGAGGACAGCGCGCTTTCGCCGCTGTTGGCGGCGGTGCGCCGGCCCTCCCGCGCAAGCCCGTCCTTCAATCCGTGCACGATCAGCGCGCGGACCAGGCCGGCGTTGCGAAACCGCACCTCGGTCTTGGCCGGATGCACGTTGGCGTCGACCTCGCGCGGATCGAGCGTGACAAACAGCGCCAGCACCGGATGGCGGTCGCGCGGCAGATAGTCGGCATAGGCCCCGCGGACTGCCCCTAGGATCAGCTTGTCGCGCACCGGGCGGCCGTTGACGAAGAGATATTGCCCGAGCGCGTTGGCTTTGGTCAGCGCCGGCGCTGCGGCATAGCCGGCGACCACCACGCCCTCGCGCTCGGCATGGACCCCGATGGCATGGCTGCGGAACTCCGCCCCCAGGATGTCGCCGAGACGGGTCAGGCGACCGGCGACGCCGGGCAGCGCCGCAGCCCAGGTCACCGGCGCGCGCTCTTCGCCCGCGAGCGTGAAAGCGATTTCGGGTCGCGCCATCGCGAGGCGCCGCACCACCTCACGGATCGCTTCCGCCTCGGTCCGGTCGGTCTTCAAGAACTTCAGCCGCGCCGGCGTCGCGTAGAAGAGGTCGTTGACCTCGACCCGCGTGCCGTGGGCCAGCGCCGCCGGCATGATCTCGGATTTCTCGCCGCCCTCGACATTGAGCGCCCAGGCGTGCGGCTCGCTGGCATGCCGCGTGGTGATGGCAAGCCGCGCCACGGAGCCGATCGAGGGCAGCGCCTCGCCGCGGAATCCGAGCGTGCGGATCTGCAGCAAGTCCTCGTCGTCGAGCTTGGAGGTGGCGTGACGCTCGACCGCCAGCGACAGGTCCCTGGCGGTCATGCCGCCGCCGTCGTCGGTGATGCCGATCCGCCGGCGTCCGCCGCCATCGGTAAAGACGTCGATCCGGCTCGCGCCGGCGTCGATGGCGTTCTCGACCAGTTCCTTGACCACGCTCGCGGGACGCTCGACCACTTCGCCGGCGGCGATGCGGTTGACGACCTGTTCGGGTAATTGGCGGACGGGCATGAAACTCGATTTTCGGCTTTGATCTTGGGCTTCGATCTGGATTCGCGGAGAACGCCATTCTAGGCCGTGTTGCGTCAAAAGCATGTGTTGGGCAACAGGAACGTGGCGGGCTGGGGAAAAGGGCTATCTATCGCATTGATGGGATTGGACGTTCGAGAAAATCGCGCAACCGGGATGGATCGATCTCCGGCTGCCGTCCCGATTGTGGGGTACCGGGCTGCGGTGTAGCATCGCGAAAAAACGGCAACAGGACGGGAGGACGCCATGTGCCATCTCTTCGCGCATCAGCCGCAAGGCGACTACGAATCCCAGACCCGCTCCTTACGGATCGGCGGGCATTGCACCTCGATCCGTCTGGAAATGGCGTTCTGGGACACGCTGGAGGAGATCGCGGCCAAGGAGAACATGAGCGTCGGCAAATTCCTGACGACGCTCTACAACGAGGTGCTCGACCATCACGGCGAGGTCAATAATTTTGCCTCGTTGCTGCGCTGCTCCTGCCTGATCTATCGTTCCAAGACGGCAGCGCCGGTGCAGGCGTTCAAGACGACGGTTGCGCCCATCCTCGATGCAGCGGAATAGCCCTGATGTCGTCCTGGCGAAGGCCAGGACCCATACCGCGGAATCCATCAGCGATGGGCGGTATGAGTCCCGAACAACAAGCCTTCGCCGAACTCCTTCCCGGGGCAATGGGTCCTGGCTTTCGCCAGGACGACGAACGAGATTGGATCAAATTTCCTTCTTCTGCATCGCACCCGCAATGTAATCCGCCTGCCGGATCGCCAGCGAGACGATGGTCAGCGTCGGATTGCAGGCTGCGCCGCTGGTGAACTGGCTGCCGTCGGAGACGAACAGGTTCTTGACGTCGTGGCTTTGCCCGAACTTGTTGACCACACCATCCCTGGGCTTCTCGCTCATCCGGTTGGTGCCGAGATTGTGCGTGCTCGGATAGGGCGGTGTCGGATAGCTCACGGTGGCGCCGACGGCGTCGTAGACCGCAGCGCCCTGCTTGTAGGCGTGCGCGCGCATCGCGAGATCGTTGGGATGATCGTCGAAGTGCACGCTTGCGACCGGCTGGCCGAACTTGTCCTTCACGACAGGATCGAGCGTGATGCGGTTGGTTTCCTGCGCCATGTCCTCGCCGACCAGCCACATCCCGGCCATCCTGGGATAACCGTCGAGCGCGGCGGTGAACGGACGTCCCCAGGCGCCGGGGTTGAGGAACGCCGCCATGAAGGGCAGTCCGAGCGACAGCGTCTCCATCTCGTAGCCGCCGACGAAGCCGCGCTTCGGATTGTTGGCGGCCTCGTCGCGGATGATGCCGGCCATGGTGGTGCCGCGATACATGTGCACCGACTTCTCGAACACGGCATAGACGCTACCGGTCATGTGGCGCATGTAATTGCGGCCGACCTGACCGCTTGAGTTGCCGAGGCCGTCGGGGAACATCGTGGATGCGCTGTTCAACAGCAGCCGTGGGCTTTCAATCGAATTGCCGGCGACCGCAACGATGCGTGCCTTCTGGCGCTGCATTGCACCGCTCTCGTCGGCGTAAACCACGCCGGTGACTTTGCCGGCGGCATCGTGCTCGATCTTGACCGCCATGCTGGCGGGGCGAACCTCGAGATTGCCGGTCGCCTCGCCCTTGGGTATCTCGGTGTAGAGCGTCGACCATTTCGCGCCGGACTTGCAGCCCTGGAAGCAGAAGCCGATCTGCTGACAGGCGCCGCGTCCGTCGCGCGGCTGGCTGTTGATCGCCATGTTGCCGGTGTGCACCGTCTTGTAGCCGAGCTTCTTTGCGCCGGCCTCCATCACTCTGAAGTTATTGTTGCCGGGAAGTCCGGGAATGCCGTTGGTGCGGGTCACGCCCATCTTGTTCTCGGCCTTGGCGTACCACGGCTCCATCTCCGCGAGCGTGACCGGCCAGTCCAGCAGGTTGGCGCCGGGAATGTTGCCGTAGGTGCTCTTCACCTTGAACTCGTGCTCGTCGAACCGCAGCGACGCGCCAGCCCAGTGTGTGGTCGAGCCGCCGACCGCCTTGACGATCCAGGCGGGAAGACCCGAGAAGTCTTTTGCGACGCGCCATGATCCCGATGTGGTGCGCGCATCGGTCCAGGCGAGCTGCGAGAAACTCTCCCACTCGTCATTGACGAAGTCCTGATTCTCGATGCGGGGACCTGCTTCGAGAATCACGACCTTGACGCCCTTCTGTGCGAGCTCGTTGCCCAGCGTGCCGCCGCCGGCACCGGAGCCGACGATCACCACAACGCTGGAGTCGTTCAGATCGAATTTTGCCATATGCGTTCTCCTGAACCGTTGGGTGAGCCTTAAGCCTTCGGCAGCCAGTCGATGTCGGCGAAGCCGCGGTTGATGTAGCCGCCGTGTTCGGCGGAGGAGCCCTCGTAGCCGAACCGCGGCCAGACGTCTTTCTGGTTGTAGAGAGAGACGACGAGGTCGCCGCGCACCTTCTGGAAGAAGTCGCTCTGCTCGATCTCCTTCAAAAGCACCACGCGGTCGGCTTCCCAGGGCACTTCGACATAGGGCGCCTTGTGGCGATCACGCGCGTTCTGATCGAGCCTGGTGATGCCGTCGCTGATTAGCGCCTTGACGGCGGGGTCCTTGGCGGCCTTTCCGTCCCACGGCTTGATCGCGGTGATGTAGTAGCTGTCGCCGAGGACGTCGTGTGGATAGATATCGCGCGCGACTTTCAGCAGCGTCTTCATCGTCGCGGGCGAAAGCGCGCTTGCCTCGTCGGCCCAGGCGCCCTCGATGCTGACGGCGATGCTGGTCGCGACTGCCGCGACCGGCACGGCGGCCGCGGCGCCCTTGAGAAAGATGCGGCGGCTGTGCCTGCTTCGACGATCGACTTCTCTCATGGCATTCCTCCTTTTATGATTTTGATTTTGTGGTTCGATCAGTTGAAACGTCCGCCGCGCTGGATCACCTCGATCTTGTAGCCGTCGGGATCGCTGACGAAGAAGAAGCGCGCCAGCGTTTTGCCGTCGTGCTTGAAGTCGCGCAGCGGACCCGGTGCGAGCTTCTCACGCTCGAAGCGGGCATGTTCGGCATCGAGATCCTCGACCACCACGGCGAGATGTCCGTAGCCGTCGCCGAGCGCATACGACTCCTTGCGATCGAAATTGACCGTCAGCTCCAACTCGAAGGGTGAGGAGGGGTGACGCAGATAGATCAGGGCAAAGTCTGCGAACTTCAGACGGTCGGTGACTTCCAGGCCAAAGGCCCGTCTGTAGAAGTCGAGCGAGCGCGCCTCGTCGAGTGCGCGGATCATGGAATGGACCGGCTTTGCCACTCAGTTCTGCTCCTTAAGAAAGGCGATGATGGCGGCGCGCGTCTCCGGCTTCGCCTGCCGGTAGACCATGACCACGCCGGGAATCACGGCTTGCGGATTGGTCAGCCATGCGTCGAGCTTCGTCTCGTCCCAGGCGAAGGCTGCTTTTGCGAGGGGCTCTGAATAGTGAAAGCCTTCGACCTTGCCGGCGGGCCGCCCGACGATCCCGACCAGCGGCGGACCCTGCCGCACCGGTTCTGACAGGTTCGTGGTGTGGCACACCGCGCATTGCTGCTTGAACAGTGTTGCGCCATCCGGCGGCTTTGCAGCCGGCAAGGGCATCTGCGCCTCGGCCACCCGCACCACCAGCACCACCGCGGTGCACAATCCCAGCACGATCGCGCGCATCGTCAAAAGTCCGCCCGTCGACGTCAATTCAGCGTGCGCAAACTCTAGGCGCGGCAAAACATGCGGTGGTAGTAGCGGGCTGTTTCGCTGCGTGCGGAGGTGCACGCGGGTGCGTTGTTCCGCGCTGCCGTATATGCGGAGGACAATTCCGCGAAACCGCCGTCAAATCCCTAAACGATCACCACACGAGACAGGTTGCATTGCGGTCGCGCCGTTCGAGCTCGTAACGCGATGGACTGGTTCGGCTCAGACGGACGGCGCATCAAGCCGCCGAACCGATCATCGCGAAAATCCAGGAGAAATGGATGAAGTTGGTGAAGACCTCCGCAATCGCATGCGCCGTCTCGGCTCTCATTGTGACACCGGTTCTCGCGCAAGGTACGTCGTCTGGCGCGAGGCCTAGCGGCACCGTGCAAAGCAAACCGATGCAAGGCAGCACAATGGGCAGCGGCGACGAGGAGATGAGCGCCCAGCCGGGCGCGGCGGGCGAGTCGACGGGCATGAAGCCGACGAAGGGCACCAGGGGCACGGTTGGCACCACGGGCAGTGCTGCACACAAAGGGACCGCCGACGATTCCGCGACGGGCGGTGCAGCCACGGGCAAGCGCTACTAGCCAATGGAGTGAGACGGCAGAACTCCGGTCGCCCTGCGGCCGGAGTTCTTTTGCAGTCTCTGCTAGTCGTCGAAACCGCGCCCGCGCTTCGACTTGATGTCGCTGCGGTGTTTCTTGCCCTCGAGCCGGCGCTGCTTGGAGCCAAAGGTCGGCTTGGTCGCGCGCCGCGGCTTCGGCCGGATCATGGCTTCGCCGAGCATCTCCGTAAGGCGGTCGATGGCGTCCTGGCGGTTGCGCTCCTGGGTGCGGAAGCGTTGGGCCTGGATCACGATGACGCCGTCCTTGGTCATGCGCTGCCCTGCGAGCCGGGCGAGGCGCAACGCGGCATCCTCCGGAAGCGTCAGCTTCCGGGTGTCGAAGCGCAATTGCGCCGAGGTCGCGACCTTGTTGACGTTCTGCCCGCCCGGGCCGGAGGCGCGGACAAAGCCGATCTCGATGTCGTCCTCGTCGATGACAAGATCGCGGGATATCCGCAGCATGGTGGCACCATTCGTGATGCCCGGACATATCCCGGACGCCCAAGTTCGGCAATGGCGCCCCCAAATGCAAATGGCCGGGCGAGCCCGGCCATTTCAGAAGGGTATGGAAGACGTCAGTTCGACTTCGTCGCCGGTGCGGCTGCCGGTTGCGCCGCGGCCTGCGGAGCGCGGCCGACGACGACGGTCAGGAGGCCCTGGCCCCAGAGGCGCTTTGCGGCCGCCTTGGCGTCGTCCATGGTGACCGCATCCACGACGGCGTTGCGCTTCTCGATATAGTCGATCGGCAGCTTGTCCTGCTGATATTGCAGCAGCGCCTGCGCGAGCTTCGAGGAGGTGTCGAGCGCCAGCATCTGCGAGCCCTTGAGGTAGGATTTGGCCTCGTCGAGCTCCTTCTGCGTCGGGCCTTCCTCGGCGATCCGGCGCACCTCCTTGTCGATGGCATCGATGGTGTCGCCGGCACGGTCGGCGCGGGTGCCGGTATTGCCGATGAAAACCGCCGAATGCTCCATCCAAAGCAGTGATTCGAACACCGAATAGGCGAGCCCGCGCTTCTCGCGCACCTCGCGATAGAGCCGCGAGGACAACCCGCCGCCGCCGAGGATGTGGTTGACGACATAGGCCGCCATGAAGTTCGGATCGCTGCGCTTCACCCCGGGACCGCCGAAGGTGATCACGGTCTGGGGCACGTCGAGCGTCACGAAGGCGCGTTGCGGCGGCTTGGCGGCCTCGACGTCGGGGACGGGCACGAGATTGGCCTTGGCCGGCAGGCTACCAAATGTGTGGTCGAGCAGCTTGCCGAGCGTATCGGGATCCACGTCGCCAACCACCGCGATCTTGAGCGTGTCCTTGGCGAGCACGCGGCCGACATAATCCTTCATGTCGGCAACCGTAATGGTCGGAACGCTGTCGAGGTTGCCGTTGGACTGCCGACTGTAGGGATGATCGCCAAAGGCAACCTCCAGGAATTTGCGGCTCGCGAGCGAGGTCGGGTTGGTTGTCTCGCGGCGCAGGCCCGAGATCACCTGCGAGCGAATGCGTTCGACGTCGGCAGTTTCGAAATGCGGCGAGGTCAGCGCGCTCCGCAGCAGGTCGAAGGCCTCGTCCTTGTTGTCGCGCAGCATGCGCAGGCTGCCGCGGAACGTGTCGCGGGTGGCGCTGAAAGAGAGCTCGATGGCACGGCGATCGAGCCGCTCATGGAAGGTCTTGGAATCGAGATCGCCGGAGCCTTCGTCGAGGAGATCGCCGACCAGATTGGCGACGCCCGATTTGTCCTTGGGATCCTGGGCCGAACCGCCGGCAAAGGAATATTCCATGGCGATCAGCGGCACGGTCGCATCCTGCACGAACCAGGCCTCGATGCCGCCCGGCGAGGTCAAATGCTGGATCTTCGCCGCCGCCTGTGACGGCGAGACGGTAGCGAGCGCGAGTGCCGCGCCGGTGGCAAAGGAGAATGCAACGCGTCGAAGGAAGGGATAGGTCACGAACGCTTCTCCTCGCGCTTGGTGGTCGCGGTGTCTTTGATCAGATAGCCCGTCACCGAGCGCTTCTTCTCGAGCCATTTCTGCGCGACGGTGCGGACCTGCTCGGCGGTGACGGCGCGGATGCGATCTGGCCAGCTCCGGATGTCCTCGATCGACAGGCCCGTGGTCAGTGCGCCGCCATACCAGCGCGCCAGCACCGCCTGGTTGTCCTGGGCGTAGATCGCCTCGGCGATGAGCTGGGTCTTGACCCGCTCGAGATCCTCGGCGCGGATCGGATTCTGCGCGATGTCGGCAATGACGCCGTCGACCACCTGCTCGACCTCGGCGAAGCTGACCCCGGATTTGGGCGAAGCCGAGATCGCGAACTGGGTCGGGTCGAGCGAGATGCTCGAATAGCTGGCGCTGGCGGAGACCGCGAGCGGCTTGTCCACCACGAGCGC
>NZ_JBHTFN010000012.1:401681-430168 GCF_042666195.1 Bradyrhizobium sp. GCM10028915
GGCCGGGTTGCTCGACGCGCGGATCGGCCAGGGTCACGGTGCGCGGCGCCGCGGGTTCCGGCTCCTGCGGGCGGACGCGGCGCGCCGGGATCGCGGGCTGCGCCGGGATGGCGCCGAAATTGCGCTCGACCAGCGGGCGGATGTCGGCGGGCTCGACGTCGCCGGCGATCACCAGGATCGCGTTGTTCGGCGCATAGAAGCGGCGGTAGAAGGCGAGCGCATCCTCGCGATCGAGCTTCTCGATCTCCTGGTGCCAGCCGATCACCGGCCGGCCGTAGGGATGGTTGAGATAGAGCGCGGCCATGATCTGCTCGTTCAGCCGCGCGTCCGGATTGTTGGCGACGCGCATGTTGTATTCTTCGAGCACGACGTCACGCTCGGGCAACACGTTCTCGTCCTTGAGGATCAGGCCGGTCATGCGGTCGGCCTCGAATTCCATCATGGTCGGCAACTGCTCGCGCGGCACGCGCTGGTAGTAGTTGGTGTAGTCGACCGAAGTCGAGGCGTTCTCGTTGCCGCCGACGCGGAGTACGGTCTGGGAGAATTCGCCGACCGGATGCTTCGATGTGCCCTTGAACATCAGGTGCTCGAGGAAGTGCGCGAGCCCGGACTTGCCCGGCGTCTCGTCCGCCGAGCCGACCTTGTACCAGATCATTTCCGTGACGACGGGCGTGCGATGGTCCGGAATCACCACGACCTGCATGCCGTTTCCGAGCGTGAAGCTGGCGGGCGGAGCCGATGTCACCGTGGTCTGCGCAAGGGATGCGCCGGCCGTGAGGACACTCGTCGAAAGCAGCGCGGCAAGGAGGCGGGCAGCCGATCGGTAAGAGGACATCATGATCCTTATGAAAGGCCGAGCCCGGATGTCCGGCTCGGAGGCACGGCATGGTACACCGTGCGGCAAACGCTTCGCGTCACGAAGCAGAGAACTCAACTCGGGCGCAAGTTACTGATAAGCAATTAAAGACCGCGTCCGGCGCGCACGAGCCGCCGGCGCGGGACCGGGTCTGTGTCGGGATATCGCGAAGGGACAGGAGCGCTATTGTTCCTTGTCCTTGCCGGACATGATGTCGAAATAGGTGCGCCGTGTCTTGTCCTCTCCGGCGCCATAGGCATAGCTCGGTGACGGTGTCTGGTAGCCCGGCGGCGGCTCGACCAGTGACTGGCGCGGCGGCTCGGTCGTGAATTGCTTGGCCTCGCCTTTGTTGTTTGACATCATGCCCCACAGACCGCCGGAGAAACCGAGCTGGGCCGGGCTGAGCGACGGATTGCCGTTGGTGCCCGGCTGAATAGGATCATTGCTCGTGCGCTCGGGTGCGGCTGTCCTGCCGACCTCCATCTCGGCGGGCGACAACGCCCGGCCTGCCTGCCAGCTCTCCGTGGCCTTGACGGCCTTCTTCCGCTGCGCGATGGCCTCCTTGCGGCGTCTCTCGTCAGGGTCCTTCGGCCAGTTCGGCGCGTTCTTGGCTTCAACGCCGGCGGGCGGCGGCAGGTCGAGCTTGGGCGGCACCACCAGCGGCGACCGCTCGCGGTATTCGATACCCTTCTTCTCCATGCTCTTGGCGCCGATGCCCGACATCAGATTGTCGATGAGCTTCTCTTCGAAGGTCATGTCGTCGTCGTCCTCGCCGTCGTCACCGGCGCGGGCGACGCCAGCCGACATGACGAGACCGATGCCGAGCGCGACAGCGGACAATTTCAACGCCCGCCAGAACCCCTGCCGGGGGTCTTCAACCATCGAACCGCTGGTCTTCGAGCTGCGCATCACTGTACCTGTTCCAAAATGTGGCAGTTTGCCGCTCTCGCGCGGCTTAATCCCTCGCAAAAGCAAGGTTCCGCCTGCCGGTCCGTATCGGCCGGGATCAGGGCGCTTTTGCGGCGGGTACCCCCAGGAAGGAATCATACAATAGCGCCGCCACGCCAGCAACGATGGCCACGTCCGCGAGGTTGAACACGTACCAATTATAGGTATTTTCGCCGATATTGATGTGAAACAGGGCGAAATCGACCACCGCGCCATAGGCGAGGCGATCGATCCCATTGCCGATGGCGCCGCCAATGATCAGGCCAAGCGCGATGGTTGCCAGCAGGGTGTGGGAGCGGGCCATCCAGATCGCCAGCGCAACCACCGCGACGACCTTCACGGCCATCAGCGCCATTTGCGCCGCCTGACCGTCGTTCTGGAGCCAGCCGAAGCTGATGCCGATGTTCCAGGCCAGCACCAGGTCGAAGAACGGGGTCACCTCGACCGCGCCGCGACGGGCGAGGTCGAACACGTTCAGCAGCCAGAGCTTTGAAGCCTGGTCGGCCACGAGCGTGAGCAGGGCCGCGAGGATGCCGGCGCGGAGCGGGGTCATGGGCAGTCCGCCACAACACGCTCCGTCGTCGTCCTGGCGAAAGCCAGGACCCACACTCCGAGGCGGTCGTTGTTTGAAAGACTTGTGGTCATCAGCCTTCGTCGCAATTGGCGGCCGTGGAATGGGTCCTGGCTTTCGCGAGGACGACGGTGAGACCTAGATGCTGACCCCCAGCGCCTTCCATTCGCGCAGCGCCTGGGCATCTCGCGGGGTGACGTCGGGGTATTCGGGGTCCTCACCCACCGCCGGCGAAATCTTCCAGGAACGGGCGCATTTGGTGCCGACCGCCTTCTCCACCACGACAGCGACGCCTGGAACGGCATCGAGACGGAATGCGGAAGCCGGCGCCTCGCCCTCGCGCACCTCGTAATTCGAGGTGATGCAGATCTCGGCGAGGTCGGTGTCGAACAACGTCGCAAGCATGTCGCGGTCGGCGACATAGATGACCGGCGATGCCTCCAGCGACGAGCCGATGTTCTTGGCGGCGCGTTCGAGCTCCAGCGCACCGGTGACGACACGGCGGACGTTGCGGATCGCTTCCCACTTCGCGGCGAGCTTGTCGTCGCGCAGGCTTTCGAGGTCGTCGGGAAACTGCGTCAGGTGCACCGAGGGCTCGGCGGGCCTGTACATGCGCCAGGCTTCCTCCGCGGTGAAGCTGAGGATCGGCGCCAGCCATTTCAGGATCGAGCTGCACAACAGGTCGATCGTGGTCAGCGCCGCCTTGCGCGTCAGCGAGGACGGCGGATCGCAATACAGCGTGTCCTTGCGGATGTCGAAATAGAACGCGGAGAGCTCACTGTTCAGGAACGCGGACAAGGTTGCGACCACGGTCTTGTAGTCGAACTCCTGATAGGCTTTGCGGACGACGGCAGCACGGACCGCGAGCTCGTGCAGCATCAGCCGTTCGAGTTCGGGCATGTCGGCGGGCGCGACTGCGTCGGCCGGCTTGTAGTGATCCAGCGTTCCCAGCATCCAGCGTACGGTGTTGCGCAGCTTGCGATAGGTCTCGATGGTGTTCTTCAGGATCTCCGGGCCGATGCGCTGGTCGTCGGCATAGTCGGTGGCGCAGACCCAGAGGCGCAGGATATCCGCGCCCGAATCCTTGATCACCTTCTGAGGCTCGACGGTGTTGCCGATCGACTTCGACATCTTGCGGCCGTTCTCGTCGAGCGTGAAGCCGTGGGTGAGCACGATGTCGTAGGGCGCGCGGCCGCGCGTGCCGGCGCTCTCCAGCAGCGACGAATGAAACCAGCCGCGATGCTGGTCGCTGCCTTCCAGGTACATCACGGTGTCGTCGCCGCCGTCGACCTTGCGAACGATGTTGCCGAGCTGCGGGAAGTTCTGGCGATCCTCGAGCACGAAGGCGTGTGTGGAGCCGGAATCGAACCAGACGTCGCAGATGTCGTCGATTTTCTTCCAATCTTCCTTCGCGCGGGATCCAAGGAAGCGCTCGCGGGCGCCTTCCATGTACCAGGCGTCGGCGCCTTCCTCCATGAAGGCCTCGGTGATGCGCTGGTTGACGATCTCGTCCTGCAGGATCTCGGCCGAGCCGTCGCTCTTCTCGCGCACGAACACGGCGATCGGCACGCCCCAGGCGCGCTGGCGCGAGATCACCCAGTCCGGACGGTTGGCGATCATGCCGTTGATGCGGTTCTCACCTGACGGCGGCACCCATTGCGTGACCGAGATCGCATGCAGCGCGCGAGCCCGCAGCGTATCGCCCTTCCTGGCGTGGCCATCTTCGCTGATGTCCTTGTCCATCGCGATGAACCATTGCGGCGTGTTGCGGAAGATCACCGGCTTCTTCGATCGCCAGGAATGCGGGTACTGGTGCTTGAGGCGGCCGCGCGCGAGCAGCTTGCCGGCCTCGACCAACGCCTTGATCACGGCTTCATTGGCATCGCCCTTCTCGCCCTTGTCGTTGAGCACGCGCTTGCCGGTGAAGCCGGGGGCCTGCGCGGTATAGGCGCCGTTCTCGTCGACAGTGTAGGGGATCGCGGTCGAGATGCCGCGCTCATCGAGCTCGCGGGTATTGGCCATCCAGACGTCGAAATCCTCGCGGCCGTGGCTCGGCGCGGTGTGCACGAAACCGGTGCCGGTATCGTCGGTGACATGCTCGCCGGCGAGCAGCGGCACGATAAACGCGTAACCGCCATCGAGGCCGCGCAAGGGATGGGCGCACTCCACGGCGTCCAGCGTATCGCCGGGAATGTCGCGCAGCTTCTCATAGGCCGTGACGCGCGCCTGCTTGAACACCTCTGCTGCAAGCGCATCGGCCAGGATCAGGAGATCGCCGGTCTTCGCCCAATTGTCCGCGGCCGCATCCGTCACCTTGTAGAGGCCGTAGGCGATCTTCGGTGAGAACGAGATCGCGCGATTGCCGGGCAGCGTCCAGGGCGTGGTGGTCCAGATCACGACCGATGCATTGGCGAGCGCACCATGTGCCGGGGACGTGACGGGAAACTTCACCCATACCATGTCGGATGTGTAGTCCTCGTACTCGACCTCGGCCTCGGCGAGGGCGGTCTTCTCGACCACGCTCCACATCACCGGCTTGGAGCCGCGATACAGCGTGCCGTTGGCGGCGAACTTCATCAGCTCGCGGGCGATCTGCGCTTCGGCGGGATAGCTCATCGTCTGATAGGGATGATCCCAGTCGCCGATGATGCCGAGCCGCTTGAATTCCTCGCGCTGCACGTTGATCCAGTGTGTCGCATAGGCGCGGCATTCCTTGCGGAACGCCACCATCGCAGCGGAGTCGCGGAAGTCGGGCTTCTGCTTGCCCTTGGAACGGTAGTTCTCTTCCTCGATCTTCCATTCGATCGGCAGGCCGTGGCAGTCCCAACCGGGCACGTAGTTGGAGTCGAAGCCGAGCATCTGCTGGCTCTTGGTCACGACGTCCTTGAGGATCTTGTTCAGCGCGTGCCCGATATGGATGTTGCCATTGGCGTAGGGCGGGCCGTCATGCAGCACGAATTTGGCGCGGCCCTGGGCTTCCTGGCGCAGCTTGTCGTAAAGGCCGATGTCGTTCCAGTATTTCAGCAGCTCCGGCTCGCGCTGCGGCAGGCCGGCCCGCATCGGGAATTCGGTCTGCGGCAGGAACAGGGTTTTCGAATAGTCTTTGGCTTCGGATTTTTGGGACTTTTGTGGCTTGTCGGACATGAGGCTGACTGGCTCGGAAGGGCGCGGGAACGGATGGCGATGCGGAATCGCGGGTGAAACGACGACATCCCGGTCTTGCGCCGAGCCGAAGGCTCAGGCGGAAGCCGGGCCGCTAATCCCTATGATGCGCCGCGCAAACATGGGCTCTCCATAGCAGGGGGGCGGGGGAAGCGCAAAAGGTTCGGCGGGCCGGTTTCCGGCCTCAATCGATGACGCCAAGCCGCGGAAACGCGTCCGGCGCGGCGGCGAGCATGGCGCGGGCGCGGGCGGAATCGTTGTCCATCTGGCGGATCAGGGCATCCAGGCCCTCGAATTTCAGCTCCTCGCGGATGAAGCCGATAAAGGCGCAGTCGAGCGCCTGCCCGTAGAGATCCCCCTTGAAGTCGAACAGGAAGATTTCCAGCAGCGGCGCACCATTGTCGAACGTCGGGCGGCGGCCGAAGCTTGCGACCCCATCCAGCCGCTCCGCGCCGCGGCCGACCCGCACCGCATAGATGCCGTGCTTGAGGCCGCAATTGGCATCAAGGCGGATATTGGCGGTGGGATAACCGAGGTCGCGGCCGCGCTTCTCTCCGTGGATGACCTCGCCGGTGATAAACCAGGGCGCGCCGAGCATGGCCGTGGCCTCGTCGAGTTGGCCTTCGGCGAGCGCGATTCGGATCGCGCTGGACGAGACCGGCCGCTCGTCGATATCGACATGCGGCTGCACGTCGACCTCGATGCCGAGCCGGGGCGCCTCGTTGACGAGGAGGCTCGGCGAGCCGACCCGACCCTTGCCGAAGTGGAAGTCGTAGCCGACGGCGATTCCGCCGATGCCCAGGCGCCCGATCAGGTCGTGGTGAATGAAGTCTTGCGCGCTGGTCCCGGCGCGGGACTTGTCGAAGGTCATGACCACGGCGCCGTCAAGTCCGGTGCCGGCCAGAAGCCGCAGCTTGGCACGCTCGTCCGTCAGGCGGAATTGCGGGGTGTTGGGGCTGAAAAACCGGCGCGGATGCGGCTCGAAGGTCAATGCCAGCGCAGGGCGGCCATGTAGCCGGCCCATTTCCAGCGCCGCAGCGATTACGGCGCGATGGCCGAGATGAACGCCGTCGAAATTGCCCATGGCGACCACGGCACCCCTTGCAATGGCGGAGTCCGGCGTGGTGTCGCGGATAACGGTAAAATGCGGGGCCATCAGGGGAATCTCGAACCGGCGGGACCGGCCGGGACCGTGGCGCGACGGGCCGGATGAAGTCAAGCGGGAGGGGGCGGCCGCATCGAGTGCGATTTCAGTCCACCGGGGGCGTTCCCAGTTAACGCGCTGTTTAACGCCTTGGTGCTAGTCCTTGGGCGTGGAACCGCGGGGCTCCGGCCCGGCAGGTCCGATCGTAATATTTCCTGGGTTTGCGTTGGGGGAGTCGAGATGGCGGTTGATTTGTCGATGTCGGTTCTGGTGGTTGACGACTACAGCACCATGATCCGTATCATCAGGAACCTCCTGAAGCAGCTTGGCTTCGAGAATATCGATGATGCAAGCGACGGTTCGGCAGCGCTGAACAAGATGCGTGGCAAGAAGTACGGGCTCGTGATTTCCGACTGGAACATGGAGCCGATGACGGGTTACGACCTGCTGCGCGAAGTGCGCGCGGATCCGAACCTCGCCACCACGCCCTTCATCATGATCACGGCCGAATCAAAGACCGAGAACGTGATCGCGGCCAAGAAGGCCGGCGTGAACAACTACATCGTCAAGCCGTTCAACGCGGCGACGCTGAAGACCAAGATCGAGGCGGTCTTCCCGGACATGGCGAGCGCGTAAGGCGCGATCGAAGCCATCAGTTGAATTCGGAAAGCCCGGGCGATTGTCCCGGGCTTTCTGCGTCGGGTTCGTCGTTCCGGAATCGACGCCCCAGATCAACCGGGAATGACGATCAACTCGCTACCACTTCAGTTCGCGCATCAGCGCCTTCGGGGGATGGCCGAACAATTCCAGCACCGACGCCGGGTCGAGCTGGTCGAGACCCTCGAACTCCTCGGCATGGATGCCGCGGGTCACGAACAGGCAATCGATGCCGAACTCGCGCGCGCCGGTGAGGTCGGTCCGGACGGAATCGCCGATCGCGAGCACCTTTTTGCGGTCGATCTGGTGGCCCTGGCGTTCGCCGGCGAGCGCCATCGCGCGCTCGTAGATCGGCCGGTGCGGCTTGCCGTAGAAGATCACCTCGCCGCCGAGCTCGCGATAGAGCTCCGCGATCGCGCCGGCGCAATAGATCAGGCGGTCGCCGCGTTCCACCACGATGTCGGGGTTGGCACAAACCAGCGTCAGCTTGCGCTCGCGCGCCTTCAGCATCATGCCGCGATAGTCTTCCGCCGTCTCGGTCTCGTCGTCATAGAGGCCGGTGCAGACGATGTAATCCGCCTCTTCCAGCGGCGCGGTCACCGCATCGAGGCCGCGATAGATCGAGTTGTCGCGCTCGGGGCCGAGCCAGAACATCTTGCGGCCGGGATGGTCGGCGACATAGAGCCGCGTCAGGTCGCCTGAAGACACGATCGCGTCATAGGTCTCGTCGGCGACGCCGAGCTTGCGCAATTGCCGCTGCACGGAGTCGGCCGGGCGCGGCGCGTTGGTGATCAGGATGACCGTACCGCCGCGGCTGCGGTAGGTGTGCAGCGCCTCGCAGGCTTCGGGGAAGGATTCGAGACCGTTATGGACCACGCCCCAGATGTCGCTGAGCACGACGTCCACGCCCGCCACGAGTTCACGCAGGCTTTCGGCGAAATGCAGTGTGGTCATGATGCGTGCGGCCGATCAGATACGTCGCGCGAGCGCGGCGTTGCCGGTGACGCGCTGTGGCGCAGACGCAGCCGACGTCGCGCCTGAGCTGGATATGCCGGAGCCATTGGATCCCTGAATGTCCTGTGCCTGGTTCGGCGCGGCGGTAGCAGATGACCCCTCCGGCCGCAATGGCCGGGGCGGCGCGAACAGGAACCCCTGGCCGAACCGCACGTCATAATCGAGCAGGTCGATCACGGCGCGCTCGCCCTCGATTCGCTCGGCGATCAGATCGATGCCGAAGCGGCCGAGCAGGTCGGAGAGATCGGACGGGTGGATGTCCGAGGCCGAAGCCTGCCTGGGGTCGAGCAGGAGCGAGGCCGGCACCTTGATGAAGCGCACGCCGCGATCGGCGAGCTCGCGCGGTTCGATGCGCAAATCGGTGACATGGTCGATCGAGAAACGGAAGCCGCGCTGGGCGAGCGCGGCGAGATTCTCGGTTTCGGCCGGGCCGAGATTGCGGAAGGTGGATTGCTTGAATTCCAGCACCAGCGAGGGCGCCAGCGCTCGATTGGCTTCGAGGAAATCGAGGTATTGCGCGAAGGTCGTGGAATTGCCGAGCGTGGAAGCCGCGACGTTGCAGAACACGCCGACTTCCTTGTTGCGTACCATCAGGCGCCGCAGCACCTGCACGCAGCGCAGCATGACCATGTTGTCGATGCGCCCGATCAACCCGGAGGCCTCCGCGATGCTGATGAACTCCTCGGCCGCGACCAGCTGGTCACGCTCGTCGCGCAGGCGCGTCACGGCCTCGTAGAACCGGACCTTGCGCTGCGGCAGCGACACCATCGGCTGGAGGAAGATGTCGATGCGGTTCTCGTCGATCGCGTTGCGGAGCGTCGCCAGCAATTGGGTCTGGTTGCGGCCGTTGGCGGTCTGAACCGGATTGGCGGTCTGGGTCTGGATCGCCGGTGCTGCCGGCCGCATTGGCGGCGGCGCGGGCGCCGGGGCAGCCGGCCGTTCCTCCTCGAACGTGGCCATCAGGTCGAGCGGCGCGTCCGGCTCCTGCCTTGCGACCGGCGCGGGGGCCGACACTGGCGCGTTGCCGGCCATCAGATCCTCATGGGCCGACACGGTGGTGGCGAGTTGCCTGACCAGTCCGCCGAGTTCGTTGATCTCGCCGACCACCGACTGGATGCGGTCGGAGTTGGCCGAATTGGAAGAGGCGATGCGTGCTTCGATCGTGGCGAGCCGGCGGCCGAATTCGGCGACCTGACGGGCGAGGTCGGCGGTGCCGCGCGAAAGATCGGCGATCTGGCCGCCGACGTCGCTGCGGTCGCGCAGTCGCATCGACACTGCATTGTAGAGGATCAGGAAGGTCAGCGCCGTCAGCGCCACGATCGCGGATTCGGTTCCGCTGATGCCGGCGACCGCGTAGAGCAGGAGCCCGAGCGAGGCGGCGACCAGAACCATGCAGATCGCGATGAAGATCGTCGAAATACGAATCATGCCGCGCGTTACGCCTCAAGAGCTGACTGCCTGACCGGGAAAACACGGGTGGCGTTTCGAACCCGTCACGCCGCATGCTCCCCCAAGCGGCATGACCTTAACATCATTGTTGATTCGAGGGGATAGCGGCCCAATCGCAGAGTCAGGACGGCGCCGCGGCGCCGACCGTGTCGGCCGAGACGGCCTCGCGGGTGCCTAGCGGCTTGGGCGGCCCGGTGGTCGTGTCGCGCAAGGTCTGCCGTTCGATCTCCGAATTCAGCTCAGCCCCGAACATGATGACGATGGCCGACATCCACATCCACATCATCAAGCCGATCGCAGCGCCGAGCGAGCCGTAGGTCGCGTTGTAATTTGCGAATTCGGACAGATACCAGGACAGCAGCGCCGAGCCGGCGATCCAGAGGATCGCGGCCGTCACAGCGCCGGGGCTCAGCCATTGCCAGCGCGGGGCGTCGCGGCTGGGCGCGAAGCGGTAGAGGACGGCGAGCGCCGCAAGGAGAATGACGAACAGCACCGGCCATCGCGCCAGCGCCACGATCAGCTTGCTTTCGGGCGCCATGCCGAGGTGGTTGAGCGCGAGCGGGAAGGCGACGACGGCGCCCACCATCAGCAGCAGGGCAACGATGCCACCGACCGTGAAAGCCAGCGAGACCGTGTTCAGCCGGATGAAGCTGCGCTTTTCACGCTCCTCATAGGCGACGTTGAGGGCGTCGAAGATGGCTTTGACGCCGGCATTGGCGCTCCAGATCGCGAGCACGAGTCCAAACAGGAAAGTGAAACCAAGGGTCGCGCCGCCGTTCGACACGACGCGCGCCACCTGGTCCTCGACGATCTGGAACGCGCCCTCGGGCAGCATCATCGCGAGCGATTGCAGGTTGGAACTGATCGTCGAGGGATCGGCGAACAGGCCATAGAATGAAACCAGCGCCGTGATGGCGGGAAAGATCGCGAGCAGTCCGAAAAAGACGACGCCGCCGGCGGTCGCGAGCAGGCGATCCTCGTCGATGCGCTGATAGGTGCGCCAGAGGATGTCCTTCCAGCCTGCCCACGGGATCGCGAACGGGCTTTTCGCGCGGCGGCCGCGGCCGGGCTGCGAGGCTGCGCCCGTCGGGCTCGTTTCCGGCGAATTCGCCTCGCCGTTGCGGTGGTCTTGCGGAGGTCCCGGCCGGATCAGGCCAGAATCCTGGAAATACCGTTCCGCGGTGAGCACGAACACGGTCGTGGCTGCGACTAACAGCCAGCTGTCGAATTGCTCGGCGCGCCGCATACGCATTTTCAGGTATCCGCTCCGTGGCCGTGACGCCGCCTGCGCGCGGCCGTGATCCCGACCAGCCCAACGGCCGCGAGCATCAGCCCGAGTTGCACGGGCCGGTTGGACCGAGCCGGCCACGTGCTGCCGCCATGTCCTGACTCATGTCCTCGTTCGCCCGGCGCGAGCGGCGCCAGGGGAATTGTCGTCGCGACCTCTTTCACCGCCTCCTTCACCGTTCCGCGCGGGATGCGCGGGGTGGCGATAGCCACCCGTAGGCGGCTGGCGAGCGGCACGATCGGCTTGGTCTTGCGCTTCATCTGGGCCATGGCCACGCCGGCGCAGGCGGCGGCCAGGACCAGGAGCACAGCGCCGACGGCGCCGAACCCCCAGAATTGCCCGTAATGGATTGCAATCCAGCGGTACAGGGCGATCAGGCCGACGAAGAAGGCTGCGACGACGAACAAGCCCGCAACCGCGAGCAGTCCGGCCGCAGCCGCGTACGACGTCATGCGCCCTGTGGCCTGGTTGCTCCGGTCGCGGGCATAGGACTGGGCGGCGCGCTTGAGATGGTTGAGCTTGAGCGCGACGCCGGCGCGCAGCAATTCGCCCGATGGCGCAAGCATGCGGTTATCCTCCGAGTGCGAGAAAATTCGTCGGGGGATGAACGTGGCGGTATTTGACTTGTTCCGACGAGGTCTGCCCGCCGTGATGGATCAGCCGAGATCGGTTGCCGCGATCCAGAACACTTCGCCCTCGGAGTCCTCGGTGTCGAGCCAGAGCAGCGGCAATTCAGGAAAGGCCTCGTCAACCAATTCGCGGCCGCGGCCGATCTCGCAGATCAGCCCGCCATGCGGCGTCAAATGGCCGGGCGCATCGCGCAGGATCCGGCGCACCACATCGAGACCGTCGGCGCCGCCGTCGAAGGCGAGCTTCGGCTCGGCCCGGCACTCGGGCGGCAGCGCCGCCATGCCTTCGGCGTCGACATAAGGCGGGTTGGTGATGATCAGGTCGTATTTGGTGTTACCGAGTGGGGCGAACAGGTCGCCGCGATGCAGGCTGATCCGGCCATCGAGCCCGTATTCGCCGACATTTCGTCTGGCGACGTCGATCGCGCCCTTCGAGATATCGACGGCATCGATCGTGGCGTTCGGGAAATGATGCGCGGCGAGGATCGCGAGGCATCCCGATCCCGTGCAGAGATCGAGCACGCGCTCGACGGCGCTGGAGTCGTCGATCAGCGAGCCGGCTTCGCCGTCGCCGCCGAAATGCGACTCCAAGAGTTCACCGATGAAGGAGCGCGGAACGATGACGCGCTCGTCGACATAAAACGGCAGGCCGCGCATGTAGATCTTGTTGACGAGATACGCGGCCGGTTTGCGCGTAGTGACGCGCTGATGAACGAGATCGATGATGGTCCTGCCCTCGGCGGCCGTCACGCGCGCGTTGGCAAAAATCTCGAACTGCTCGGGATGCAGATGCAGGGCTTCACAGACCAGGAAAGCCGCTTCCGCGACCGGATCGGGCGTGCCATGGGCAAAGGCGAGCTTGGTCTCATTGAAGCGGCTCACGGCATAGCGGACGAAATCGATCAGCGTGAGAAGCTCGCCGGGGCCCACTTTCGCGAGCTTTGGCGCGGCGCGGCCGCGCACGGCCTTTTTGGATGTTGTTGCCATCAGCATCGGGTCCAGCGTGCGGCGGCTTCGTCGTCGCGGGCCTGGGCCTCGACCCAGCCGGTGCCGGTGGCGCTCTCTTCCTTCTTCCAGAACGGCGCGTTGGTCTTGAGATAATCCATCAGGAACTCGGCTGCCTGGAACGCTGCCTGGCGGTGCTGCGAGGCGGTCAGCACCAGCACGATGTTCTGGCCGGGCATGAAACGGCCGACGCGATGGATCACCGTGACGCCGCTGAGAGGCCAGCGCGAGATGGCCTCGTCGGCATGGCGCCTGATCTCTTCCTCGGCCATGCCGGGATAATGCTCGAGCGAGAGCGCGGCGATCTTCGCGCTGTCTTCGTCGCTGCGGCAGATGCCGGAAAAGCTCACGACCGCACCGATGTCGGTGCGGTTCCCGGTCAGCACCGCGATCTCGCGCGCGATGTCGAAATCGTCTTGCTGGATACGGATGGTGACGGGGCAGGTGGCGACGGACATGGCCTAGCCGCCGGTCATCGGCGGGAAGAACGCGATCTCGCGAGCGCCTGCGATCGTGGCGTCCGACTTGACGTGGGCATGGTCGATCGCGGTGCGGATCACCTTCGGCTTCTCGAACGCATAGGCGTAGGCTTCGCCTTGGCCGGACAGCCAGGCGATCAGCTCTTCCACGGTGCGCACGGTCGCAGGCGGCTCGATCGTCTCCTCGGCCTTGCCGATGCGCTCGCGCACCCAGGCGAAGTACTTCACCTTCATCCCTCATCCTCCTTGATGAGGTGATGGATGCCGGCGCCGAAATAGTCGTAGCCGGTGTACATGGTGAGGATCGCCGAGGCCCAGAGCAGCGCCAGCCCGATCATCGAGACCATGGGCACGACCTCATCGCCGGCCGGACCAGCCAGCAGGAAGCCGATGGCGATGAGCTGAACCGTCGTCTTCCATTTCGCAAGCTTGGTCACGGGCACGCTGACACGCAGCGCGGCAAGATATTCGCGCAGGCCCGAGACCAGGATCTCGCGGCACAGGATCACGATGGCGGCCCACAGCGACCAGCCGTGAATGATGCCGTCGGCGGCCAGCATCAGCAGGCACGAGGCGACCAGAAGCTTGTCGGCGATCGGATCGAGCATGCGGCCGAACGCCGATTGCTGATTCCAGATCCGTGCGTAATAGCCGTCGAGGTAATCGGTGACCGCAGCCGCGATAAAAATGGCGACGGCGCCCCAGCGCAGCCACAGCGGGCCGTCCATGATCGACTGTGCGTAGATGCACCCGACCACGACCGGGATCGCGGCGATCCGGCCGTAGGTCAGGATGTTCGGGAGGGACATCGCGCGGCTGGTCGTCCCTCGTGTCGTGGCGATGTTCATCCGTCCTACCAATACCGCTGCAGCCTGAAGGTCAACCGTTCCGCTCCCCAAATGGGGTGCGGGATGCGACGACCATATGACCGCGGCCCCCCTTTTATTTCACCCCGGCTGGGGATGGAAATACTCGAAAATCCTGCGGGCGCTCTCGGCGCTCACCCCCGGAACCTTACCGAGATCGGTGATCGAGGCCCGTTCGATCTCCTTCAGGGTTCCGAAATGATGCAGCAAGGCACGTTTGCGTGACGGACCGATGCCAGGAATCTCCTGCAAGCCGGCCTCGCGGATGTCCTTCTTGCGCAGCTTGCGGTGCGAGCCGATGACGAAACGGTGCGCCTCGTCCCGCAGCCGCTGGATGAAATAGAGCACGGGGTCGCGCGGCTCCAGCTTGATCGCCTCGCGCTCCGGCATGAACAGGGTCTCGCGGCCGGCATCCCGGTCCGGCCCCTTGGCCACCGACATCAGCGCCACCTGGGTCAGGCCGAGATTTGCAAAGATGTCCCGGACCGCGTTGAGCTGGCCGCGGCCGCCATCGATGATCACGAGATCGGGCCATTGCGGGAAGTCGTCGTCCTTGGCTTTGGCCGCGTTGTCCTCGGGTGGATTGATCAAGCGCTTGAAACGGCGTTCGAGCACCTCGCGCATCATCCCGTAATCGTCGCCGGGCGTCAGGCCCTCCGACTTGATGTTGAACTTGCGATACTGGTTTTTCACAAAACCGTCCGGGCCGGCGACGATCATGGCGCCGACTGCGTTGGTGCCCTGGATGTGGCTGTTGTCGTAGACCTCGATCCGCTTCGGCGCATGCGTCAGGCTCAGGGTCGTGGCCATGGCGTCCAACAGGCGGCTCTGCGTCGCGGTGTCCGCGAGCTTGCGGCCCAGGGCCTCGCGCGCGTTGGTGAGCGCGTGGGTGACGAGCTCCTTCTTCTCGCCGCGCTTCGGCATGGACACTTCGACCTTGCGGCCCGCCTTGATCGAGAGCGCGTTGGCAAGCAGCTCGCTCTCCTCGATCTCGTGCGAGAGCAGGATATTCCTCGGCGGCGGCTTGTCGTCATAGAACTGGGCGAGGAAGGAGCCGAGCACCTCTTCCGGCGTATATGTCTTCTCCGCGCGCGGGAAATAGGCGCGGTTGCCCCAGTTCTGCCCGGTGCGGAAGAAGAACACTTCGACGCAGGAGAAGCCGCCCTCCTGGTGGATGGCGAACACGTCGGCTTCTTCCACCGTGCGCGGATTGATGCCCTGCTGCGACTGGATCGCGGACAGCGCAGCGAGGCGGTCGCGGTAGAGCGCGGCGCTCTCGAATTCGAGCTCGCCGGAGGCCTTCTCCATCTCCGCGGCAAGCTCCTGCTTCACCGCATGGCTCCTGCCGGACAGGAAGTCGCTCGCCTCGCGCACCAGGGTCGTGTAGCCGGGGAAGTCGATCTCGCGGGTGCAGGGGCCGGCGCAACGGCGGATCTGGTAGAGCAGGCAGGGCCGCGAGCGACTCTCGAAGAAGGAATCCGTGCAGGAGCGGATCAGGAACGCGCGCTGAAGTGCGGTGATGGTGCGGTTGACGGCTCCGGCGGAGGCGAACGGGCCGAAATAGCGACCCGGCCGCGTCTGCGCGCCGCGATGCTTCAGGATCTGCGGCGCCCAATGGTCGCCCGTGATCAGGATATAGGGAAACGACTTGTCGTCGCGCAGCTGCACGTTGAAGCGCGGCCGAAGCTGCTTGATGAGGTTGGCCTCCAGCAGCAGGGCTTCGGTCTCGGTGTGGGTCGAGATGATTTCCACGGTCACCGTGGCGGCGATCATGCGCAGGATGCGCGCCGGCTGCGGCGCACTCTGGCGCGCATAGTTCGACAGGCGCTTTTTGACGTTCTTGGCCTTGCCGACATAGAGCACGTCGGCATTCGCATTGAGCATGCGGTAGACGCCGGGCGAGGTGGGGGCGAGGCGCACCGCGCGTTCGATCGCCTCGTGGCCGGTCGCCAGCGGCTCTTCGCCGACGGTGCCGCTCTCTTCCAGGATGTCCGGCAGCCGCGCATCGTCCTCGTCGTCGCCATTCGCAGTGGCGGGATCGAGGTCCGGCGGCGCGGCTTCCGTTTCCTGGGGCGGGACGTCGGGTGCGTTGCCGCGCACGGGTTTGCGTACGCGTGCGTCGTCCGGATTGTCGGGGGAATCGTGAACCATGGTGCGAATTTAAGCGCTGCGGGTGTCGATTTGAAGTTCCGGCCGAGCGGCACGCACAGGATGGCGGCGCAGTTCCCGGTAACGCTTGCTTAAGCCTGTTAACAGCGCGGTAACCCGGCTTAACAGGCCTTTAACTTAAAACTCTCGATAAATCTTACGCGAAAAAGGGTGGTTCCGTAACCATGCGGTTTTGCCTCGCGCGGCGGCGCGGGCATCGCAGCGGTGACGGGAGTTGCGTTGGAGTGTGTGATGAAGAGGCTCGTTGTGGGCGCAGCCGCGTTGGCTGCGGTCGGCTGGACGGCTTCGGCAGAGGCCGCCGATCTCAATTACGGGCAGCGTGCGCCCTACACGGTCAATCAGCCGCTCAATGCCTATAGCTGGGCCGGTCCGTATCTCGGTGGCAATCTCGGCTACGAATGGGGTTCGGTGAGCAATAATCCCGCAAAACCGTCGGGCTTCGTCGGCGGCGTTCAGGCCGGCTACAATTTCCAGAACGGCCCATGGGTGTTCGGCGTCGAGGGCGACATCCAGGCCGCCGGTGCCGACGACACCTTCGCGCCGTGGAAGTTCTCCAATCCGTGGTTCGGCACCTTGCGCGGCCGCGCCGGCTACGCCTTCAGCAACGTGCTGTTCTACGGCACGGCGGGCCTCGCCTTCGGCGAGCTGCGCGCGCAGACGTTCGGCTGGACCGAGTCGCACACCAGCGCCGGCTGGACCATCGGTGCCGGCGCGGAAGTTATGTTCGCGCCGAACTGGAGCGCCAAGCTCGAATATCTCTATATCGATCTGTCGACGAGTCAGTTCGCGATTACGGGCGTGTCAAACGGCTATAGCGCCAGCGTTGTGCGCGCAGGCGTGAACTATCACTTCTGATAGCTAAAGAAGAAAATACCGGACCAACCTCCCGGCCGCTTGCGGCCGGGATTTTTTTGACGCTTGGCTCGCTAGGGAAGGATGACCAAATCGACCGCCTTCGGCCCCTTGCCCTTCTTGTCCGGTTCGACTTCGAAAGTAATACGCTGTCCTTCGGCAAGGTCCTTCAGTCCGGCCCGCTCCACAGCAGTAATATGTACGAAGACGTCGCGGCCCCCGTCGTCCGGTTTGATGAATCCGTAGCCGCGCTCACCGTTGAAAAACTTGACCGTTCCCGTCATGGCCATCGGGAAACTCCCCCTCATTGCTCCTCCGTCGTGACGCAGACGCGCGTCACGACATGACCGGGCCTTACGAAGCCCGGGAGCTGGCCATCCTTCGGCAGACCATTCGGTCCGACTGGATCTTTCTTAGGCCTTCACTCCGCCGCAACCATTCGCGGAAGCGGAACGTAAAGCCAGTCACCGCAACAGCATAATACGGTTCTCTGCAGATTGACTACCGCTCCTGCATATTTTTCCCAAGAATGCCGGAGTGTTACGGTCTCGGCACCTCCAATCGGAATCTGGCAGCGCCACCCTGGCCGAGCGGCATTTCCAGCTCCGGCAGGATCGTCTTGAGTTCGCCGTGCAGCGTGTAAGGCGGATTGACGATCAAGAGCCCGCTGGAGGTGAGGGCTGCGCCGTCGGCTTGCGGCGCCACGCTGAATTCGAGGCGCAGGCATTTTCCCGGCGGCTTTGCTGCGGCTGCGAGCCGCGCCACTGATTGCACCAGCGTGTCGGTGGCGCGTCGGCTCTTGGCGGGATACCAGATTACATAGATACCGGTCGGCCATTTCGCGAAAGCCGCCGAGAAGGCCTCTGCGAGCTTTTCGAACTCGTCCTTTGCCTCGAAGGGCGGGTCGATCAGAACGAGCCCACGCCGTTCCTTCGGCGGCACGAAAGCCGGCAGCGCCATCCAGCCGTCGAGGTCGACCACGCGGGCCTGTTCGTCGCGGCGCAGTACGCCGATCAGCGCCTTGCGCGCCTTCGGCTCGAGCTCGCAGAGCAAGAGGCGGTCCTGCGGCCTCAGCAGGCCGCGTGCGATCAGCGGCGAGCCCGGATAGGCCTTGAGCTCGCCCTTCGGATTGAAGGCGCGGACGATGTCGAGATAGGGCTTGGTCAGCGCCATGGCGTCGTTCGACAACCGCGCCTGCATCAGCCGCGCAATGCCCGTCAGCCACTCGCCGCCCCGGCGCGCTTCGTCGCTTTCGAGATCGTAGAGGCCAGCGCCGGCATGGGTGTCGATGACGCGGAACGCACCCGGCTTGTCCTGGAGATAGGTGATGATGCGCGTCAGCACGATGTGCTTGATGACATCGGCGAAGTTGCCGGCATGGAAGGCGTGGCGGTAATTCATGCAAGAGCACTACGCCACGTGACGGCCCGAGCAAAGAGGCACGACGCCTGGGCTAGCCACCCCGGATCGGCGGCATCGTCACCTGGTCGCGGCGGCAGGCGCGGCGGTCGATCTCCTCGCAGGCGCGGAATTGCAGGTCCTTGCTGAGGCAGATGCGGACTTCCGATAGCCGCGTCCGGTTGCAGGTGATCGAGACGGCGGCATTGCTGAGGCCCGGATTGGCCTTGATGAAGGCTTCCTCCACCTCCGCCGGCGCCACGGTCTTGGCCTGCGATAGATCGAGATATTCGGCTGGAATCTTGATCGCGGCGCGCGCCTTGCGGATCGTCTCGAAATAGCTGCGGTCAGCGAGCCCCGAGCAGGTGCCGTGCTTGTCCCACTCATTGAAGATCAGCCCCGGCGCCGGCATCAGATCGAGCATGGAGGAGACGATGCTGCGGTTCAGCCGCGGCGAGGGCCGCTGGCAATATTCCGGAAATCCGCTCTCATATTGCGGCCACAAACCATGCACCACGAAAGCGTAGGGCCGTCCGCTGCACTGGGTCTGCGAGCGGCCGCCGCGCTCCGCCGCCTCCTCGCAGAAAGAGGGCGACCAAGACAGTGACAGCACATAAAAATCGAATTCGCCGGGCGTGTTCTGCCGCTTGTCCTGGGCCTTTGCGCCATCGGCCAGCGCAGCCAGCCCGGCCGCAAGCGTCAGCGAGATCATCAGGCGGGAGAACGAATGCAATCTGGAATGAAACATGGCGACGCCCCTCAACTAGACTGTGCAGGCAAGCCTAGCAGGCGATAAGAACATTTCAAGAACAAAATGCGGGCGACCGTCGTTCGGCCGCCTGATCGGTCCGGATCAGAACGTTTCAATTACTGTTTGGCGGCGCGGCAGGCCGGGTTGTAGGCCCAGTTGCGGTCGAGCCCGACCACGCACCATTCGACGCCTTGGCCGTAGCCGGCGAAGCCGCCATCCTCGACGATCGAGAAATGCACCTTGCGCATCTTGCCGTCCGTGAGCATGGCCTCGCCGGTGCAATAGCGGCGCGGGATGTTGTCGGATGCCCAAGGCCGGAACGCGGTCTCGTGAACGGCGGCGAAGCCGGTGATCTTCAACGAAGAATTCCAGAACGCGCTTTCTTTCTCCCAGAACTGGGTCGCGATCGTCGGCAGCGCCCTGTCGCACTCGGAGACGTTGCCGTCATAGCGCGGCCCGCTCAGCCAGAAATTCAGCTCCAGCGGATTGGCGGCCCTGGCCTCGCCGAGCGACAGCGCCCCGAACAGGAGGCCGAGCACGGCGGCAAAGCGGAGCGATTTCAGGAAGGTCGAGGCGCGCATGGATGATCCAGACAGCATGATCTGCAAGGGTCGGACGGTGCCGTGAAGGCCGCAGGAGGTCAAGTGCAGCGCGGCAACACTTGCCGACGAGTTGACCGCAATGCTGCGTTGGACCGGCCATCCGTTCTTTCCACCGCCGCGCCGACACCGTAAACTGCCGCCAACCAATCGGAGTGACGGGAATGCGAATCATTGCGGCCGCGGGCCTACTTGCCTTGGGTATGTTGGCGAGCCAGTCGGCGCGCGCCGATCTCCTTCCGGTGCCTCCGTTCAAGGGCAACGACACCGGCGGCATCATCGCCTATTCGATGGCAACCCAGGTCGATGCGCGGCAGGTCGCGGTCGATCACTGCGCGCGCTATGGCAAAGTCGCCAAATTCCTGGCGGTGCAGGCCTATGAGGGCGGCTACATCTCGTTCTCCTGCCGCTGGGTGCCCTATGGCGCCGCCGACCAGCCGATCCGCACGCTCTACTGAGGCGCTTTCGCACGCCGCTACCTCTCAGCCGGGAACTTCCCACATGACGCGCAAACTCGCTTTGCTCGGCTCCGCCCTTTGCCTCGTGTTGTCGGCAGGCAGCGCTCGCGCTGACGACCTGCCGGTGCGTAAGGCGGGGCTGTGGGAATTGAAGATGGTCCGGACCGGCACGCCGGTGCCCGAGATGACCATGCAGCACTGCACCGACGAGACCGTCGACAAGGAAATGAACAACAACGTCTCGCCGATGGCCAAGCAGATCTGCGCCAAGCAGGACATCAAGAAGACCGCGACCGGCTATGTCAGCGATTCCGAGTGCAATGTCGCCGGCATCAGCACGACTTCGCATGCTGAGATCACCGGCGATTTCAATTCGGCCTATACGGTGAAGACGTCGTCGCACGCGCAAGGCGGCGCCGCCGGCGCGGCAGGCCGCGACACGACCATGCAGCTCGAAGCGAAATGGCTGGGAGCCTGCAAGCCGGACCAGAAGCCCGGCGACATCGTGATGCCCGGCGGCTTCAAGATGAACGTGCGTGACATGGACAAGCTGAAGGCGCTGCTGCCGAAGTAAGGCTCTTCCCCTCTCCCCTTGTGGGAGAGGGTGGCTCGCCGCGCAGCGGCGAGACGGGTGAGGGGTTTGTCTCCGCGTGTGACTCTTTTCGCTTTGAATTCGCGGAGAGAGACCCCTCATCCGGCGCTTCGCGCCACCTTCTCCCACAGGGGGAGAAGGGAAGAGGCAGCTACACCGGTATCCGCACGCTCGCCCTTAATCCGCCCATCGGACTGTCGCCAAGCGTGATGTCGCCGCCGTGCGAGCGGGCGATGTCGCGGGCGATCGCGAGGCCAAGACCTGTGCCGCCTTCATCCTGGTTGCGGGCGTTGTCCAGCCGCAGGAACGGCTTGAACACCTCTTCGCGCAGATGGGCGGGAATGCCCGGCCCGTCATCGTCCACCGTCACGGTCAAATAACGGTGATCGCGCTGGCCGGTGATGGCGATGCTCTTGCCGTAGCGGGCGGCGTTGGTGACGAGGTTGGCGAGGCAGCGCTTGAATGAGGCCGGCTTCACCGTGACCACGGGCAGCCCGTTGAACGCAACGGTCGCCGTGTGGCCGTGGCGCTCGGCGTCGCTGCGCAGCTCCTCGAGCGCCTGGGCCATGTCGGTCGGCTGCGACTGCTCGCCGGAATCGCCGCGGGCAAACGCGAGGTAGTCCTCGAGCATCATCGACATCTCGTCGACGTCCTTGCGCATGCCCTCCATTTCGGGGCTGTCGCCGATCAACGCCAGCTCGAGCTTGAACCGCGTCAGGATCGTGCGCAGATCATGGCTGACGCCGGCTAGCATCGCGGTGCGTTGCTCCATCGCTCGCTCGATGCGCGACTTCATTTCGAGGAAGGCGACCGACGCGCGCCGCACCTCGCGCGCGCCACGCGGGCGGAAATTCGGCGCCTCGCGGCCCTTGCCAAAACTTTCGGCGGCGTCGGCAAGTCGCAGGATCGGCTTGATCTGGTTGCGCAGGAATAGCACCGCGACGATCAGCAGGATCGAGGACGTGCCGACCATCCAGAACAGGAAGATCTCCGAGTTCGAGGCATAGGCGGCGCTGCGCTGCGCGAACACGCGCATCACGGCGTCGTCGAGCTGGATCCGGATCTCGACGAGGTTGGAGCGGCCGACCGTGTCGATCCAGAAGGAGCGCCCGATCTGGCGGCCGAGCTGCACCGACAGCGTCTGGTCGAGCAGCGAGAAGAACGGCTTTGGTCCCGGCGGCGGCATGTCGCCGGCCGGGAGGAAATCGACGACGAGGCCCAGGCGCTGCTGGGCGATGCGGCGGATCTGGTCGCGATCCTTGTCTTGCGGGTAGCCCTTGTAGACGTCGATCAGCGCGGCGATGTCCTGCACCACCGCGGCCGACAGGCGGCGTGTCACCGTGTTCCAGTGCCGCTCCATGAACACGAAGGCGACCACCGATTGCAGGATCACCATCGGCACGATCATGATCAGCAGCGCACGCGCATAAAGGCCGGTCGGCATCCAGCCCTTGAACGCATTGCCCATCCAGCCATTGGCGGCGGAGACGCGGCCGGCGGCGCTCTTCAAAAGCGTCAGGCCGGTATCGATCGTGCTCATCGGTGGCGGTTCACTCTTTATGGCGAGGCTACCAGCCGGTAGCCGATGCCGCGCACGGCCTGGAGGAACAGCGGATTGGCGGGATCGGTCTCGATCTTGCGCCGCAGGCGGTTGATCTGCACGTCGACGGCGCGCTCGTTGACGCTGCCATTGCCGGTCAGCGCGCTACGCGGCACGGTCTCGCCCGGTGTCTCCGACAAAATCCGCAGCATCTCGCGCTCGCGGTCGGTGAGGTGAATGACGTCTTCGCCCTGGCGCAATTCGCCGCGGTCGAGGTGATAGATGTACGGGCCAAACGCGATCTTCTCGACCGCAGCGGCCTGTGGCGGCGGCGCGGCGCGCTTGAGGATGTTGTTGATGCGCAGCGCAAGCTCGCGCGGCTCGAACGGCTTTGCGACGTAATCGTCGGCACCGATCTGCAGGCCCTCGATGCGCGCTTCGGCTTCATGCCGCGCCGTCAGCATCACGATCGGCACCGAGGACGAGGTCCGGATGAAACGGGCGAGATCGAAGCCGGTCTCGCCGGGCATCATGACATCCAGGATCAAGAGGTCGAAGTGCAGGCCCAAAAGCTTGGAACGGGCATCGCTAGCGCTCGCGGCGGTCGAGACGCGATAACCTTCGCCGGCAAGGAAGCGCGAGAGCAGATCGCGGATGCGGCGGTCGTCATCGACCAGCAGGAGATGCGGGGCATCGTCTGCGGGACGTGCCGGCGGGCGTGCGAGCGTGGCAGCGAGCGGCACGGTCACTCCTTGTCCTGATTGACGGTGGCAAAGATCGTCTCGAGCACCTTGTCCGGATCGTCGCGGTCGATCATCGCGCGCAGGAAGCGCTTGACGGTCTCGGCATCCTGCGGCGCCATCTCGGCAAGCGCCTTGGTGATGCGCGTGGTCTGGAGGCCGGCGAGCTTCTGCACCAGCGCCTCGCCCTTCGGTGTCGCAAACAGCAGGCGTTGGCGGCGATCATTGTCGCCGGTCTTCTGCACGATATAGCCCTCGTCCAGGAGCTGCTTGAGCACCCGGCCGAGCGATTGCTTGGTGATGCGCAGGACGTCGAGGAGGTCGGCGACCTTGAGGCCGGGATAACGATAGACAAAGTGCATGACGCGGTGATGGGCCCGGCCGAAGCCGAACGCCTCCAGCTCCTGGTCGGGATCGCCGACAAAATCGCGATAGGCGAAGAACAGCAGTTCGATGATATCCCAGCGCAAATTGCCTCCGTCGTCTGCGGCCGGCCGCGGCCCGGCTGCGTCTTGAGAAGGAGTCGCGAAATTTATGTCAGGCATATTGACGTATCTTGGTCTCAATGTTACAAAACGATCAGCCCGCACGAAATTTTAGATCGTTTCGCGTCGGGTGGGCGTCGAAGCAAGGCGGCCGCAGTGGGCCGGACAGGCGGCAACGGCCGGAGCAGATCTACCGTGCGATGTCGAACGGCATTTCGGCAAAACATACTGGACTTCCGTCTTCCGCAAAAGCATGTCCTCCGTGACATGCTGGCCACGGAAACCGGCCGTAACAAGGCTGGCGGCGGTCCGGCCAGAAACCAATCGAGCCAGCCGGGCCCAAATCGGGGCAGGCGGGTGCCACAACGGCGCCGCTACCGGCAGCGGGAGGCAAGGACATGAGCATGAAATTCGACATCCAGCCCGCATCCAATCCGACCTCCGAGAAGGATCGGGTCGCCAAGCTGGTGGACCCCGGCTTCGGGCGGGTCTTCACCGATCACATGGCGGTGGTCCGCTACAACCAGGCCAAGGGCGGCTGGTACGAGGCGCGTGTCGAGGCCCGCGCCAATTTCCAGCTCGATCCGGCCGGCGCCGTCCTGCACTACGCCCAGGAAATTTTTGAAGGCCTCAAGGCCTACAAGCGCGACGACGGCGGCGTGAACCTGTTTCGCCCCGATGCCAATGCCCGGCGCTTCAAGGACTCGGCGGACCGCATGGCGATGGCGCAGCTCCCTGAAGACGTCTTCATCGAGGCGGTCGAGCAAATCGTGCGCATCGATCGCGCCTGGATGCCGGGCGGCGAGGGCAGCCTTTACCTGCGCCCCTTCATGATCGCGAGCGAGACCTTCCTCGGCGTCAAGCCGTCGTCCGAATACATTTTCGCGGTGATCGCCTCGCCGGTCGGCTCCTACTTCAAGGGCGGCCCCGCGCCGGTCTCGATCTGGGTGTCGGAGAATTACACGCGCGCTGCCGTCGGCGGCACCGGCGCCGTCAAATGCGGCGGCAACTATGCCGCAAGCCTGCGTGCGCAGGCCGAGGCGATCCAGCACGGCTGCGACCAGGTCGTCTTTCTCGATGCAATCGAGCGCCGCTACATCGAAGAGCTCGGCGGCATGAATGTGTTCTTCGTGTTCGACGACGGGTCGCTCTCGACGCCGCCGCTCGGCACCATCCTGCCGGGCATCACCCGCGACTCCATCATTGCGCTGGCCAAAGACGCCGGCAAGACCGTGCGTGAGGAGCCGTACTCGCTCGACCAGTGGCGCAAGGATGCGGCCAGCGGCAAGCTGAAGGAAGCGTTTGCCTGCGGCACCGCCGCCGTGATCTCGCCGATCGGCACGGTGCGCTCGGTGAGCGGCGATTTCGAGATCAGCGGCGGTGCCGCGGGCCCCGTCGCCATGGGCCTGCGCAAGCAGCTCGTCGACATCCAGTACGGCCGCACCAACGATCCGCACAACTGGATCCGGAAGGTGGATTGAGGCCCTTCTTCCTTCTCCCCTTGTGGGAGAAGGTGGCGCGAAGCGCCGGATGAGGGGTTCTATCCGCGAGTTCAAGGGTCAGTTGGACTCGCGGATAGAACCCCTCACCCGTCTCGCCGCTACGCGGCGAGCCACCCTCTCCCACAAGGGGAGAGGGGAAAAGGGCATCGCTGGTTGGCTTTTCTTGCCATGAACGCGTCACCCTGATCGTGCGACAAAGTCCGAGACCTCCAATACCTGGACATCGAGTCTACCGGACATCGCTATCATGACATCCACTCTTCCCCAGTCCCTGAAATGGGTCGTTCTCGCCGCAATCACCGGCGTCACCGTCTTTGGCATCCTGACCATCGGCCCCACGCCGGACGTCTCCGCTGAGGGCCGTTCGCCCGTCGTCGACGTGCGCACCACCGATCCGGAGATGAACACCGCGATCGCGCGCGCCCGCGGCACGCTGCCGACCTTTTGGGCCTCCTACGAGGCGCCGAAGCCGTCGGAGACAGGGCATGCCCTGAAGGTGCACTTTTCGACCCGCAAAGGCGGTGAGCACATCTGGATGGCCGAGGTGAAGAAGCTACCCAATGGGGCCTATTCCGGCCTCTTCGCCAACGAGCCACGCGATCTGGCCGGCAAGCGGGCAGGCGATAAGGTCGAATTCACTGAAGCCGACATCTCGGACTGGATGTTCATGCGCAACGGCAAGATCGTCGGCGGCGAAACCATCAAGCCAACGCTGAAGTCGCTGCCGAAAGCGGATGCCGACGCGCTCCGGGCGCGGATGGAGCAGCCGTAAGCGATTACCCGGCAGTTGCCGCATCACGCGTCGGCTGGTAAATGCCGCGCATGGCCGAAAAACCCAAAAAATCCCAGAAACTGAAGGCGCGCCTGCCGCGCGGGCTCGAGGATCGCGATCCCGCCGCGATCCGGGCGACGCGCGAGATGGTGGAAAAGATCCGGACCGTGTACGAACTCTACGGGTTCGAGCCGGTGGAAACGCCGGCGATGGAATACACCGACGCGCTCGGCAAGTTCCTGCCCGACCAGGATCGTCCGAACGAGGGCGTGTTCTCGTTCCAGGACGACGACGAGCAGTGGATCAGCCTCCGCTATGATTTGACCGCGCCGCTCGCCCGCTATGTCGGCGAGCGATACGGGACCGACGGTCTTGTGTTGCCCTACCGCAGCTACCGCGTCGGCTACGTCTTCCGCAACGAGAAGCCCGGCCCCGGCCGCTTCCGCCAGTTCATGCAGTTCGATGCGGATACGGTGGGATCGGCCACGCCGGCGGCGGACGCGGAGATCTGCATGATGGCCGCGGACACGATGGAAGCGCTAGGCATTGCGCGCGGCTCGTATGTCGTCAAGGTGAACAATCGCAAGGTGCTCGACGGCGTTCTGGAAGCCATCGGGCTCGGCGGCGAAGAGAACGCAGCACGCAGACTGACGGTGCTGCGCGCGATCGACAAGCTCGACAAATTTCCCGCCGAGGAAGTTCGCAAACTGCTCGGTCCCGGTAGATGGGATGGCGGCGAAGAAGGCAAGGGCGACTTCACGAAGGGCGCCAATTTGAGCGCGTCGGAGGCTGACGTCGTTCTCGCCATCACCAAACCGCGCGACGATTGGAAAGAGGCGATCGCCGCGGCGGAGGTCTATCTCGCCAAGAGCGAAGTCGGTCAGGCCGGCGTGAGCGAGCTGGAAGAGATCGCGAAACTGGTGACGGCGTCGGGGTACGGCGCGGACCGCATCAAGATCGATCCCTCCGTGGTGCGCGGTCTCGAATATTACACGGGCCCCGTCTACGAGGTCGAATTGCTGCTCGAGACCAAGGATGACAAGGGCCGCCCGGTCCGCTTCGGCTCGGTCGGCGGTGGTGGCCGCTATGATGGTCTCGTCTCGCGCTTTCGCGGCGAGCCGGTGCCGGCGACCGGATTCTCGATCGGCGTGTCGCGGCTTCAGGCCGCGCTGACTCTGCTTGGCAAGCTCGACACGCGGCCCGAGTTCGGCCCCGTCGTCGTCACCGTGTTCGACCGCGACCGCGTCGCCGACTATCAGAAGATGGTCGCATCGTTGCGAACCGCCGGCATTCGCGCCGAACTCTATCTCGGCAATCCCAAGAACATGGGCAACCAGCTCAAATATGCCGATCGCCGCAATGCGCCCTGCGTCATCATCCAGGGCTCGGATGAAAAAGCGCGTGGCGAGGTGCAGATCAAGGATCTGATCGAGGGCGCGAAGGCGGCGGCCGCGATCGCTTCCAACCAGGAATGGCGCGAGAGCCGCCCGGCGCAGTTCTCGTGCAGCGAGGCCGACCTCGTCGCCAAAGTGCGCGAGGTGTTGGCGCGGCATGACGTGAGCTGGGGCTAGCCATTCGCTGACGTCGCCATGCCCGGGCTTGTCCCGGACATCTACCTCCTGTTTGATGGCGCCCGTCAATGGCCGGTGTCCGGCCCCAAGGGAGAGAAAAATGCCTGAGATCACTGTCAGCATGGCCGAAGGCCGCACCGACGAACAAAAGGCCGGCATGATGCGCGACATCACCCAGGCACTGGTGAAGAATCTCGGCGTCGATGCCGACGCCGTCGTCATCCAGATCAATGAAGCCCCGCTCCGCCACAAGATGAAGGGCGGCAAGACGTTCGTGGAGCGCGCGGCGGCTGCGAAGAAGTAGCCGGCGCTGGTTCGGCAACCACAAAGGTCGTCCTGGCGAAAGCCAAGGACCCATTACCCCAAGCGGCAGTTGTCGCAGCAGGTCGTGGTTTAGACCGCGCATGACAATGTTGGGTCGGGGTAATGGGTCCTGGATCGGCGCTCCGCTTCGCTGCGCTTGTCCAGGACGACGGGGGGAGGCCCCATGGACGCACGCGACTTCATCAAGGTCGGCATGAGCGCCGAGCGCACGCTGGTGGTGCCGGTGGAGCGCACGGTCGGGCATTTCGTGCCCGGCATGCCGATGGTCTATGCGACGCCGATGATGATCCTGGAAATGGAGATGACGTCGGGCGATGCGATTCGTGCGGCGCTTCAGCCGGGCTGGGTCACCGTCGGCACCGAGGTCGATATCCGCCATCTTGCAGCAGCCCTCGTCGGTGCGACGGTGCGGACCACTGCGAAGGTTTTCGCGGTCGAGCGCCGCGTCATCCGCTTCGAGGTCGAGGCCTTCGAAGGCCCGCGAAAACTCGGCGAAGGGCGCCACGCGCGCGGGCTCGTCAATGTCGAGATGTTCAACAAGCGGCTAGCCGCAGGCTCGAAATCGTAGCAACCATTAAAGGCTAGGCGGCTTTTTCGATCCAGGGCGTGCCCCGTTGCACGACAGTATTGGCGTAGATCAGGAGCTTGCGGGCGCAGGCGATGAGC
>NZ_JBHTFN010000013.1:0-2163 GCF_042666195.1 Bradyrhizobium sp. GCM10028915
TGCGGCGCGGCAATCAGGATGGAAGTGCAGCGTCAATCAGGATGAGAGAGCTTCGCCGGGCTCGTGACGCAGGGAGGGCGTAGCCCGACCGGAGTTACGAGCCCGGCGACGGCGCGATCCGAGCGGACCGCGCCGTCTGGTGATCGCGGCTGGCCGGTGATGGATGGTTCTTCTCGCCAAAGAGGAATCACCCGTTGCCAGGCTGCCATGTCACCGATCACCAGATGAGGCTCTACATGAAGTTCCGTCAAACCAATTCGCCGCCAGAGGCGGCCGCGAAGGCCGTTCAGTTCGTCGACCGCTTATCGGCTCGAGAAGGATCTGCGCCTTCCGTCGCAAAAGAAGTCACCGCGGCAAAGGCGCCGGCCGGATCCCTTGGCCAACGTCTTCGGCCTGGAGGTCGTGCCGATGCTGAAGGCGGCTCCCGGCGTGCGGCCCGTGGCCATGTTCGAGGAGATGCTCCGACGCCATCCTGAGCTGGGGGCTGGAATCCGCCGCACGCTCGAGCGCCGGATCCGCGCCTGGCGGGCGATCCACGGCGAGGAGCAGGAGGTCATCTTCCGCCAGACCCACGAAGTGGGCCAGGTCGGCCTGTCCGACTTCACCGATATGGGCGAGCTTGGGGTCGCCATCGCTGGCGTGCCGCTCGATCATCGCCTGTATCACTTCCGGTTGGCCTATTGCGGGTTTGAACACGCCCATGTCGTGCTCGGTGGCGAGAGCTTCGTCGCATTGGCCGAAGGGCTGCAGAATGCCCTGTGGTCGCTCGGTGGGGCACCGCGGGAGCATCGGACCGACAGCCTGTCGGCCGCCTTCTGCAATCTCGATCGCAATGCGAGGGACGATCTGACCAGGCGGTACGAGGACCTCTGCGCCCACTACGGCATGCGGCCTTCCCGCAACAATCGCGGCATCGCACACGAGAACGGGGCGATCGAAAGCTCGCATGGCCATCTCAAGCGGACGATCGCCGATGCGCTGCTGTTGCGCGGCACTGCCGACTTCGATGATCTCGCCGCCTATCGCGGCTTCATCGACGAGATCGTCAGCCGCCGGTGCCCGCAACTCCAAGCGGATCGACCACGAGCGCGCCACCCTGCAGGCGTTGCCAGATCGCCGCACCTCGGACTACGAGGAGGTGATTGTCCGCGTGACGTCAAGCGGCGGCTTCACCTTGCGCAAGGTGTTCTACACCGTGCCGTCGCGTTTGATCGGGCACCAACTGCGGGTGCGCCTTTACGACGATCGTCTCGACGTGTTCGTCGGCGGCACCCATCTCGTCACCCTGCCGCGTGGGCGGCCGCATCCCAACGGCAAGCACGACCAGGTCGTCGATTATCGGCACGTGATCCATTCCTTGCGGCGCAAGCCAATGGCGCTGCTCAATCTCGTCTACCGTGATCGGCTGTTCCCGCGCGATGCCTATCGCCGGACCTTCGATTGCTTGCGCGAACGGCTGCCGGACAGGAAAGCCTGCCGGATCATGGTCGATCTGCTCGCACTGGCCCATGAACGCGGCTGCGAGGCCGAACTCGCCGATCAGCTCGCGACCGAGCTTGATGCCGGCCGACTGCCCGACCTCAACCGGCTGCGCGCTTACTTCTCTCCCGATCCGGCCTGCGTGCCGCACGTCGTGGTGCAGCTCGCACCGCTCGCCACCTATGAGTGCCTCATCGGTGCCGGCGAGATCGGAGGTGCCGCATGAGCACGGCCAACACCATTGACACCGCGCGCCTCAATCTATTGCTCAACGAGTTGCGGCTGCCAGCCATCAAGGTGCTGTGGCCGCAATTTGCCGAGCAGTGCGACAAGGAAGGCTGGCCGGCGGCCCGCTTCCTCGCCACCATTGCCGAGCACGAGATCGCCGAACGCGGCCGCCGCCGCGTCGAGCGCCATCTCGTCCAGGCGCGGCTGCCCGCTGGAAAGACCTTCGACAACTTCGACTTCGAGGCTGTGCCGATGATCTCCAAGGCACAGGTGACCGCGCTCGCCGCCGGCGATGGTTGGCTCGGCAAGGGCGCCAATCTGCTGCTGTTCGGCCCGCCCGGCGGCGGCAAGAGTCACTTGGCGGCAGCCATCGGCCTGGCCCTTATCGAGAACGGATGGCGCGTCCTCTTCACCCGCACCACCGATCTCGTCCAGAAGCTCCAGGTGGCGCGGCGC
>NZ_JBHTFN010000014.1:0-55380 GCF_042666195.1 Bradyrhizobium sp. GCM10028915
GGGCTCGTAACTCCGGTCGGGCTACGCCCTCCCTGCGTCACGAGCCCGGCGAAGCTCTCTCATCCTGATTGACGCTGCACTTCCATCCTGATTGCCGCGCCGCACCTGGGAGGCCATTCGCTCTTCGGCCGATGTCGGGGGTAAACGGACATAAGGCCGCCAACCGACTTGATGAGTAAATGCCCTAGCCGCGTTCCGCCCTCGAGCCGGTCTCCTGCCTCGTCGGATCCAGATCTGCCTCGAGTTCCGCTATGATGTCCTGCAGCAGCCGTGCGGCCAAAGGATCGGTCGTCTCCGCGTGAAGTCTGCGGAATCGGTCCAGTTCCTCGGCGTGTTTTGGTGATCGATCGACCATAGTGTTCTCGCAAGCTCCGACATCATCTACGCCACAAGCCGTCCATGGTTGCAGGGCAAATCCGAAAATGCATCGCGGTCTTCAGCTGTCGAGCGCGACCGAGACTTGCACTTCGCAGCCTTGCGGAAGAGGCTTCCTCGCGACGGTGCCCTTCATCTGGGTGGCGAGGAGGTTGATGAGCCGAGTGCCCAGTCCGCTCTTCGCTTCCGCGGAGCAACCGATTCCGTCGTCCCTGACCGACACCAGAACGTGGTTTTCCTTGGCTCGCAGCTCGACCTCCACCGAGCCGTGTCGGCCCTCGGGAAATGCGTACTTGAAGCAGTTTGTCACCAGTTCGTTGACGATCAGCCCGATCGAGGCCGCCTGCGAACTCCGCACCCAGATGTCCTCGCAGCGGACCCGGATCGAGATCGTGCGCACGCCACGGTGAAAATCCGCAAGGCTGGCGCACAAGGACTCGATGTACGGCGCCAGCGCGATCCGACTGGTGTCCGCCGTCTCGCGCAACCGGTCGTGCACCTTCGCGACGACGTCCACCCGGCTTACCGCGGACGCAATCGCCCTCTGCACGGCCGGGTCGGTTTCGGAGCGAGCCTGCAGCCGGAGGATAGAGACGATGGTAGCGAGGTCGTTCCGCGTTCGATGTGCGAGCTCCTGGAGCAGAACGTCTCCATAGCGCTTGGCTTCCGAGAGCTTGTGCAACGTGGTCCTAAGGAGCTCGGTGATGGCAGCGATACAGAATCCGGTGATGATGAACAGGACGAGCGGGATGGCGGCGGCCGTGGCCGGCCTGGGTATGAGGTACGTAACGGCGAGAACGGCCGCCGCAGTGGTCGCAACAATTCCACATCCGCGACCGAAAAGGACGGATGACAAGAAGATGGCGGGAATGAAAAGCAGGAGCGGATAGGATCGGAGGTATTCGTCCGCCATGACCCTGGCGAAAAAGGCGATACCGACGAGGCCGAGGGTGAGAACGTAGCGCACCCAGATCGGGAAGTTTGACTTGGCGGTGAAGAGGCGGTGCAGAAAGGCTTCCATGGAAGACCAACGTGCCGCCCAGCCGCGGTGTTCCGGGCAAGGGTGCAGCGTCGTTCCGGCCTGCCGAATGCAGTGCGTTGATACCGCTTCAGGCCGCGTGCGCGCTGTTCTCGGCGCCGCGAGCGTCAGGCAGAACCCTGAGCGGCTTGAACTCGGTCTCGCTTTCGGTCACGCCTTCGCAGCCGGGACACACAAAGCGATGGATGATCGTAGTGACGGGCTGTTGGCGCTCCAGTTTCGACATGAACCATCGCATCTCGATCCTGCACCTCATGCAGGTAGGCGGCTCCAGTTCGGCGAGTGAGTTCTTAAGACGATCTACCATTCGACGTTTCCCAAAGCGGCGGTAGGATAGCACGGCCGATGGCGGCGTAAGTATCGTTTGATACTCAGCCGCCAGCGGAATGGCTGTACTTTATTCCGCTCCGGACAGCGTGTCCCACGTGCAGGCCGATGAAACCTGCCTCGACGAACATCCGCCGCCGCTCGATGTTGTTTTCTCAGGACCGTCTGGTCGCCTCCTAATTGGCCCGCGCGAGAGCCTCGATGAGAGCCGATGAGTTCCGTTCTCAGCGCGCATGGCTACGTTACAGCCCGCATGAAGGACTCGAGCCGTGGGCCGACCTGTGAAGCCCGATCGGCGGCGTCTGGTCGTTGCCGCCAGCGCCAGACATGGTGGTGGCGACGGCTTCGATGGACTGCGAGGCGAGGTGGATGTGCATGGCGCCACCCGTATAGATGAACCGCCAAGGGCGCGTAATTGCCCCGAGATCCGGCCGAAGTCGCTCCGATTTGTAGCGGAGTCAGCGGGTCTTTGAGTGCTGAGCGGCGACACTCTGCGCGCGGCGCTCTTTCGCATCGGCGCCAAGGCATGCGATCGTTATGACGATCGTCGCCAGCAAGGCGACCCAAAAACAGACGCCGAACATGACCAATAGCAGTCTGCGCATGAGGCGGCCTCGCGCCGATAAAACGAGAGCCGCCGCGTCGAATAGGATGGCGCGACGGCTCCGCCTGGATGTTCCCGGACGGGGCAATGTCCGGTGTGCAAAAGCTATCCCGCCTACGCGTCGCCGCAACCGAAGCTTCAAGTTAAGCTTGATATCCGCGCTGGAAGTTAATTCGGGAACGAGAAGGGGCACCGGAATGTTTTAACCGGTGAATGCCGAGGAGCGTCTAGGCCCGCGTCCGAATTCCTGACTGAACACCAGCTGCAAAGTTCGATGCGCTGCTACATCTTCACGGTCGACGACGACGGCAGGACACTGAACGCGCAAGAGATCGACTGCAACAACGCCGATGAGGCTCTACAGCTAGGCTCCGCCGCCGTGGCGGACGACCATGTCGAGGTTTGGTGTGGTTCGCGCCGTCTCGCTCGCTTCGAGCCTGAGCGAAGGCAGGAGCGGCCGCTTTGGCGGCTGGCCCAGCGTTTGACCCTAGCTGAGCGCCGTCTCCGGGAAGGCGAGCAACATATCAGGCAGCAGGAGAGGGTCATCGCCCAGCGCAAGCGCGAAGGACGCGATCTAGCTCTTGCGTTCTCCATTCTCGACATCCTGATTGAGAACCAAAAGGCTTATTTACAGGAGAGGGATTTGATCGTGGCCGAATTGGCAAAGCGATCTGGCTAGGGAGGCTCGCGCAGTCACAGCTCGCGGTGAAGGGCGCCAAATGCTTCCGTTTTTGACCGGCACCGCTGCGACGCGTTTTGGCGTTCGAGACGTTCGTCGTTTCCCACCAGTTCGCGGGCTATCGGGGCCGGCTAAGTTCTGTCAGGCCGGCTTCGGTCATACGATATTCGACACCTTCGCCCGTTGAGCGTTGCTCCATCCATCCGTTTCGCAAAAGAGCGAGCCTTGTTCCTGGTTGATCGGGAAGCTTCGAAACAGACACCCAATCGCGGTCACGAAGAGGATCGAGCATTTGCCGGTGATGCTGATTAAAGATCGGCATGCGCTTTTCCTGCTGACCGATGTCTTGACTTGTCGTTTCAAGCGGGCGTTCGGCTTCCATGGCCGTTTGTTGCCACCGCATCGTTTACGATCAGTTACGGCGGGAACAGCCAGCAATCTTTTCTAAATGGTTCATGGGTATTGTCCTGCGGCATGGATCACGAGGACGCATCCGGTTGGTTCGTTCCCGCGCTTAGGCGAAGCTATGCTCGCTTAGCGGCGTGGATGGTGCGCGATAGTCGATTGCCGGAGCCCAGCCGCTTGCCGGCGCCTACGCGGCTCGAACGGCCAAGCCGAATTCCTGACCAGCCGCGGCGGCCAGCGCCGCCCCGCCTTTGAGCGTTGCAGGCTCGCGAATGACGAACAATCGTTCCTTGACGCGCCGATGGTTGCCCGCCGAAGAAGCGGAGTTGCTCTCGCTGTTCGAGGCAGGGGCGACAGCTGAGTTCGCTGCCGAGCGGCTGGGCCGAACTCGGCAAGCGGTTTACGCTCGCTTGCATCGGTTTCAAAGGCAGCAGGGTCGCGCGAGTAGAAGGAGTGGGCAGCTCTTTGCTCAGTTGTTGAAGTAAAGAAGGTCATTCTGCCGATCGGCTGCGCAGCCGCTGGCCAGCATTCCAGTGCGTCGCGTGAGATGGAGCCAGAAGGGAACGGCAGCTCGTTGACACGGCGCTCTGCCCGTCCGTCAATACGTCCGCATCTTGGCTTTTAACGCCTCTTCGCCCTTGGAGGTGATCTGGTACTTCCGTAGGCCCTTGCCGGCTTCGTCTCAACCCAACCTTTGCGCATCAGCTTTAGAATGCGCCTTTGTCGGCCGAGAACTGCCGGCGTCGGCCGCTCTCCGTGATGACCTCGACCCGACGAACCGAGGTCCTAGGCTCAAGCATATGGTCAAACTTAGACACAAGCCGATCTCCAATCAGAGATCGATCATTCCTCGCTCGACGCCTTCAATGGAAGGTGGCACCGAAACAGCGCTTACGATAGAGAGCGCACAATCCGTCGAGGATTTGTGACTGACCCGCGCTCTCACCGAGGGTGCTACCCAACTGGATGCGAAACCACCCTTCGTCTCTGCCGCTCAGATCAGCGCTGCCTACCCGGTGGCTATTTCGCGCAAATATGAATGATGCCAGCGGGTGTCGCGCGAGCGGATATTTGCGCCGCGCCTGACAAAGCCGTCTTGGGATAGCGGCTTCAGATAAAGCTTCAAGCCACGCAAACTCGGTCGCGTGCTCGTGACATCAAGCGAGCCTTTCATTGAATGCCAACAGCCGATCCTTTGTAGGCTCCGAATGGGCAATCTTCTGGATTTCGTCGGGCGTTAGGCGCTTACCGTCTAACTCAATCGAGAATGCACGCGGGTTTTCAGCCTTGTCCATTTTCGCACAGCATCGAAGAGCGATACTTCCTTGGGCTGATCGACAGAATTTGCTGAGGACGGAATCATCCTTGTTTGCTTCTCGAAATCCATCCTTCGCTCCAATTATGTTCATTTTGCTGAGCTACGCATGTGGCTGCCCGAGTTCAAGTCGCCTGGCGGCATCTCATAACGTGCAATTCGATTCCCGCTGGGGAAGAACTGACAGGACTGTCTACGGTAGTGAACAACAGGTCCTCGAAGTCGAATGTGTACAGCCTTAGGCGTCCGCCAGAAAGCTGCTCTCGCCAACCCACAAGCTTATGGCTGTTTGTAAAATCCCTCGCCATTTCCCAGACGCTTTTGCCATGCTCGGTGCGAAATGCGGGCCGATCTGGGTCCTTAATTATCTTCAGGATTGTTTTTTTCCACCCCTTGAAGTCGATAGCGTATCGGCGGCGGCTCGAAGTTGCCTGCATCCAGAGCTACTTCGTTGGAAGGAAGTTGTAGCAGTTGCGCCTTGGAGGCAAATGACTGGTAGCAATCTACTGTGATGGGCGGCAGCGAGTCCGGAGAGCGTTGTGCGTGAGAATTGGAAAACGCTGCTGTCGCCAACAACAGCCCAAGACTGAGCGCTTTCATTTTGCAGCCTTTCATTTCGAACCTAAACCCGACTTTGATATTGCTGCTTTTGGTAGCCATTGCCTTCCCATCAACCGATGTTAGGGCTACGCTCTTTTTCCTCAGCCAAGAATTGATCCAAATCGATCCGCAGGTCTTCGGCCGCGTCCCCGCTCAGCGCAAGCCGGAGCACGCCATCCTCGGTCGAAATCTCCAGAAAGCCGGCTAGGGGATCAGCGGCGGACTTATGCACGGCCGTATCCAACACTTTTAACGGCACGTCAGCGCGAACATAGCCTTGTATCGGTCTGCTCATTGGACAAATGTACCCTTTGGTAAACTGTAGTGTGCCTTGGATTGATACCGCTATGGTCGCCTTTGGAGCCCTCACGGTGGTCCTTAAGGGCCGAACCGGTTGGCCCGCTACGGCGTGGATTTCTCGAAGATCAAAACTCGATGCGCGGTTACTCTCTTGTCACGTCCGTCACCTGCTCGCCTCCGGGTCGCATAGTCCCCTGGCATCGGAGTTTGACAGGTCCACCAGCACGATCGACCTCCAACAGCAGGCTAAAGGCTCCCGGACGGTCGATTGCCTGCACTGTCCTAATCCCTGATATTTGCCCCTCCGTGGTTTCTATCCGCTCAAGACACGCGCGCTCAGTGGGATTGAGCCGATTTTTCCAATCCTCCGCGGCTCTCGCATGCGCGGAGAAGCTGACGAGCAGACCGGCTAACAACATGCTGGTTCTGACCATGGGCCTTCTCCCGCGATGAAAATTCAACGGGGCGGGCCGGCGTCGGTTCCTTGGGTGCCGGTAGACCCTCCTTTTGCGCCTGGTTCGGGTGATCTGTTTCGGTTACTATTGGTGTATTGCCGTCCCGACCCTCACGTTCGCAGCGGCCAAGTTTATCGACGCTCGGGCAGAGCGCAGGCGCTAGTAGGCGCGCTCAAAAAGTCGCCATCGGCCCGGCCTGCTCTATTGCTTAACAAGCTTTGACCGCGTACCGGCCAGCATTGTGTAAGCAAGGCGCCGCCAGATCAGGTTCATCAGGACTAGCATATCGGCATTCCCCGCGTTCAGTGGCCCTAATCTCGAACAAGTTCTGTTTCAGGGTATTTCGCGCAGGGTGGCAAACGGTTTCATGCGACCATGAGCTTGGCCGCTGCTTCACGCCGGCGGGCCGGCACTCTCGGCGGCGGCACTTGATATCCCTTCGACGAAGACTCTTTGCGGCATGTTACGTACCAACATCTTGTTCTGATGTGAAACACGGCGCGCGTTCGATCAATTCCTGATCAACGAATTTATTAATTTGAGCAGGTCCTGCTGCTCTGGGCCGTGTGCGCCTTGGCGAAGAAACCTTCCGATCTCAATGTACGAAACTAGACAGCCTGAACTGGGATCGGGTTGATGCTTGACCATCAGCGTGTTCGAAAAGGGGTGACGCGCCAAAAACCAGCTGTCACCATCACTACTCTCGTAAATTAACCCGGCCGCTCATCTCGAGATAATTGCTGCAATGTCGGTACGTTCCGCTTTCATTGCTTCGCAACACCATAAGGCAACCTGGTTGGCTTGGCTCTGCTTTCTGTTGAGCGGCCAAGTCTGCACGGTGCAGCCACCGGGCATTTACAGTTCGGGAGTGGGGCTTCCGTCCTTAGCAAGCTTGCGAAGCTCAGCAAGTGTGCCCCTGGCGCAGTCACATCCCCCACAGAGCACGGGAGCTGTGCTTGGTGCTTCGCGCGGCGGTAATATGATAGACAGGCTACCGCACTGCTCACACACGAACTTGAACCGTGGCTGGTCTGAAACTGGAGCGACGGGCATGATGAGGAGCGTACCGCTCCTCGTTTAAAGAAGGCCTCTGGATCTAAGCCGGTCTTTATGCGTCGGCTTAAGATTTTGTTTGGCGTGACGCTCATCATGGGACAAAACCCGCCTGTGGCGGCAACTGAGCTTAGCCGCTCCGAGGCCAGCCGCCGCCTTGTGGAGCTCGGTCTCAAGAAAGGCAAATGAAGCCCGCGCGGAGTCCCTGATATTTTTCCACGCCTATGTTATAGAATTCGCCCTCTGGGGAGAGGGAGCGATGCGGGCTGGAATCCGCTTAGTGCTGCTTCTGAGTCAAACGACGACAACCTTTGCCGCGTGCGGCGATCGGGGTGGCCCTGGTTATCGCGGGCCGTCGGGCCGCTGCGTCGGCTGGGCAGACATCGGCAGAATCTGCGGCATCCCGCCGAGTACCAGATGCACAGCCGAAAGCGTTGCAACCGGTTTCAGCGATGCCGCCGATCACGAGCAAAAGGCTTGGGACGCGGGCAAGAGGCTAGACAAAAGGCAGGTCGGAAGGATCAGCGGTTTAAATAGTATAGGCAGGCTGGTCGAGCTCGGGCTAAAACAGGCAGTCTTCAAGCAAAGGACCGATCGTATGAGATTCCTAGTCGGCCTCTCGGCTGTGCTCGTTGCGACCAGTGCCCTCGCGCAAACCGCTCCACCGAAGGAAGCGAACAAGCCCGCTGTCCAACTCAGGCCACAGGCAGCGATGGGCTGTAAACTCGTCGGCTCTGTCCGGGGGACGAAGATATGGGCCGGTGAATGCACCGCAGTTTTGCCGGCGGAGATTCTACGATCGTCTGCCGAACCGGAAGAGAAACAATGAGCGAAGGATAAATTCCCGCCCAGGAGCTAATCACAAGGTCAAGACGTTCGCGAACTTATCCCCGGGTTCCTCCCGCAGGAGCCGTTTTGCAAGCCACATTAGCCCAAGAGCAAAACCGCGCATCACGGGCTGGCTCAGTGCCCATCAGGCGTCGGAGGTCAGACGAGATTTCTCAGCCCCCAGTCGAGCGAGTCAACCTCTTTATTGTACTCCGGACAGCCTATCCTTTTCTTTTTTGACATTGCCACTGTGGTCCTACGCCCTGCATCGCTTTTGAAACGGCGTAACGACAAGCCGCATCTTATCCCACAAGACTTCGGCTAAGTTCCGGTGCTGCGATGCGCCCAAACAAAAGCCTCCCGAACGGCGTCTCCCCCATTTATCGCAGGTGAGTTACACGGGGAAGGACTGGCTTCTGATATTGGCGTGCTCCGTGACAAGGCGGCGGTTTCCAATGAGTGCAAGTCCGACCGCGGCAACCGCTCCAGCTGGAAGCAACCCGGAGCATTCATGGAGGGTAGGACTTATCGAGCCGCAGTCACTTGTCTTTGCAGCCGATGACTTCCAATGGGAAGGGCTCTCGGAAGGCCGGACGAGGCCGGGTTCAGACCGTCCAGCCGGCATTCTTTCAAGGGCTCGGCGTCGTGCCGTATCTTACAAAGGAAGCCGTGTCGCTCACGCTGAAATTCATCTCCGGCATAGCGAAAAGCCGTCCTTATCTTCGCCTATGCTGAGCCTTTCCAAATTATCCCGCTGAACGCCGCGGTGATGTCATGGCCACTCCAGACGAGCGTCGGCGGGGGGCGAGCCCTGGCTCAATTTTTCGAGCCTGTGGAGTTGCTCCAACTGGTCGGTCCGAGGGTTTCAATAGTGTAGGAGGTGTCGGCCTGCGTAGCCGAGCGCCTGTAGGGTGAGCCGAGGGGGGCATTACGATTGGACCAGGTCCTCGTATCGTTCAGGCAGCTCAATAGCGACCATACGCTGCACGGTGATTACGCGCGGATGTGAGAATTGGCCTATTCGTTCAGTGGCATGCCTCGAGCGAGCGGTAGACTAACAGTTCGGAGTTCAGGGGCAAACCGGGGCCATAGACCCGTTTGGATCGCGGGATTCGGGATCGTAGACGGTCTATGTTCTGCCGGCTTCTCATTCAGATATGGCTTGGGCCAATCACCACGATTCTTGCGTTGGTGATCGCAATGCCTGCGTCGTCTAAGAAAATGAGATTTGTTGCTCCAAGGTTTAAGGGTTCCAGTGTGACCCGGCTATGTTCGAGCGTATGAATATCAACGATTTTCGGATCGCCGATCAGCACCGTCTCGAAAGATCTTTCAAGCGAAAGCGTCGTCGGAGCGCCGAGCCTAAGAGTGATCGTCTGATCCGCGGCGCAAGCGACGGAAATCATGATCAGGAGCAAGAATAATACCGTCACGCAAGTTGGCACGCGAAGCACAGCAGTCGTCATGGCAATTCCTCCGGCGTACTTTCATACGGGTAGTCCGATGACGTCAGGTAAGACGAACGTCGCGGCGATCGGTGTCCACCAACGCATATTGCCTCAGAGCTCCGGAGAGCAGCAAGCCTCGTTGGGTGTGGATCATCACCCGAAACACTATGTTTTCAAGCCTTAAGATTAGCACTCCAAGTGAAAGGAGAGATGGTCATGAGTTCAGCTGCGAATGCTCATTCCCGTCTTCTCTCAGCACACGAAGTTACGATGGCCGCATCATTACAGGATATGCAGTTCTTGCGATGATCTTGGTTGCCTTCCTTTACCTGGCCGCCGCAGCACTCGATGAAGCCTTCACAGCAATGGCTGCTATGCCTTGATCCACGGATGACAGGGACGGAGCTAATCTCGTGTCCTCATTGGGCATGCGCCTGCGGCCAAACAGCTGAACTAGAGCTGCTTAGTGCTCTGAGACGTGGATCAGACGTTGGCGTTCGCCGCCTGCGAAGACTCATCGTTCGCCGCTTCTTCTATCTCGATGGCGGGCCGGGTCGCATCACAGCCGTCAAATTTAGGCCAACGCAACACAGCTGAAACCTAAGTGCGCGGGCACGACATCTGCTAGAAGCAAATTGGGCCGATTATCCTTGCATCGAATTGAGGAGAAGACGTCATGCCGGGATCTGGAGCTACGCTCGAGCGATCGTCCTCAGTGCCCTTCTGTTGGCAGCCGGCGCAGCTGTTATACCGCGTAGCGCAGAAACGAAGTTGGGTTCTGGCTGGAAGTGCGATCATTCGTTTTTCGTGACAAGTTGTTCGCAGGTGACGGGCGGATAACCCAAACCCCGCGTGTTCCGCCAAGCTCGACTGCTTTCGTTGCGCCGGTGTCTGACAGCTAGGATTGTCGGTTTTGCGGCTTGTTTGCCTCATGATGGTCTCTGGCGCAGTCGGCCGCAGCTCCGACCTTGTCCTGCCACGTGGCTGGCGATGCCGCCTTACGACCGCACCTTGATACAGCCCTTGGCGTCGGCAGACGAAATGGCAGCAAAGCTCAACAAGCACTCGGAAACAACGAGTACTTTGGCAAGGTCACACCGATGCCCGTCGACTTCGATTGCATGCTGGAACGTCACCCGCGTCCTGGTGGCCAGTAGTTCCGCGCTTGCCGACAAGGGCACCTGGTCCGTGATGCCAGAACTCGTCGCCGCCCACACGGAGCAGCCTTGCGCGACCTCCTGAAGACGTCGCGAGGTCTCTCTCATGCGCTATCTCCTCGTCGAACGGAGCAGCTGCTGCAATCAACGGAAGATATACGTACCGAGCAAGTTAACAACACGAATGACGCTTCTGGCACAAAACGGAGCCAGCGGATCGTCTTGTTATGCCCGTTGTTCGGCGTCGACCGGAACTAGCTCCCAAAAGCGACGACCGATCTTCGCATCGGTCGAATTGGATTTTGCCGCGCGATCTCGTTATCCGCGCTATTATTATGACTCGCTGCGGCGCATATTCATCCCTCGGATGGAGGGCGCAGATGCGGCGGCGGGATTTCATAAGGGCAGCGTCCGCCGTCACGGTGGTCGCGTTGGCGGCCGACGTCCGGTCGTTTGCACAGCAATCGACGCGTCCTCGTCGCATTGGGGTCTTGCTGTTCAACTCGCCGCAAACTGAGCCAATAAGTCCATTCTTGGATAATCTGAAGACATTCGGTTATATAGACGGGAAAAACATCATTGTCGATTTTGCCTTTGCAGATGGTCGATCCAAGCGATTACCCGAGTTGGCCGCTGCCTTAGTCGATCGCAAGCCGGACGTGATCTTTGCGTACGGAGGTGATGTTGCCCCCCACGCCAAGCAAGCAGCGACTTCTATTCCGATCGTCGTGATGGTCAGTAACGACCCCGTACAAACTGGACTTGTAAGCAGTATCAGGCAACCGGGCGGCAACGTAACCGGTCTCACCCTGATTTATGATGATTTAGCGGGGAAGATGCTCTCGCTCCTCAAAGAGGCGGTGCCTAAATTGAGACGCGTAGCGGTTCTCTGGAACCCGACCCATGCAGATCCAGAGTTTCGGGAAACTAAGAGAGCTGCGGACTTGGAAGGCGTGGAGGTTCAATCCCTGGAGGTGCGGGGCGCAGGTGATTTTGATGGCGCATTTGTATCTGCACTTGATCAGCATGCAGACGGGCTGATCGTTGTCTCGACGAGACTGCTTTTCACACAGCGTAAGAAGATACTCGCGTTCGCCGCAAATTCCGGGATGCCAGCAATCGGCAGCTGGGGAGATTGGACAAGAGACGGTCTGTTGCTGTCATATGGCCCGAACACCGCCGAAATCATGGGACGTGTCGCTGTCTACGTGGACAAAATTCTTAAAGGAGCGCGGCCCGCCGACATACCCATCGAACGCCCGGCCCGGTTCGAGTTGGTCGTGAACCTCAGAACAGCGAAGGCCCTAAGCCTCGCCTTACCGGCGTCACTACTTGCCCGCGCCGATGAGGTGATCGAATAGACCCGGTCCTTCGTTGAAGTCCTTCTGGCATGCAACGGCGGATTACTAACCGGACGGTTGCTGGCCAGGACTGTCGTAGCAAAACTCGTAATGGAGACATTCATGAGACGGCGTGACTTTCTGACGCGAACCGCAGCTGGCGTTTCCGCATATCTCCTTCTGGAGAACGGTCGGGGGGACGGTTATCGTTTTGTCCGTTCAGCGCTTGCCGCTGGCGAGGGCGATAGGCGGAAGGCCACCGGTGAGCAGAATTTGGCCGAATTTGCACTTTCGATCAAGTATGAAGGGCTGCCTGCGGAGGTCATCGCAGCGGCCAAGCGGGTGCTTCTCGACACGCTCGGATGCGCATTCGGATCCGTAGGAAGCGAGCCTGCAAATATAGCCGAGGCGACAATTCGCAAAACGTTCGGAGACGGCAACACCGCCACTGTGATCGGCTATCCGCACTCCGCGACCGTAGAAGGCGCACTGTTCGTCAACGGCGTCCTCGTCCGCTCGCTCGACCTGAACGATACCTATATCGGCACCGAGGCACTTCATCCGAGTGAGGTGCTTCCGACGGCCATTGCGCTCTGCGAGGAGAATGCACGAAACGGCCGTGACCTCGTCGAGGCGATCGTCGCGGGCTACGAAGCCAGCATGCGCGTCAACGACGCAATTTCCTTCATTGAACGTGGTTTTCACCCCTTGTGTGCCGCTTCCTACGGTATCCCCCTGATTGCGGGTAAGATCTGGGGACTGCCTAAGCAAGCCATCGCCAACGCGGTTGGAATTTCAGGCGCCCGTGGCTTCACAAGCTTTGTCGTCAATAGTGGCGCGATCAGCATGATGAAAGCCATGGGACTTGCCGCGACCGCGGCGGACGGCGTTTTCGCAACGCGGCTCGCCGCGCAGGGTTTTACTGGCCCTTCCGGCACGCTGGAATGGCTGGCGTCGAAAATAAAGCCCGTCAAGGACGGGTTTGCTGTTGATCTTGAGCTTGCCCAATACCGGCTGCCCCGGGTGGCGTTCAAGCGCTTCCCCGTTCAAATCGAGCTGCAGGCCGTGGTTGAGGCTGGCGCATCGCTCTCTGCGAAGATCAAGGGTCGCGCACAAGATATTAGAACGATCACCGTTGAGACCTATCCCGGGATAATCGAGCGAGTCGCAGATCCGGCGAAATTCAAGCCGCAGACAAAGGGGACGGCCGATCACAGCCTTCCCGTCTGCCTTGCCATGGCTCTTCTCGACGGTGATGTGACCGTAGCTCAGTTCGAGAAGGATCGTTGGCGGGCACAGGACGTGATGGCCCTGGTGGAAAAGACGTCGGTGAAGCCGGCGGCGGCACTCATCGCCAAACTCCCCAAGGGACGTGGCGCAAACATTGAGATTGTATTCGTAGACGGTCAGTCCTTGCGGGACACCGTGGAAGTTCCCGAAGGCGACTCCGAACGCCCGCTCTCGCGATCGTCGCTCGAACGGAAGTTCATGAATTTTTCGGTCCCTGTCGTTGGCAAGGCCGGCGCTGAGCGCGTCATGTCTCTCGTTGATGGCCTCGAAGAATTAAAGGATGTCCGAGAACTGACCCTCGCCCTCAAGGGGGCGGGAAAGCCAAATCCGATATGAATGTAGACAACCTGGTCGACCAAAATGGACATGCTCGTGTCGGCTGTTGGCAATGACGCGATGTTCGGGTTAAGGCAGCGTTTCGGGAATTTCGGAGCCGTCACGACAGCTTTGGACCCTCATGGCCCAAGCTCCACGACTGGCGCGAATTAATTCGGAACCCGAACGCCGCGCAGCCCGGCTTCGGCAATCGCTTTCTCCACGGTGCCATCCGCCCGCATTTCGGTCACGAGTTCGTCAACCGTAGAAAGCGCGGAGGCGGCTCGCTTGCGCACTCCGATTGCCATTTGCACGACGTTGAAACGCCCGGGTAATACGTGTGCTCCAGGCAATGCGTCAGCAATGCGGTGGGCGAGGTGCAGGTTCTCACCGTAAACGTCAGCCTTAGCTGTTGCCAACGTCTCGCGAGCCGATTCAAATCCGCCGGGCACCTGTATGATCTCTGCATTCTTTAAGAGGCGTGTCAGAACGGCGTGTGGCGCGCTTCCTTGCGCCACGGCTACCTTCACGCCTGCACGGTCGACCTCCTCTGCGGTGGTCGGCGTTGCTCCTTCGCGCGCGACATAGCCGTTGTCTACTTCCATGAATGTCACGCTAAAAGCAAGGTATTCTGCGCGAGATGGATCGCGTGCAGCAAGCCCGATGTCCCAGTCATCGCTCGCGAGACTTTCGTTGTAACGCACGGGATTGTCGTAGGCTTTGAGTTCGACCGCTACGCCAAGACGTGCTGCGAGCGTGCGGGCAACGGAGACAGAAACACCGCTGAGGGAACCGTCGGTGCCGCGGGTCACCAGAACAGGATTGGAGGCAATTAGAGCGACCCGCAGCTTGCCGGTCGGAGATAGTGTGGCAGGCGCGGATGGGACTTGAGCCCATGCGATCCGCGGCGTACTGCGGAGGACGGTAGCTGCCGCCACCAGTTGAAGCAAGTGTCTACGAGATAGTTTCACAACGGTCCCTCTCACTCCAAATTTTTGAGGACCACCCGACTGCCTGCCTTTTGAGGGAGGCAGAAGGTTAACACTACACATTTGGGACTTTCGCGCCAGCGTCAGGGTGAAAGAATGAGCTGATGATGTCGCCTTTTGTCACCAAGCGTCAGTTGTGCAGCGCAGAGCGATGTCCGGAGTTGAGTGTACAGCCGAGCTGCCGGTGAAATTCGACGTTTAACCCAGAGCAGAACTCGCCGAACGATCCGGTGTTATTGTAACGGATATTACAGCATCGCCGAGGCTGCCATCTGATGAGCTATTCAGACTAGCCATTAACGCGTTGCGCTGCCAGCGGGTAAGTTAACATCGCTATCAAGTAATGGGTGACGGCCCCATCGACATCATCCTGGTTCCGGGAGTTGTCTCGCACGTCGAATTCCTGCATGAAATACCTGGATATATAGCTTTCCTGCAGCGCCTTTCTAAATTCGCTCGCGTTACCATGACAAACGTGGCCAGGGGCTATCCGACAGAATATCCGGTGCCCCCACGCTTGAGCAACGCCTGGATGAGTGCGGGCCGTGATGGACGATATTGGCTCGCCGCGGGCGGCCCCGCTCGGATTTTCCGAGGGTGGCGCCATGAGAGCAATGTTCGCCGTTTCCTGCCCTGAGCGTGTATCGCACCTTGTCTTGTTCGGAGCATTCATCAGTTATGCGGATCTTTATCGCAGTGCCGATCCAGAACGAATAAAATCACGAACGCATGAAGTCGTGGGGTACCGGCGCCCAGATCGGGCGCGTCATGGCCAGCAAGGCAGCCGACCCCGACGCGGTAGCGCATTTGCCAAATTCGAGCGGTGTCGGCCAGCCCCGGAGCAATGAAGGCCATTCAATTATTGAATCTGCAGATCGACGTCGGTCACATCCTTCCAGCAGTACGCCTCCCGACGCTCGTGCTGCACCGGGCGACCGACCCGATTCCGGTCCAGATGAGACGCGATTTCGCGGCACAAATTCCTGGCGCGAACATATCGAGTATCCCGGCCGCGACCATGCGTTCTGGTCAGGCGACGTAGAAGCTCTGTTGGGTGACATCGAGGAGTTCATCACCGGGATCGCGAGACTGAAGCGATAGATCTTGAGCGAATCCTGGCGACGGTGATGTTCACCGACATCGTCGACTCAACCCGCCGGGCGGCCGAGATGGGTGATCAGAACTGGCGTCGCCTGCTAGACAATCACGATCAGCTGGCGCGCCACATCGTCGAAAGACACCGCGGCAACTTGGTCAAGAGTACCGGCGACGGTATTCTCGCTACCTTCGATGGCCCCGGCCGCGGAGTGCGATGCGCGCTGGCATTTTCGGCCGCCGCTAAACAGATTGGTTTACCGCTGCGGTCGGGTTTGCATACAGGAGAAATCGAAGTCATGGGCCGCGATATCGGCGGCATCGCCGTTCACGCGGCAGCTCGTGTTATGGCAAAGTCCGGGGCCGAGAAGGTTCTTGTATCTCGCGTCGTCACCGAGCTTGTAGCCAGGGCGGGACTGAAGTTCGGCAACCGGGCAGTACATGAGCTCAATGGACTTCCGGGTCGATGGGGCTTGTTTGCAGCAAGCGGATAGAGATTATCTCAGCCAGACTTCTATGTCGTGGCCCCGAGCCCCCCGTGCGCGATCCACTCATCCTTGGTCTCCCCTCGGGAGGAAGACCGTGCAATCGCTGGCAACAAGGCGGTGGTGAGATCTTAGCACGGGGCACCTAATCTGGGTTTCTTCCAGCAGTCGAGCCGGCGAGTGACATGGCAGTGTGCCTCCGCAGCTCGTCTGCGGCATAGCGCGTCGGAATCGTACCTTTATCGGGATGTTAACCTGACTTTTACGTCTCGTCCTAACCGGCGGTATCAAAGGATTAGCGTTTGCCCATTAGCATGATTGTACCGCGGTTGCTGCGCCAGGGTAGGCGCCCTTAACTTCTGTTGAGAAGCCAACTCTTGAGTGAGTGCATGAGCGAGAAAAGAATCGCAGTAAGGCGTCGCGTGTTCAAGGCTGGCACGATTGAGTTCGGCGGGGACGCCATCGATTGTACGGTCAAAAACCTTTCTGCGACCGGTGCGGCTTTGGAGGTTGTAACGCCGCTCTTCATTCCTGATCGGTTCGTTCTCCACATTCGGAGCGACGGGTCGAAACGGCAATGCGGGGTAGTTCGGCGCACTGGGCGGCGCCTCGGAGTCGCTTTCGATTAAAGATATGTCGCTTAGATGCCCCTGAGGTCCCGTGATCTAAGCTCGACGGGGGCAATCTCTGGCCTGTCAATCGGCGTTCGACTGGGACCCCCTATCGGCATCCAAAAGGGACCCCTTTGATCGGCGTGCTCTGCTGGTAGCGCTCGGGTCGTCGGAGCTGGTCGGGGTTGCGGAGACGGCGCGAGCGCGGGTTGTTTGAACATCGTCGCGGCTTTTGAATCGCCAGCTGTCGTTGCCGGTCTCGACGATGTCGCAGTGATGGGTCAATCGGTCGAGTAGCGCGGTGGTCATTTTGGCGTCGCCGAACACGCTCGGCCATTCGCCGAACGCAAGATTGGTGGTGACAATGATGGAGGTGCGCTCGTAGAGCCGGCTGATGAGATGGAACAGGAGCTGACCGCCGGATTGTGCGAACGGCAGATAGCCCAGCTCGTCGAGAACGATGAAGTCCATGCGGGTCAGATGCTCGGCGAGCCGTCCCTGCCGACCGTTGCGGGTCTCGGTCTCGAGCCGGTTGACGAGGTCGACGACGTTGTAGAAGCGTCCTCTGGCGCCATCGCGGATGCAACTTCTGGCGATGGCAATGGCCAGGTGTGTTTTGCCTGTACCGGTGCCGCCAACCAGCACGACGTTGCGTTGTTGGGCGATGAAGCCGCCGCCAGCGAGATCATTGACGAGAGTCTGATTGATCGGCGTGCCGTCGAACTGGAAGTCGGCGATGTCCTTGGCGAGCGGCAGCTTGGCAATGGTGAGCTGGTATTTGATCGACCTGGCTTGCTTCTCGTTGATCTCGGCGTTGAGCAGGTCGCCGACAATGCGTTGAGGCTCGTGCTGGCGCTTGACGGCAGTTGCCATGATCTCGTCGAAGGCAGCCTTCATGCCGTAGAGCTTAAGTTCGCCCATGAGGTCGAAGATTTGGGTTCGTTCCATCGATGGTCCTCCGGAGGTTGTCGTAGCGGGCACAATCGGCGATCGGTGCATGACGGAGCGTCAGTGCGGCCGGCGTCATGATGTTGGCCGGTGGGGCGGGTTCACGTTGACGGGCCAGGATATTGAGAACGACATCGGCGGAATGGACGCTGTGACTGAGCGCTTCGGCACAAGCCGCTTCCACCGCGGACAGACCGTCAGTCAGCACCGCGTTGAGGATGTCGACCATCTGCCGATTGCCATCGTCGGTGCTGGCCAGCTTGCGCCGGATCCGCTCGATCGCGGCCGGCAGCACCCAGTCTTTGAAGGGAGCACCGTTGCGCAAGGCGCCGGGTTTGCGGGCGAGCACCGGCACATAATGCCAGGGGTCGTAGACGGTATCGCCGCGGCCAAAGGATCGCGGGTGCTCGGCAACAATACGTCCATCCTGACGGATCACGATGCGATCGGCATAGGCTTGAACCTCGACCGGTCGTCCGACTGCACTGGCTGCGACCGAGTACTTGTTGTTATCGAAGCGCACCAGGCAGGTCTTCGAGACCGATGCCGTCACCGCATGGAAGCCGTCGAAGCGGCCGGCATAGGGAACGAGTTTGGGGCGTTCGGCTTCGAACACGTCCCAGATCGTCTGATCGGCCAGCTCCGGATGGCGATGAGCCTTGGCGTAGGCGATGCACTTGTCGAGCAGCCAGGCGTTTAACTCGTCGAGGTTTTTGAACCGCAGCCGCGGCGTGAAGAAGCGCTCCCGGACCAGCCCGACCTGGTTCTCGACCTGCCCCTTCTCCCAGCCCGACGCTGGCGTACAGGCGACCGGATCGACCAGATAGTGGCTGCACATCTGCAGGAAGCGGCGATTGTAGAGACGGCCTTTACCGACGAAGATCGTCTCTACGGCGGTCTTCATGTTGTCGTAGATGCCGCGGCTGCAGGTGCCCTTGAACAGGGCGAACGCCCGGTCGTGGGCGTCGAACACCATCTCCTGCGTCTCTCGCGGATAGGCCCGCACGAACAGCATGCGGCTGTGACAGAGCCGGACATGGGCAGCCTTCACCATCACCGTGGTGCCGCTCAGCAGGACGACCTCGTGGCTCCAGTCGAACTGGTAGGCTTCGCCTGGTGCAAAGCTCAGCGGCACATACGCCGACGCTGTCGAGGTGCCGCGTTCCTTGCTCCACCGTCGTGCGTATCGACGAACCGCATCATAGCCGCCGGCATAACCGAGGCCGCGAAGCTCTTCGAATAGCCGGATCAGCGTCAGCCGTTCCCGCGCCGCCTTGCTCTCATTCCCTGCCAGCAACCGGTCAAGCTCGGCACTCCAGGGACCCATCTTCGGGAGCGGCTGCGTCGCGCGCTCATACCGGAACTCCGTCGCTTGAGAACGAATGACCTTGCGAACCACCTTCCGCGATACGCCAAGTTCTCGGCAGATCGCCTTGATCGGACGACCATCAACAAAGTAGGCGCGACGGATCTTACCAATCGTCTCCACCACCAGCATCCCAACCTCGGCTTCCATGACTCGATGGAAGCCACTGTGGACCCTTATCCCGGGGTCCCGATTGGATGCCGATCACCCCGAAAACGGGGTCCTTATTCCATGCCGAAACACACTCTGGCCAGGCTCAACGAATGCAAAATGAGAAATAAGACTGCCAAACAGACCATGGGGAAAGCCCTTGATTGAAGCAATTGCACTTCAGTCTGGGCCAGAGCGAAGGTCAAGCGGGATTACGCCCCAGGGAAGGTTGCGCTTACTAACGGCGCTCTGTTCGCCAGCCGAAGCAGCTGCTGTCTGGCTGCCTGTGCCATCTTTTGCACGGACGTGAAGGGTACGGCGCGCTGGCGCTCTCGCGCAATCGCTGCGTTTCCTGAGTGCTGCGTCCTGCCGCCCAAGCTCGGGGAGCGGGATGGCGGATGAACTCTCGGGCCGTGTTGCCGGCGGCGAGGACACCAAGCGCCAGAAAGCGACATTACCGCGACACATTGGAGTACTAAGACTGCGGCCATTGGACACTGCTGATCATCTGCGCTGCCCACGCCGGATTGTGAGCCTTGAGCGGCTCCAGTATCCCGTCGGGCTGCCCTGAACTGCCGAGCATTTGTTGCACGCAGCGCTGTGCTTCGTCCGCCTTTTCAAGCGCCGCGTAGCAACAGGCGAGCACTTCCAAGCTAGTCCGCCAAGTCGGCCGTATCTGTAGAGCGCGAGCAGCTGCTTCCAGAGCGGCTTCCGCGTGCCCGGAGAAAAGCCGACCTAGTGCAAGAAGGTTGAACCAGACGAAATTTTGCGGATCGTACGGGCTCAGTCGCAGTCCACATTCAAGTGGTGCAATTGCGTCCGCCGCGCGCCCGCTGAACAGGAGAGCCATTCCCAGGACGAGATGGCCTAATGCAAAGCTGGGGCTGATTTCAACCGCTTTTCTGGCAGCGCTAATTGCCTGCTCGCACGCGCCTGCATAGGCGCTGACGATCGCAAGCGAGTAGTGCGCATAAGGGTTTCGTGCGTCCAGCTGAACGGCCTTCAACGCCGCTTGCGTGCCCTCCTGCACGTCGGCCACACGATCGTCCGACCAGCCATAGGCAACCAATCCCGCGCTGACCCGACCGAGCCAGAGATGCGCCTCCGGAAGTTCGGGATCGAGCTTAGCAGCCTCACGAAAAAGCTCCCGGGCTTTCAGGTGATTCTCGTGGGTCACCTGATGAAAATGCCAGGTCCCGCGCCGCACGACGTCCCAAGCTGTCACGTTGCCGGTGTGCCGAGCTGCCGCTTGCGCGCCTTCCGTCTTGAGCAGCTCCGGTTCAATAGCGCCTGCTACGCGTTCTGTAATTTCGTCTTGAACTGCAAACACCTCGGTCAGTTCGAGGTCATAGCGCTCAGCCCAAATATGCTTTGCTGAGGTGGCCTCTACTAGTTGCGCAGAAACGCGGATCGTCTGCGCGGACTTGCGTACGCTCCCTTCGATCAGATATTCGATGCCGAGCTCCTGCGCAATCTGCTTTGCGCCGATCAGCTTCTGCTTGTAGGCAAAGCTTGAGTTACGCGAGATCACGAACAGCCAGCGAAACCGCGTCAGAGCAGTAATGATATCTTCGGTTATGCCGTCAGCAAGATATTCCTGTTCTTTTTCACCACCAGAGTTCGTGAACGGAAGCACAGCGATTGACGGTCGAGGCTCGGCCGCTAACGTGGTCGCTTCAGCGATCCGTTGCACCGGCTCTGCTGCAGGCCCAACGAACCGGTAGCCGACCCGCGGAACGGTGGTGATCCAATCTTCCCCTTCTGCAGTAGGGCCGAGTTGTTTTCTGAGCGCCGCGATCTGAACCGAGAGGTTGCTCTCCTCCACCGCCGTGTCGCCCCAGCCGGCCTGCATTAATTCATCTTTTGTCAGCACCCGACCCGGCGAGCCAATTAGTGCCTCAAGCAACCGAAAGCCCTTGTTACTGATCGGTACGGCCCGGCCATCTCGGAAGAGGTTTCCGCGTCGGGTATCAAGCACGAACGGGCCGAAGGAGAAATCTGTAGACATCCCGCGAGACTAGCGTGTTTTGCAAATTTTCGGAAGATTTCGGCTCAGCATTCAGGACTTTTCGAGAGCTAACGGCAGAATGTATGCGCGTGGATGTATCACATAGGAGGGTTCGATGACGGTCCTTGAAGCCAGCCAGAGCAGCGACGCGATTGCTGCGGTGCATAAAGCCTCTGTTGTCAAGAACGGCGCAGGCTATCGCGCGGAACAAGGCAGCGATTACCAACCAGGAGTGAGCGCAGAAACGGTGGGCTCACGATCGCTCTGGCTAGGTTTGATCACGCTTCCGGCTGGCAAGCGCACGCGGGCACACGTGCACGAGTACCACGAGACCGCGCTCTATATGCTCAGCGGCGACGAAATGGAATTGTTGACCGGCGACCAACTTCAGTTTCGCGACACCGTGCGTCCGGGGGATTACATTTTCATCCCAGCTAATATGTTGCACGTTGCGGTGAACCGAGGCGAAGAACCGGCAGTGTTCATTGGCTCGCGCAACGAAGCGACGGCACAGGAGAGTGTCGTCCTGAGACCTGAGATGGATTGCAAGGTGCCGTAGAATCTCCAAAGGACCCGCGGGATCGGATTAGATCGGTTCACGCAAAAGCGAGCGCCGGCTCAAGGCGATGGCTTCGGATCTGCCCTGAGTTCGTGAGCTCCTGACATTCGTCCCGAAGATGTCGCTGCGTTCGCCCGCGGCCACCTTCCAAGCAATCCGCCGTTTATCAATCAAAATGTTGGTCGCCGCACAAGACGGCTCACCGTTATCCCGGTGTCATACCTTTGCCCTTGATCACCGATATGGCGTCTGGCGTCTTCAGGTAATCGAGGAGCGCCTTCGCGGCTGCGGGCTCGTTTGTGCCCGCACCGAGCGCGGCCGTGAATACGACATCCTGCTGCAACTCAGCGGGGAAAGGGCCAACCACGTCCAAACCCGGCACCGTCAACACGTTCATCAGGAAGAGCGCGAGTTCAGCCTCTCCGTTGGCTACTACAGCGACCACCTGTGCGGGGGTCGGCTGCGCTCTCATCTTGGCTTTCATCAGCTCGGTGATGCCGAGGCGCTCAAATACCTTCGCGATTGAGTAACCAGTTGCGCTTTCCGGGATCGAGGCGACCGATTGCGCATTAAGCAGAGCAGCCTTAAACGCCTCGGGTGTGGAAATGTTTGGCTTTGGCGCACCGCCGCGCACCGCGACACCGAGTCCGACACGAGCTACGTCCAGCGTGGGCCCGGCTGCGAAGTGTGGTCGCGCGGCGGCGTCCTTCATTACCTCAACCGGCACGACGCCGACGTCGAACGGCTTGCCGGAAGTCGCTTCCTTGATCAGGTTGGGGGTGGTGCCGAAGAAAATTTCAAGCTTGTGGCCCGAGGTTTGCTCAAACTTGGGCTTTAAAATAGCCCAGACCCCCGTCATGGCACCGCCGGCCAGCACCCTCAACTCAGCTGCATTCGCAGAGGACAACAGCATCATACTTGCCAGGATACTCACTGCCGCAAAAGAAAGCGCCTTCATATGCCCCCTCCACAACCGCTTAACCTCAAGGTAGACACTATTTCTAATTTCAACCACCATATTCGCGTACGCGGTTTATGCAGTTAGCCGCCGAGCTTGTGGCTCGCAGCTCGCGCTTTACTCGAATCCCTTTGCTTGTAGAACGGCCTTAGCGGCGCGCGAGGTAAGGAACGTGACCAGGGCTCTTGCGGCCTCAGTCTGGTTGCTAGTAGTGACGATTCCAGGGGCAAAGTTGGTGTAGTTCTGAATCGCCGATGGCAATGCGCCAGCGAATTCGACGGTTGGTTGAGCCAAGACTTCGCTGATTTGATTGAATCCGATCTCAACGTCGCCGCTGGCAACGCTTGCGTACAGCACTTTTGCAGACGGAGATAGCTTAGTCTTGGACCTCATTTCCGCAGCGATGCCCAATCGTTCGAGCAGACTGGCCATGTAGATGCCACTGGCACCCCCGCCAGCGGGGTCAGGATAGATAATTGATTTTGCGGCCAATATGGAGCGTTTGAAGGCGTCTGCCGAACTCATGTCGGGATTCGCGGCACCCTTGCGCACAAAGGCGCTAACGCCGACCTTCGCGATGGTGATATGGTCCCCAGCTATGACTTTGCCTTGCGCTCCAAGTTGCTCCATCAGCGGCGCGGCGTTGATCACAAGATCCGCGGCCTCACCCTGTTTGAAACGGTCCGCGATAGCCCCCGCGTTTCCGTAGGCTACCGTTACTTTGTGTCCTGAGGTGTTTTCGAAGTCCGGAATTAGCACGTCCATTGCAGGCTGCAAAGCCACAGCGCATAGAAGCTTGATCTCAGCTGCTGCTGCGGTACTCCCGGCAGCGATGCCAAACAGGGCAAGTGTCAAAACGATCGACCCTGAGACACTCAGAATGCTGCGTTGTTTCATCATGTTCTTCCCCTGGCAGTTAGGAGGTGGCTATCAGCCGCCTACGTGGCTGCCGATATCGCGCTCGAATGAAAAAGATCATCGCGGATAAATTCGTACCTGCGCCGAACCCCCACGCCCTCCCGTCTGAGAAGCCGCGTCGGCGCCCGCGCGGCACGAAAGCTGTGACACTTGTTTCATGTTAGCTCTCCCTCATCCCGAGTTTAGCAATCAAAATCAAGGCGGGGTTATCAGATCACAAGCTCCATGATGTCGCTAGTGGAGCGCGCCGCTATCGCATCAAGCGATGTGCGGCGCATGAACGTACCATGCATAGCAAGGTGCAAGGTGAAGACGCCCGGCGGCGCGCGGCACTGCGGGCGAGCTCTGGATGGTCGGAAGTCAACATTGCGCGCTGTCTCGATCGTCAGATTCGTAAGGACGAGAACGGCGATCCATCACGTTCAGGAGCGGCTTTCGTTGCATTAGCTCGAGACAATCACGCCGCTGCTACGCGGAGCGCGGTCCCTTTCGACCTGCGCCGGCCTCATGCCCACGAAGCCAAGAATCATCATGGCCCAAGTTGACGGTTCGGGGACGGCTGGTACAGCGGCCCAACAGCGCCGTCTGTCTGAAAATTGTTGCCGCACAGGTCAGTGAAGAAGGCAAAAGGATCTTGGAAGGAAGCTCCGACTACAAATGTTTGCAGATTGGCGCTGTATTCTCCACCCGCAAGTTCTTTGGCAAAGATGATTTGGCCGCTATCGGATAATGGGCTGGCACTCGTCGCTAGAACGTCATTTTCTCCCGTCCGCCAAAGTTCGAGATACCACAAAAAGCGTTATATAGTAGGGTGGCGACACCGCTGCCGCCGTTTGGAAGCGGTTGAACCGTTGCGCCCGGGGTTAGCACATCCGGCGCAACGATGGCGGCGTTAGCTGGCGCCGCCTAGGCTTGGGCTGCCATGATTGGTCCGGCGAAAGTTAAAGCAACGACACGACTAAATACCTTCGGCATGGAACGACCTCCTGTTATCAAAAAATCGCAAAGAAAAGAGAAGTGCGCCGAGCTTCGCCAAAGGGCGACAGAGCGGCTCTGACTTAGAACCAGTCGCCGGGAGTGATCAGATCCATTATCAGGACGGCCAACGAAAGCAGTAACCCAAGGCCAGAGAACAAGGCGACGGTCACGACCTCACTCGTCGCGGCTTTCGCCTCAGATTGTTCAATTGTTTCAACGGATGATACTAGTTTTGAGTCTGCTACCGCCATGGTGAGCCCCAAATAAAAACTGATGAAATGAAATTCCGAACAAGCAAGTGATCGTATCTCTACGCCGAAGCGAACACCTTGTCTTCTCATTTGCGGCTAATCATTGCGTTTTACGGGTCAGCAAAGCTGCCTTAAAACGCGGCTGCTCCGATCTAAGACCGAGCTTCCCGCACAGAACGGCACGGGTTCACCGACGATCCGCCGCAACTCGACAGCCATGTATCTAGCACCGCGCTTGCTCTCTCGACGATGATGCGTGTGGCGCGATTGTAGACTTGCGAGTCACTGCTGGGAGCGGCTTACCTCCCCAAGTTTCGGCGACTTTCATCAGCTTGAGGCCGGTGAGCAGTCGGGCTGATAGGCGATAGGGAGGCCCAATGAATATCGTAGCGCAATCGCAGGGTTGTTTGTGAGCGCGATGTCGAAAGTTTGGGACGATAGCCACAAAGGAGAGAGTGGCCGTCAGGCTCTTGTGCCGAGCCAACAAAAGCCAAACGTCTGTTTTGCACGGTCATAACGCCCTTCGACGTCGGACGTACCAGTACTGCAAGATCAAGCACAAACGCAACGCAACGGGCGATACGCAGTTCGGCCACTCCCGCGACGGCCGTTTCGGCGAGGTGAGCCGACTAGCTCCTGCAAGCTGCGCTCGGCTGTCTCAATCAAAGCGGACGTAAGCTGATTTGGCGGCGGTCCAAATTTGTTGTATGAATGCAGAATGATCTTGTTATCCACAATTACGTGCCCGAGCTGCCAGTTCAAAGCCACCGAACGCATGCCGACTGACGCCTGCCAGTTTTTCTATGATTGCGCTGGCTGCGGTACCCGGCTGAAGGCCAAGCCCGCCGATTGCTGCGTGTTCTGCTCTTACGGGACCGTCCCCTGTCCGCCGATCCAAGAGAACGGCAAAGGGGCCTGCTGTAGTTGAGGCCGCCAGTCTAGTGGTTTACCCCACCCCCGCGATGCGGCTGGGAGACTTTGTATGCATAGGTTTGTTCACCGATTAGCTCTATTTGTTGCGCCGCTTATTATCCAGCTCCATGTACCAAGCGTCGGTGCAGAAACGTTGGATCAATCCGTATCGGCGCTCGCGATCTTAGAGCACCCAACACTCTTAGATTTGCGGCTTTTCCGGCCGCTATCGCGATCTGAAGAAAGCGCATTGCTGCCGCTTGATCGCTTCAAAGAGTGTGATTTCTGTCCAGTGCTGATCGTCATTCCTGCTGGCCGGTTTACCATGGGCGCAAGCGCAGATGAACCAGGCAGTACGCCGGACGAACGACCGCAACACCAAGTGACGTTTCCGAGCTTTTCGGTTGGACGCCTTCCCGTTTCTCTCGCTGAGTGGAACGCCTGCGTTATGAGGAAGGGCTGCAGCTTCCAACCTTCGGATCCCAGCAGCAGTAGCGAATGGAAACCTATCACCAATATCCAATGGGTCGAAGCCAAAGAGTACGTCGAATGGCTGTCGCGTGCGACCGGAAAGCCATATCGATTGTTGAGCGAATCGGAGCGGGAGTACGTCGCGCGCGCCGGAACGACGACCGCCTTCTGGTGGGGCGATTCCTTCGCTATTGATCTGTTCGAACAGCGCCAAATCGCTGGGGCGCCCCTTCCGTTGCCAAGACCGGCGCTTCCTAATCCTTGGGGAATTTACGAAGTCCATGGTAGCGTCTACGACTGGGTGGAGGACTGCTGGCACGACACTTATCAAGGCGCACCGGCGGACGGATCGGCCTGGATAGAAGGTGATTGCAGCCGACACGTTCTGCGCGGCGGCTCGCTCAGCCGAGCGGCACAAACCCGCCGCGCCGCGGCTCGTATTTGGTTTGGCTCATCGAATCGGACGCACTACATGAGTGTTCGTGTCGCAAGAACGCTGCCGCGATAGGCAAGATGGGCCCGTTCCTGGACCACAAGCGGGGTTGGGTCCAGTGCGGCGAGATGCAGATCGTAGAGTTTGATGGAAAAACATGATCTGAAAAAAAGCGACGTGGTGCCACGGAGATGACCTGGGGATCTGGCGGCGGCTATTTCGCCGTCGCGATCCAGCGCCCATAAGCACGAGCAGCCTCGATGAATGCGCCCCAATCCTTTACGGAGGAGATCGTGGCTTCGATGTCATCCCACGTAAGGGTTGCCTCGGCGTCTAGCTCTGTCGCTCCGCGGCACTGCAAATCCTCTTTTGCCGCCAGACCGGCCAGACGCGAGGCAACGAAGTCCCGGTCGAGGTCCAGCAGAGATAGGCTTTGGGAGACGGATGAAACCTGAGCACCGCTGAGATCACGGATGTCGAGTAATCCGAGCTCCTCTCGTCTGACGGCCGCTGTTTCATCACACCAAATCTGTTCGGCTCGCTGCGCCAACTAGATGAGCCCAATGTACAGGGTTGTGGGGATCCCGGACAACTGCGCTTGGGTCTGCGTAGTGGCACGGATCCAGTGATACTGGAAGTCGAGCACCCCACCCGATTCTGGGTGGGAGCGATCCTTGCTTTCGTCAGTCGGCATTGCGTTCTCCGCGACTGCCATCAATTTAAAGGTCACAAAAACAAGGTGAAAATGCCTTGCTGGGCCAACGGCAGTATTCTACGCTTCGACTCGTCTTCTGCCCTTACGGGAGACCGTCCCCCGTCCCCCGTCCGCCGCTGGTAGGCGAGGCGCCCAGGTGCCACGACCGTTGCCGACCAAAGCTCCAGCGGTTCGCCCGGCGTTCATGTCCACCGTTTAACGTCCTATTTGACGACTACAACCAGCGGCTCGCATTCGTTCCGAGATCGTGTCCCGTGGCGTGGTGTAGGTGGCAGCAGGTCTCCACGTTCGCCGGCGAGAGCCGGGCTTGTCAGCTGGCGATCGCCGTGAGGCTGACGCTCGGATCATCGCTCAACGGAGCGATAGTTTCCAGCGTCATATAGCGCGCACGCTGAACGGTCCACTGAACGTTCTGCTCGATCAGGATCGACCGGCCTCGGCGTCGAGCGAGTGCCGCTCGGGACATCCATCGATCTTGGAGCCGCGGGGATTGTGGACCTGACCGGCCTCTGGACGCAGTGTGTCTTCACCGAATGCTCAGTCGGCTTGAAACGGCAGGTGCTCTCGTCAGCGGAACGGGCCCTCAACTCAAAGGCAGAGCGCTTGGTGTGGTGGGGGCCGCGGGACGATCGCGGGCCGGCGACACCGCGCAGGGGGTCGGCTCCCCGGTCCTCGTTGCGCCCTTGCCGGCCTCGTAAGGACCCCCGGCACACCTCGCCCGCCCCGTCGCCGCATTGAAACGCACTCGCTAGATCGAGCTTGCGCTGCAGCAACAGGGCGAGGGCGGTACGCTTGGGGCTGGGGAGGCAATCGACAGTTCGGAACTAACCAAGCCACCGCGCCCAACCGGCGCTTTTTCTTTGGCCTCGATGTCACCTCAAGAGCTATTCGCTCTCGCGCGTTCACGCGCCTCGCGACGACGTTCGCGGCGTTCGCGCCGCCGCTTGGCACGGTCAGCAGGCTGTGCCGGCAGCGGAACCTGGCTTGGAGCGACTATTGCGGACGTGGCGTCCTCGACTAATGGCGCTCGGATCGGCTCGAGAGCAGCAATTCCGGCTTCCGTAAAGTCGAGCACTTCCCGACCTTTGGACGTGATCCTCCAGCCGCCGCTGGTTCGTTCGACCAGCCCGTGTGAAAAGATGTCGAGATCCGGAACCCGGGCGGCGAGGCGCTTGGTCCGATCCGCCCATTCGCGGCCATTGGTCGCCAGGATGGCCATGTCGCGCTTGAGATCTTCCATGACGGCGAAGCCGTCCGGATAGGCCGGCCAGGATTTTCAGAACCGTGACCTGGAAATTCACCACCGCCTCGACCGATCAGCGCCAGATCGTGGACGCCCGCGAAGGGCGCCCGAGTTAGTCCGACGATACCTCGCCACTGGTGGCCGCCTCCAGTATCTATGAGGCGACATAGGTACGCTCCGGGGTCGCGGTACAAAACGCTCTCGCAGATCTTGTTAAGACCGCCCATAGCGCAGTCGCTGCCGCATCGAACATCAATGCCTCCCCAGAAGGGAAAGTCGTACTTTAACCAACATTCCGCATGGCGCGCCTCAAATGTCACGAATACGATAGTTGGTCTGACCACCTGTTGGAAGAAGCCCCGAGGGTGGACTTGCCTTGCAAGATCGGGCAATTCGTAAGGCTATTGTCGAGATCAGGAACTCGCGTGTCGCGACCCCAGCGAGCCTATAGGCAGGCAGTTCTTTCGTTGTCACTCGTCTTACTTCTGGCGGCCGGTGCCGCCGCCCAGGAGGACAAGAAGACCGACGACGACAAGCCTGCTGATCCGGATACGGGTGAGAGCACCGTAGAGGAAAAGACGCTCGGCCTTCTTCCTAACCCGCTGCAGAAGTACGGGGTGAAGTTCGCAGCCACCTATATCGGCGAAACGTTGGATAACGCTTCCGGCGGCGTGAAACAGGGGGCTATCTACGAAGGCCGTCTCAACCTCGCGGTGGATGTCGATCTGCAGAAGCTCGTCGGCATCGACAAGCTCACTTTTCACGCCAACATGTTCCAGATTCATGGCGACGGCCTGTCCCGAAGCAATCTTCAGAACTTCTTCGTCGTCAGCGGAATCGAGGCCCTTCCCTCAACGCGTCTCTACGAAGCGTATTTCGAGAAGCAGTGGGGCGCGAAGAGGATCTCGCTCAAAGTCGGTCAGCTCGCCGCCGACAGCGAATTCTTCAACACCAAATACACAGATGTGTTTACCAACGCCTCAATGGGTTGGCCCGCGATCACGTCGCTCAATCTTCCCAGCGGCGGACCGTCGCCGCCTTTGGCGGCTATGGGTGCAAGGCTGCTGATCAACGTGACCGACCAGCTTTCTGTTCTGGGTGGGATCTTCGACGGCGACCAAGCGGGACCCGGATCGGGCGACCCGCAGGAGCGCAATCGCTACGGCGTGAATTTCCGGGTCAACGATCCGCCGTTGCTTCTAGGTCAGATCCAGTACGCCTGGAACAACAAGAAGGGTGATCCCAACCTGACCGGCCAGATCAAGTTCGGCGGCTGGCGGCACTTCGGCTCTTTCGCCAATCAACAGTTCGCTTCGAACGGCGTCTCGCTCGCCGCTCTCGGTAGCAGCGGCGAGCCCCTCTTGCTGGCAGGGGACATCGGTGGTTGGGCGGTCTTCGAGCAGCAGACCTACCGCGTACCCCACAGCGACGATCGCGGCATCGGCTTATTCGCAAGGGCCGCCGGCGCACCCGCTGATCGCAACATAATCGACCTCTACGCAGATGCCGGTATCGAGTTCATCGGGCTTCGCGAGGACCGGCCCGACGACAAGTTCGGGATCGCGGCGGGCTATGCCCATGTGTCCAGGCGGGCCCAGGCGCTAGACGCGGATTACCGGGCGTTGGTAAATCCAAATTGGCCGCTGAGAAGCTTCGAAGGTTTGTTGACCGCTGCCTACCAGTACCAGATCAAGGACGGCTGGACTGTCCAACCCAATTTCCAGTACATCGTTCATCCAGGAGGCGGGGCCGCATTACCGGCCGGCCCCTTGGCGGGCAAGGCTCTCAAAAACGCATCTGTGTTCGGCCTCAGGACCACGCTCAAGTTCTAGGACGACGAGCCCATGAACATCGTGGCGACCATGCCCACGATGCAGAGAGCCATGGCGCCGGTCGCGGCCCAGCCCAGCCAGTACAAGGGTCCTGTGACGACAAGCTTGCCCATGACCTTCGGTCGCCGAACGAGCACCATCAAAAGAACCATTACAGGCGCGGCGAGCACCCCGTTCACCACGGCGCTCCAATAGAGCGCCTTGATCGGATCAATGGGGGTAAAATTGAGCCCGATACCGCAGAGGCCCGAAAGTGCCAGCACGGAGTAGAACGCGATGGCCTCCTTTGGTTTGCGCGACAGCCCGACCTTCCAACGACGCCCCTCGCCAATGGCGTATGCAGTGGAGCCGGCTAAGACAGGGATCGCCAACAGCCCGGTCCCGATGATGCCGAATGCGAAGATGAGCTCGGCGAAAGGACCTGCGATCGGCTTCAAGGCTTCTGCCGCTTGCGCCGAACTTTCGATATCGGTTTTGCCTTGGGCATGCAGCGTCGCTGCCGTCGTGACGATAATCGAAAGCGCGATAAGGTTCGAAAAGGCCATGCCGATCATCGTGTCGAGGCGGATACGGCGAAATTCTTCCGGCGCGTCCGACGAATCCTTTTTCAAAGGCTCTTTGTCGTCATCGACCCGCTGCTCCTCTGCTTCCTGTGACGACTGCCAGACGAAAAGGTATGGTGATATCGTCGTGCCCAAGATGGCAACGAGCGTCGTCAAGAAGGCGGCGTCCCAAGTGACGCGGGGAATTAAGACACCCTTCAGCGCCTCCAGCCAAGGCACCTCCACGACGGCGAGCGCGATCACGTAAGCGAATAGGCTGAGGGTCAGCCATTTCAGCACCGACACGTACCGGTCATAGTTGAAGAAGATTTGGGCGAGGACCGACAGCGTTCCGAGCAGCACCACGTAGACGATGCCGGGACCGCCAATCAAGAGTTTGAGCGCATCCGCCATGGCTCCGAGATCGGCAGCGATATTGATCGTGTTGGCGACGAACAGCAGCCCCACCAGGCTCCAGACGTAGGCAGGCCCGAAATTCCGACAGACATTTCCAGCAATGCCGCGGCCGGTCACACGCCCTATCCGTCCCGAAATCTCCTGGATCGCGGCCATGAGCGGATAAGAGAGCAGCATGGTCCAACCGATGCCGAAACCGAGCTGCGCGCCGGCCTGGCTGTAGGTGCCTATCCCGGACGGATCATCGTCGGATGCCCCCGTGATGAGGCCTGGTCCCAGTGTGGATAGAAAATTGCGAACGCGGAACGTCTTTCGTTTCTGAACCTTCGGTTCGATCGCCGCATCCATTCAATGGCTCTCCAGACCTTCGCGATAAGGTGGCTTCCAAGGTGCAAGCTGCCGCCCCAACGTCTCTGATTGCCGCTTGTTCCCGAGCAGACCTGTGGACTTCGACCCTCCCTGTTTTGCTTCCTTATGGACAACGCGACGCGCTGGAGCCCGTTTTGGTTTGATTTATTAGAAAACTCGGCTGCAATGTATTTGGCCGCTGGGCCTTTCGTTGAACCAAGCTCTCAAGAGCTGGCATTACGGCATCTCCTCCTCCAAGCGGGCCGCTTTGAGGATGCGCAGTCTCTCGCCGATCTCGCGGGCGAACTCTTGAAGGCGCTGCCCGCTAAAGCAAGAAGTCCGGAGCCACAGAAGAGCACGACTGGGCGGCAGTGAAGGCGCTCCCGTATCCGCTGCTGTACAAGAAGCCGCCGAGGGAGCGCCTGCTGTTATGGCAACTGAATAACAGCAACGGCAGGCCTTCTCCCGCCTGCGCGTGATCCGGCAGCGGCTTGCCTGTGCGACGGGATGCGTTGCTCTCACATTCGGTACTGCTTTCCCAGGTGGACCGGTGCTGTTCAGTCTACTTAGTGTCACCTGCGTACAGCTGGTCGATGAATCCATTGCGTTCAAGCTCGTCGATGAATGATGAATCAGCGATGTCGGATTCTTTCAGCGATATCGCCGCGGGATATTTCGGAACGAGCAGCCCCCGCAGCGTCGACATCCCAGGAAATGATGGCCGTGGGATCTTCTGAAACACTGGTACGTGAAACGCGTATAGCTCCTCGGCGGACTTGCGATCGTCGATTTTTAGATAGCGTTGCAGAAGGGGGACGACGACGTCTGGGCGTGTCTTAAACAGATGGATCGTCTCGACAAATCCCTGCATAACGTTCATCACCAGCGCGCGATCAGACGCAATCAGCTTGCGAGTGCTCGCGAAGATCGATGGCGTGCCGAACTCATGGATGGGGAACGCGTTCCAGCCGTAGCGGACTTCGCCCCCAAAGCGCAGATCGATCGGGAGTGCCCCGGCATCGATTTCGCCAGCTGCCAGCGCCGCGTAGATGCGATCGAACTTGATCAGCGGGAGGTAGGTCGCAGTGGCGCCCGCTTTCTCGACTGTGATCCGGGCCGCCACACTGGTCTGTCCGGTCTCGGTCAAGACTCCGACCTTCTTGCCATTCAACTGTGCGAGTTCCCTGATGTCCTTGCGGGTCATCACGAAGGAATTGGGAAATTCCGACGTCGGCGTCGCTAGGATCACGATATCGCGGCCTTTGAGCACCTCTTCGGCGACTGGCAGGGTGCCGGTATGGGCGAATTCGCAGTCGCCGCGGATGACGAGGGCAGCCGCCTGCGGCCCGCCGACTGCGATGGCCGGCAGGCTCATCTCGATCCCATGCTTTTTGAAGACACCGGCCTCGGCTCCAAGCCATGCGGTACTCTGCCAGGTGGCGAGCAGACCGGTCGCTACGCGGACCTGTCGCGAGACCTCTTGCGCTGCGGCGGGGCCGAAAGCGATCGCCGGGGCCGCAGCCGCGCTTGCGATTAGTTGTAAGAACTCGCGCCGTATAAGGGTCATGGCATCCTCTGAACTTGCCCGCAGCATAGCCGTCGATTGATGCCTCTGGCTTGGCCGCAGCGGGAATGAGGCACGGACTGGACGGGACTCCGCACGGTTGCTAGGTTACCACCTGACCGCTGTGGTCGCTGCGCGATGGAGTATCCCGATGACCACCCGCGTCGCGGATGTCGTACAGGTGCAAGCGCAAGCCAGTGACGTGGAATCACTGCATGACCGCGGCGTGACCTGGGTGGAGTTCAAGCCGATGCCGGACGTTGCTTGCAGCATCGACTTTGGGCTCCGGAAGTTTCCTGACTTTGGCCTCCTGTCCGGGACGGTGCGGGGTGTCCGACACGAGCACGCGCGCCGGGACAGCGGCGACGGCGACGATGATTTTAGCTTTCACATGAATTTGCGCGGGCTCAGTCTCGTTACGGGGCGGCGCGGCGAGACGACGTTGCGTGACGGTGATGCGATGCTTCTCAGCTATTCGGTCTCGCGGACCATCGACCGGCCACAACTCGTGGATCATCGCGTCATCCGACTTTCGCGCGCCTTACTCAGTCCGCTTGTGCGCAACATCGACGATGCCACACTACGTCGAATCCCGCGCGGCACTGGCATGTTGAGGCTGCTCCGGAATTACGTTGATGCCGTCTTCGAGGATCCGGCGCTGGCGAGCCCGCAGATGCGACGGCTTGTCGCGGCGCAACTTTGCGATCTCGTCGCGGTCACGCTCGGCGCGACCCGCGACGCAATCGCGGTTGCCGAGGGCCGCGGTATTCGCGCGGCTCGCCTTCGCGCCATCAAGGGTGACATCGAGGCGCACCTCTCGGCCAGTGATCTTTCACCCAGCGCGGTCGCAAAGCGCCATCAGATATCGGACAGCTACATCCGTAAACTGTTCGAGAGCGAAGGAACGTCATTCTCGCAGTTCGTCCTCGGCCGCCGGCTCGAGCGCGCCCGTCGCATGTTGACAGACCCTGGCTGGCCGCAGCGCAGCATTGCTTCGATTGCATTCGACGCAGGCTTTGGTGACTTGTCTTACTTCAACCGCACCTTCAGGCATTTCTACGGCCTCAAGCCGTCGGAAATGCGTCGCGCTATGATGCCGTAGCTTGCAGCACGACACGCTTCGAGAACCCGCGACCGCCTTCGACTAAATGGTCCGCACAACTGGGAGCCGTCGCACGGGACAACCGGCTTCCGGGTCATACAGAGTCAAAGCCAGGGCCGCGCCAAGCCGAACATCGCGATTAATTTCGGAGCAGAATAGTCGGGCAGCAGCGCGCCACTTAGCCCTTATTCGAAATAAGAAACTGTCTGGGCGACGGGCGAGGAAAGCTGGCATGACGGGTTTCGGCTTCCAGAATCCTCCTCGGGAAACGTCGGGGACGAGGAACCAAACAGACCTCCGGCAGTCCGTGGATGAATTGGCCGAGCGGCTCCGGAAGGCGGCGGTGGAGGCGCCGCTACGCTCGCTGGTGGCGGCCTTCGTATTGGGGGTCTGGTTCGCTCGGCGGCGTTGAGATCAACGTCGTGGCCGCCGGCAGTCTCCATGCCACGAAAGCTGAGGACCCACCGGACATCGCTTGGCATCTACGGCCTCGCCATCGCGGTTCCTCGAGCAAGGCGACGGTCGGAACGGAACTTGTCCGCGACGCGTTGACCAGGCAGTGATCCAGATTCGGAGAATGCAGACGAAATGTATTATGTCGGTGGCCTTGGTGGCCGCGATCTCGTTCGCCTTGGCACCCGCCGCCGACGCCAAGGGCTGCCTCAAAGGCGCCGTCGTCGGTGGCGTAGCTGGTCACATGGCCGGACAGGGCAAGCTTGGCGCCGCCGCGGGTTGCGCCATTGGTTACCACGAAGCGAACAAAGCCGACGCCAACAAGGCAAACGCTCAGGCGCCTGCGGATCGAAAGTGACGGGCTTGCGTCTCCGCGCGCCGCGTCGGAGCGCGGCATTTGGAGGTTTCTTCATTTGCCTAGCGCTGGCGACCAGCTCCGCATTCGGCAAGGAAATGAAGGCTGCGGCGTTCGACACGGCGGAGCCATCGAAGAAGATGCTCTCGAGCGAAAAGCCAGCGACAAATTACTTCCGCTCGCGGGCTCAGTGCTAGGGCGTGCATTTCCGGGCAGTTATCGCCGATAGAGCTCAGTTTGATGGAATATGGCGCCGGGGCGCATATTTCGTCGAGAAAATCCTGGATGGGGTCAAGCCAAGTGATTTGCCCGCCTGAGCGAACCTTAACGAGGTGCGCTCTACTTCGCTGATGGGCCAAAGTCGGACATATTGGTTCACGCGGTTGCGATGCGTATCCATTCGGCGTAGGCCGCAGGGCTACCGCCTGAGTAGTCCAGGGTTCTCTTTATAGAACTTGATGAACTCGATCAGGTTGTCGATGCCGAAGTCGGTGAACGCCTGAACGCCGTCTTCTCCGACGCCATAGACCCAGATGACGCCATCCTCGATCTCCATCTCGTTGGCGATGTCCCACAGCCAATCTTCGTCTTCGCCGAGGTCTTTGGCGACCTTGGTGATGGTGGTGACGTGATGGACCTTGTTGACCTGGGTGGTCATGCCGCCGCTCGAGCGGAGAGCGCAGACGCTGACGTCCAATTCCAGGGCAGAAGTTCGTCCAGCCGATGAGCCGGATGAGCGGCGATACGGGCGAGGACATTCGTGAGCCACGCCTGCGGATCGATGCCGTTGATTTTGGCTGTGACGATCAGGCTGTACATAGCTGCGGCGCGCCGCCCTCCGCGATCAGATCCGCAGAACAGCCTGGACTTCCGCCCAAGAGCGATGCCTCGCAAGCCCCGTTCGGCGGCATTGTTGGAGAGACACACGCGGCCGTCCTCGAGGAATAGGGTGAAGCTCGCCCAGCGCTTCAGGATATAGTTGAACGCCCTAGCCAGGTCGTGCCCCCGAGACAGCTTGGCAAGCTGCTCCCGCATATAGACCTGGAGGTCCTCGACCAGAGGCCGGCTCAGCGTCTGCCGAACCCGAAGGCGCTCCTCGGCACTCTTGCCGTTGATGGACCGTTCGATCTCGAACAGCGCATCGATCCGCCGCACGACCTCGATCGCGATCGGCGAGAGCGGGATTTCCTTTTTGCCGGTGGCCCTGCGCCGGGCATTCTCTTCGATGTCGGCCATCGCGAAGAACGGGCGCCGTCCATGCGACCAGCAGGCAGCCTCGCGGATTGGCCCGGCCTGGCGTCCCGGCAGATAGAGCTGGTTGTACCCGTCATAGGCGTCGGCCTGCAGGATGCCGGCATACCGGGCCAGATGCGCTTGGGGATGCTCGCCCTTGCGGTCGCGCGAGTAGTAGAACATCGCCGCCGGCGGGTCCGTGCCCCCAAATGGCCGATCGTCGCGGATGTAGATCCAGCACCGTCCGGTGTCGGTCTTGCCCTTGGCCAGGACCGGTACCGTCGTATCGTCAGCATGAAGGCGCTCGGCCGCCATGACGTGGGCTTCCACCAAGCGCAGCAGAGGATCCAGCGAGGCACAGACCGCCCCAACGGCATCTGCCATGGTCGACAGTGCGATCGGCACGCCAGAGCGTAGCGCTCCGCCTGGCGGTTGAGCGGCTGATGCTGGCCGAACTTCTCAAACATAATCATGGCCAAGAGGCTCGGACCAGCCCACCCCCGAGCAACGGCAGGAACGGCGCTGGCGCCTGGCTGATCTTCTCGCAGTCGCGGCAGGAGAACTTCTCGCGGACCGTCTCGATCACCTTCCACTGGCGCGGCACCACTTCTAGCGTGCGGGTCACGTCCTCGCCGAGCTTGCGAAGACGATTGCTGCCGCAGCATTCACAAGCCGTAGGTCCGTCGATCACTACCCGCTCCCGGGGAAGGTGCTCGGGGAAGGTCTGGCGCTCGGCGCGCTTGCGCGTAAATCCGCGCACCGTGGTCGACCTGGCCACGGCCCATTCCGCCGCCAGCTCGTCCTCGGTTGCGTCAGCTTCCAGCTCTTCGAACGTCAGCGCCAACTGCTCGATCAGCCGCGCCGAGCGCTCCGACCGTTGTCCGTAGATCTGATGTTTCAGCTTGGCGATCTGCAGCTTCTGCTGGGCAATCAGCGCCTCGTCTTCCGACGCTTTCGCGCGGGCGACCGCGAGCTCGGCGGCGACCTCCAAAGCCTTCGCGCGCTCGACTGCCAGCGCCTTCTTCAGGGCGGCAACCTCATCCGGAACAGCGTCGCGATCAGCATGCACGCGATGCAGTGAATCACAGATTGGACGCGATGGGATTCCCCAAAATGCAAGAAGCTACAGATTCGGCGCTCAGCCCGCGCTTTGTGGCCGCCAGCTCAGTTGCGGATTCCGCCAGTCGATGCCTTCTAGCATGTAAGCCATCTGGGCCGCCGAGATCGACACCGCACCGTCCGACGCCGAGGGCCAGATGAACTTGCCACGGTCCAGGCGCTTGGCATACAGCGACATGCCCAACCCGTCATGCCAAAGAATCTTCACCAGATCACCGCGGCGGCCCCGGAAGATGTAGAGATCGCCGGCATGAGGATCGCGCTTCAAGCTCTCCTGAACCGTGAGAGCCAAGCTTTGCATGCCACGACGCATGTCGGTGTGGCCAGTGGCGATCCAGACCCTGACGCCGCTTGGGATCGGGATCATCGTCGTCTCAAAACTTCAAGAACCCGCTGCAGCGTCTCGGTGTCTACGTCCCGGTCAACGCGCACGCGACAGCCGCCGCCAAACTCGATCTCGATGATTCCAGTCCTTGCGCGCTGCGCCGGCGGGGAAGAGGCCGGTTGTGGCGCGTCACTCGAGATCGGAGACGCCACCGGCGTGATCTCGACGGGAACGAGAGCTGGCACGGAATCTCCGCCCAGCCGACCCTGGCGCGCTTGTCGACGCCACGTGAACAGCAGGCTGTGAGCCATCCCGTGCCGGCGCGCGACGCCGCAGACTGTCTCACCAGCCTGCAAGGTCTCTTCGACAAGGCGGACCTTCTCGTCGGAACTCCATCGCCGCCGACGTTCGGCGCCCAACACATTGACCTGCATTCGCCACGTGACCTTAAAGCTAGACTTAAGGTCAAATCCTCGGGCCGCCTCCCAAACTAAACAAGGCGGCCGCCGCCGGAGGGATACTGCGATGCGTTGTCGTAACCAAGTCGACCGGCTCTAATTGGCGCGACGAAGCGGCCTTCCGGGCCATGAACCTCTTCCACGCGTTCGGCCCACCGGCGGCCGTCATCGCCCCGCCCGAGCGCCATTGTGCAGCAGCACGGCAACTCGAATGTCGGACCAAACACGGGACGCAACGCCAGCGCCCGCTTCGCGCTTTCGAGCGCCTCATCCACCATGTCGCTGCGAAGTTCGGCGTAGGCCAGGAAGATGGGCCACGCTACGTTCTGCGAGTCATAAGGATTGAGGGTGAGCCCGTGCCGCAAAGAAGCGATCGCCCGACCTGCATCGCCATCGAATAAGGGTGGCTGCCAGGCGGCATACGCGTCGAAACAATCCTGAAACATGATCGCAAGGTCGACGAAATGAAGCTGAAGCCGGACGGGAGAATGATTGCCCCCATCTCAAGGGACGGAGATACACCGATGGCCCGCTAACGCAACGCCCGCATTTTCGCCTTCACCGCCGCGCCACTGGTGGCGGCTCTAGCGTTTGTTCCGCACCACGTCAGTTCCGATCTGGGCGCCAGTTGGAATTGCAGAGAAAACGTTTTCCTGACGAGCTCTTCACTCAGCAGCGACTGGAGAATCATCGAACGCGTTGTTCTCTGGGCGGGCCTACTGGGAGCCGTGACTTGGTCTGCTCCGCCCGTCCTTTTAAATGTCCCGCCGTTGCCAGCGCGCGAAGAGCACGCGTTACCCGGAGAGAACGAAGATGGGGAAGGCATTTCACGACGAGACACAAAGCCGCCAAGTCGAACGGTTCTGGCTGGGCCGACTATTGGCTCCCGAAGCCGGGCGAGACGGAGCCGTCGCACAAATGTTAGCTACGTCACGGCAGTAAAGGCTGACGGTGTTGCTCTAGTCGGCGCAGGACTCTACCGGACTGGTCCGACCGTCTTTGGGCGAACAACATCCGCACGTGTGCCGCTGCGCTCAAGAGCCGGCGGCTGAGGCAAACTCTCCTAGAGGAGATTGATGGTGGAAGCATCACCCAGCCGAACGGCACTTATGACGTCGCTGATGAGAGCGGTGCATTCGCGGTGTGACCCTTCTCCTCTTCTCTATGACCCTTGGGGCGATCGGCTCGTCCCCGCGTCCGAGCGCGAAAAGTTAAGGCACCGGATTTTGGCCCGCATGGATTCGGAAGGACATGCCCGCGCTCTGCGAGCGCCGGATTCTATCCTGGATGAGTTCCTGTTGAGGAATACTGCCTTCCCTGGAGTGGTCATCCGTTCCCGGTACGCCGAGGATGCGCTACGCGAGGCAACAATCAGGGGTGTACGTCAGTATGTCCTAATCGATGCGGGATTCGACAGCTTTGCGCTTCGCTGCCCTGCTTTTTCCAACATGCTGGAAATCTTCGAGGTAGACCATCCGGCGACGCAAACCATGAAGACTCATCGCATCAGCGAATGCGGCGTCTCGCTTTTGCGGTCTGTGCACTTCATCGCTGCCGACCTCGCAAAGGAGGATCTCGTCGCTCTTCATTCCGAAACGACAAGGCAGCATTCTTCTCCTGGCTCGGGGTGACGGTGTACCTGACGCGGGAGGCCAATTTGTCAACGCTGCGGGCTGTTGCGACATGCGGTTCGCCAGGAAGCGAGATTGTATTCACTTACGTCGATAGACTCGAGTTCAGCCCGGATCGATCGCAGTCGCCACACAATGACAATGCCCCTCTGGTGGCGCGATAGGCGAACCTTATAGGTCCGGGTTTGATCCCAAAGAGATCGCGAACGTTCTGATGTCTGTTGGGCTTGAGTTGGTCGAGGATCTAGATGGAAAGAAAATGTGGGAACGCTACGCGGGAGCCAGCGCTACTATCCGGCAACCGCCTGAGAGCTTGCACATAGTGTTGGCCCGCGTCGGGAGTTCCAGTGCCTGAACCTTGCGCAGCTTGGGGATGCGTAGCTCGACCGCGCCGCAACGAATCAAACTCTTCTGCCATGTGGGTGGTCCTAATGGTCCATGCCGCAGGCGAGAAACCGAGTTTTCTGACGGGCAGCCGGCTTGAAAATCAACCAACGTTAGGGTGGCGTGATGGCGCAGAGCGTGGAATAATCTTGGTCCCTAATGCGATTTTGGCCCGTCGAATACTCGCTGTCGGGCGATATGGAATTTTTCATGACCGCGGTTCTTCAGGACATGGTCGCGGACTTGCAGCAGGAGAATGCGCGGCTTTTAGCTGAGTTGCGCGCTGCGAATGATCGGCAGAAGGCGACTGCGGAAATCTTCAGGACCATCGGTGGTTCGGCGGGCGACGTCGATTTGCAAAAGCAAGTGGACGTGCTCGCTCGCCAACTGAAGGAAGCCAGGGAGCAGCAAACCGCTACGGCCGAGGTATTGCAGGTCATCAATTCATCGTCTGGCAATCTCGCGCCGGTGTTCGACGCCATCTTGGCGAGGGCGCACCGCCTATGCGATGTCGCTTATGGCAGCTTACAGGTCTACGACGGCGAACGGTTCTGCGCCGTTGCGGTCCATGATCTGCCAGAACAATTCGCTGATCTCTTGCGAAGAGGGTTTCGGGGATCCGACCATCCGGTAGGTCGGGCTTTGCTTGCCGGTGACCGCCTGGTGCACCTAACAGACTGCTCGGAAATCGACCATCCGGTTATGCAAAGTGCGGCCAAACTCGCTGGTATTCGTACCGCACTGTTCGTGCCGCTGCGCAGAGACGAAGCGCTGCTCGGAATGATCGTCTGCGGCCGACGCGAAATCAGGCTCTTCACAGACAACGAGATTGCCCTCCTGGAGGGTTTTGCCTTGCAGGCGGCGATCGCCATCGAGAATGCCCGCCTTCTGAACGAGACGCGCGAGGCCCTGGAGCGGCAAACAGCAACCGCCGATATCCTCAGAGTGATCGCAAGCGTGCCCTCGGACGTGCAGCCTGTGTTTGAGGCCATTGCCACGCGAGCCAACGCTCTGCTCGGTGGTTTCTCAACGGCTGTCTTTCGGTTCATTGACGGCATTGGACATCTCGCGGCGTTCACGCCGACCGATCCGGCAGCTGACGAAATCTTAAAAAAAACATTTCCGCGGCCAATAGCGGATTTTGATACTTTCGCAATGGCCCAGGCGGGCAAGGTGGTGCAGACGGCCGACATCGAAAGTCTGACGAACGATATCAAGCACATTGCGCGCGCGCGTGGCTTTAGCAGCATGATGTTCGTGCCCCTGGTGTGCAGCGGAGCTGTCATCGGCATGATCAGCGTCACGCGCAAGGAGACCGGCCATTTCACCGATCATCATGTACAGTTGCTGCAGACGTTCGCCGACCAGGCAGTGATCGCGATTGAAAATGCACGGCTGTTTAACCAGGTTCAGCAGCGCACGAGAGACCTGACCGAAGCCCTGCAGCAGCAGACTGCGATTGGAGAAGTCCTCAAGACTATCAGCCGCTCGACATTCGATCTGCAGCCAGTGCTGGACACGCTTGTGCGGACAGTAGCGCGCCTGTGCGACACCGAAATGGCCTTCATCATGCGACGCGAAGGGCGGGTATATCGCGCGGGCGCGGCTGTGGGTTACACAAAAGACTACATCGAATTCCTTAAGAGCCACCCGATCGCGCCGGATCGAGGCACTATCACCGGTCGTGCGGTGCTCGAGGGGCGGCCAATTCAGATCCTCGATGTGTCGGCCGACCCCGAATACACATTGCGGGAGTCGACGACACTCGCCGGTCAGCATACTGCGCTATGTGTACCGTTGCTGCGAGAGGGTGAGCCGATCGGGACCATTGTGTTGGCCCGCCAGCGCGTTGAGCCCTTCACGGAAAAGCAGATCGAACTAGTCTCCACCTTCGCCGACCAGGCGGTGATCGCGATCGAGAATGTCCGCCTCTTCGACGAACTTCGGCAGCGCACCGATGACTTGAGCGAATCGCTGCAACAACAGACCACAACCGCGGACGTTCTGAAGGTGATCAGCCGATCGACGTTCGACTTGCCGAATGTTCTCAACACACTCGTCAGCTCGGCGGCACTACTGTGTGGCGACCCCCGGGCGGCGATCTATCTCATTCGTGATGGCCTGTTGCATCTGGAGGCCGCCCATAACAATCCGTTTGAATGGGTTGACCTGCGCAGGAGCCAGCCGCTCGCGCCGAGCCGTGATACGCCGAGCGGGCGGGCGGCTCTAAGTGGTCAAATAGATCATGTTCCTGATCTCTTGAAGGATCCCGACTTCAAACGGCATGATCTTGCGAGCCTAGGTGACTATCGCGCGACGCTCAACGTACCCTTGGTTCGCGAAGGCATTACGATTGGGGTACTCAGCTTGGCGCGGCCGGAGCCGGGGCCGTTTACCCAGCGGCAGATTGACATCGTCCAGAGCTTTGCCGACCAGGCGGTAATTGCGATTGAGAATGTACGGCTATTTGAGCAGCTACAAGCTCGGACTCGCGATCTAACGGAGGCGCTGACCTATCAGACGGGCAGCGCTAACATCCTACGAGTGATCGCCTCGTCCCCAACCGACGTAGGTCCAGTGCTCAAGGCGATCGTAGAAAGCGCCTGCGGGCTCTGTGAGGCCGCCGATGCCGTGGTTCTGCTTCGAGGGGAAGATGAGGTAGTATTTGGAGCGCAGCACGGATCCATTCCAATGAGTTGGCAGCGCTTGCCTATAGACCGACAGTTGCCGTCCGGTCGCGCCATTCTCGACTGCAAACCCGTTCATGTACACGATCTCCTTGGGCCTGAGGGTAACGAATACCCAGTCGGTTTCGAACTCGCACGTCGCTCGAACGTCCGCACGATTCTCAGCGTACCACTGCTTCGCGAGGGCGAGAGCATCGGAGCCATCGTTCTCCGCCGCACCGAGGTCAATCCATTCAACGAAAAGCAGATCGCATTGCTTCGGACCTTTGCTGACCAAGCGGTGATCGCCATCGGAAATGTCCGTCTTTTTGAGGAGGTGCAGGAGCGCACGCGCGAACTGACGGAGGCACTTGAGCAGCAAACCGCGACCTCTGAGGTCTTGCAGGTTATCAGCTCTTCGCCAGGTGACTTAGAGCCGGTGTTCCGGAAGATGCTCGAGAATGCCACACGCGTCTGTGGTGCGAATTTTGGCGTGATGAATCTGCTCGACGGGGACTGCTTTCGTATCGCCGCAAGTCATAATGTGCCGCCCGAATTTGCTGCCTTGCGAAGGGATTTCGTCTTTCAGCCTCACCCGGACAGTGGCCACGCTGCCGTTATCAGAACCCGGCGGCCAGTGCATTTTCATGACGTGCGAAGCACCCCAGCATACTTAGCCGGTGCACGTCACGTCGTCGAGATTGCTGATATCGCTGGTGCCCGCACCGTCGTCTTGGTTCCGATGTTGAAAGACGATGGGGTGATAGGCTCAATTATTATCTACCGGACAGAGGTTCGGCCGTTCACGGGCAAACAGATCGAGTTGATTGAAAGTTTTACGAAACAAGCGGTAATTGCGATCGAGAATACGCGCTTGCTCAAGGAATTGCGTCAACGCACAGATGATTTGAGCGAGGCGCTCGAGCAGCAGACCGCGACTGCTGAAGTTCTTGGAACCATCAGTTCATCGGCGGGCGAGCTAAGCCCGGTTTTTGACAAGATGCTGGAGAATGCGACACGGATCTGCGGTGCCCGATTTGGCACAATGAATCTCTACGAGGAAGGCGGCTTCCGTACTGTCGCCCTCTACAATGCGCCGCAGCCCTATGTTGACACCCGACTCTTCAAGAGCATTCGCCCGCATCCTGCAAGTGGGCTCGGCACTGTCGAGAAGACCCACCAAACTGTTCATATCGACGACATCAGGACTCAGCCGCCCTACATCGATGGCAATCCGGACGTCCGGGCGCTTGCCGATCTTGGCGGCGCCAGAACCCTGGTCATCGTACCCATGCTCAAAGAAGATGAGCTCATCGGAACCATCACGATCTTCCGCCAGGAGGTCAAGCCCTTCAGTGGGAAACAGGTCGAGCTTGTGTCCAATTTCGCAAACCAGGCTGTGATTGCCATCGAAAATACGCGGCTGTTGAACGAGTTGCGCGAGCGCACGCAGGAATTATCGCAGTCTCTGGAAGAGCTTCGCACCGCGCAAGATCGGCTGGTCCAGAGTGAGAAGCTTGCCTCGCTTGGCCAGCTCACGGCCGGGATAGCACATGAAATCAAGAACCCTCTCAACTTCGTCAATAACTTCTCGGCTCTCTCTTCGGAGCTGATCGAGGAACTCAAAGAGGTGCTGCGCACAGTGGCAGTCGACGAGAATGCCAGCAAGGAGATCGACGAACTCACGGAGTTGCTGCAGGGAAACCTCCAAAAAATTGTCCAGCATGGCAAGCGAGCGGATTCGATCGTCAAAAATATGCTCCTGCATTCGCGTCAGGGGTCGGGCGAGCGCCGGACGGCGGACATCAATGCGATGGTCGACGAAAGCCTCAACCTCGCCTATCACGGTGCACGAGCAGAACAGCCGAGCTTCAATGTGACGCTCGAGCGGAAGTTTGATCCTGCTGCAGGGACAATCGACGTCTATCCGCAGGAAATCACCCGGGTATTCCTGAATCTGATTGCAAACGGCTTTTATGCAGCCGCGAAGCGTAAGGAAGCCGCTGGCGATAGTTTTGAGCCAACGCTGAGTGCAACGACGAGAAATCTCGGCGGCGCGGTGGAAATCCGGATTCGCGACAATGGCACTGGTATCCCGCCCGAGGTGAAGGAGAAGATATTCAATCCTTTCTTCACCACCAAGCCAGCGGGCGAAGGGACGGGGCTCGGTCTTTCGATCTGCCACGATATCATCGCAAAACAGCATGGCGGTAGGATCGAGGTCGATACCGCGCCGGGTGCTTTTACAGAGTTAATTATCACGCTGCCACGTACGGCGGCTCCAATATCGCAGACCGGAGGCAAGAGTTGAGGGTCTATATTTTAGTCGTCGATGACGAGCCCGACGTCGAAGCCTTGTTCCGTCAGCATTTCCGGCGCGATCTGCGAGACGGCCGCTTTCTTATGGAGTTTGCTCTCTCGGCACCTCTGGCATTGCAGCGCGCCACAGAGATCCGAGATGCAGCGCTCATTCTGGTGCTGTCTGACATCAACATGCCTGGAATGAGTGGTCTGGAAATGCTGCCGATCGTGCGTGCCGCCCGTCCGGATGTTCCCGTGATCATGATCACGGCGTATGCCGATGCCGACACGAAGCGCAAGGCGCTGGAGAATGGCGCGGCCGATCTACTGACCAAACCGATCGATTTTGCGCTGCTCCGGATCGAAATCGATAATCGACTAGGTCAAGCTGCATGACCGCGACTATCCTGGTCGTCGATGATGAGCCTGATCTCGAGACGCTGGTGCTGCAGAAATTTCGTCGCCAGATCCGTGAAGGAGGAATGGCGTTCGTATTCGCGCATGACGGCATCGAGGCGTTAGCATCGATCGAGCAGCATCCGCATGTCGACATGGTGGTATCCGACATCAATATGCCCAGGATGGACGGGTTGTCGCTGCTGGCCAAGCTGCAGGAGCACGAGGACAAGAAATCGACCATCATCGTCTCTTCTTACGGCGACATGAGTAACATTCGGACGGCCATGAACCGCGGTGCGTTCGACTTTTTGACCAAGCCGATCGACTTCGACGACCTTGAAATCACGATCAACAAGACGATCAGTCACGTCCAGACCATGAGCGAGGCCCGCCGCCGCCAGCTCGAAGCCGAACGCGCTCACGCCTCGCTATCTCGTTATTTTTCGCCGCAGATCGCCAGCCGTCTCGCGGCTATAGGCGACGGCGACGGTATGGAAGCGCACTGGCGGGAGATTGCGACTATCTTCACCGACATCACCAACTTCACCTCGCTCGTGGAGACCGTAGCCCCGGAAGTGCTGGGCGCGCTGCTCAACGAATATGTGGGCGGTATGACCGATGTGGTGTTCGTTCATGAGGGCACGGTCGCCAAGGTCCTAGGCGACGCGATCCAGGTGCTGTTCAATGCGCCAGGCGAACAGCCCGATTATGCCCGACGAGCCATTGCCTGCGCTCATGAACTCGACACCTGGGCCCAAATGTATCGAGAACGCTGGGAAAAAAAGGGCGTTGATTTTGGTGCCACGCGCATCGGTGTCCATGCGGGGGCTGCGCTGGTCGGCAACTTTGGCGGAAGTCGGTTCTTCGACTACAGCGCCTATGGCGATACCATCAATACCGCAGCGCGGCTCGAGGCTGCCAATAAGTATCTCGGCACCCGCATTTGCGTCAGCGCAGCGGCAGCCGCAGCCGCGGGCAATTTTCAGGGACGGCCAGTCGGCGAAATTATGTTGCGAGGACGCAGCGAGCCGCTTCGTGCTTTTGAGCCGCTTCAGGACGCGGCATTCAGGGCGCCTTCCACCGCGCAATATGTCGAGGCTTTCGCCAGGCTGGAGGCCGGCGATACAACGGCGATGCCGGCCTTTGCTGCACTGGTTGGCCTACATGCCGACGACGCGCTGGCCGGATTTCATCTCAAGCGGTTACTCAACGGTGCCAAGGGCACCCGCATTCAGTTTGAGTAAAAGTCCCGCACCGCGCCCAAAGATTGTCCACGCTTCAAATTATTTGGCGGCATTAAGATCTCGATGGCAGCCGCGTCCACCTTCCTGTTTCCGTAGTCTCGCGACAACCGCATCAGCGCAATAGCCGCGCACCTCGTTGAGGTCAGCTTAGGAAGGCATGGGCGGACTAGAGTTGCTCCGGTCAACTCCCTCCGCAGTTTGGCCCGAAACGTCTTCTTGGGACCGCAACCGCGGCTTTCCTTATAAGCTGTTTCATTCTCCATCTTTTAAGCGCAAGGTGCTGCGTCACCGGCAATCCCAACAGGATGATCACATGAAGCGGCGCGAGTTCGTCTCGTTACTCGGCAGCGCCGCTGTCGTTTGGCCGGTTGCGGCATGGGCGCAGAAGCCGATGATGCCAGTCATTGGATTCATCAATGGCACATCGCCGCAGGGATATGGCCACTTCGTCGCGGCATTTCGCCGTGGGCTTGCCGAAACCGGCTACGTTGAGGGGCAAAACGTCGAGATCGAGTACCGGTGGGCAGAAGGCCACTACGATCGGCTGCCGGCGTTGGCGGCTGATTTGGTTGGCCGGCGCGTCGCCGTTATCGTCGCGACAAGCACCCCTGCGAACCTCGTGGCAAAGCAGGCAACCGCGCAAATTCCCATCGTCTTTACGACCAGCAGCGATCCTGTTGAGTTAGGGCTTGTTGCCAGCCTGGACCGCCCCGGAGGCAACGTGACCGGCGCGGTCACGTTGAATGTCGAGGTGGTTTCGAAGCGGCTGGAGCTGCTTCATGAACTGCTCCCGAACGCAAGCGTTGTTGCCGCGCTGGTCAACCCGGTGAATCCCAACGCGAAAACTCAGTCCAGGGCGTTGGAAGCGGCGGCTCGTAGCATCGGGCTGCAACTCGATACGGTGAATGCAACAACTGAAAGCGAAATCGATGTAGCTCTTGCCGAACTCGGTGAACGAGGAAGAAGCGCTCTTCTCGTCGACACGGATGCGTTTCTATTCAGCCGGCGCGCCCAACTCGTTGATCTGGCAAAACGCTATGCAATTTCCACCATTTTCGACAGGCGTGAGTATGCCGAGGCCGGAGGGTTGGTGAGTTATGGTGGAAATGTTGAAGATGTCTATCGTCTGGCGGGCACTTACACGGGTCGGATACTGAAGGGCGACAAGCCGGCAGATTTGCCGGTAATACAATCCACGGCAGTTCAGCTGATCGTCAACCTTAAAACTGCAAATACCCTCGGCGTCACCGTGCCGATGTCACTGCTCGCGCGGGCCAATGAAGTCATCGAATAGACCGCTTCTGGAGGGGCAGGGCATGTCCGCTCAAGTCAGTTCCGGCTCCGACTTGCTCTGCTATTGCATCGCATTGTCAACTTCAATTCTCTTCTCAGGTATCCGGCGGTGCTCTCGATTTGGTGCGCCCCCGAAGCTCAGGACTAGCCAAGGCTCTTTTTGACTCCAAGCTGACCTTCTGCGACCCTTAATCAGTCCGAACTGCCGGATAGTCACTGCAGCCATTTTGGTGCTCGCCAGCATTACGTCGAAGGGAAGCCACTTCCATTATTAGCCTTGCGTGCAGCGAGGATGTCTGCAGCAGTAGGTCGGAAATCACGAACTCTCAGGGCGACGCGATTGAGCCGCAAGTGACATGCACAGCTTGGAACTTCAGCGCGAAATCACCTAGGAGCCGAGCGCTGACATTATGCAGCCAAACGATTGGGCGTATCTTGGAGTGACAAATGCGACGGCGAGAATTCATTGGGGGAGTTGCGGCTCTCTCGGCAACGTTGCCGGCTGCTGCGCGCGCGCAGCAAGTACCTTCGCAGCCCTTGATCGGATTCGTTAGCACGCGCTCTCCTGAAGAAGCTACGGTTCACATGGACGCCTTCCGCCGCGGGCTCGAAGAAATGGCCTACGTCGAAGGTCCTAGCGTCGCTGTCGAGTATCGCTGGGCCAAGGGCAATTATAGTCGGTTGGGGCTGCTTGTCGCCGATCTGCGGAGCCGACCGCTTTCGGTCATTGTTGCTACCGGCGATCCGGCCGCACTCGCAGCCAAGGCGGCGGGCTTCGCCGTGCCGCTTGTCTTCGTCGTCGGCCAGGATCCAGTGCGCGCTGGTCTGGTCGCAAGTATGAATCGGCCCGGCACGGCCACTGGTGTGAACTTCTTCACGGGCGATCTCGGCGCCAAACGGGTGGAGTTTCTCTGCACATTGGTCCCCTCAGCTCGTCTTGTGGGGCTTTTGCTCAACCCGGCCTTCGGAATGGAAGCGTTCGACGAGTTCCGACGGTCGGTAGTGAGCGCAGCTCAGTCGCTCGGCCGCGAGATAATCGTGCAGAGCGCGACAACGGATGCTGAGATCGAGGCGGGTTTCGCGGCACTGAATGAAGCCGGCGTCGGGGCGCTGATAGTTCAGAACGATCCATTCTTCGACTCCCGACGGATCAAGATCATTGCTCTCTCGTCTACTCACAAATTGCCCGGCATCTTCCACATTCGGGAGTTTCCGGCGGATGGCGGGCTAATGAGTTATGGTGCCAGCCTCGCCGACGCCTACCGCCAGGTCGGCGTATATGCGGGCAAGATCCTCCGCGGAGCGAAACCGGTCGATCTTCCAGTCCTGCGGCCGACGAAGTTCGAGCTGGTGATCAACATGCGAACTGCGAAAGCACTCAGCCTTACGGTACCACCATCCATTCTCATAGAGGCGGACGAACTGATTGAGTGAGTTCGGGAGGCGTTCGTAACTGCTGATGGCGCGAGGCGGCGGCGGCGATTGTCCGGAGGTCGAGGTCGACCGAAGGACGTCTGGCGTCTAGCCAGGGGAGGGAGCTTGTGGAGGCTAAGAGGTCATGACTGACCTTGCGCCCTTCCAGTGACGAATGTTTATCGCTACCATGGCCGGTGCTATGTCGGGGTGGCAAATGACGCGGCGCGAGCTCATCAAACTCCTCATCAGCGCGGTCGGGAGTTGGCCCATCGACGCCGACGCGCAGCAGACCTTTAAGATTGTCCAGATCGGCGTTCTGTCGGAGGGCCGCGGCGACAGAGCTGACGCCAGTCTTGCCACGCTCGACGCGTTCATCCCGGAGCTACGTGTGTTTGGATATGTCGAGGGACAGAACATTGCCTTCAAACGTAGATTTGCCGACGGTGACACGAACAAGCTGAGCACGCTCGCGCAGGAATTGATCGACGGTGGATACAAAGCCGAGGTCTGTCCCTCTGAACCGTTGGCCGAGGTTGTTTGATGGTGCCATCAACTTTGGTAAGTTAAGCTCTTGTGGTCAGGACGAGCCAATGGATCGACGCATTTTTTTGCTTTCGAGCCTCATAGTGGTGTTTGCGGAGCGGCAACCAGCACGGGCAGCGGGAAGAATATTCCGAATAGGATTCCTTACGGCTCAGCGCGAGCCGAGCCTCGCGCCGTTTGTCGACGTGTTTAGAAGCGGTCTCAAACAGCTTGGTTATGTTGAGAATGTGAATCTAGAAATCACCTATCGGTATGGCGACGATGATCTTACGCTCGTGCCGAGACTTGCCTTCGAGCTGGTTAGCACGCCCGTTGACCTCTTGGTCGTCCAAGGGTCCGCCGTGACTGTGGTGAATCAGCTCAAACTATCGACACCTGGCGTATACGTCTTCAGTGGAGACCCTGTGCTCGCTGGTTTTGCGACCAGCCTTTCGCACCCGGGCGGCAACATGACAGGCCTGACGTTTATGGCGGCCGAACTCAACGCCAAGCGACTGCAAATCTTGCGAGATGCGGTTCCACACTTGCAGCGCGTTGCGATCATCGGCAACCCCGAACATCCGGGCTCACACATCGAACGTGTGTACTCAGAGGACACGGCTAAGCAGCTGGGGATCGCAGCCGACTTCTTTGCCACGGCAACCCAGGATCAACTCGTTTCCGCACTCGCGGCTATGGACCGTAGCCCTCCTCAAGCGGTCTCGGTCCTGGCCGACGGATTTGCCATCCAAAATCGCAACAAGATAATTGAGTTCGCGATGCAACATGGGGTACCTGTCATATCAGGCTGGCCAATATTTGCCAGAAGCGGCGCGCTCTGCACATACGGTCCAAAGTTGTCCGACTCTTACCGTCGATTGGCGTCCTACGTAGACCGCATCCTGAAGGGGGCACGACCAGAGGAATTGCCAATCGAACGACCAACGACCTTTGAAACTGTCCTTAACTTGCGGACAGCAAAAGTGCTTGGACTGGACTTGCCGGCATCTCTCTTAGCGTCGGCGGATGAAGTCATTGAATGACGCCTAGTTGGCCCACCGACGACGCCCTTCGGCGGCTGCTGGCGAGCGTCAGGTTTAGAGCGGACAGCAGACCGCCCTCGATTGCGCTTTAAGCAGAGATTGACGCGAAGCGGGCATCGCCGGGGATTGTTTCTCAATGCGGCCGTGAAATCCTGCACGGCCGATATGCAGGCGTGCTACATTGAGGCGGTCATCATTCAGGTCATTGGTACCGCGATGGAACGACGCCAGCTGCTTTCAGCCTTTGGGGGTCTAGCAGTCTTGCCGCTCGCGTGGCCCATGGCTGCGCAGGCGCCGAAGCTTTACCGCGTCGGCGTCATAAGCGCAGGGAGCTTCGCGCCGGACACTTACCCCGGCAGGCTCACGGACCAACTAACTCACCACTTCGCGCAGAATGGCTTTACTCCTGGGGGCAACCTCGAGCTGGTCCAACGTGCCACTGAAGGGCATCTCGACCGCTTACCGGGGTTCGTGGCGGAGCTGGTTGCAGCGAAGGTCAACGTCATAATTGCCATCGGCTATCCTGTGGCTGCTGCAGTGAAGGAAGGTACCAGTACGGTTCCGGCCGTGATCTTTGCCCCTGGTGATCCCGTGCAAACGCATCTTGTCGCCAGTCTCAATCGACCGGGAGGAAACATAACGGGCATTTCCGATGTCGCAGCCGAGCTCGCGCCGAAGCGCCTCGAATTGTTGAAGAACGCGGCGCCTCGACTTCAACGCGTAGCATTGCTGTGGAATGCAGGTAACCCCGGAATGACCGCGCGCTATGAAGCATCTGCGGCTGCGGCAAAGCAGTTGAACATCACAGTGATGGCATTAGGCGTACGCGAGCCTGATGATTTCGAAGATGCGTTTGCAAGCATGGAACGCTCCATGCCAGATGGGTTATTGATGGTAGCGGACGCGCTCACCGCTCTCAATCGCAAACGCGTCTTTGACTTTGCGGCGAGGCATCGCTTGCCTGCCATCTATGAGGCGGATAGCTTCGTGCGGGACGGAGGCCTTATGTCCTATGGTCCGGACGAGGTAGAGACCGCTGAGCGGGGGGCGAGCTTGGTGGAGCGCGTCCTGAAAGGCGAGAGGCCCGCCAATCTGCCACTTGAACAGCCGACGCGCTTCCGTTTAGTCGTCAATCTCAAGACCGCGCAGTCCCTCGGGTTGACAATACCACCATCAATCCTGCTGCTTGCTGATGAGCTAATCCAGTAGCTCTGTGCGGTTTATCTCGGTGCATCTGCAGATGGCCCACTGCCGAATTGGCGGCACACCTTGATAGATGTTCGGTCCGCAAGGCAGCGCGGACCAGATTTGCTCGCGTTGAGTTTTTCGTAGTTGACCCGCTGCTCTGTTCATTCCGGATACCTGACGCGGCACATCTGTTCTTCCAACTGGTCAGCCGGCGCTACGAAACTGGCGCCATGCTGATCACCTCGAACCGCAGTGTTGCCGAATGGGGCACCGTGTTCGCTGATGGTCGCCACCGCGATCCTCGACCGGCTCTTGCACCACAGCCACGTGCTGACGATCCGCGGCGACAGCTACCGGCTCCGAGCCAAGCGCAAGAGCGGCCTCATCAAGACGCCGACCGCCGGTGACGGCCCTCCGGTCGGCTCCGCCTCCCTCCGGCCCGTGACCGGCGGAAACAACCTTCAACCGAGATCATAATCCCGATGGTGGGGGCAGTTCTTCATGACGCAAAGGGGGCAGTTCCGGATGGCGTTTGACATACTTGTGGTTCAGCGAAGTGGCACGAGGGAGGACGAGAATAAGAATTGGACCGCCTCCGCTAAACCCCCAAGGGTTGGAAGTCTACGGCCATCAAGTCCGATTCGAGACGAATACAGTTGTGGCGCTGCTCCAGCCGCGATGGATCAAATCAGAGTTGCTTGCTCGCTCCGTGGCCGGAATGCATTGGGTCGAACATTCGAGAACAGCTCCAAGCCGTGCGGCCGATCAATCCAGCGACTATCGGTGGCACGTCCGAACGATCAGTATGTCTTCAGCGCGATGAGCTCGCGTGCATCCGCTCGGTTCTTCGCCGCGAGCAAGATTTCTCGCATCGTTTTGACAATAGGAGGTTCGAGCGCCTCGATTTTTGCGGCGACTTGCGGGTCCAAAACGCCCTTACGACCATAGCGGCCGCGTACGTCGCTGGCGTGGCCCAGAATACGGTCGCGCGTTCGCTGCGCGATGGCTTCGTTGTCGAGCCAGTCCGCCATCAGGTGCCTGGTGCTGTAAAGCGTTAGGTCTGCCCGGCTCAGCTTGAGCACCTTCTTAACGTATTGCCAAGACTTGCTGAGAGGCTGTGACCAACGAATGGTCCCGTCTTTTCGGGTGTAGGCTTCCCATTCGGGAAAAAGGCGCTCCTCCTTCTTGTCGATGAGATCCTGCATGCGATCGAGCAGGCCAAGCTCAATAAGAATTGGGTGGATCGGAATTACGCGACCAGCGGCGTTGGTTTTCAAATTCCGCAAGTCCTTCAGGGCAACGCGTCCCGATCGCGCATCGAATGGCCTTAGATCGAAATAGTAGAATTCTCCATCGGTGCGGATATCGGCGCATTTGAGCTGGCCGACTTCGCCGGGCCGCATGCCGGTCAATATGCAGATCAGAAATCCCCAATAAATGTGAGACTGAACAAAATAATCGCCAGCCTGCCAGACGTGGATCCGATTTTTGCATCCGGTGAAGAGAGGTTGCTGCAAGAGCTGCAGGAGTTCCGTGTCGTCGAATGCGTCGCGGGGGAGCGGGGCGAGATTTTCGGGGTCAATACATTCGAATTTCGGGCGCGGGCCGTCGAAAAGCTTCAGCTCAATAGCGAAATCGACGAATTTATAGAGGCCACCCCAGTAGCGGCTTTTTATGGTCGTGGTGGTGACCCGCTCGAGCTCTTTCCAGCCGTTCGTCTCGGCATACTTAAATCGCTGGAACAGCGTTTTGGAGAATTCTCGCGGAATATTGTCGCGGTTTGGAATGTCCGGGAGAGCTTCGTCGAGTTGTCTCCATTTCTCTTTGGTGAGTTCGCTCATGCGAGGGTCGTCCAGGAAGTCGATCGCGAACTGCACGACTGCCTCCGCTTCGCCACGTCCTTTCGTGGTGTGCTGGCGCTTGCGCCCCGCCGGCCGGAGAAACTCCTGCAGCAGGACCGACATACGGTCCGGGGCACCCGCAGTCGAGCCACCGGATTTGGTCGAGGCATTTTCGTCGATTTCTGTCGGAACGATGGTCGGCGCCGCCGGAGGGGCTAGGACGCAGGGGGCAAGTTCGGCCATGCGCCGGCCTACGGCGTCTTGGACGAGACGATCGATCATGGCGATCGGGTCAAATGTCTCCGGGCTGTGCCGAGACGACGGCTCCCAGCCTTCCTTGAATGCCTCGCGAGCTTCATTCCGGCCCGCCTCGTAAGAGCGCCGAACCGTCATACGGGTCATGGCGCTTTCGGCCGCCTTGTTCTGATCGACAAAGTCGACCCACAGGCTCGGGACCTCCGGGAAACGCCCTTGGTAGGCATATCCCCGCTCTTGTGCCCGGGTAAAATACCGACGGACCTCGTTTTCGAAGGCGCAGCGCTCCGCCAGCGACCGCTCATCGGCGGGGGAGCCGCGCCCGACATAGGCTCGGAGACGTGCGTCGAGCACGCTTCCCATCACCTCTAGGTCGGGAGCTTCGATCAGCTCCAATACCCATCCGAGATTGTCCACCAGGCGCCTCCGGGCCTCTGCAAAATCCGCCGTTCGAAGGCTGACACGGAGGAGGGGGCGCTGGAAGAGCTCGGCGGCCCGTTTCCCCAGCCGGATTTGCAGGAAATAGCGGCCACCGGCACGCCGGGCGAGATAGGAAGGACGGGCCACGAAATGAGCCTTTCCGGGGATAGCGCAGGTGTTACATCCCGGCGGGATGTAACACCCTGATTTCCGCTACTCCGATCCAGGCAAGCCATTGAAAATCAGGGGAATTATCGTCTTTTTGAATGTGGTACCGAGTCCCTCTCCCGCTACCAAAAAATCAGGTGTCCGGCCCGAAGACATGGGTAACGGAACGTACCTAAGACATGGGTGACAGCCTCGTGCCGAACGGGTTGTCGAGAGGTTGCAGGGTTTTCTGCTCCAGGTC
>NZ_JBHTFN010000015.1:0-9228 GCF_042666195.1 Bradyrhizobium sp. GCM10028915
ACCAGGCAGTCATGGCCGAGGCTCTTGAGCAGTCTGTAGAGACCGTATCCTGTTGGCCCTGCTTCGTAGCAAAACGTCAACTGACAGCATTTCGCTGCAAGCTTGGCCACCAGCTTTCGGATCGCTGCCTCCGTGGCAGGAAACTCCCCGAGATATCGTACCTCGCCGCCACGGCCGCCATCGGCAATGGCTATAGCATTGCGCGATTTTGACGTATCGATTCCGACAAAGACCTCGGTATGATGACCCACGACTCGCCCTCCTTGTTTGAGGCTCTACCCGGTCCATCCGGGCAACCCTCGTCGCAACATCGAGGGTGAGTCGCCTCATTTTGTGGGGGGACATACAGTCTAGCAGACGATCGTTATCGCGGCTGGCGGCATGGATTGGGATATGCATCGGGTGGTCGCGCTAACTCCTGACCATCAGAATCTCTTCCGCACGAGCAATAATTGATGTAGGATAAATATCCAGCCGCCAGCGGGTGGTGCCGAACGCCTGTTCATTCTGAGCGGTATATTGCCCACGGCAGGGTCTATGGTCTTTCGCTCAACGCGGCTTTAGCCGCCCGTTTTTGTTGAGCCCGAAGCAAACCCTTAATTTTCGAACATTCCCCGAGAGGAGGAAGTCACCATGCATTTTTGTATGACAGGGCAATACACACCAAAATCTCTCAACAGCATCATGGAAAATCCCAAGACCAATCGGTACGAAGCGGCCAAGAACCTCATCGAAGCCGCCGGCGGAAAATTGATATCAATGTATAGCACCGCTGCCGAAGGCCCGGGCGTCTTGGTAATCTTCGATGTGCTCGACCCCAGTGCAGCACCGGCGATTTCTGGCACTGTCGTGGCATCCGGCGCCATTCATAACGTAAGCCTCATCAGGCTATGGACGCAGGACGAGATTGCCAAGGTTCGTCAAACTGCAAGCCAGCTCCGGGGGAAGTACTCCCCGCCGGGCAATTAAAGACAAACGGCCAATACCGCGGCCTGAAGTCGACCAGTTGAATTCAACGTCGGCGGCAGCTTGGCGGTCTGTCGCCAAGTGATGCCCCCCCAAAATATTTTGAGGCCATCATGCCTGAGACATTTGAGATCATCATGCCTGAGACATTGGAAATCCTGCTGTGGTTTGCCGCGCTTGCGACGTGGCTGGTGCTTCTCCTCGTCATCCTCAGGACGGCGCTAGAACCGCTATTCAAGCGCATCCGCCGACCGCGCGATGGATCTTTCAAGGTGAAGGTGAAGTGATGTCGGGCCTACAGTTTCCGAAAGAAACTAAACCGGCCTGCTCCGGTGACGAAGATTAGCATCGCGCCTCCCATGATCGAGATATTCTTCAAGAAATGATTGTACTGACCAATTTGCGGCGCACCGGCCGGATATTCCCAGTAGCGGTGGGCGATAGCAGTTGCGACCAGCACGAAGACAAAGGTCAACACTGCGCAGTAGCGCGCACCGACGCCCAATATCAAACCAATGGATATCAACGTTTCCAATGCGATATTAGTCAGAGTGAACAGCTCAGGTGCTGGAAGGTTCAGCGACTTAGAATAGCCGACAGCGCCACTGAAGTTGGTTATTGCTCCGTACGCACTACCAACGAATACCCACGCAACTAGAATGCGACCAACCAAGATCAGTGCATCAGCTCTCTTTTTGGCGAATTCATCAACGGCCAGCGACGGAGAATTGAATTTCATGGTAAAAGCCTCCACCCTTGTGGTCTAACGCGGCTGAAAAACTCTCGTTAGCAATCTATCACGATTAGGGGGGCCGTATAAGCGCTTCACCTTCGGCGCGCTGCAAACGATGCCTACTTCATCGTTCCGCCCTTTCGGGAGGGGCTTTCCCTTGGTCCAAATGTCTGCTCCTGGACCCGTAGCGGAAGGTCGCATGAAGATGTGTCATGTCGACTGTTTGGCGCAAACCGGACGTCAATCCAGCTTAGCGTCTGCCACCGCTTTTGACCTGGAGCGAACTCATGAAATCACTCGGGTGCCCTGCTTGTCTTCCGCGCATCCGCCTGACGAGAGTTAGTCCAACGCCGCACGGCAATCTCGTCGCCGATGTGGAAGCTCATTAGATCTTCCCCCACCTCTAGCGGGCCGGCGTAGGTTTCTCTGGTCGCGGCTATCAATCCTTCGATGGACGGCGGGTTAATCGTTTCGCTCGCCAACATGACCAGATGCGTGAACACGGCCAGCTTGGGTGTTGTACGGGCGAACACCCGCCCGGCGTCTTGCGGAGACGTATGATGGTTCAGGATGCGCTGGATATGCGGTATCGCGAGCAATTCCGGGCGGGCCATCGCCACCTCGTGAATCAGCAGGTCGGCATTGCGGCCATAGCGAACCACGTTTTCATTATACCGGGTATCACCGGACACGACAGCAACACGGCCTCGATATTCGATCCGGTAGCCGTAAGCCGGCTTGATGGCCTCTCCGTGATCCACTGTGAAGGCGATGATGCGTAGATCCCCCGCTTCATAGATTGGGCCGTCAGTGTCGAACTCCTCAACCGTGATTGCCGCGTCTTCCCGGGCGAGCTTTTCGTCCTCGACCCGGATTTCGATATCGGGCGCGTAGGCGGCCTCGAGGTGCCGCATCATTGTTGAAGTGCCGACCGGACCAATGACGTGGAAGGGCCCCTTGCGGGCCGCGAAATGCGAGCTGAGCCAGCCGGTCAGCCAGAGGTCGGGGATGCCGACCGTATGGTCTGAATGGAAATGCGTCAGCAGCAGCGCGTTGATACGGCCGATGGGAACGCCAAGCTCAAACAGTCGCATGGTCGCGCCTCTACCGGCATCGATCAGCACAGTCTGCTCGCCGGCTTCGATGAGGGTGCTTGGCCCGAAGCGATCGGGCCGAGGAATCGGCACCCCGGTCCCAAGCAATGTTACGCGGAAGAGCGTGCTCACTGCTGCACGCTAATTCCGGCATCAGACACGACTTTCTTCCAATGCTGAATCTGTGATTTGACCAATTGCCCAAACTCCTCAGGCGAGCCGCCGACCGGCTCGGCGCCAAGCTTGGCAAATGCCTCGCGCACGGCGGTCTTTTGCAACGCTCTGTTGATGGCCGCATTTAGCTGCGCGATGGTTTCCTTCGGTGCTCCTCGTTTTACCGCAAAGCCAACCCAGTCTTCCACCACCAGAGATGCGAAGCCGGCTTCGACGATGGTCGGGACGTCTGGGAGAGCCGACACGCGCCTTGGGCCCGTCACGGCAAGTGCACGGAGCTTCCCCGTCTTGATCAGATCGACCACCGGCAACATCGTCACAAACATGAACGAGTTCGTGCCATTGAGAAGGTCCCCGATTGCCTGCGGGAATTGCGCGTAAGGTACATGCTGGGCGCGCGTGCCGGTCTGCAGTTTGAATTGTTCGCCGATCAGGTGCGCCGGTGTGCCAAATCCGCCGGATGAAAAGGTCAACTTGTCCGGCTGACTTTTGAGAAGCGCGACAAGTTCGCTCACCGAGGTAGCAGGCACCGACGGATTGACCACCAACACGTTGTAGGAGACCGAGGCCTTGATGACAGGATCGAAGTCCCGTTCGAAAGCATATGAGATCCCCTGTACGAGTGCAGGCGCCGCGACCGATGGTACAGACATGCCGAACAAACTGTGCCCATCGGCTGGCTGCGTGAGAACATCATTCGCGGCGATTGTGGTGATGCCGCCCGGCCGGTTCTCCACGATCACGCGCCAATGCTCGTCCTCTGTTAACTGCTTTGCGATGATCCGGCTGATGATGTCTGGCGGCGTGCTCGCGGAATTCGGCGCCACGAAGCGAATGGTGCCGTTGGGAAAGACCCCCTCCGCATTCGCGGACAAAGCGGGTGCCAACGAAACGATGAAGCCTAAGCACCGGCCCACCTTGCGAAGACTCTGCTGCATGGACGTTCTCCCGTGATGCCGAAGGTCTCTCAAGCTCAAAAAGCGCGTCTGATGTGCGGCCATCCTGCGAGCCGACGGGCGTCGAAGACCAGCATAATCGACGTGCATTCCGACATGCGGAATGCTACGTTCCGAACTGCGGAATGCTGGAGCGTGCAATGGCGCAGGTCATCAAGGGTCTGGAGCGCGGGCTGAGGGTGCTCCAGGCGTTACAAATGCAACCGGATTCCTCGCTGCATGACCTGTATCTCGTGACGGCTATTTCGAAGCCTAGCCTGTTGCGAATCCTTCATACCCTCACGCGGGCGGGCGTTGTAACGAGGCGGCTGGGGGATGGTTGCTATCGGATCGGTTCAACACTTTCGCACCCGCAGTCGCGCCGCGAGCATCGCGATCGCATCGCGGAGGCCGCCGCGCCGGTGCTCGAGCGATTGTGTACACGGGTATCCTGGCCTTCCGACCTGATGGTCCCGGCTGGTGATCACATGGAGATAAGGGAAACAAACCGGACGCGAAGTCCGTTTTTGCTTCAGCAGGAAAGGATAGGTTGGCCGGTGAACTGGCTGAACTCAGGCGTGGGAAGAGCTTATCTGGCATATTGTCTCCCGGCCGAGCGCCAGCGCATCGTTGCGCTCCTGATTTCCTCGAAAAAACCGGAGGATCGGCTGGCTCGTGAACCTGAGCGATTGAACGCCATTCTGGCTAACGTGCGAACGCTTGGCTATGCGACTCGAGATTCGGCGCATGTCGGAGGTTACTATGGCGGCCCACCGCATGCGGACGGCCTACTCGCAATTGCTGTTCCGTTGCGCGATGGCCGGCGGGTGATCGGGTCGATCAATATGCTTTGGCTTCGCACAGCCTTCACGATCGAAGCATTCGCGGCCCGGTACCTTCCCGATCTTGAAGCCGCCGCAACGGAGATCGTGACTGCTTTGCACAAGAGGCGACGTTGACGCAGAGACATCGGCAAGGGAGAAATTACGGCGTAGTGGAAAGCTGCCGCAGGGGCCCACGAAATTGAGCGACGAAGGATCGTTCAAGTGGCTGAGCGGGTGCATCAGCAACGGCAAGGGTGCGATTGCTCTGTCAGAGTCTGAGGCCTTGGAGAATCTCCATGGCCCGCTTCATTGAAAAACTGTGTGTCGCCGGATGAAAGGCCTTGCTTCCGCGCATCATGTAGCCGTGGAGTACCCCGGGAAAGATGTGCACCTCGACGTTTTCTATCCGCGGCGGTATCGCACGATAGGCCTCCAGCACGTCGGCCGGTGCCCTGCTGTCCTGGTCGCCCCAGACGATGCAAACCGGCTCACGAATCCCGTCGAGCTCCTGAACGTAATCGAGCATCTGGGATCCGTGGCAGCAGATGCCGGCGGCGTAGCCGAGACGCTTCGGCCCGAGGATCGCGTAGGGGCCGCCGTAGCAGAAGCCCATGGCCGCGGCCCGTCCATTGAAGTTCGGGAGTGTGCAGAGATACGTCAGCGTGTCGGCCATATCGTCCTCACCGCGTTTGATGAGTTCGGGACGCGGCTGCGAGCGTCGGGCCGCGCGATGGTCGTCCCGAGGAAGGGGGCCTGGAATTGAACGCCAGAACAGGTCAGGCGCCGCGACGATGAAGCCGTGTGCCGCCAAACCATCGGCGATCCACCGTATGTCGGCATCCACCCCGTGGATGGCGGAGGCGATCACGACCGCCGGAGTTGGATCTTCGGCCTCTGGCGCGACAAGATAGCAATCGAATTCGCGTCCATCTCTCGAGCGAATCTTTCTGACTTTCCCGAGCATGGTTGAGCGTCCAATCATCTTTGAGCCTCTGAAGCCACCCGCGTCGGTGAATGTCGAGGCCGGGGCCGCCTGGCGCACCGCCGATGTCAACCGCAGAGCTTGCCGAAGTCGACGGCGAGCCACCAATCAGGTGAGCGGGACAAAATCGTGCTCGCCCATGCCCTGGAGGACCAGGAATACCGCCGAGATGTCCCCGGCGTTGGCGACCAGGTGAGGACGCCCCGGACGAACAGAATAGGTCATGCCGACCGTTAAGCAGACCTCTTCGTCGGGCTCTCGCGTAAAAACACGTATCGTTCCGCCGATGACGTAGAACGTGTCCTGAACTTCCGTGTGGTAGTGCCAAGGTATCGTTTGGGTCGGACCGATCTGCATCTCGGCGATCCGGAAACCGGGCCGAGCAGCGTGATGGGCGCGACGTTCAACTTCGTATGGACGACATCTGACGTTCGGAGGCTGCATGTCAACTCGCTCCAATTCTTCGCAACAGGTGGCGTTCTCATTCCGGCTTGATGTTGGCCAGCCGGATCACTCTGCCCCATTTCTCGGTTTCGTCGGCGACGAGCTTGCCGAAATCGGCGGACGAGCCGACGAGCGCAGTGCCATCCAGGTGGGCAAGCCGTGTCTTGAACTCTGGATCGGCGAGCGCGACATTGACCTCCTTGTTGAGCTTGTCGATGATGTCGGTGGGCGTATTCTTGGGCGCTCCGAGACCGAAGATAGAGCTTGCCTCATACCCCGGGACGAACTCGCCTACGGTTGGGATGTCAGGCAGCGCGTCCAGGCGCGTCGCCGTCGTTATGCCGAGCGCGCGCAGCTTGCCGGTCCCGATATATCCAATCAATATGGCGATGTTCGTGAAGAGGACCTGCACCTGGCCGCCAAGCAGATCCGTGAGCGCCGGCGCTATCCCGCGATAGGGCACGTGAACAATGTCGATTCCGGCCTCTTGCTTGAATAGCTCGGCGCTGATGTGGGTGATCCCGCCGACGCCGCCCGACCCATAGAAGAGCTTGCCGGGATTGGCTTTGACATAGGCGATGAACTCGGGAAGCGTTTTGGCCGGAACGGAGGGATGTACGACCATGACGAGGGCGCCACGTATCAGTCCGGCGACCGGTGTGATGTCCCGAATGAAACTGAAGTCGAGCTTGTCATAAAGCGTCGCATTGATCGCATTCGGCGTACCGACCAGGAGCAGCGTGTAGCCGTCTGGAGCTGCGCGTATCACCGCATCGGTTGCTATGTTGCTACCGGCGCCCGGCCGGTTCTCGATCACGAATGGATGGCCCAGTCGCTCCGATAACCATTGCCCGATCAGACGCGCGAGGATGTCATTCGGGCCGCCGGCGGCAAAGCCGACAATGATACGCACCGGTCGCGAGGGATAAGGATACGCCCAAGCGGCCGATGAGAGCGCGGGAAGCGCTGCAGCACCTGCAGCAAGATGGAAAAGTTGGCGCCGGGAATGTGTCACAAGCTCGCTCCTCCCGTGCCATGCGGCCCGCTCCTGAAGGGCCAACATAGTTGATGCCGTCATGCCTGGCTAAGGCTATTGTCTGATGAGATCATCTCAAACGGGAAATGGGTAGCCCATGCTGATGAGCGATCGCATCGGAAGCCGAATGAGGCTGCAGGATCTGCACGTGCTCATGACGGTGGCGCAGGCCGGCAGCATGGGGAAGGCAGCGCGAATCTTAAACACCACCCAGCCGAACGTTTCGAGAGCAATCGGCGACCTTGAGCATGCGCTCGGCGTTCGGTTGCTCGACCGCCACCGGCAAGGAGTCGAACCGACCGAATGCGGCCGCGCCCTGCTCAGCTGCGGGGCGGCCGTTTTCGATGATCTCCGCCAGGGCGTGAAGCGTATCGAGTTTCTGGCCGACCCTACCGCTGGGGAGGTGCGGATTGGCAGCACCCCTTTTCTGGCGGCAAGCTTCGTTTCCGCACTCATAGATCGGCTCTCGCGGCGCCATCCGCGGATCGCGTTTCATCTCGTCACGGGCTATGTAGAGCCGCTGCATCGAGAACTGACCGAACGCAGAGTTGATCTGTTGGTTGTGCGAAGTCCTGGCCCGAATACCGACGAACGGCTGGACTTCGAATTTCTCTATGAAGATCGGTACGTCGTAGTCGCCGGAGCGAAGAACCCGTGGACTCGGCGGCGCAAGATACGAATTTCCGACTTGGCGGAGGAGACTTGGGTGCTGCCGCCGCCCGAAAGCGTGATCGGATCGATTTTAGAGAAAGCCTTTCGCGCCGGCGGGCTCGGGTATCCTCGCGCCACCGTGGTGACAGATTCCCCTCATATGCGGGTTAGTCTGTTGGAGACGGGGCGCTTCATCACCGTTTTTCCGGCGTCCGCACTGAGATTTCTCACCATGGGCCGGGCGCTCAGGATTTTGGCCGTGGAATTGCCGGCAGCCCGTCGGCCAAACGGAATCGTCACTCTCAAGGATCGGGCACTGAGCCCTGTCGCGCAACTCCTGGTCGATAACGCCCGTGAGCTCGCAAAGCCAATGGCGAAACGAAAATGATGGACCGCAGGTCTGCCAGTGGTCCATCGCGTGTCGAACGGAACGAACCGATCCAGCCTCCACGACGTGACCAGTAGCGGACGTCGCAGGAATATGGCCCACTGGGGTGCAGTTGTGAACTGACGCATCAAGCCGTTTGCCCATACAGGACATCATGCAGCTACAGTCGACCCTGACTTGTCCCGCCTGCCATCATCAGGCCACAGAGACCATGGCGACCGACGCTTGCCAGTATTTCTATGATTGCGCAGGCTGCGGCACGCGGCTCAAGCCCAAGCCGGGAGACTGCTGTGTGTTTTGCTCCTACGGGACCACGCCGTGCCCGCCCATCCAAGAGCACGGAAAGGGCGCGTGCTGCGGGTAAGGCTGCTCTTCGGCATCCCATAACGTCGGCTGCTGGGCCATCTGCAACCTGGGATATAGCGCGACAATCTGGATGGGGAGCGCGCGACAATCAGGATGGCGAGTGGGTGTCGCGGCGAGGTGATGATTGCCGCGATGATTGTCGCGCGCAAGAGTTTTGTTCGCTTTGATTGTCGCGGAGCGTCAATCAGCGAGTGTTTTTGGTGTCGCGTGCGAGGATGGTTGCCCTGGACCACGCTTCCGCTCGAGCGCGGTGCGCCTGCGATAGCTTTCGACGTTCATCTCGACGATGGTGGCGTGGTGAACGGGGCGATCGATGGCGGCGAGCGTCATAGCAGGATCCGGGAAGACCCTGTTCCACTCTCCAAAGGGCTGATTGGCGGTGATCAGCATGGAACGCCGCTCGTAGCGAGCGCTGATGAGCTCGAACAGCACGCTGGTCTCGGCCTGGTCCTTGGTGACGTAGGCAAGATCATCGCAGATCAGGAGGTCGAAGCGATCGAGGCGGTTAATGGCGGCCTCGAGATTGAGCTCGCGCCGCGCCACCTGGAGCTTCTGGACGAGATCGGTGGTGCGGGTGAAGAGGACGCGCCATCCGTTCTCGATAAGGGCCAGGCCGATGGCTGCCGCCAAGTGAC
>NZ_JBHTFN010000016.1:0-20161 GCF_042666195.1 Bradyrhizobium sp. GCM10028915
AGTCCCGCCTTCTCCTCTGCACGATCCATCGGCACAAGAACTTCACGATGAGTCCTCGTGGAGATGAGAAACCGTGCGCTGTGTGCTTGACTGGGGACATCAGAGTGGATTGTTCTTCACTTCTCCGCATGGCTAGCTGCACGCGATCAAATTCCTCGATCTAGAGGGGACATTGGCAGCAATCTGCCGTTGTTATCCGGCTTCGCCAGGAGCTGAAGCAAGTGCAGGTTATGGGGCAGCGCGCCCACGCCCCGTGGGAAGGCACTCTCGGTGGAGGGATAAAAGGGTACTAATGTTCGCGCAGCGAAGGTCTTTTTCCTTTGGAGCTGAACGAGCACTTGACCCCCACCTGGAGATTTCACATGCTCCCGCCCTCGCCTCATGAGGACCACATGCAATCCGCGGCCGATTTCTATGACGAGAAGTATTTCAAAAGGCAGGCCCCGCACGGCAAAATCCAGGGCCAAGCCAATCTTTTCAAGTTTGAGCAATTCATCGCGCCAGACGCTAAGGTGCTCGATTTCGGGTGCGGCGGCGGCTTCCTGCTCAACGCAATCACCGCGGCTGACAAGATCGGGATTGAAATCAACCCTATGGCGGTCGCTTCTGCTAAGTCGCTTGGGGTCGAGAAGGTTTATCCGGATACGTCGCTCGTTGAAACAGGATGGGCCGATGTAATCGTCTCGAACCACGCCCTTGAGCACGTGGAGGAGCCGTCAAGGGTGCTTCGCGAATTCCAACGTATTCTAAGGCCCGGGGGCAAATTGATCATCGTGACGCCCTACGACAGCGTCTCTATGCGGTTCAGGGAGAAGGATCCCGATTTCCATCTGCACGGCTGGAGTCCATCAAACATTGGCAATTTGGCCAAAGCCACCGGCTTCCGAGTTATAGAGGCAAAGGAACTGTTCCATCGCTGGCCTCCGCTGTGGAGCGTAATCTGGACCAAGCTCGGACCGGGCGCTTTTCACGTGATCTGTTGGTTTTACTCGCTGGTCAGCAGAAAGCGAACCCAAGTGCGGCTTGTGGCAGAGCGCCTTTAAACTTCGGTGGGGTTACTCACGCGACGGGATTAGGCTGAATCGATTGGGATTTCAAAACCAGTATGATTCTGATTCGTCCTGCTGGCGAGCATGGACGGGCAAGCCTTATTTCGCTCGATCGCGGTGGCGGCAATTGAGGGCGGGATGTCCCACATTCGAGCGGCCAAGCAGTGTTTGAGTGGATTAGCATGACGATCGGCTGGATGAAGCGGGTCGATGAGTCCGGCAGCGTTGTTCCGGGCGAGATGGGCGGTCACGAGCCGGCGACGTGAACTTCCGGATCTAGGTTTAGAAGGTTCTCTTGCCGCTCCTTCGTCTCGGCGACATCGTCGTCCTGGACAAATCTCGGCAGTCACAGAAGCAAACCGCACGCCAGCTCATCCGCTCGGCCGGCGACAAGCTGTTCTTTCTGCCAAAATACTCACCGGATCTGACCCGCTCGAACCGGTCTTTGCTAAGCTCAAACGTCTGCTTCGCAGGGCAGTCGTACGAATCGTCGATGCGGTCTGCACGCCTTCGGCGAACTCTTTAGGCGCTTGCCTGCTCAGCCACTAGACCCCCAGGGCGAGCGTGCACAAGCTGAGTTCACGATACACCGCTGGAGCGGTTGAGGTTTGCTCCGAACAGGTCGATCATCTAGCCCGGCCTCGTGAAAGCTCTTCAACTAGCACTTTGCAGACGAAGAGTGGAGCAAGAATCAAATACCTCTTCCAAAGCCTACGCGGTTCGCTGAGGAAGCGGTAAAGCCATTCTAGGCCATAGTTCTGCATAAGAGCTGGTGCGCGCTTGATGGCGCCAGCGTGAAAATCGAAAGCCGCGCCCACACCAAGAAGTACACCGTGATCGAGGTGATGGGCAGCTTTCATCATCCAATATTCCTGTTTGGGGCTAGACAGTCCAATCCAAATGAAGTCGGGTTTGGCATCTTTGATTGCTTGGAACTCCGCTAACTCTTCTATCGTGAACGGCCGCCGGCCATCAATGTCCCGAATGGGCGGGCTGCAGATTCCGGCGATCCGCAATCCTGGATAGGCTCGTGCCAAACGATCGGCCAAGATGTTGGCGACGCCGGGCTTGCCTCCGAAGAAATAGTGCGTGGTATTATCGCCAACTGATCGCTCGCAGACCTCCGCCATAACGTCGGCCCCGGGCGTACGGCCAATTTGCGCAGGGCTGTAACCTCGGAGTCGGGCTATTCGTGTCAGCGGCATGCCATCGGGTATGACCATGCTGGCCTGGCCGTGGAGAGCGAAAAGAAGGGGATCTTGCAAGGCGCGCATGAGGCCATGCACGTCGCGAACAAAAACCGTTCGAGCGGGTCCAGATTTGCCCCAGCTGCAGAGCTTGTTCACAGCGGCCGTCATATTGACGAGGCTGATCGGTACACCGAGCACCTTCATGTGCTCAACAGCTGAACTCGTCCCCACAAATTCGGCGCTAGTCATTGGCCCCTACGCCCCAACTTTCCAATTTGCTCTCCAAAAACTCTTGGGCGCGCGGACAATCCGATTGATCCCAACTCGTGCGGTCCTATGGATCTGAAAGTTGAGCCGGAATTGGTCCTGGCTGTCCACTCCCGCAATCAGTACACTGTTCGCTGCGAGAAAACGGCAAATGCTGTTCGGAACAGAATCTTTAACTCCAACCAGAAGGTCCAGTTGTTGATATACCACAGATCGTGCTGTACGCGTTTCTCCATAAGCTCTAGCGCACGGGTTTCTCCGCGATAACCATGAATTTGAGCCCACCCCGTAATGCCAGGTTTGACGTGATGGCGGAAAGCATACTGCCCAATTATTTGCTCATATTCGGTGTTGTGGGCGGCCGCGTGCGGGCGGGGGCCGACCAGCGACATGTCGCCCTTGAGTACGTTGAAGAGCTGCGGCAGCTCGTCGATTGAGGTCTTGCGCAGCCATTTGCCGATGGCGGTCACGCGTGGGTCGTTCTTCTGCGCCTGCACGATTTTCGGGCCGTCCTCGAGCACGCGCATGGTGCGGAACTTGTAGATCTTGAAGGCGCGGCCGTTGAAGCCGTTGCGGGTCTGGCGGAAAAACACCGGCCCCTTCGAGGTCGCCTTGATCAGCACGGCGGTCACCAGCATCACGGGGGCGAACACGATCAGCGCCAGGGCTGTGCCGGCAAGGTCGAGGGTGCGCTTGAGCGCGCGTTCGTTCCGGGACAGCGGGGCGCGGCGCAGCTCCGCGGTGAAGGTGTTGCCGGTCGATTGCAGCGGATAGCGCAGGAAGCGCGCGGCGTGGGCATCGGGCACCAGATGCACGGGAACGGGCAGGATCTTCAGCGCGTCCAGGATGCTGTCGATCGCGTGCTGCCGGCTCCAGTTCATCAGCAGGAAGATGTGCTCGACCCGGTTCTCGCGCGCATAGGCGATCAGCTCGTCAAAGCGCGGCGCGATCGCCGACAGCAGCAGCGGCGAGGCGAGGTCGGCGGAGCGGATCTCCATGATCCGCATCAGGCGATAGCCGTGCTGGGCGAGGTCCTTCATGGTGTTGGAGGCCGCCGGCAGCCCGAATTCGGCGATCATCACCGCGCGGCTGTTGGCGAACGCGCCGGTCGCGAGCGCCCTGGCGGTCCAGCGCCCGGCCGCCAGCTTCCAGGCCAGCAGCACCGTGAGGCCGACCAGGTAGAACGAGAGCGTGGTGCCGCGGGAAAACTCCTCGCTGACCTTCATGGTGAAGGCGAGCGCCAGCAGCGCCCCGAACAGCCCGGTCCACGTCGTCACCGCGGTGCGGAACGCGCGCGACAGGTTGGTAATGTTCTTGAGCCGGTAACCGTGCTGGACCGTGGTCAGCAGGATGAAGTTGATGGCGACGAGGACGCTCGCCGCGGCATAGACATTGGCCTTGCCGAGCGCCGATTGGGTGTAGAGATGATAGGCGACCGCGCAGCCGATGCCGCTCAGCACCACCAGCACGGCGTCGCCGACCATCACCAGACGTTCCACCGCCAGAGGGCGAAGAAAGCTCCAGGCTAAACCTTGAGGTGCCGCCGAGGCCTGCTCGAGCACACGAATTTCCGCAACAGAATCAGGCACAGAGGCCGATCGTGGTGATAGAATTGTCATCGCGCTAAAAGCTCACTTACGATCAATTCACTATCCGAATACACCGTGCTATCGGGCAGAATCGCAATTAAAACAAGGCGAAGGAAAAAGTAACCTTACCCCAATGGATTGATTGTAGCGCATTTGCCCTTACCCGATATGTTAAATTTCACAGCCCGTTAGGAAGCCTTCAGTGCCTCAGACCCGGTCCCGGCGGCGATCCAGGCGAAGGTTCAGCCGGTATGTGGCGGTCGGCCTTGCGACCGTTGCCCTGCTGGGCTTGGCCCTGATCGCGCTGCGCCCGGATTCGTTGCCGCTGCGGCAGGAGGCGAACCCCGCGGCTGTGGCGAGTCTGCTCCTCGACGGACCCTACGCGGCGCGTTTTGCCGGCGAATTGATCGCGCTCAAGCAGGGCTTTTTCACTTCCCGGATTGCGCTGCGGCCCCACCCGGACGACCCGAACTTTGTTGAAACGATCGCACGCGAACATGCCATCGGCGTGACCAGCGGCCAAAAGTTTCTGCTGGCCGCTTGGCGCGGCGTCCCCGTAACGGCGTTCGCTGCAAGCTTCCTCGACACCTCGATTGCGATCTTTACCCTGGAAGGATCCGGCTTGCGCCGGCCCCCCGACTTGGTTGGCAAGCGCGTCGGTTACCGCAGAGCGAGCGAAGGAGACGTGATCTTCGATGCGATGATGGCGCAGTTGGGCCTGCCACGCAGTCAGGTGACAAAGGTTGCCGATCGCGACAGCTTCGATGCGCTCCGCGCCGGTGAGGTCGACGCCATCATTGCCGCCATCGATGACCAGCCCAGCCCGTCCGGTGCGGGTTACGTCCGGCTGAATATCATAAAGCCGCAGGACTATGGCATCCATGTCCCGGGGCTGGTCTATTTCGCCAGCAACGATCTTATTCATGACCGTCCATCCGTGATCACCGACGTGCTCCAAGGCCTTATCCGGGGCTGGCAGTTCGCTTATAGCGATTATGCACGGAGCGTGCCTGTTCTCGCCAGCTTTGCTCCCGAAACGCTGATCCCGGATCGCCTGAAAGCCGAGTTGCAGCAGCAGCGCAGCCTCATCTTGCCGACCGGCGGACGCATTGCCGACTATGATGAAAGCCGCTGGAGGACCCTTCGGGACATTCTGATATTCGCGAAGCTGGGCGAGGAGGAGGTACCGCTCGCCCAAGCAGTCAACTATCAATTCCTTCGCGATGTTTACCGTCGCTCGCCGGACCTTGGTGCTCCGGGCGCCTGGAACGGAGAGAACTAGGGCCGAGAAGCCACAGTTCTGCACCATATTGCTCCAAGCCTGAATCCGATGCGTCGGAGCGGTTGCGTTCCTCCGTCGAGCCTTGGTAGTCTGGCCCAGCTATTTCGGGGCGATTTCTAGGGTTGGTTGATGGGTCTCAGTGCTGCCGAGACGGTCCCCGCGAGGGGCTGAGTGGCTTCACCGGTGAGATCCGTTGGGGCAAAGGAGCTTTATGATGTTCAAATCGTTTGCGCGGGTCAGTCTTTTGGCATTGGCTGCTTCCTTGGGGGCAGCGAGCAGTGCAAATGCCGGCATGCAGATGTCCGCGAGCGCGGCGCTGCTCACAGGCGCCGCTCAGGTGACGCCGGTTACCTTTTGGGCACAGCCTTACCCGTACCGTTATGTGCCGTCGCGTCACTGCCCGCTGGTTCGGGTTGAGACCCCGTATGGCTGGTATATGGACCGCGTCTGCGCGCCCGAGGGGCCCGTCCTCCGACGCGCTTACTGATCCCGCGCCAACTGGACTAGCTGATGTTTAGTCGAGAAGGCAGCCGTGCGGCTCGCGCGGCTGCTCCGCCTATTTTACTGCCAATGGCCTGCTTTAAGTTTACGCACCCTGTTGCAGTTCACCATTAATAGCCTGGCCCGCCTGGGCAGGCTGCTCAACGGTGAAGATTGTGTTAGCAACTGGGAGCGCGCACGAGCCCGGCTGCCGGCACTCCGTGGCACGCGAAAGGGCTGAGCTTTCGGCTTTCGCATTCGGAAGACCGAGTAGGGGTATAGTATGATGGGGACTTCAACCTACGACCTTTCGGGCAAGCGGATCTTCGTCGCCGGTCATCGAGGCATGGTCGGTTCTGCCGTCGTGCGGCGTCTTGCTTCAGAAAATTGTACAGTGCTTTCTGCCGATCGCCGCGAGTTGGACCTGACCAAGGAGGAGCCGACGCTGCGGTGGCTGGAATCCAACCGTCCTGACGCGGTGGTGCACGCTGCCGCGAAAGTCGGGGGAATCGCCGCTAACAGCAGCTTTCCCGTCGACTTTCTCTGCGAGAATCTCGCTATCGAACTCAACGTGATCCGCGCAAGCCACGCCATCGGCGTTCAGCGCCTGTTGTTTCTGGGCTCGTCTTGCATTTATCCCAAGCATGCCAAACAGCCGATAGCCGAGAGCGAATTGCTGACCGGACCGCTTGAGCCGACCAACGAGTGGTATGCAATCGCCAAGATTGCCGGCCTCAAGATGTGCCAGGCCTTTCGTCGACAGTATGGAGATGACTTCATCTCGGTGATGCCGACCAACCTCTACGGCCGTGGCGATAATTATCATCCCGACCATAGCCACGTTCCGGCGGCTCTGATCCGGCGCTTCCATGAAGCCAAGATCACCAAGGCATCCAATGTCTCCGTGTGGGGCACTGGTACGCCCCTTCGCGAGTTTCTCAACGTCGAGGACTTTGCGGATGCCTGCGTTTTTCTTCTGAAGAATTATTCCAGTGACCTGCCAATAAACGTCGGTAGCGGCGACGAGCTATCGATCGCAGACTTCGCTGCGGCTGTAGCAGAGGTTGTCGGCTACGAAGGCAAATTGATTTTCGATACGTCCAAGCCCGACGGTACGCCGCGCAAGCTGCTTGATAGCTCGCGAATTCGTGCGCTGGGTTGGCGCACAAACACGCCGTTGCGGGCGGGGCTTGCCGTCGCATATGAGGATTTTTTGAAGGGGTACGGTCGTCACCTAGAGGTCCGTGCGGCTACTTAAGTCTCGACTTCAGTGACTGTTCTCGAAGGCTGGCAGCGCTTGCTCCGGCGCGAACCGGAGCCTTTACCTAATTTGGCTAACAAGACACGCCAATATGCAGCATATTTGAAATTGTGATCTTTGATCACGCTCTGCAGTGCTGAGGTTGACGCATTTTTGTCAGAAGTGACGCATTAGCCGGCGTTGATGAAGCATGCCAGAATAGTTGGCCTCAAGATTTTCCTGCTGCTCAAACAGGAAGCGTTATGATACTTGAGTGCATTCGTTTACTTAGCCTTGAGACTTTGATCTGGGCGACATCGCTGCCGCGCAAGATCCAAGATTTATCCGCCCTCACTCGTGGCGTGGGAAATATCTAAAGCCATGCTGTTTGATGAGCTCATCTCGTTTTGCCGACTCAAGATCTTCCTTCATCATCTCGCGAACGAGACTCTCGAAAGAAGTCTGGGGTTGCCAACCGAGCTTCTCTTTGGCCTTTGAGGGATCGCCAAGCAAGGTTGCTACCTCTGTTGGCCGGAAATAGCGTGGATCGACCGACACCACACATTTTCCGTTCGCAACATTGTAGCCCTTCTCGTCTATGCCAGCCCCCTCCCACCGGATCTTCATGCCGACTTCGCTTGCCGCCACATTGACGAAGTCTCGTACTGAATGTTGAATGCCGGTGGCGATAACGAAGTCTTCCGGGTTCTCTTGTTGCAGCATCAGCCACTGCATCTCGACGTAGTCGCGGGCGTGTCCCCAATCGCGCAGGGCGTCCAGATTGCCAAGGTAAAGACGCTCCTGCAGACCCAGATGAATCCGCGCGAGAGCCCGGGTGATCTTTCGAGTGACGAAGGTTTCGCCCCGGACCGGAGACTCGTGATTGAAGAGAATTCCGTTGCAGGCATACATGCCGTAGGCTTCACGGTAGTTGACCGTGATCCAATAGGCATAGAGCTTGGCGACGGCATACGGTGAGCGCGGATAAAAAGGCGTGGTCTCCTTTTGGGGGATCTCCTGAACCAAACCATAGAGTTCCGACGTTGAAGCTTGGTAAAAGCGCGCCTTCTTCTCTAGGCCTGTAATGCGCATCGCCTCAAGGATGCGCAACGTGCCAAGGCCGTCGGAATTCGCCGTGTACTCGGGTTCCTCGAAGGAAACCGCAACATGGCTCTGCGCCGCGAGATTGTAGATCTCGTCTGGCTGCACTTGGCCAACGATGCGGATCAAGCTGGAGGAGTCGGTAAGATCGCCATAGTGAAGCCGGAAGGGCGGATTGGGCTCATGCGGATCGAGGTACAGATGATCAATGCGATCGGTATTGAAGAGGGAGGTCCGCCGCTTGATGCCGTGGACCTCATAGCCCTTCCCTAGAAGCAGCTCGGCCAGGTAGGCCCCGTCCTGGCCCGTAACACCGGTAATTAATGCGCGCTTTTTGGTCATGCAAATTCTCACAGACTGGATGCGTGTTCTTACCCAATAGCCTGTCCTGTTGCTACCCGCGGCAGAGTATTTTTGAGCTGATTGGGCGCTATTATTAATGAGCCAGCCGTATCAACTTCGGAGGGCCGGCTAAGAGCCTAATACCCCAAGCTCTCGGGATGACTGAATTCCCGAACGTGGCAGAATTCGAGCCGCAAGCACGCAGCTAAGATCTCGCAAGTCCGCGCATCCAGAGTTGAGGATTCAGACCCGATTCAGTGCGCAGGAAAACGTATTGATCTGAAGCTTCGTTGAGCTGGATGATCGTCCCGCTGAGATTGTCGAGAACGAGACTAGCTTGTCCTTCTCGGACCAGCAAAATGAGGTGATGTTCTCCAGTCTTGCGAATAACAACTTCTGCCAAACGGAGAGACGAGCTTGGCCAGCCCGCTCGAAGCAGCAAATGGCGTTTTGTAACGGCATAATCGCCACAGTTTCCGTCATAAGGAAAGATCTGCCATTCATAGTCATTCCGGCTTACCAACAGACTCTCGGGCGCGATGCTAGAATTGACAATTGAATTGATTTGATTTGACCTCGCGCCAGCGCTGTCCTCGATAGTGGAAGTTAGTTATCCGGCGGTCCTGCTGTTCCTGGCAATCTTCAGGGTACTTTATGCAGAACAGCGTGAACGAAAGCGGAGGGACGACCTCTTGTGTGTCGAAACAGGAGTAGGCGGGCTGGCTGCAAAGGCCATACGCCAGCACCAGCATGCGTGCAGCATGTCGGATCATCGCTTCGGCCTCGTGATGGGCTGGACGATCCCTATATATTGCGACGCAATAATGAAAACACCATATTAATTGTGAGGCAGTGTGTGCCCAAATCTGGAGCGGTTCTCTCAGTGGAGTGAAAGCCTACGAACTACTGGTGCGCGGAGCGAACATTTACGAACACACGCACGTCATGCCGCGACTTCAAGTGGGGGGTGGTTAAACAAGCTTCCCCTGATGTTGCGCTACCGCCCAAACTTTTGATGCGCGAGCCAGTCGGCGGTTGTGCAAAACGTATCCGGCTCCTAGGCCGACCAGGAATATCGCTGAAATTACGCCAAGATCGTCAATGACAGGATCGCGCCTATCCACGAAGGCAATCTGATGGGCAGCACGCCTATTCGGATTTCGGCCTCGCCCGTTGCGAAGCTAAGCGCCCTAGGTACTAGACCTGCGCTTAATGCAGAGGCCGAAGCAGTAACTTGCTCCGGCCTCCTCCTCGAGGAACTATGGACCTAAGCTGAGGTGCCCAGGTCAACGCCAGCGGTCATCTGTAGATTCCGGCCGCAATATCTCGACCGTGTTCTGTCTTTCTCAGCGCTCGTACCAGTACGCAGCGGCGAACGTCGCAGCAAGGGTCAGCAATGCACCGACAAGGCCAACATGGTGGGCGTATTAGCGCACGCCTAACATGACCAGCGTGTAGAGCACCAGGCACGTGACTGAGAACAGGAAGCCATATCGCATCCCGTTGGTCTTTCCAGCTGGCTGTGCCGATCCTTCTCGCTTTCGCTGGCCTACCACAGCGTGCCCTCTTTTCGAAACTCTATGATATTCCGGGGACCTGCTGCCGGGAGTTGCATTGCATGTACCGGGCTTGCCACCCATAACTCGCTTGCTATCGGCAAAAGCGCGATCTGCATGTCGGACCACCATGCCCGTTCACTGCCGTGTCGGTGCAGCGCTAGATGATGCGAGCGGCAGAGAGGTACGGTGGATTCATCGCTGACCTTGCGCCCTAGGGCTGCGGGCTGCGCAAACTTTAAATGGTGAGCGTCTGTGGGCATTGGATGCTCGCGGACGAACGCCAGATGCACCATCAACGTCCCTGGTGGAGCAAACCGGCAGGTCCGAGGAAATCCATTCCCCTGAGGCGTGTGCGAGGATGGTAGTCAGATGGATATGCCCGGTTGCTCGCTCCGTCCGAGTGGTCTGGATCGTTGCGATCTTGCTGGCTTAACGTTTTGCGGACGATCTCCAGGCCGCTTGCAAAGGAAGCATAGCGGAACGTGCGGTCGCCCTCCCGCGGGAAAGGCGACCGGATCGCCGCAGTCAGGGTCTTTTCGGGGTTGGTCGCTCCGCCTGGGCCCTGGCTAGGGCCGCCGTGATCGCCCCGATGCGCTCACTGGACCGATGCATCGGCGGCCTCCACAGTCAGAGTCTCGAAGCTGATCGCGCCCGACCTTGAGCGCTTGGCCTTGATCCGTGCCCGCTCGCTTCCTTCGCATCCTCCGGGACAAGCTTTTTCAGTTTGGCCTTGGCGAGCTCGTGCTCGCCGTGGGCTTCCTTGGTGCGCAGATACATCCCGGCAAAATCGACCCACACATTCGATGAGGCCATATCCACAACCTTGTTGAAGAGGATCGGGCGCTCGCCGCTCTGGACGCATCGCCAGAACTTCTTCTCCGCTGTGAGCAGGAGGTGCTGGTAGAGCGGGTCGGCGTGGACCTTGATCTCGACCCGTTCGCTGCCGCCGGTGATGATGGAGAGCACGGAGGCGCGGGCAGCCGTCACCCACATGTTGTGCTGCAGCTGCGCCGATGTGCTTTTCAGCGGCGGCTTCCTCCGTGAAGGCCCACGGCAGCATGAACTTGGCTTCGAACACCGCGCCGCTTTGCTCGACGGACGCCGTCCAATGTTGCTGCCATCCATTTGTGAATTGGATGACGAACGCGCGTCTGGATGGCGCTTGGGACGGTCTAGTCGCCGCAGTTGGCCTCGGAAGGGGATTCCGCGCCACGTCGGCTTGCGAGCAGATCGTTTGGCGCCATGCCGAAACTCATCGTCGAATTGATCTCAGCGAGCTCTCGCCACCGTTGAATCGAAGAGCGGAAGTCTCGAATTCTGCGATACGATTAAAACGAGCTCCTACGAGGCGCCACAATTGCATTATTTTTATTTGATTCTGTCCATTTAATGTGATTTATTTATTTAAATATTCTATGGTGGTCCCGAACCCGGCGCCGGGAGGCAATCATGGCTATTTTCGTTGTTGTCGGAAGCATGATCTTAGGGGCGACACTCCTTGTGTTCTTCAGTAACGTTTATCTCGAGATAGCATGTAAGCGTGCCCGAGAACGACGCCAGCAGGCGAAATTAAGCGCCGCGACGGCGCTTAATCAGCCGATGGAGGCGCACGAGAAAGGTAATAATTCCAAAGGTCACGAAAATATTTTTGATTTCGTCGCGCATATCCGCGCCCATTGATGTTGATCCGGCCTGTGCTCGAAAGGTCCAGTTAAGCAGTTGTCTAGCTTAAGTGATACCAAACTCAGATCCTGGTGCCGCGCGCGTACAGCTGCCCCGTGTGCGAGTTGAGATCTCATTTTCCGTCATGAACGCGCAGTACACACGAACTACCGAGCTGCGCCAGCAAGAGCGGTGACATGGGATTACTTCCGCTGGTAAAAACTGGGCTTTGGCGAGCCGCCTGAGGATCGTATCAGCATCTCGCAGGCAGCCAACGTCAAAGATGACGTGATCCAATCGATTCACAGCTCGACAACTTCAGAAATGCTCCTCGCTCGGCGCAGCCGCCGGCTTAGCCGTTTGCTCAGCTTCCCTTAACTTTCGGTAGATCTCAGCACGTTCCAAGTTGATGATCGGTTTGCGCCCTCACGGACTTTTCCGACGCAGTGCGAGCAAGGTCCGCCATAATCGAACGCCGCAGATTGTTAATCTCCTTCAGCAGCATAAGGCGTCGAAGCTGTGCTCCGTTCAGAAGCGATTCAAACAGAACGAGGATCTCGCGCGCCTGGACATAGACCTCCATGCTAATGGCATGTTGATCAAAACCGCACGATCAAAAACGGGCTTCGATATGCTTGCAGCAGAAGCATCCAGTTGCCAATATGAGCCACACCGGATACCTACGGTGACGTCGAACAGTGATCGTTTACGATATTCGATTACGATTCCGTCCGATGGACATAGAATACGACCCCGAGCGCGAGGCAATGCGGCGATGAAGCTCGCCGCGGAGGCCGATGGTGCCGAACGGCAGCGATGGATCTACGCTGCACTCGCGTGGACCGAACTCACTCGCCTGCGCGTGTCAGGCGAGCGTAGCGCGACGGAAGAGGTGGTCTAAGACTTGCTCCGTACACAGTCGAGAAGCGTTGGCCGGCCGAAGGCATGTTCGCGGCAGTCAAGCTCCGCATTCGCTTGAGTTGCTTTTGCGGCGCCGCTGGCGGAGGAGGAGCACCAGCTCGGCATCGGCGCGCGCTGAGCGTTCTTGCTCCGGACCCTGGGAAATTTCTCAGGGTCCGTTTCCGCGCCTCGCACGGTAATTGACTCGTCGTGAGCTACCTTAATCACATTCGCAGGCAAGCGGCCGAGTGCCGACTGAAGGCAGGGCCGGCCACGGACCGGGACCGGCGGGAGCAGTGGCTACGTTTGGCGGAGTACGGCGAGCTAGCCAGTGAGATCGAGGAGCGCATTAGGCGCGCCGGGGATAGAAATCGCTAACCTGAATCGATGGTGGTGCTCAGCGGACCAGGCGCCCACCCCCGCCAAATCGATGGACTCTGACGTTTGGGGCGGATGAGCGGGAAGATGCCGCGGGCGCCCCGCGTTCGTGATCTGTCGCCGGGTAACTTCTCATTCGTTCTCCGCGGGCGTCGGGGCAATATCGTTCTTTGGTCCGTTTGCACCCCGCAAGCGGACGTGAGGACGCCGACGTAGAGAGGCAGCTAAGGGGCCACTTGCAGATATCGCGCGAGCGGTGTGCGTTCGAGGCAACCGTATTTCGCTTTCGGAGCGACGTGCAGCAAGATCAAACGCCCACCCTCAAAGAGGATGGGCGCGTGGTGACTTACGACAGGATGACGTCCTACTTCTTCTCGGCGCTGGCTTCCTTAGCTGGAGGCGGCTTCATGCCGACGGTCAACTGGCGGATTTTTAAAGCGCCGCCTTCACGTATGTCGATGCCGCCCCAGAACACTGTGACCTTGGTGGCGTCGCCGCTCTTAGGGTCCTTACCGAAGATGTCGGTCTCGCCGTTGGCAACGACCAGATCGTTGTTGATGACCGACATGTTGCCGACTCTGATCTCTATATGATCGGTGCCGTTCTTGAAGTTGTTTTCGTATACGGTCTTGAGATCGGAAAACACACCGCCCGGGTTGATCTGAACCCCGTCCTTTGTATAGAGCGCAGCGACACAGCCCGCGTCTTTCTTGGCGACGCAGTCGGTGTAGGCGACGGCTAATTTTTCGGCCTCCTGCTTGACCCCATCGGCCAGTGCCGGTGCAGAGATGAAAGCGGAAGAACACAATGCCAAGAGCAATGAACGTCGCTTCATAGCAACTTCCCCTCTGGTTGTGATGCACAATTGCATCGCGACGTCCTCCTGACGTAGGACGTCGCGTTGCATTTGTTCCGAGGGGCATTCTTTCGTTAGGCTGTAATACTACGAGTATATGCCACTTTGCACGGCTTGGCGCGCGCCAACTTTGATCATCGACGACGGAGGCGGCATTCCTTCGAGAATGCGGCGAATGCGGTCGGGAAAGACAGGCAAGTTGACGCATTTGACAGATGAAAGTGTCTTGCTCGACGCGCGCGATGGCCTACTTGTTCATCATGGTTAGGACGAACGACAAGCTCGCTACGGCCCAAGGCGCCTAAATTGCCGTTCAACGGCGAGGGCCGGCCTCAGGCAGGAAGCCCACCCGTAAATTTCCCAGGTGTCGGTAATAACGCTCGCTGGTTAACTGGTGCGGATCGAGCGCCGCATCATGAAAACACCGAAGCCAAAGCAATGGGCCGAGCAGGAGGTCCGCCGATTGGTCAGGCTCGCCCGGCAGGGAGTTGGCACATCGAGGATAGCCGCCGATCTCGGTCGCCACGCCGGATCGGTGAGGCGCATGGCGCGAACGTTGGGACTGCTGTTGAAGAAGTAGTCCCCGAGCGATCTTGAGCGCAGCGCGGCTGACCTACAGCCCAAAGCCTCGGCCAATCTACCGCGCAAGCTTGAGCACGGCGTCGGTATTGCGGCCATAGAAGAACGCTCGATCAAGCTGCGAAAAGATGCCCATTCCAAATAGTGCGATGGCAATGCCGGTTGTGGAACGGCTTGAACGATGGAGCGAAAGTTCAAAACGGCCCCAGGTACTCATTAAGAGGCTGGCTACCTGATGTGCGGTTTACCGCCAACATCGGCCGAAGAGCGGATGGGCTCCGAGGTCGCCGATGGGCCACGAGCGGACGTAGCTTGCCCGCTATTCAATCACCTCGTCGGCGCGCGCGAGAAGATGGGGCGGGATGGTAAGGCCGATTATCTTTGCAGTTCTCAGATTGATCGCCAACTCGAACCTAGTAGGCTGCTCGACGGGTAGATCGGCGGGTGCAGCGCCGTTCAGAATTTTTCCTGCATAAACGCCAAGCTGGTAGGAAACATCGGTGATGCGCGGTGAATAACTCATAAGTCCCCCATATTTTACAAAAAGAGACCACTCGTAGATCGCAGGAATCCGACCTTGCTCGGACAGCGCGGCAAGTCTCTCTCGCCGCGCGATGTAGAATGCGTCTGGGCTAACGAGAAGTGCAACATGCTGCTGGTCTCTGATCTCCTTGAAGGCAGCAGCAATTTGCTCGTCTGTGCTGGCCTTCAGAATGTGAATCGCCCGCGCGAGCGACTTAGCGGCAGCCTCAGCGTCTGAGGCGACCACATTTGCGTTAGGGTTTGTCGGATTGATCAGCACGGCGATCGAACCGCCTCCCGGCGTCAACTCGGCCAAGAGCTCAAGTCGCTTGGCCGTAAGCTGTGGAGTGTACATGCTCACACCGGTGGCGTTGCCTCCGGGCCTGTTCAAACTGGAAACGACGCCAAGGGATACAGGGTCCATGGCAATTGCAAACACGATGGGGATTGTCTTTGTTGCGGAGGTTGTCGCCAAGACTCCATTGGTGCCAGTGGCGGCGACAATTACCTGAACACGGCCTTGGACGAGGTTAGCTATCAGCTCCGGAAACCGATCATACTTTCCCTCGGCGAAGCGGTACTCGATTGCGACGTTCTGATTCTCAACAAAACCCTTGGCGCGCAGCCCGCCGCGAAAAGCGACGAGCAGTTCCTTGCTTTTCTCGGCGGAATCGAAGCCAAGGTAGCCTACTATCGGAAGCGGGCTCTTCTGGGCGTATATCGCACACGGCGACATCGCTACTGCAATCATGAAAAGCGCAATGAGCTCCCGTCGCCTCATTTGGGACTCGAAGATAGTGAGCCGGTTAAATGTTATCAGGTGTTAGTTGTGGCAGCCGGTGCACATCGTCGCACCCGATGCAAATGCTGCATCGCAAATTCGGTGCAGGACCGATCGGCTTTGGGTCATTCGCCTCAATTTGCCAGCGTGTTCTCGAGGTCCGCTCTGGCCCCGACGGCCGACGTGCGGGACACGATGGCGATCTTCGCCTTCGGGCCAACAAGCGACATTCACAAATAACATGCGGTTCGCGAGCAGAGCGCGAATGCAGCCGGCCCACCTAATCAAAATGGCGCAGGTATCAGGCCGTGACGTTTCATGATCTCGCCCATCCGGGCAGGATCAGGAGGCGCAGGGCCGCCGATGGCTATGGCCATTTCTCGGAAGAATTCCGGCCCGAGAACGCCTGGCGTGAGAACGCAAAGCATTTTCGCAATCGCCTGCGTCTCGTTGACGAACCCGTGGACAACACCGCGCGGGATGAAGAGATCGTCTCTGGGCTTGATCTCGATGCGCTTGCCGGCGACCGTCCAGGTGATGACGCCTTCAAGACCATAGATCGTTTCTTCCCAGTCACGGTGATGGTGCGGACCGGCATACGGGAGTTGGGCGGGATCACCACCTCAAACATATCAAGCGCCCCGCTGGTATCATACTTGGTGCGCAGAAACCGCAATTGCATTTCGCCAACCTTGATAAGGTCAGCCATTGTCGTGCCTTCCGTGACGCCATAGAAAAGATCGCGGGACGGCTCCGCCCGTCCGCACCGAAGTATCAGCAGAAAGCCTATGGTCGGACCTTGGGCATGTCTATTGGGCAATGATGTCTGGCATGGGTCAAAATGCGAAGAACTCAACGCGAGCAAATCTGGTCCACCATGCCTCACTGAGCGGACCTCAACCGGTGCGCTGCTACTTCGCCGATGGCCCAGCAGCGGTCAATTGGCCGAGTCGAGTCAAGCCGTCCTGACAGGCTGGGCCAAAGAAGCAGCTGCACTGACCTTTAGTTGAACTGTTGTCGTTTTTGAACCTCGCTCGAATTGCCGGACTCACGTCAGTAGACGATGGGGATGAACTGTCCCATCACAGCGTCGAGCGATTTTGGCTACCGTCACTCATCAGCGGCAGTTGCAACGGACTTAGTTTCCGGGTTGCCAGCCTAAGCCGCACCAAGCCAGCGCATCGGCCGGTGAATATCGCGGAGGCAAAGAGATGTTTCCAGCGAAACTTGCGGCATCGTTGCTTGGCTCGGCGTGGCTACTGACACCCGTACTGGCACGTGACGATGGCCGATACGACCACTCTCCGCTGAAGCCATGGTTCGAAAGCCTGCAGAGCGAATTTGGAAAGTGCTGTACCGATGCCGACCGATACATAGTGTCAGATGCGGATTGGGAGTCCACTCGTGGGCGTTACCGCGTCCTCATTGACGACGAATGGGTGATCGTACCTGACGGCGCGGTTATCACACAACCAAACCGTTTCGGCCGCACAATGGTCTGGAGGCACTACATAGACGGTCATCCGCGCGTCCGATGCTTCATGCCTGGCAGTATGACTTAATGCCCTTTAAAAGGTAGTCCGCTTCGGTCAAAGGCTGCCCTCTCCAGCCAGCATGGCCTTGGTCGGGTCAGTTGCCCGAGGCGGACATCCCCGCGCTCCGGGCTGAGGTCAGCCACGGGCCATGAACTGACGAATTGGCGGACGGCGCGGCAATTCAGCTATGGGCCCAGAAGGCGACATCATCTCATCTGCGACGGCCGAGCAATGGACGAAGCTTTCCTAGGCGAGCGCCTGATTTTGGGGCTGAACGGGGAACCGATTGGAGGCCATTCCGATTGATGCAGCCGTCACCATGGCCATCTTCGGGCAATTACGCCCACTTTGCCGTCCCGCTTGTGATCGTGGCACGGCAGCCGGATTTATCGTAGAATGTGCAGGTCAAAAAAGGCCTGCAGGTCATGGCGCAAGAGCGGCCGTCCCGGATCGAACGCAGATTGTCGGCGATATTGGCCGCCGACGTGGCGGGCTATTCGCGGCTGATGCACCATGACGAGGAGGCTACGCATGCCAAACTGACGACGCTCCTCATGGAGGCCGTCTACCCCGCGATCGCCGAGCACGGTGGCCGCGTGGTGAAAAACACAGGCGATGGGTTTTTGGCGGAGTTTGCCAGCGCGGTAGAGGCGGTTCGGGCCGCGATGCAGTTCCAAACCCGGACTCACGAACTTACGATCAATGAGCCGGAAGACAATCAAATTGCCTTTCGGGTGGGCATCAATATAGGCGACGTGATTGTCGAGCCGCATGACATTTTTGGGGACGGCGTAAACATTGCGGCGCGGCTCGAAAGCATCGCAGAACCAGGCGGTATCTGCATCTCGTCTTCCGCGTATGACCACGTCAGAGGCAAAGTGGGCATCGAGTTCGCTGATCTGGGCGAGCAGAACCTCAAGAACATCGCCCTTCCGGTCCGGACCTATGCAGCGGTCCGGGATGGGCCTAGGTCCGAGACACAGGTTGAACGCGCAAGTCGGGCCCGGCTTTCAACGCCGCGCCTATCCATCGTCGTGCTACCCTTCGCGAACCTGAGCGGTGATCGTGAGCAGGACTATTTCGTGGATGGTGTAACGGAGAGTTTGACCACGGACTTGTCGCGCATCGCTGGTTCATTTGTAATCTCACGGAACAGCGCCGTCTCACACAAGGGTAGAGCAGTCGATGTACGGCAAGTCGGCCGCGAATTGAACGTTCGCTATGTGCTCGAAGGTTCAGTGCAACGCAGCGGCAAGCGGCTTCGGTTGAACGTGCAGTTGATCGATGCTAAGAGCGGCCAGCATCTTTGGGCCGAGCGCTTCGAAAAGTCTTTCATCGACTTGTTCGACATGCAGGACGAAATCGTATCGAGGCTCGCCAATACGTTAGGTGCCCAGCTCATCGAGGCTGAGGCACGACGAGCCGAGCGTACGCTGCATCCCGATGCGATGGACTTGTACTTCCAAGGCCGGGCCTGGTTGATGAAGGGGTTTAGCCCTGAATGCGTGGCGCAAGCGCGGAGCTTCTTCGAACGCTCTCTAGAATCCGACCCCGGCAACGTCGAAGCAATGATTGGTCTGGCAAATGTTGATACGGCAGTTGGAGCCAGCTTTACGACGGATGATGGGCCTGCGCGGTTTGCAGCGGCCGAGGCGATGGTGAATAAGGCATTGTCCATCAGGCCGAACCATATTTCAGCCCACTTGGCTTGGGGTCGGATCCAGATCCTCACGAACCGGGCCGCCCAAGGCGTTCGTGAATTCGAGCATGCGTTGGCGCTGGATTCGAATAGGGCCAACGCTCATGCTGCCTTAGGTTTTGCCAAATTCTATATGGGGTGCGCTGCCGAGACCGAAGGCCATATACTCGAGGCTTTACGTCTCTCCCCTCGCGACGTTGAAGCCTACCAGTGGATGTGTTATGTCGGAGTGGCCAAGTTGCAGCTTGGTTCGGACGTCGAAGCCGTCAGTTGGCTACGACGAAGCACTGAGGCGAACCGCAACTTTCCTCTCGCTCATTTGTTGCTCGCCGCTGCGTTGGGCCTGACCGGCGCGCTCGAGGAGGCGCGAACTGCTGCAAGAATGGGACTAGCGCTCAACTCAGGTTTCACCATCCGTCGCTTGCTCGTTGCGCAACAAAGCGACAGCCCGATGTTCCTTGCTGGGCTCGAGCGCTCGTGTGAAGGCTTGCGGCTCGCTGGCGTGCCGGAAGGGTGATAGGCGCTTCCGGTCAGAGGCCGACTTCAGCGCGTTCCTGCTTTACGTCGGCTTTGGGTCCACAAGCGGTCCCCAACCGCATTCACACGGCGGGTCGGCTAAGGGCCCAGAAGCTGACCAACGCTCCGATGCCTGTCTCACGCGAATACTTTGAGGCGGTGGCGAATGCTGGACGGGGAGCGTCCATAGAGCTCCCGAAAGGCGGCGTTGAACTGGCGCACGCTGCCAAAGCCGGCCCGGTAGGCGATCTGGGCCAGTGGTTCAGTCGTCTCGTCAAGTAGGCGCTTCGCCCGCTGTACACGCCTGGTCTTCGCGACCTGTTGGGGGCTGGCCCCGACGTACCGTTCGAACAGACGCGCAAGGTGGCGCGAGCTTACCCCGAGCCGATCGGCCAGTGCGGCAACCGAAGCGTCATCCAAGGCGCCACCATCGATCAATTTCGAGGCGCGCGCGACTGTCGAGCGCGTGTGGTTCTGACTGCCGTGTAGAAACGGCCGTCATGGCGCGAATTCATGCCCGTAGTTGCGACTCTGCGGATTCCGATCGATGTCGCCCAGGATTCCGAGATGATCTCGCCCACCATTCCGATTTGAAGTCGCCCACCCGTTCCGAAATGATGTCGCCCACCATTCC
>NZ_JBHTFN010000017.1:0-31277 GCF_042666195.1 Bradyrhizobium sp. GCM10028915
TGCCGCGGTGGCCTCGCTTGCTCTTGCCCCGAGGCAGATAGCGCCGCCAGGTGAAGTCCGTCGTGCGTGTGATCTGGGCGTAGATGAAGCGGTAGATGCTCTCGTAGGAGATCACCCTACGGCCACGTTCCCGGGCCAGCCTGCCTGCGACCTGTTCGGGTGACCAACCGCGGCTCAAGCCTGCCAAGACCTCGCGGCGCAAGCTGGCGTCCCGCTCGAGGCGAGAGCCCTTCCAGCGCCGCGCCCGGGTCTGCTGCTGAGCATAGCTTGGCTTGTAGCCGACTTGCCTGCCACGGTTCCGCCTCAGCTCCCGAGAGATCGTTGATGGCGGCCGATCCAAAGCTGCCGCGATTTGCCCGACCGAGCCGCCATTGGCCGAAAGGCGGGCAATCTCGCATCGATCGTCAAGGGAGAGCTGTTTGTAAGTCCGCCCCATGGCAACACCTCCAGATGGAAGTGTTGCACTTCGTTTGTGAACTCAGGGGACCCATTACCCCGAATGCCGAATGTTGAAGAAGCCAGAGCCGCCAGCCTTCGTCAAACTTCTCCCTGGGGTTATGGGTCCTAGATCAGCGCTCGTTACGCTCGCTTGTCCAGGACGACGGCGAACACGGAACGACGCCTAGGCCCCCGCCTTGCACGTGATCCCGCCGTCCACCACGAGCTCGATGCCCGTCACATATTTCGCTTCGTCCGAGGCCAGGAACAGCGCGGCGTTGGCGACGTCGAAAGCGTCGCCCATGTGGCCCATCGGCACTTGCGCATCGCGCGCCCGCCACATCGCTTCAACATCGCCCTTGGCATAGCTGTTCGCAAGACCTGCGGAATGTTCCACCATCGGCGTCTTCATCAGGCCGGGCAGGATCGCGTTGACGCGGACATGGTGGCGCGCGAACTCGATCGCGGTGGTGCGGGTCATCTGGTTCATCGCCGCCTTCGAGGTGCCGTACGTGACGTAGGAGATGCCCATGTGGCGGATCGAAGCGATCGAGGAGATGTTGATGATCGAGCCACCGCCCTGTTTCACCATCACGGGGATGACGTGCTTCATGGCGAAATAGGCGCTCTTGAGGTTGACGCTGAAGACCCGGTCCCAGCTTTCCTCGGTCACTTCGACCACGCTGCCCATCTCGGCGATGCCGACATTGTTGTCGAGCACGTCGATGCGGCCGTAGGCCTTGAGGCATGCCGCAACCATCGCCTCGACCTCGCGCGCATGCGAGACGTCGGCCGTGAACGCGCTCGCCTGGCCGCCTTCGTCCGCGATGATCTTCGCGGTCTCCTCGGCGGCCGCGCCGTTGCGATCGACGCAAAACACCTGCGCGCCCTCGCGGGCAAAGGTGACCGCGGTGGCCTTGCCGTTGCCCCAACCCGGCCCGATCGAGCCGGCACCCACCACGATCGCAACCTTGCCCTTGAGCCGACCCATCGCGTGTCTCCCTTATTATTGTTCTTTGCAGACGATCATCTTTGTGACGTTAGCACCAATGGGATGACCGACAATCTCGGACAACGTCCGGCACTTGCCGTCATGGCATAGCCGCCATTCGCCAGCCGCGTCCGAATTGCCCAGCACGACCTCCGGCATCGGCGCGCGCGCGGGCCTCCATTGAAACCAGCCGTCGACGAGGCGCGCCTCGGGCGGCGGCTCCATGCCGGGGCCGGTGCCCTTCACGCGTGCCTGCACCAGTTCGAGCCCGGCGGGGGTGACGCGCCAGTCTTCCTGCCAGTCGACCTTCGCGATCGAATGCGTCCACACCAGTGTGAACGCGGACAGCGCCAGCGCCTTCAGGCCTGAGGCTGTGACGAGGCAGAGGCTCACACCGCCTCGACCGGCGCCGGCGGCCGCCGCCGCCACTGCCACAGCACGATCGCAGCGGCGAGCAGGAAGCCCGCGGTGTCGCTGAACGGGAAGTCGCCGAGCAGGCACAGCGCGGCACCGAGCGCGACCAAACGTTCGAGGAACGTCAGGCGCGTGAACAGGAATCCGATCGCGACCATGCCGAACAGCGCGATCGCCACCAGCGCCTTGACAGTCGCCAATGCCACCGCGCCGTAGAAGCCGAGCTTGGCCGCCATGGGATCGCCGCCCTGCAGCATCAGCGCCGGCGAATAGACGAAGATGAAGGGGATGACGTAGCCGGCGAGCGCGATGCGCATCGCCTCCCAGCCGATCTTGTCCGGATTCTCCTTCGCGATCGGTGCTGCGGCAAGCGCGGCCAGCGCCACCGGCGGCGAGAGGTCCGCCATGATGCCGTAATAGAACGCGAACATGTGGCTTGCGATCAGGGGCACACCCAGTTTGGCCAACGCGGGCGCCGCGAGCGCTGCCGTGATGATGTAGGTCGGGATGGTCGGGATGCCGGTGCCGAGCAGGATCGACAGCAGCATGGTCATGATCAGCGCCAGGAACAGGCTCTTCTCGCCGAGACCGATCACCCAGCCGCCGAAGATGGTGCCGACGCCGGTCTGCGACATCATGCCGATGATGACCCCGACGATGGCGCAGGCCATGCCGACGGTGATCGCGGATTTGGCGCTTTCAGCCAAGGCATCGCGGCAGGCGCGCAGGGCGGAAAATCCGCCACGCACGAACGCAGTGATCACGATCAGCGCGACGACGACGCCTGCGACCGGCACGATCTGAAGGCCGTCGCGCGAGAGCGCCGCGACGACGAGCGCGAGCCCGATCCAGAAGACATAGCGGATCGCCATCGAAGACGCGCCTGTCGTGATGGCGGTGCCAAGGATCAGCGCCACTGTGAGCGCGAGGCCCATGCTGCCGGCATAGAGCGGCGTAAAACCTTCGAACAGCATGTATACCAGCGCCGCGAGCGGCAGCACGAGATACCAGCGCGTCACCAGGGCCTTCCAGGCGCTCGGAATCTCCGAGCGCTTCATGCCGGTGAGCCCGTGCTTGCCGGCCTCCAGATGCACCATCCAGAAGGCGGAGGCGAAATAGAGCATCGCGGGAATCGCGGCCGCCTTCACGATCTCAGAATATTGGACGCCGAGCGTCTCTGCCATGATGAAGGCGACCGCGCCCATCACCGGCGGCATGATCTGCCCACCCATCGACGCTGTCGCCTCGACGCCGGCCGCGAACGCGCGGCGATAGCCGAACCTGATCATCAGCGGAATCGTGAACTGGCCGACGGTGACGACGTTGGCGACGCCGGAGCCGGAGATCGTGCCCATCATGCCCGAGGCGAACACCGCGACCTTGGCCGGGCCGCCGCGGGTCCTGCCGAATAACCCAAGAGAAACGTCGGTGAAGAGCTGGATCATGCCGGCGCGCTCCAGGAACGAGCCGAACAGGATGAACAGGAAGATGTAGGTCGCCGAGACGTAGATCGGCACGCCGTAAAAACCTTCGGTGCCGAACGACAGATGCGTGACGATCTGGTCGAAATCATAGCCACGATGGTTGAGCGGTGACGGCAGATACTGGCCGAAGAACCAGTAGACGAGACAGGCGCCGCACATCAGCGGGAGCGCTGCGCCCATCAGCCGCCGCGTGCCCTCGAAGATCAGGACGGCGAGCAGCGTGCCGACCACCAGATCGAGGCGCGTCGGATCGCCGTCACGTGCGATCAGATCCGCATAGAAGATCCATTGATAGAGCCCGCACAGAAAGCCCATGCCGCCGATCAGCCAGCCGATCGCGCGGCCGAAATCGCTTTTGGCGGTGAAGTTGCCGATCAGGCCGAAGGTGAGGAGAATGAGGAAGCCGACATGGACGCCGCGCACCACCTGGCTCGGCAGATAATTGAAGGCCGCGACATAAAGCTGGAAGATCGCGAAGGCGATGCCGATCCAGTAGGCGAGCGTGCCCCACCAGCCCGGGCCAAAGCCTTCCGGAAAACCGTGCTCGAAATTGTCGAACTCGACCTTGATGGGCTCTTGAGCGCCCTCTGCCTTCTCCAGCATTTCAACGCATCCCCAATCGTCGAGCGCTTATAGCATTGGCACGGTCCATCCGCGCCGTCATGCCCGGGCTTGTCCCGGGCATCCACGATCTTTCTCGCCTGGCCTTAGAACGTGGATGGCCGGGACAAGCCCGGCCATGACGTCCGATAACGAGGCCGACGTTACTTGATCAGCCCCTTTTCCTTGTAATAGCGGATCGCGCCGGGGTGCAGCGGAACCGGGCTGCCGCTGGCGGCCGTCTCGAGCTTGATCTCCTTGCCGGCCGCATGCGCGTTGGCGAGTTCGGGCAGCGACTCGTAGACCAGTTTTGTCATCTGGTAGGCGAGATCGTCCGACACCGCCGAGCTGGTGACGAGGTAGTTGACCACCGCCGCAGTCGGCACGTCCTTGTCCTGCCCGGTGTAGGTGTTGGCGGGAATGGTCGCCGCGATGAAGGGCAGGCCGATCTTGTCGACGGTCTCCTTCGGCACCGACACCACCACGATCGGGCTCGAGGTCGACAGATCCTTCAGCGAGGCCACTCCGAGCCCGGCCGATTGCAGCGTCGCGCCGAGCTGGCGGTTCTTCATGAGGTCGACGGATTCGGCAAACGGCAGATACTCGACCTTGCCAAGATCCTTGTAGCTCATGCCGGCCGCCGCCAGGATGGCGCGCGAATTCAGCTCCGTGCCCGATTTCGGCGCGCCGACCGACAGGCTCTTGCCCTTGAGATCCGCAAGCGTCTTGATGCCGCTCTCGGCAGTCGCGACGATCTGGATGTAGTTCGGATAGATCGCGCCGATCGTGCGCAGCTTGTCGAGCTTGGACTTGAAGCCTGCTTCCTCGTCGCCATCCCAGGCCGCTTTCAGCGAGTCACCCAGCGTGAACGCGATCTCGCCGCGACCCTGCTGGAGCAAGATCAGATTCTCGACCGACGCCTTTGTGGCCTGCACCTGCGTCTTCACGTTAGGAATCTTGTCGCCGTAGATCTTCCCGATCGCGACCCCGAGCGGATAGTAGACGCCGGAGGTGCCACCGGTCAGCACATTGATAAAGGATTGCGCCTGCGCGCAAGGTGCCGAGGCCGCCAGAGCAAGAGCCGCGGCCACGCCGAAAATCGTTCGTTTCATGATCTTTCTACTCCCCAAACCGGCCGGAAGTTGGCCGGATGAGGGGGGGCGGGTCAACCCATCCAAAAGTCAAAACAGGACTGCAGTAAATGGCTGTGCTGGTTCGATTTTTGGGGAACTCGCCGGGTGCGGCGAGGTGGCGCAGCCAGGTCTGGTCAGCCCCTCACTGGAAGGTCATGTCCAGGCACTTGGAGATGTCGGAGCCGAGGCCGGAGGAGATGATGATGCAGCCGCGCACCTTCTGCGCGCCGACGTCGGCGGCCCACACCGAGTAGCCGCCGGGGCCGAAGAACGAATTGGTGTTCGGCGGCTCGGTCTCGGTCGCGTCGAAATCGTAATGGCCGTCGGTGTCGAAGATGCGCGGCTTCTTGGCGCAGCCGCCGTCGGTCTGGACGTTGATGACTTCCTTGTTGTCCCGGGTCAGCGCCAGCGAGACCTGACAACGGAAATATTCCGAGGTCTTGGTGTTGAAGAGGTAGGTGTATGACTTGCAGGTCGCGGTGTTCAGCTTGCCCGGGGCCAGGCCGCGGCTGCACGAGATCCTCTGGTTGTGGCTGAGCTGGTAATCATCGGCACGGGCGGCCGGCGCGAGCACCGTCAGCAACAGGCCGGCGGCCCAGCAAGCTTTAATGACGAGGTTCATTCGAATCATCCCCTACCCAATGTTTTTGTCGAATTGCGTTCTAGACGGAAAGCGGAACATAGTCGCGCGGGGACGAAGGGAAAATCACAAACTGCTCGGCAAGACGTGATGCGCTGCGGCGCTTTCGCAAATTGACCTGAAAGCGCCGTTCGTGATTTGTTCAAGCCGGGAGCCTCGATGGGGAGGATAGGGTGATGGCATTTTCGACAAGGATATTTTTGGTGACGGCCGTGCTCGGCGCGTTCGCTGCACCCGCATTGGCGCAGACCGCTGCAACACCTTGGGAGCTCAAGCCCGACACCGGCTACGCCTATGACAAGGACGGCAAGACCTTCTCCTACAAGATGGGCACCAGCAATGCCGGCGAACTTCTGAAGGGCGCCAAGAAGGTGCCGAAGGGCACGCTGTTCTTCCTCGGCCACAACGGCCAGCTCTACATGCGCAGCGGCCCGTATCTGGAAGGCGACGGCAAGTTCAAGTTCGGGTCGGATCAGTAGGGCGAGGTCGCGGCGACGCCACACACTGCTGTCGTCCCGGCGAAGGCCGCGACCCCTACCGCGTGATCCCTCGATTGCGTACGGCCGCAGTACCGAACGACCGTCCTCCCAAACTATGCCCTGTGGTAATGGGTCCCGGCCTTCGCCGGACGACGCCGCCTAAAACGCCCCCGCCAGCTCGCGCGCGCCGGCGTTGTTGCTGTTGCTGTCCATCCTCGTATCCGTCACCGCCAGCAGCTTCGCCACCGTGTTGTGGCGGATCGCGACCGGGTTACGCTCGTAGCCGCCGCGCTGGAAGAAGTTCGAAGTCGGCACCTGCTCGCGCATTACCTGCGGCATTGTCACCATGTCGAGGCCGGTGCCGTCGCCGGTGAGGTTCATCATCTCGAGCTCGGCCGCGCTGAGCGGGCGGTTGTAGCCCTTGGCACGCGCGAACAGCACCGAGGTGAGCAGCTTGTGAGTCTGCAGCATCGGCCCGATATCGATGTCGAGCACCATGGCATGCATGGCCCAGCCCTGCGCGGTGTTGCCGATCTTCTCGTGCTCCGACCAGGTGTCGGGCACCGACTTGGCGTGCGCCACCATTTTCTTGAGCACAGTGAGCTTGTGCTCGAGCGACTGACGCGCCGGGCCTGAGGTCCGCGCCACCTTGTCAGAGAGAGCGCGGATGAATTCATGGCCTTGCTCGGCCAGCAGCTCGACGCTGTTGGTCGTCAGCAGCTGGTTGTAGCCCATCGCGGTCGAAATGGCGCGCTTGCCGCCATGTTCGATTCCCGCCTGCACGTCGTAACTGCCGGTGCCGCCGGTCTCGAACGCGTAGACCCGCACCGCCTGCTCGCGCGTCAGCCCCGAGGCCAGCGCGTAGCGTGCATAGACGCGCTTGAATTCGACTTCGTTGGCCGGCCGCTGTGGCGTGAACTGATAAAGCTCCTGCGCCGCGCGCAGCAGATCGGCGACCACCGGGATCGGCTTTTTCGTCGGGCGGTCCGGGGTTTCCTCCGGCTCCGGATTCACCGGCCGTTTCGGCCCGTTATAGAGCGGCGGATGCTCCAGCACGTAATCGTCGAGCGTGACCTGCTGCCCGCTGCGCCGCTTGGCATTACGGCCTTTCCGCTTCTCGGAGATCTGACTCCAATAGGCGCCGGCTTCCTCGTCAAAGGCCGCGCGCGCCGCCTGATACTCCTGCAGCTTGCGGCGATATTCCAGCACGGCGGGCGACACGCCGCCTTGCGCAAAGAACTGCGACAACAGCTGGGCATTGGCATTGCGGACGGCCGGCGGCAGCGCGTCGGATTCGCCGCCGCGCACGGCAGGCGCGAGCAGGACGAGCGCGAGTGGAACCAGTCTCACGGCATTTCGAATCGATTGATGCATGCTGCCCTCTTAGCAGGCATCCGGTAACTGTCACGTTAACGCGCCGTTTACCTCGTTTTCGCCCCTCGCATCATTTCCAGGCGAATACCGGCTGTTCCAGCTCGGTGACGCGGGTGTGCCGTCCTGCCAGCACTTCGCGGAACTGGTAGATCAGGGCCGCCGTCGGTGCGTGAATCAAGCTCGACTGATGATGGAAACGGATCACACGGCGCGTGCTCTCGGGGATCGCGACGAAATCGAAGGCGTCGGCGCGCTCGACCGTCGCAAGCGCGATGCGATGGACGGAGGCGACCTCGTCCGGGTTTGGTTTGATCGCGGCACTATCGGCGGCCCAGACCACGACCGGCGTGATCAGATAACCGGAGCGGGTCGGATAGTCATCGAGCGTGCCGAGCACCTCCGCGCCGGTGAGGCGCAGGCCAAGCTCCTCGTCGAGCTCGCGCAGTGCCGCCTGGACCGGCGTCTCGCCGGCATCGCAGCGTCCGCCGGGAAGAGCCCATTGGCCGCGATGGGCGCGCAGATGCGATGCGCGCAGCGTGAGCAGGAACGCCGTGTCATCGCGCTCGCTGGCTGCGGTCAGCGCAATCACCACAGCGGCACGCTTCAACGCCGCCGGCGCCTCATCCTCCGGCAGCCGCGTGAAGGCCGCACAGGCAGCCGCGATATTCCGCCGTGTGGCATCGTCGAACGGTCTCATCATGCTTGACTACACCACGTCCGGCCCCGATGAAACGAGATCGCACGACCCGCTCAGGAAATGGACGACATGACCAACAAGACCGCCGCGAGGCTGAAAGCAGACGGCTGGACCATCCTGGAGACCACGGGCTTCATGCACCTGATCGGCCCATTGTGGGAGCGCAAGGTCGACGGCCAGTACGAATTCGCACTTGCGACCGAGGACAAGCACCACAATCGCCGCGGCATGGTCCAGGGCGGCGTGATGATGACGTTCGCGGACCGTACCTGCGGCATGACTGCCCGCTATGTCTCGGGCAAGGAGTTCATGGCGACGGTGCAGCTCGACACCCATTTCGTCGACGCCGGCCAGATCGGCGACATCCTGATCTCCCGCCCGCGCGTGGTGCGCTCGACGCGCAGCCTGATCTTCATGAGCACGGAGGTCAGCGTGGACGGCCGCTGCGTGGTGATGGCCAATGGCGTGTTCAAGATCTTGAAGGGGCCGGGGTAACTCCACACCCAACGCTGTCATTTCCTGCGAAGGCGGGGAATCCAGTACGCCGCGGCTTCTCGATTGAACTACAGCCCTCTCGGAATACTGGATCGCCCGGTCAAGCCGGGCGATGGGAGCGTAGCAAGCATCTCCGCCAACCGCGTCATTGCGAGCGCAGCGAAGCAATCCAGACTGCCGCCGCAGACGCATCTCTGGATTGCTTCGCTGCGCTCGCAATGACGGAGTGAGACGGATATGCTGTCGCCCGAAGAAGCAGCAAGGACGCGCCCATGCAATACCGCCAACTCGGCCGCAGCGGCCTGAAAGTGTCGCCGATCTGCTTGGGCACCATGATGTTCGGCGGGCCGACCGATGAAGCCACCTCAAAGCGGATCATCGCGAAGGCGCACGAGGCCGGGATCAATTTCATCGACACCGCCGACGCCTATTCGAAGGGCGCATCCGAAGAAGTCGTGGGACGCGCCATCGGCAACAACCGTCACGCCTGGGTGCTCGCGACGAAACTTGCGAACCCCATGGGGGGCGACCCTAACCGTGTCGGCCTGTCGCGACGCTGGGTATTGCAAGCGGCGGATGAGAGCCTGAAGCGGCTCGGCACCGACCACATCGACATCTATTATCTGCACAAGGAAGACCATTCGACGCCGCTGGAGGAGACGGTGCGCGCGATGGGCGATTTGATCCGCGCCGGCAAGGTGCGCTATTTCGGCGTCTCGAACTACCGCGCCTGGCGCGTCGCCGAAATCTGCAACATCTGCGACCGGCTCGGCATCGACCGGCCCGCGGTGAGCCAACCCTATTACAACGCCATGAATCGCATGCCCGAAGTCGAGCACTTCCCGGCCTGCTCCTATTACGGCCTCGGCATCGTGCCCTATAGCCCCCTGGCGCGCGGCGTGCTGACCGGCAAATACACGCCCGACGCGGCTCCCGACAAGGAGACGCGCGCGGGCCGCAATGACACCCGCATGATGCAGACCGAATGGCGGCCGGAATCGCTCCAGCTGGCGCAAGAGATCAAGGTTCACGCCGAAAAGAAGGGCATCACCGGCGGCCAGTTCGCGGTCGCCTGGGTGCTGAACTCCGCCTTTGTCTCCTCGACCGTTGCCGGCCCGCGCACCGAGGAGCAATGGGACGGCTACATCGGCGCGCTCGACTATCGGTTCACCGCCGAGGACGAGGCGCTGATCGACAGACTGGTCGTGCCGGGTCATCCTTCGACGCCAGGCTACAACGACCCGGCCTATCCGATCGAAGGACGTCGCGCGCGGACGGCCTGAGCCGGAGACAAGGATGGCCCTCGAAGATCGCTATGGCCTGCCGATCTCCACCTCTTCGCCCGAGGCGGCATCCGCTTATCGTGAGGGCGTCGACCTCATGCTCGCGGGCTGGACCGGCACGGCGGAAACGCTGGAGCGCGCGACTGCGGCCGATCCGGATTTTGCGCTGGCCCATATCGCCCGCGCCCGCCTGCATGGCTTCTATCAGCAAGGCGACCTGGCACGTCAGAAGGCGGCCCTCGCGCGTGAGCTCGTGGCGACACGCGGCACGGAACGCGAGCATTCGCATGTCGAGACGCTGGCGCTCGCAATCGAGGGCCGGCTGCCGGAGGCGATCGCGGCAACGATGAAGCACGTCGAGGCGTGGCCGCGCGATGCATTGGTGCTGTCGCTGCCGCTCGGCGCCTTCGGCCTGTTCGCGTTCTCCGGCACGGCCGATCACGACCGCGCGCGGCAGGAGCTGTGCGAGCGCGTCGCGCATGACTATGGCGAGGATTGGTGGTTCCTCACCATGTACGGCTGGGCGATGACCGAGAACGGCAATGTCGGTCGCGGCCGCGGTGTCACCGAGCGCGGCTTCGAGCTGCGCCGGCAGAATGCCCATGCTGTGCACGCCGTGCTGCATGCGATGTTCGAGGACGGTTCGATCGAAGCGGCCGACCGGCTCGTCGACGACTGGATCCCCTGTTACGACCGCGCCGGGATCTTGCACGGCCACATCCGCTGGCATCAGGCGCTCGGCGCGCTGGAGCATGGCGATGCCGCGCGGGCGCTCGCGATCTATGCCGATGTGCTGCAGCCAGAGGCCACACAGGCGCCGCCGCTCAATCTCGTCACCGACGGTGCGTCACTGCTCTGGCGCCTGTCGGCTTACGGCCACGCCGTGCCGAGAGCGCTCTGGGTCGAAGCCGATGCCACCGCGCAAAGACTGTTTCCGAAATCGAGCCTGCCCTTCGCCGATATCCACATGGCACTGTTCGCAGCCGCAACGCAAAATCGCGAGGCGCTTGTCGCGCGGTTGACCGCGATCGAGCAGCGGCTCGCCGATGGCAAGCTGCCGGCCGGCCCCGTCGTGCCGGCGGTCTGCCGCGCGCTGGCAGCCTTTGCGGACGAGGATTACGCGGCATGCGTGCAAATGCTCGCGCCGGTCCTCGACGAGGTCGTGCGTCTCGGCGGCAGCCACGCCCAGCGCGAGTTGATCGAGGACACTTTTGTCGTTGCCCTCATGCGCAGCGGCGACCTGCCGCGCGCCCGCGCCCTGCTCGACGCCCGCCTGCACCGCCGCCCATCCTTGCGCGATACGCGCTGGCGGGCGGCTATGGGGTAGCCCCGCCACGAAAAAAACACTGGCCTGACGGCAAGTGCTGGCCGGGAATGGGTTGGGCGATATGGGCGAATTGCCGTTGGGGTGGCGCGGTGGTATTTCAGACGAGTCCGGCAGAACAAACGGGATCGCAACCAATTTACGGTTCGCTGGTTATCCGACGGGACTTTTCGGTCGTTCCTTGGCATGTGAGCCTTCCGATGCGCCTCTGCCGCCCCATCCTCGCTGCTGCCCTCGTCCCCACCTTGGTCCTCTTGGCAAGCCCTTGTTTTGCCGAGTCTTCCGCGCCGATTCCCGTCAACAATCCGCCCGGGCAACAGACCGCCTTTATCGACTTGCTGGCGCTGATGTCCGGCCACTGCAAGACGTTGAAGGTTGCCGGCCGCACCTTCCCCTGCAAGACGGTCGCCTACGCTCATGGTGACAAGGGCCGGGTCAATTTCACGGTCGCGGTCGACGATCCCGCTGATGACAATCACGTCGTGTCGTTCTCCGGCGAGAACGGCAAGCGCGCCGACGACAATTCCTACGAGCTGCCGATCGACCGCATGCTGCTCAACTCCAAGGACCGCCCCAAGGTCGACGGGCTGCCGGTGCCGGCCGAGCAGACCTCCACCGGCCTCTGCCGCCAGACCGGCAATTTCGCCGCCAAGAAGGTGAACGACGTCACCTGCTCCGCGACCGACAGCGAGGGCCGGAAGTACGAACTCCTGTTCGTCTCCGACGGCACGCCGGTGAGCGTGCGCCGCATCAGGCAGTCGGCGCCGTCGATCCAGGATCCGTTCAAATAGCTCCATCCGTTACGTGAACGCCTTTCCAGCGTCGCGAAGAAGGCGAGATTGACGGAATTCCTGGGCACCGGCAGCGGTCGGCCGCGCTGCGCGGCATGAACATGCTGGTGATGTAGGGCATGCGGCAGGGAATGCAGATCGCATCCTCGAAGACGCCAGGGTCGAATTCAGATGGCCGCGCACCAGCTGTGTGTCGAAGCCGAGATTGCTCACCGACGAATTCGCGCGCATCGTCACCACCGATGACGTGATTGCGTCATTCGCGGCAGAGTGATGGCAGAGTTGCGATCACGCCGGTGATGCGACAATAGATCTCACGAGACGCACGCAGCCGCGCGAACCGGACCAATGTAACTGCGTCGTTTCGACGCCCGCACTGGCCGGAACGTGCCGGATGACCATGTGTTGTCACACGACATTCAACCGGAGTGATGACATGAAGTATCTCTTTGTCGCGATGGCCGTCGGTGCTGCGGCGCTTGTCGGCGGATCCGCGGCGAACGCGGCCAATCATTCAAGTGCGAAACAGAACGCGCCAGCCGCCCAGTCAACCGATATCAGCGCGCAGCACAGGCACCACCATCACGGCTATCGCCATCACTGGCGTCCTCACCACCATCATGGATTTCATCGTCCGCACTACCGGAGCTACGGCTATTATCCGCGGCACCACGGCTATTACGGCGGTGGACCGTACGGGTATTACGGCGGCGGCGGTCCCAGCGTGACGTTCGGCTTCGGCGGTAGCCGCTGGTAAGACGAAAGGCAGCAAGACGAAAGGCTCGCGAAACGCGGGCCTTTCTTTGCTCGTCAGCCTATTCCCGCAAGATTATGCCCGCCGTCTGTTGACCGCTCGCCAGCGCCGCTTCGACTGTACCCATGTCGGCTCCGCGATAGAGCGCCTCGCCGGAGAACAGCACCGGACCGTCGGCGCGCGCAAGGATCGTTTGCGCCTCGCGCGTTCGCGGCGTCGCCCAGGAATAAGCGCCGCGGGCGTAGGGATCGTGCGCCCAGTTTGTCGCGACCGCGATGACGAGTTCGCGTGCGAGGTCCTCGCGCGACAGGCCAAAGACGATCGCAAGCGAATCGAGCCCGGTATCGATCAGCGCTTGCGGGTCGAGACGCGACAGCGCTGCCGTGCGCGGGCCGCCGAACCATCCGGTCAGCACGGGATGCCGGTTCGGATATTGCGTCCACCACACCGGGATGGCCTGGTCGGACAAAAGGAAGGCCATGTCCGCGAGCTCTTCCTTGCGCTCACGCCACCATGGCCGCCTGAAGCGCAGCAGGATTTTTATCACGTTACCGAAGCCGATATCGTCGGCCGCCGCCGCCTTCGCGCGCGCGCGGCTCGGCAGCCCGATCTCGCGCAACAACGGCAACGGAACGGTGATGATCACGCGATCGCAGCCCTGCACGTCGCCGCCGACACAGCGAACGGCGATCGCGCCGCCCTCCTCCTCGATCGCCGACACCACGCAGCCGAAGCGAAACGTCACGCCAAGCTTGCGGCACTCGGCTGCCAGGAAGTCGATCATCCCACCATAGCCGCCCTTGATGCGCGCCTGCGGAGAGTGCCCGCCAGCCATCCATTCCTCGCGCAGCGCCAGCGTGGAGGCGGACTCGGGATCGGCCGCATCATAGCCCTCAACCATTCGCTCGATCGAATGGCGCAGCCGCGCATGCTCATCCCCGGCAAAATGCCGGCGCAGGAAATCGGCGACGGTGAGGTCGTCGTTCAATTCCCGAACCACGGCGTGCAGCTCAGCCTGATGCGGATCGTGGCGATCCTCGCGCACGATGTCAGCGCCGTCAAAGCCCCATCGCTCGCCCTCGATCTCCTGAAGGGACAGCCCGGCTTCACGCAGCAACGCGCGCGTGACCGGCGCCTCGCCGTGGACGAATTCGGCGCCGCCGTCGGCGGGGTAGCCGAACTCCGAAGCAGGCAGCGGATGGATGCGGCCGCCGCAGCGCTCGCGCGCCTCCAGGATTGTCACGGTCCTGCCCGCGCGCGCCAGCTCGCGCGCCGCCATCAGACCGGCCGCGCCGGCACCGACAATGACGATATGCTCGGATGTTGCCGACATCTCGGTGCTGTTACTTGCCCACGGCCTGCGGATCGTTCTGGATCAGATAGCGCAGCAGCAGGACGCCGCCACCGACATCCCGCGTGCTCTCCAGCGTCATCGCGCTCAGTGGTGCGCGCCGGTCGCCGTCGGAGTCCGTGGAATCGAACACGAATGGCGCGCCCTTGGCGCCGTCGATCGCGGGACTGAGGATCAGGTTGAACTCGTCGATCAGGCCGGCACGCAGGAACGCGCCGTTGGCGACGCCGCCGCCCTCCACCAGCAGGCGCTTCACGCCGAGCTCGCGGTTGAGGATGTCCAGCGTCAGCGCGAGGTCGATCTCGGACTTGCCGGCAAAGATATAGGACACGCCCTCGCCGCGGAGCCCCGCGAGATGCGAATCTGCGACGCTCTCGGTCAACACGACGACGATCGGATCGCCGCCGATATCGGAGCGGCCCCAGCCGATCTTGCCCTGCGCATCGAGCACGACGCCATAGGTTTTCGCGTCGCGTCGCGCGAACCAGTTTTCGCGCGGAAATTTCGCGTCCGCCGTCGTGGGATAGGGCTCGCCCTTGGCGAACTCCGAGCCGGTGATGCGGCCGATCACCCAGGCGTCGCCGCCGAGCTCGTCGTGGATCTTCTCGAACCAGTCCGTTCCTGCCCCCTTCGGGCGCCAGCGGCTCGGATGGGTGCGGCCGTCCAGACTCGAATGCATCAGGCAGATGACGTAAGGCTTCATGCGTATCTCCGGGCCGCGCTCAGGCAGCCGGCTCATTGCCCTTCTCATTCCCAGTGGCGCGATCGTTCACGATCAAAGCGAGGGGATTGAGCTTTGGCGGCGCGATGAGTTTCAGCGTGTTGGTGTCGCGATGGTTGAACGGCGCGCCGCGCACGAACAACTCGGTCTGGATCAGATAGGTCCAACTGCCGTCGTCGTTGAAGGTGATGTCGCAGCGGTAAGCATCGGTGCGGAACGCTTGTTCCAGAAAATCAGTCGAGCAGATCCCGTAAGCGGTGTCGCCGCGCTTGGCGGTCACGGAGATCTCCTTGTCGCCCGGCCCGGCCTTGCCCGACGCCAGCAGCACCTGCCCGCGCGGGATCGCCAGCGTCTGCATGATCAACCCGGTCGCGGGCTCCCACAACCAGTAGCCGACCTGGTCGTGGAAGGTGATGTCTTCCTCGGGCGTGTTGATGTGGATGTGATAGCGCAGCCCATAGAGCAGCTGCGGCCCGTTGGCCTGCGGATCGATCGGGTCCATCCGGATGCGCTCGATGAAGGTCCGCCGCTCCGGCCCCTGGGCCTTCGGATTGATGTCGATACCCTTGTCGGCCTGCCAGACACCGGCGAGACGGCGGAGCGCGCCGAGATTGGCAAGCCCGTCGGGCGAGACGTCCTCGGGCTCGGTGAAGATATCGGCGGGAAGGGGGAGCATGGGTGTCCTCGTGTCGTTGCGAGGCAGCAATAGCATGAGAGCGCGGGCGTGGCTCGTTCTCCAGCCTCACAATCGCGAATGGACATAGGCGTCACGCGCAGACGATCCATCACGCGAAGCGGAGCCGAACCTCCTCAGTTCGGCTCCGTCGCCAGTGCGCTTAGTGGCGGTGGTCGCGGACCTTAGGTTGATTGCGGTGGTCCCGGACGATGGGTTGATTGCGATGGTCGCGCACGATGGGCTGGTCGCGATGGTCGCAGACGATGCGTCGTCGCGCTCGAGGGTGTCACCACGTCGCCAATGCGATCGCTGGATGGAGTTGTGCATGGAGTTCTGCCTTTCGCTTGGTGGATCACTGCGAGCTACCTGACAACAAGGTAGATTTTGCAATCGACGTCGAATCTGCCGCAGTTTTAATCAGGCACCCGAGCGTCGGGCTTATGCAGCCAAGGCGTTGACGTTCCGGAATTCGTGAAAATCATGGCAGCTGCCCAAGAGAGCGTCATAAGCATTTGTGTTCGGTGTTCCCGTTTGCGCCACGGAATCACGATGATAAGATCACCTCAGGATTGTGAAATACACCATAGGCGATGAAGCCACTCCTAAACTAGCGTTCACGTGACGTCCTTATTTTCAAGTGAGTGGTTTGGAATGCAGCAGGCTTGGGTCGAGAAGTTCTCGGACCTCATCGGCAGTGTCTATGATTGTGTGATCGCGCCGGAAGGCTGGACCGAAGTTCTGGATCAGATCTGCGCCGAGTTCGGCTTTGCCACCGGCGCGCTCTCGGTCGCCAGCCTCACCAACATGAAGGCCGTCGTCAATGCGGTCTCCGGGTCCGACCTGGCCCAGATGGCCCAGAACGGGGTCGGCTACGGCCCCGACATCATCGAGCTCTGGGGCGGCGCCGAACGCATTCGGCAATACCCGCTCGGCGAGCCGATCGTTCAATCCCAAGCCGTCCGGCCGGACGTTATTTCCAGCAACCGCTACTATCGCGAATGGGCCATGCCCAGGGGCCTGTTCGACGCCGTTGCCGTCGGCCTCGTTCGCGACAGGACGATGGTTGGAAATGCGATATTCAGCCAGCATGAGTCGGCAGGCCGGATCGACGATGCGCAGGTCGACGGATTGCGCCTTCTGGCGCCTCACATCCGCCGCGCCGTGACGATCAGCAATCTGTTCGACATGAAGGCGGTGGAAGCCAACACATTCGCGGCGACGGTGGAGGCCCTGACGGTGGGCGTCGTCCTGGCCGACGAGGATTCGAAGATCGTTCACACCAACGCCGCAGCCGCGGCGATGCTCGCGGCCGGCGATCCGATCGTGGCAAGGCATGGCAGGATCGCGGTTCAATCCGCGGCGAGCACGGCCACATTGCAATCAGCCGTCGCGCAGGCGGCAAAGGACGAGGCGACGCTCGGGCAAAAAGGCATCGGCATCCCGATCCCTCGCCAAAGCGGTGAGCCTCTCGTCGTCCACGTTCTGCCGCTGCGACGCAGCCACACACGATCCGGTCTGATCCAGAGCGCCGCTGCCGCCGTGTTCGTGACGTCAGCCTCCGGGCCGCCGCGATTGCCTCACGATGCGCTCAACCAGCTCTATGACCTGACGCCGGCCGAGATTCGCATCTTCGAGCTCATTTGCGAGGGACACACGCGAGACGCGATCTCGGCCTTGCTCGGCGTTTCCGTCAGCACCGTGAAGAGCCACCTCATTCACGTCTTCGAAAAGACGGGCTGCCGGCGCCAGGTCGATCTGGTCAGGCTCGCGAAATCGCTGACGTTCCCGGTGTAACAGAAGACCGCGCTCAAGCCGCTTCCGACGTTGATCGCGCACGCTGCTCGAGCACGCCGATCGTCGAGACCAAATTGTCGCGTCGCGCGCGAAGATTCAGCGCAAGAAGCGGATAGGTCGGCTGAAGCACGTCAAACACCCCTGCTCTCGCCTCTTCCTCGAGAATGTCGGTGTTGATGAGTCTAACGCGCCACCACAAATCGGCGACCAACGCATCGAGCCGGAGTTCGCCGGCAGCACCAGAACGGGACATTTCCTGCATCACTTGCCTCAACCTGAAACGACCTCTCTTCCAAGGCCAGACTTTGGTCCTGGCTGAGCAAGCAGAGTGCCAGCAACGGGCGGGCGCGATCTGGTTCCGGAACGGATTGCTGCGCGAGCCGGCTGGTCAAGGCTTGGCGCTGGGCAAGATGTTGCCCGTGGAGAGCGAAAATGGTGCCCAGGGGCGGAATCGAACCACCGACACTGCGATTTTCAGTCGCATGCTCTACCAACTGAGCTACCTGGGCGTGCTCCAAAGAGGGGCCAAAGCCCATCGAGCGGGCGGTTTATAGTGGGCTGAAGGCTGCCTGTCCACCCACGCTTCGCCGATGGCTTCGCGGGGCGTGGCCCGGCTGTGCACAAGGCAGGACGTGGCTCGGAGGCAACGCCGCGTAGCGGTGCATCGACAATTTAAATACTTGATAGAACAGGGTTATTCCTCTCCGTCTGCCTCGTCATCGCGGCCGGGAATGACATAGGAGCCTTTCAGCCAGCGGTTCAGATCGACGTCGCGGCAGCGCGAGGAGCAGAACGGGCGGGTGGCCTCGGACTGCGGCTTGCCGCAGATCGGACAGGTTTTGAGGGGGCTTGCGGGCTTTTTCACCTGGTCGTCCATAGGGTGCTCAGCTTACACGAGGTGAGAGAGTTCAAGAGCCCGTCGCCAAAGGGGTTCCTCCGGCGGAAGCGCAGGCGTCCCGGCCAGATTTCCGCGGGGCAATTCTACTGTGCATGGGGTTGTTTTCGCGATTTTTGCAGGAGCGGCTTTTCGGCTCAGACGGCGGTGGCGTTGAGCCAGCCGAAGCGGATCGGGAAACCTTCGCCGCCGAGCAGCGTGGTGGTCTCGTAGAGCGGCAGGCCGACCACGTTGGTGTAGGACCCCACCATCTTGACCACGAAGGAGCCGGCGATGCCCTGCACCGCGTAGCCGCCGGCTTTGCCGCGCCATTCGCCGGAGCCGATATAGGCCTGGATATCGTCCTCCGAGAGGCGCTTGAAGCGGACGCGGGTCTCGACCAGGCGCTGGCGGAAGGCCTCGCGCGGCGTCACCAGGGTGATCGCGGTGTAGACGCGGTGGTTGCGACCCGACAGCAGCCGCAGGCACTGCGCGGCCTCGTCGACGAGGTTGGCTTTGGGCAAGATGCGGCGGCCGACCGCCACCACCGTGTCGGCGGAGAGGATGAAGGCGCCGCGCAGCTCGTCGTCAAGCTGCACCGATTTGAGCGCCGCATCCGCCTTGGCCCGCGCGAGCCGGTTGGCGCAGGCGCGCGGCAGCTCGCCCCGCTTCGGCGTCTCGTCGACGTCGGCGGGCCGGAGCGCGTCCGGCTCGATGCCGGCCTGGTTGAGCAGCGACAGGCGCCGCGGCGAACCGGAGGCGAGAACGAATTTGGGGCGGCCGAGCATCAGGTGATTTGGGGAATGAAGCAGGGGGTGAATTGCGCGCGGAACCTATCGGACGGGGGCTGATTTCACAACCCGGGAACCCGGACTTTACTGATTCGACGGGTACAGGATGCGTGTGCCTGCAGTCTGTGACGCGGGTGTTACGGGCGCCGAATGCTACCCGTTCGCCGCGCCCACCTTCGAAAACCGCCGGCGGATGCGCAGCAGGAGCTGGTCGCAGACGTCGCGATAGGCAGCCAACTTCTGGTCGCGGCTGCCTTCCATGGTGGTGGGATCATGCGTCGGCCAATACTCGACGTCGGCGGCAAGCGTGCGGGTCAGCTCCAGCGCCTTGTGATGCGCCTCGGGCGACAGCGTGATGATCAGGTCGAAATTCAACCCCTCCCAATCCTCCAGTTCCTCGAAGGTCTGAGGCTTGTGGGCGGAGATGTCCTGGCCGAGCTCGGCCATCACGGACACCGCGAACGGATCGAGTTCGCCGCGCCTGGCGCCGGCCGATTTCACGTAGAGCCCTTGCGGAAACATGTGCCGCAGCAGGCTCTCGGCCATCGGCGAGCGCACGCTGTTCATGGCGCAAGCGAACAGCACCGATTGCGGATCGCGTGCGCGTGGCGGACCCGCCATCGCGCTTAACCCTTCCAGTGCAGAACGGTAATGAGCGTGAACAGCCGGCGCGAGGTCTCGAAATCGATCCGCACTTTGCCCTTCAAGCGCTCCTGCAGCGTGCGCGATCCCTCGTCATGGATGCCGCGGCGGCCCATGTCGATGGCCTCGATCTTGTCCGGCGTCGCCGTGCGGATCGCCTGATAGTAGCTGTCGCAGATCATGAAATAGTCCTTCACGATCCGCCGGAACGGCGTCAGCGACAACAGATGCGCGACCACGGGCGTGCCGTCCTCGCGACGGATGTCGAACATCAGCCGGCTGCCGGTGATCCCGATATGCAGCGTGAACGGCCCCTTCCCGTCGGCGCCCTCCGGCGCGAACAGGTTCTGCTCGATCAAATCGTAGATCGCGATCGCGCGCTCATGCTCGATGTCAGGCCCGGAACGGCCGATCGAGTCCTCGTCGAGCGTGACGCCGACGATGCGATTGGTCGAGTCGTCCTGTTCGGGCGGCTGGGTCATGACAAATTGAGGCGCAATCCAATCGAGCGCGAATGGGCATCTAGCCCCTCCGCCTTGCCGAGAATCATCGCGGCTGGTCCCAGCGCACGCAGCTGATCCGGGCCGCATTTCAGGATCGAGGTGCGCTTGAGGAAATCGTGCACCGAGAGCCCCGACGAGAATCGTGCCGAGCGCGCCGTCGGCAGCACATGGTTGGAGCCGCCGACATAGTCCCCGATCGCCTCCGGCGTATGCGGCCCGAGGAACACGGCGCCGGCGTTGCGGATTTTTGCGGCGAGCGCGTCGGGATCTTGCGTCATGATCTCGAGATGTTCGGCGGCAATCGCATCCGCGAGCGGAATGGCGTCGTTGAGGTTCTTCACCATGATGATGGCGCCGAAATCGGCCCACGAGGCGCTGGCGATCACGGCGCGCGGCAGCGTCTTCAACTGCGCCTCGACGGCTTTTTCGACATCGGCGGCAAGGCGCGCGGAAGCGGTAATCAGGATCGACTGCGCGCTGGCATCGTGCTCAGCCTGGGCCAGCAGGTCGGCGGCAATCCAGTCGGCATTGCCGGTGTCATCGGCGATGACGAGCACCTCGGAGGGACCGGCGATCATGTCGATGCCGACCTTGCCGAAGACCAGCCGCTTTGCCGCGGCGACATATGCATTGCCGGGGCCGACGATCTTGGCGACGGGCGCGATCGTCGCGGTGCCATGGGCGAGCGCGGCCACCGCCTGCGCACCGCCGACGCGATAGATCTCGGTGACGCCGCCAAGCTTTGCCGCCGCCAGCACCAGCGGATTGAGCTTGCCGTCGGGCGAGGGCACCACCATGACGAGACGCGTCACGCCGGCGACCTTTGCCGGCACCGCATTCATCAGCACCGAGGACGGATAGGCCGCGGTGCCGCCGGGCACGTAGAGGCCGGCGGATTCGATCGCGGTGTAGCGCCAGCCGAGCTCGACGCCGAGCTGATCGGTGAAGCGCTCGTCCTTCGGCAGTTGGCGGCGGTGATAGGTCTCGATGCGATCGCGCGCGAGCTTGAGCGCATCCAGCGTCGCTGCATCACAGGCTTTCACCGCGGCCTCGATCTCGTCGGCGGTGACGCGCAGGTCGGATGCATCGAGCGTCAACCGGTCGAACTTTGCCGTGGCCTCGAGCAAGGCGGCATCGCCCCGCTTCGCCACGTCGTCGACGATGGCACGCGCGGCCGCCTCGACATCGGCCGAGGCCTCGCGCTTGGCGGCGAGGAAGGCCCCGAATCGCTGGTCAAAATCGGCGCTGCTGCGGTCGAGACGAACGGGCATCTTGGCTTCTAACTGGTTTTTGGGGGCGCGGTTTGGCTCACCAGGCCCCTGCTCAATGGCGCGGCGGGGAAGCTGCGTCAACCCTTGAGCCGGGCCGCTCCCCTCCGGCGTCGTCCTGGCGAAACCGGAAGGCGTGGCGTTGGCATGCCACCTCACCCCTCGCCTTCAGCCTCCAACCCCGTCCCCAGCTGATCCGCCCCCAGATCAGTCAGCTCGCATTCCAGGCATTCGACGTCGAGGCGGATGGCGCCGCCTTGGGCAAACAGCAGCAGGGCGCTCCCGCCGGGGGCGTCCTGGCCGTGGAATTCGATGCCGACAAGGTCCAGGACAGTGTCCGGCGCGTCGAGGTCGATGTCGCGCGACTTGCAGGCGAGCACGCGGTCGAACCGGAGAGCCGCCACCAGCCTGCGCGGCTCGGCTTCGCCGTCCAGCGTCTGCTCCCAGTCCAACCGGCTCATGCCGACGACCAGCCGCTTTTCACTTTGCCGCCAGATGATGTCCGAGGGCTGCACGCGGGCGTCCTGGACGTGGGCCGAGATCACGGAGAGGTCGTCGGCGTCGAGCGCGATCAGTTTGAGCTGGGGAGACATCGACGGCGCTTTCTCCTTCGGGCGGATAGGGCTCAACGCGCGCGGGCGGCGAAATTTCCCTAGAACTAATGCCCTACGGGACTAGAGGCTATTGATATCCTCCATCTCCAGCACCTTTCGCGGATACCCCTCCCGCGCAACCCGGATCATGGCGCGGCCGATCTGCTCGGTCGAGGTAACGAGCCGCGGCGAGAGCCGGCGCAGCACCGACCACAGCGGCCAACTTGCTGCATACACGGCCTGCACCCACGCAGTCTTGGAGCGGGCACCGTGGAGCGGTTGGATCGCACCGGGCCGGAACATGTAGGCCGCCTTGAATGGCAGCTTGAGCAGGTCGTTCTCGGTCTTGCCCTTGATCCGCGCCCACATCCGCGAACCCTGCTCGGTGGAATCAGTGCCGGCGCCCGTGACATAGACGAATGTCATCTGCGGATTGAGCCGTGCCAGCGCGGTCGCCGCTGCGAGCGTGATGTCATAGGTCAGATGGCGGTAGCGCTCCTCGCTCATGCCGATCGAGGAGACGCCGAGGCAGAAGAAGCAGGCATCGAAGCCGGTGAGCTGCGCTTCGATCGCCGAATAGTCCGTGAACTCGCCGTGTGTGATCTCGGTGAGCTTGGCGTGGCGCACGCCGGTCGGGCTGCGGCCGACCACGAGCACGCGATCGATGCGGGCATCGATCAGGCATTCGCGCAAAACGCCCTGCCCGACCATGCCGGTCGCGCCGAAGATGATGATCTGCATCGGGACCTCCCCGCAGCGCGCCTTCCGCGGCAGACTGACTAATGAAAGGCTGCAACCACCGGCTCACACGCGACTGGAACGTGTTCGCACCCGGCCCGTTCGAAATCAGATCGGTCCGCGCGTGGACTGAGGCCGCTCACTCCTTGAAGAACGCAAGCAGGTCCGCGTTGATGGTCTCGGCGTGCGTTGTCGGCATGCCGTGCGGGAAACCCTTGTAGGTCTTCAGCGTGCCGTTCTTCAAGAGCTTGGCCGACAGCGGCGCGGAGTCGGCGTAAGGCACGATCTGGTCGTCGTCGCCGTGCATCACCAGCACAGGCACATTGATCTTCTTCAGATCCTCGGTGAAGTCGGTCTGCGAAAACGCGACGATGCCGTCGTAATGGGCTTTCGCGCCGCCCATCATGCCCTGGCGCCACCAGTTCTGGATCACCGCTTCCGAGGGCTTTGCGCCGGGACGGTTGTAGCCATAGAAGGGGCCGGCCGCGATGTCGCGGTAGAAGCTGGAACGGCCGGCAGCGAGCTGCACCTGGAAATCGTCGAACACGCTCTTCGGCAGGCCGCCGGGATTGGCCTCCGTCTTCACCATCAGCGGCGGCACTGCGGAGAGGATCGCGGCCTTCGCCACCCGGCTCTCGCCGTGGCGCGCGATGTAATGCACCACTTCGCCGCCGCCCGTGGAGTGGCCGACGTGGATTGCGTTCTTGAGATCGAGATGGGCGGTCACCGCCGCAAGATCATCGGCATAATGATCCATGTCATGGCCGTCGGCGACCTGCGACGAACGGCCATGGCCGCGACGGTCATGCGCGATGACGCGATAGCCGCGCGTCACGAAGAACATCATCTGGGCGTCCCAGTCGTCGGCCGACAGCGGCCAGCCATGGCTGAACACGATCGGCTGGCCCGAGCCCCAGTCCTTGAAGAAGATCTCGACGCCGTCTTTGGTGGTGATGGTAGGCATTGTCAGGCTCCTTGAACGATCAGGCGAACGCCATCGGTTTGAAGCGGCGCCAGGCGCCGATGGTGAGCACCACGAAGAACACCAGCACGAGGCCCTGCACCACGGCGAACACCGGCCCTGAGGGCGGCGCGGGCGCCACGGCGGGAGCGAGCGCGGCGAGTGCCGGCACCTTCAGGAACGACTGGATCACCAGCACGAAGACGTTGAAATAGAGCGAGATCATCGCGGTCACGATGTAGACCGGGCGCCACACCCCAGCGAGCTTCATGCCGTAGAGCGCGACGCAGGCGATCGCGAGCAGCACCAGCGAGATGATGCCGATGATATGCGACGGCAGCAGCTCCTTGAACGGAAACAGGAAGCCGGTGGCACTGGTGAGGATCGTGAACGCTAAGAAAATCGCGGTGAGGCCGGGCATCGACTTCGAGCCGAGCAGGCCGAACATCACGACAAGGCCGGCGGCGATGCCGATCAGGCTGATGATGACATGAACCAGCGTGAAGGCGGGCAAGCTCAACCCAAGAACCATGACATCTCTCCTACTCTCCGTATTGAGGTCGGGATTGATATTACGGTCCTCATCGAATTGCCACACGCGCTGGCGTCACACATGCGTGCGCAGCCATGCGTCATCGTGCGAATAGAAAACGCATGGCTGAATTATTTGCACCGCTGTCACAAACGACGGCAGTTGTAGCCCGGATGGAGCGAGGCGAAATCCCGGGCTACGAGTCGACGAAGTCGAATCGCGGTTCACACTTCCTTGGTGTCGAAGATCAACAGGTCGGCGCCGCCACTGGCGAATTTCGGCACGTCAGCGCCGGTCGCCTTGCCTTCCGGGCTAGCGAATGCCGCCTGGATGTCGGCCGTGCTGTCGAAGGTGAGAATGGCGACGAGATGGATTCCGGAAGGTCCAGCGGGGGAGCCGACCGGCCCCTTGCTGATGGCGTACTTCTTCAAGCCTGGAAGTTTCTTGGCGAGCGGAATGTGGGTCTCGGCATAGTATTTGTCGAAGGCCGCAGCATCCGTGGGCGTTTTATACAGCACGACGATTTCAGCCATTTAGTCCTCCCGTTAAGCGCTTCTTTGTCGATCCTCATGGTGAGGAGGCGCGCGAGCGCCCCTGCGGACAATGCTTGCGCATCGCCGCGCGAACCATGCAGGCCCGGCTTTGGCAGCTGGGCCTTCATCCTTCGAGACGCGCGCAATGCGCGCTCCTCAGGATGAGGAGATAGTCACGCATCACACCGCAAGATGGCAAGCCTCATTCGACTTGCCATTTACTTGCCTTGTCCTTGACTAAAGCGCCGGTTTTGCGGCGTCGCCGAGGAAGCCGTGCAGGGAGGCCACGACCTGGGCGCCTTCGCCGATGGCGCCGCCGACGCGCTTGACCGAGCCGGAGCGGACGTCGCCGACGGCGTACACGCCGGGCACCGACGTCTCCAGCGGCGCGACCAGCCGGCCCTGGTTCTGCTCGGACTGCGCGCCTGTGACGACGAAGCCGCCGCGATCGAGCGTGATGCCGCAGCCGTCGAGCCAGTTGGTGGCGGGATCGGCGCCGACGAACAGGAAGAGATTGCGGATGTCGGCGAAATCCTCGTCGGCCGAGAGCCGGCTCTTCCAGCGGATGCGCCGCAGCAGCGAGGCCTCGTCGCCTTCCAGCGCCGTGATCTCGGTGTTGAACATCAGTTCGATGTTCGGCGTGGCTTCGATGCGCTCGATGAGATAGCGCGACATGCTGGCGCCGAGGCCGCCGCCGCGGATGATCATCAGCACTTTTTTGGCGTGCCCCGACAGGAACACAGCGGCCTGCCCCGCCGAGTTTCCGGCGCCGACCAGCGCCACTTCCTCGCCGGCGCAGAGCTTCGCCTCGACCGGCGAGGCCCAATACCAGACGCCACGGCCTTCGAACTTGTCGAGGTTCTCGATCTCGGGCCGGCGATAGCGTGCGCCGCTGGCGACCACCACCGCGCGCGAATGCAGGGGATCGCAGCCGTCAAGCGCCACCGAGAACGCGCCGTCCTTGCGCGTGCAGTCGAGCGACTTCACCGTCACCGGGATCATGATTTCCGCGCCGAACTTTTGTGCCTGGTTGAAGGCGCGCGCGGTCAGGGCCTGGCCGGAAATGCCGGTCGGAAAGCCCAGATAGTTTTCGATGCGCGCGCTGGCGCCGGCCTGGCCGCCGAAGGCGCGGGTGTCGAGCACGGCGACGGAGAGGCCTTCGGACGCGGCATACACGGCCGTGGCGAGCCCGGCTGGCCCCGAGCCGACGATCGCGACGTCGTAGATACGGTCGTTGCGCGGACCGCCGATCATGCCGATCGCGCGCGCAAGCTCGGTTTCGCCGGGATTGCGCAGCACCGCACCATCGGGTGTGACGACCAGCGGCCAGTCGTCCGGCTTGGGCGAATAACGCGCGATGACGTCGGCGGCGTCGCGATCGCGCGCGGGATCGAGCAGATGATGCGGCTGGCCGTTGCGGGTGAGGAAGCCCTGCAACCGCACCACGCCTGCCGAATGCGACGGACCGATCAGCACCACGCCGCCGACGCCGCCCTGGAGCAGATTGACCCGGCGCAGGATCAGCGCGCGCATGATGCGCTCGCCGAGTTCGGCCTCGGCGACCAGCAGCGCGCGCAGCCGCTCCGGCGGCAACAGCAGCGTCTCGACATCGCCTTCGGCGCGGCCGTCGACCAGCGCCGGCCGTCCGGAGAGCTGGCTCAGCTCGGCCAAAAATTGCCCCGGCCCCTGATCGATCAACGGCGTGACATGGCCGAGGCCGTCGCGCTGGGTGATGGCGACGTGGCCCTTGAGCACGACGAACATGCCGGGTCCCGGCTTACCGGTCTCGAACAGGAATTCCCCATCGGCATAGTTGCGGACCTCGCCGAAATGCCTGACACGCTCGATCTCGGCTGGTGTCAGCGCCGGAAAGGTCTGTTCAGGGCGGGTGAACCGCGACATCTGCGCGTCACTCTCGGGTCGTTGCGATTCGTCCTGCCCCATTGCCACGTCCATGCACTCCAAAAATTCTAGTCGCCGGTCTTGCCGGCTATCTCGCCGGCGGCCCCCTCATCTAGGGAACCATCTTCATTCTGCGAGGGGTCGGTGCTTGCGGCGCGTTCGCGCGCCTGCATCTTCCGCCGCTTCAGGTTTTCGCGCAGCGCCGATTTGAGCCGGTCGTCGCGGGACGCCCTCGCCTGTCTGGCGTCCTGCTTCGTGCTCTTGTCGTTCTCGTCTGCCATCACCGGTCCATTACAGCGATCGGCGATAACATGCCCGAGGAATAAGGCGGCTCAAGAGGCCTGCGCGATCCGATCGTGCGAAAATCGAAATGGATCGAATCCGGCGTATCGGGCAACTGGCCAGTTGGGTGGGGATATCGGAACCTATTCCGCGGAAAGTCGGCCGTTTCGCGCCAGAACAGGCATTTTGGCCCCGATATCGACCCGATTTTATCGCTTTGGCAGAGCTAGCAAGCTTGCACAGGAGGGGGCCTTGTGGCAGATATCGGCCCGCTTGGTAGGCCCCTCGTGGCGGCCGATTCTTAATCCCAGCACATGCTGCCGTAGCTCAGTGGTAGAGCACTCCATTGGTAATGGAGAGGTCGACAGTTCAATCCTGTCTGGCAGCACCATTCCCTCGCTCACACATGAAACAGCCTTCTCGCGGCATGAGATGCCCGAGTTTTGCTTCTACCTTGACTCTCCTCTGTGAAGAGGGCGCAGGGAAGACCGGGTGCCGGCTGGCACCCGCGGTCCGCTGCGCGAAAATGTAGCGCAAAAAGACCGCACAGCAGCATACAGGTGACGCCGAACACTCGGCCTTCCCTGCGCAGTGGGTTGACGGCTTATGCCGCGCTCTCCCCGGCGACGAGTTCCTTTTTGTCACCGTCGCCTTGCGAATTGACGATGCATTGAGACCCGGTTGAGCCTCGATCCATCTCCGCAAGGCTTGACCGTAGCAACGACGGCCAGGACCACACGATTTTGCCGTACGCAGCGATCCGGCTTCGCCAAGAGGCTTCGCCGGACAGGCGCCGTTCGTCCGCACGCAACAGGACCTCACGAGGTTCATCTCGCCCTGGTTCCGCCTCCGCGTGCCCGACACTGCCGCGTCCACCGCCCCCCGATCCACGTACGTTACGACGGACGATCGCCCCTCTCCCTGGACCGGGATGGCGGATTGATACTGCGATTCCGAATTTCGGTAAAGTGGAATATTTTTGTGGAGGAGGGTTGACGAGATTTTGCAGGAGAGAGGTGTTTTGCCCGACGGGTCAGATTTGCCTGCCTAGCGCGCGCCTAAGCACGTATATCGCCCCACCTATGGAAGGGGATACAAGCCGACATCGAGCAGACTTCCGCTATGGGGCCAAAAGGGGAAGTGGACCTGCATGTAATGCAGTCTTCGGCGCAATCGATCCTTCTTCTGATAAGATGCCAGTTGCCGCGGTCATTCATCCTTACGTCCACCGCGAGCAATCGTGGCCGCTTCCTGCAACGTAACGGCATGAACCAGCGGGTCTGCGTGGCGATGGACTAACTGCCATTCAGAACCGTCCTTGCGATAGATTTCCGTAACTCGGAGCGACCAGTCTTGTTTTGGTAAGCTCCCGACTTCGGCATATTGCCGCTCGACCATGACGAGAACGACCAGCTTGTCCGATGCATAGGTTTGCACGACCTCCAAGGTCGTCTCACCGTTCTTGAAAAACTGAGATAGCTTCGCCAAACGTTCAGCACTTGCGTCGAACCCGTGGCTAGTTGGGCCGCCGAATGGTTGCATTAACGTGAAGTCACTGGCGATGCGAACAAGGGCCAGCCAACGATCCATGTCCCCGCGCATGAAGGCCGCGTTTTTCGCAGCGGCGCGCTCGATAAGGTGAGCGACGTCGTCACTGGCAGCCACACTAGCGCAAAATCGAGGGGTCAACGATGCCGCAGCGACTGTCGTGATCGCGGACCGCCGTGACAGCGTTCCTGGCCAGTTTGCATGGTGTTTGGTCATTTCAGCTCCTGTGGCTAACGTTGCGCAATCCATGGAGCTTTCAGGGACATGAATCCAGTGATATAACCTCAGCAATATGCTGAACCACATTTCCTTGTCAAAAGTCGATCTTAACTTGCTGCTGGTCTTCCACACTGTGCTGGAGGAGAGCCACGTGGCGCGAGCGGCTAGCCGCTTGAACATCACCCCTTCTGCCGTAAGTCATTCACTTGGGCGGCTACGGCATCTATTTAATGACCCCCTGTTCTTACGGACGCCGAAGGGTGTTGTGCCGACGGAGCGTGCGCTGGAACTCGGCGAGCCAGTAGGAGATATCCTTTCTCGCGTAGGGCGCGTATTTGCTTCAGCTACGCCCTTCGACGCGACTACAAGTAGCCGCCGTTTTTCCATTGGCGCTCCTGATGCGATCATGGACACGGTGATGGGACCATTTGCGGGGCGGCTCAGGAGAAAGGCACCCCGTGCCGACCTGAGCTTGATCCATCTGATGCCAGGGCGGCATGCAAGCGCTGTGGAGCACCCTTGGCGGTCAAGCCTGGAGAAGCTGGAGAAGCGCGAAATCGACTTGGCCATCCTGCCCCTGGGCACAGTGCCAACCCGCTTCCAGGCAAGAAAGCTTTACGATGAGTGTTTCGTGGTCGCGATGCGCAAGGGAAACGGATTCGCCCGCGCACCAACGATTGCTGCATTCTGCAGAGCACAGCATCTTCTTGTGTCGCTCGACGGCGATCCGCGAGGTTTTGTCGACCAACTCCTGGAGAAGCGCGGCCTCCAGCGCCGCATTGTCCTGACCGTGCCCACCTTTATGATGGCACTCACGCAAATTTCAAACTCGGACTTGATAGCAACATTGCCGCGCCGTCTCGTCGAGAGATACGCGGCTCGTTTCGCGCTGCAATTGGTTGAGCTTCCTTTGAAGCGGAAGTCCGATGCAATCATGGCCATTACGACCAAGGCAGCAATGATGGATGCGGGCATTGCGTGGTTGACGGAAGAAATCGCCGCTGAGGTTGGCTCCCTCAGCTGAGGATGTCTCTTATATTCCTTAAAGCACATTTTAGGCCTGTGGGGCCTTAGCGAACCTCAACTTCCCCGCGACCGCCGCTTCGGGGTCACTTGCGGGCATCGCCCGAGCGAGAGCTCCAGTCAGTTTTGGCCAGGAATTGCATAGCATTGCTCGGTGACGAAGCATGATGGGTTTCGCAAGTGCTCTACCCATCCTACGCGAGCTGACTGGATCTACCGCCGACCACGGCGCCACGAGGCCCCGATCAGCCAGAACACGAACCGGACAAACAGGATCGCGGCCGTGATCTGGATCCAAAGGAAACCACCGAGTTCGCGCAAGACAATTTCGGCCTGAGCGCCCCAATAACCAGGAAGCGCATCGCCGACAGCTTCAATAGCGTGCGTGCCTGTTCGCAGAGCCCATCGGACCCACTCAGGCTTGTAAAAGAGCGTCGCGCCGAGCAGAATCCAAGTCAGAAAAGCAGTGCTGACTCTGAAGGAGTGCACCTTGGCGTGGTGCTTGAACGCCGCGAACCGTCCATTATCTCCGGCTTGAGCCATGTTAGTTTCCTATTCGAAGCCTACGGTGCCGGGGAGTTCGTAGGATGGGTACAGCGAAACGAAAATCCATGGAAGATTTGCGCGGTGACGAGACATGATGGGTTTCGCTTCGCTCTACCCATGCTACGCATGTCAACTCTCGTCACCCACCTGATGCCCCGCTAACCGATCGTCTGAACGGCGCAGCCGTCGGCATAGCTCGCGATTGATGTTTTGCAGGACGATCACATAGGTGTGGATATCGGCCTTGTAGCAAGCGTAGAGCTTCTGGGCGGTCAGCTCGTAAAGCACGGTCGGACTCTCCGCGACCACCGTGGCGGATCGATTTTGCATTTCAATCAGCGTCATCTCACCGAAGAAATCGCCGGGCTCCAGAACGGAAATCGGGATGACGTTGCCCGCATTCGCCCGCTTGCTCACCGCCAGCCGGCCGGATTTGACGATGAACAGCGAGCGTCCGGGCTCGCCCTCCGTCACGACGGTTGCTCCGGTATCAAATCGGCACTCAACCAGCATCGACATCAGGAGGTCGAGACTTTGATCCGGGATACCGCCGAAGAACGGTGTGGCGAGCAGGAATGCTCTCAGGTCGGGGACACTGACGGCCATCGCGCGAGGATAATCTTGACCGCCTTCCCGGGCAAGCGGAGCCGATACCAGCGGTAACGACGCCGAACGTGTTGGAACAAGGGGGTCAGCGAAAGTTTCGGAGCTCGTAGGCTGGGCGAAGCGAAGCGTGCCCACCAACCACCATTGATAGATAGATGGTGGGCACGGCGCTACGCGCCTTTGCCCACCCTTGTAATAGCGCGATCAGTTATTCTCGACCTGTTCCGTGAGGAATGGCCTGCCGCGGTTTGCACCCCGCGACAGGCCGCTGGCGATC
>NZ_JBHTFN010000018.1:0-1130 GCF_042666195.1 Bradyrhizobium sp. GCM10028915
TTTTCCAGGCCGTCATCGCGGCCCGGCCGCATCCCGAGCAAGGCTTTCGCACCTGCCTCGGTATCCTGTCGCTGGCCAGGAGCTACGACAACGCGCGTGTCGATGCCGCCTGCCGACGCGGCATCCTGATCAAGGCTCGCTCCGTCGCCTCGATCCGTTCGATCCTCAAGAGCGGCCTTGATCGCGCTTTTCTCGACGAGACCTCCGACCACCAGCCCCTGCGCCACGGCAACATCCGCGGTCAGGGCTATTTCCACTGATAGGGAGACCCCCCAATGCTGACACATCCGACCCATGAACGGCTGACTACGCTCGGCTTGACCGGAATGGCCAAGGCCCTCCAGGAGCAGCGACGATCACCGGATCTCGATGCCCTGTCGTTCGAGGAGCGCGTCGGATTGCTGGTCGATCGCGAAGCCGCCGAGCGCGACACCAAACGTCTCACGACCCGTCTCAAGTTCGCCGCGTTGCGCCAGAGCGCATGCGTGGAAGACGTCGATCTGCGCGCTCCGCGCGGTATCGATCGCGCCGTCTTCGCCAGGCTCGTCGGCGGCGACTGGATCGACCGCAACGAGAACCTGCTCGTCACAGGGGCAACCGGGCTCGGCAAGAGCTGGATTGCCTGCGCCCTCGGCCACAAGGCCTGCCGCGACAATCGTTCGGTCCAGTATCATCGCGTCCCGCGTCTGTTCGAGGGACTTGCCCTGGCTCGCGGCGACGGCCGACTGCTTAAAACCATCGGCCGCGTTCAACTCCTGATCCTCGATGATTGGGGCCTGTCAGTTCTAAATCCGCCCGAACGGCGCGACCTTCTGGAGATCCTCGACGATCGCCACGGTCGCGCCTCCACCATCGTCACCAGCCAGGTCCCCGTCGAACATTGGCACGACGTTATCGGCGACCCAACCCTCGGCGACGCCATCCTGGACCGCCTCGTTCACAACGCTCACCGCCTTCAACTCTCCGGAGAAAGCATGCGAAAAGAAAACGCCCGCAATCAAACTCTTGACGCCAACTCAAACCCCTGACCCAATCACCATGTCGGCCAAAGCGGCTGCTCACGATCGCGCGAAATGCCTGCTAACCATCGCGTGAAATCACCGCTCACCATCAGCGAAATGCGCACATAA